>DAOPZC010000012.1:0-90639 GCA_035353175.1 Kiritimatiellia bacterium | reverse complement strand
ACAAGAACATCTACGTCGCGCAGGTCAGCTTGGGCGCCAACCCGGCCGCCACGGTGAAGGCCTTCGCTGAAGCCGAGGCTTACGACGGGCCGGCGATCATCATCGCCTACTCTCACTGCATCGCGCAGGGCTTTGACATGGTCACCGGTCTCGAGCACCAGAAGCTCGCGGTCGAGACGGGCCATTTCCCGCTGTACCGCTACAACCCGGAACTCGCCTCCCAAGGCAAGAACCCGTTGCAGCTCGACAGCAAGGCGCCGACGCAGTCGTTCGCCGAAACGGCGCTGACCGAGAACCGCTTCAAACAGCTCTTGAAGCTCAACCCGAATGCGACCGCGATGTTGCAGGCGGCGGAAGCGAAGTTCAAGGACAACTTCGAACTGTTGCAGGCCTTGGCGAACCTGCCGAAGTCGTAACTTGCTAGCCGTTACAGACCGAAAGGGGCTCCGGAGAAATCCGGAGCCTTTTTTTGTTTGAGGCTGACCGGATGTTAAATTTGTCTGTGAACGCCGTTTCAGAAAAATGCGTTTTAGTTTGCGCCTCATTGTCCGGTGATGGTAATTTTCTTCGCCTATGAAAGGGATTCTGCCCATCCTCCAATTCATCTCTGTCTTTTTCCTGTTTTTTCACGCGTCCTACGGTTCTGCACAATCCACCAGCGGGAACGATATCCAGGCGCATTTTGCGCATCCGGGGCTTCTGCATTCCCACGCAGACCTTGAGCGGATGCGCCTACGCGTCACCGCCGGCCAAGAGCCATGGAAGAGCGGGTTCGAGACGTTCCGCATCGACCGGTTCTCACGGCCCGACTGGCGACTGAACGGCCCTCAGAAAACGGTGACCCGCAGTCCGCTGGACTCGCCGGGGAACGACCAGATGGTCCAGGACGGCAACGCCGCCTACCAAAACGCGCTCATGTGGTGCCTCACCGGCAACGAGGCGCATGCCCAAAAGGCAGTCGAAATCCTCAACGCATGGTCCGCGACGCTCACAAAAATGGACGGCCGCGACGTGCAACTCAGCGCCGGTCTGAACGGGTTCAAGTTCGTCAACGCCGCAGAATTGATGCGCCACTCGTATCCGTCTTGGAGACCCGAAGACATCGCGCGATGTGAACAAATGTTCACCGGGGTGATTTATCCGCCGCTCAAAGATTTCGCCCTTCACGCCAACGGAAACTGGGACGCCGCCTGCATCCAAACGATCCTCGCGATCGGCATTTTTTGCGATGACCGCGCGCTCGTTGACCGCGCCGTACAGTATTTCCGAAACGGCAAAGGCAACGGCCGTGTCACTCATTACGTCATCAATGAAACGGGGCAGTGCCAGGAAAGCGGACGCGACCAACAGCACACCCAACTCGGGCTCGCTCTTTTAGCCGCAGCCTGCGAGATCGCGTGGCATCAGGGCATCGACCTCTACGGCGAAGCCAGCAACCGCCTGCTCAAAGGCTTCGAGTACACGGCCCGCTACAATCTCGGCTTCGACGTGCCTTTCGAGCCGCACGTCGACACAACCGGCAAGTACCGTCACAAACACATTTCCGGCGAGGGACGAAACAACCTCCGCCCGGTCTACGAAATGGTTTGGAACCACTATCAGAATCGACGCGGCATCGCGGCCCCCTTCACCCGGCAGGCGGCCGATATAATCCGTCCGGAGGGCGCCGCGCACGGTTCCGACCATCCGGGCTTCGGCACCCTCCTCTTTTCGCTGTCGCCGCAATAGCTGCTCAACAACGGCAGATTACGGATGAGACGCCGAACGAAACGAAAAGGCCCCGCTTACGGAAACAGCCCCATCAGGGCATCCGCGAACAGCCTCATACCTTGCTCGTTCGGATGGTTAATGTTGTTCACCAGCAGGGTTGAATACGGCACGCCCTGACGCCAGAGCCTGCCCCAGCGTAACGACGCGTCTGCCAGCGCCACCCTGTTGTTTTCCGCGAACAGCCGCAGCCCGTGCACGTAAGGCCGCGGATCCTGATCGATCCCGATTTCCTCTTTGAGCCCCATCCAGTCGGGCCGCGCATAGTGGGGCGTGAGGATGATCCACTCTGCGCCGATCTTTTTGAAGTCCTTAAGGATCGCGCCATAGTTTTCCAGCACGGCCGCCTCATTCATGTAGGCGTCGTTGATAAACTCGGAGACGACCAAATCCGGCTTGAGAGCCAAAATTTTTTCGGCGTAGTTGTGCGGGCTGCCCGGCGGCTCGTTTCGAAAAGCGGTCGTCGTCCGGCCGCCCCAGCCCGCCGACAACATGACGATGCTGGCTTTGGGGAACCGCTCACGCAACCGCATCGCAAATTGCTCTTGCCACTTCTGCTGGAGCGGCAAATATACGCACTCGGTGACGCTGTCGCCCCATGCCAAAATCTTCACCGTACCTCCACTTTGCAGTTTCGACAACGTCTTGGGCAACAGACGCACCGCAGCCGAAAGTCCCATGCGCGGCGGCTCAGGGTATGTCGTTTCGAGAACCGGAAACAGATTTGCGGCCGTCAGCTTGTCAATGCGGCCGGACAGCCAGACATTGCCCACTCGCGTTTCGCCCGCCGCCAGTTCCGGCGGACACGGCGTGGCCACATGCGGTATTCCCCGGCGCAAAACCAGCTTCTTGCCGGCGGTCAGCGCCACGCTGTCGAGACGCATCAACGCGTAACGGTAGCTGGCGAAGACCGGCTTATCCGCCGGGATCGCGCCGCCTTCCAAGCGCCCGAAGCCCGCCCACCGGGGCTCGAGCTGATAATCTTTACCCTGACTGAAAGTCCGTGCCGTTGTGCCGGTTCCGTCGCGCACGACCAGTGAAGCGCTCTCCAGCGCGTCGGCCACGCTGCACGCCTCAGCCTTGGGGCCGCACAACGGAGTGCCGCGCCGCCACACCGGTCCCGCAAACGCCGCCAGCACGTCGTACTTCTCGTCGGTCACCGTCACAACATCCGGCGGGTCCACGGGGAACACCGCCGAGATTTCTCCGCACGTGACCTTCACTTGCCATGCTCCAGCCGGCTCCAGCCGCGCCGGTTCGCCTGCGAAAACCGAACAAGAAAGAAATGCACAGAGCAGTGCCGATATTTTCATCTCTCACTTCCTTTTTTGATTACGGACCGTCCATCCCGAATTTCGTTCGGACCCAACGGTACGCTTTGGGATAAAAATCGCTGCCGCGCACCCCGTGTCCGGTTTCTGGATAGATGACGAAACGTTTCTCTCCCCTCAACAGATTGTAGGGCGCGAAGTTTGTGCGCGCCGGACAGATGGGGTCCTGCAACCCTACCCCCATGAAAACAGGGCATGCGATCCATGGCGCAAAGTTCTTCACGTCGTAATAGGTGAGCATCGCGTATAGGCTGTCCTGCTTTACCCCCTTATCGTTCGTGACAAGATAATTGCGGTAAATACTTCCCGGCCAATCGGTGAGCGCGATGAAATTAGGGATGTCGCAGAACCCCGGAATCGTTGGGACGCACAGCGCGACGCGCCGATCCAAAGCCGCGCAGACATAGGAAAGCGCCCCGCCTTGACTTCCCCCTTCAACCGCAATCCGGCGCCTGTCCACCTCTGGACGGGAACAGACGAAATCGATGGCCCGCACCGTATCCAGAAAGGCGCCTCTAAAATAATACTCCTCCAAGCTATCCAAACGGTAAGCCATCCAATCGCCATAGACGTTTTCCTTTTTCATCACGCCTTGACCACGCGTGGAGGCCACGTATCGGATGATGCCATCATCGGCGCGTTCGGGGATCTGCGGCCCCGAGCCGTAGCCCAAAAAGCGGACGATCACGGGATACTGGCCGACCTTCTTCGGCACGGCATAGTGGCCGCCGACCGACACGTTGCCGAACGAATGCATGCGGACCTCATAGAGATCGACGGTCGCCGTACACAGGTTAGTCACCAACACCAATGAATAGCGCGGTTCAACTTTGGCCAACTCGGCGAGGCCGTCATCCCAGAACGCCCTGAAATCAGGCATCGCCGACGTGGTGTGCGGAATCTTATCCGGCTCGTAGCCCAGATTAAACGTGGTTGACGGCCCCGCCGCGCCGCCTCGTTCGAGATGCGATGTCACCCGATAGAAACCCGGGACGGCGACCTTGTGGCGGAGTGTCTGAAGGACGTTACCGCCTTCGGGCAACGATACCGCCTCTTTCAACACGGAAACGGGATCGCCCGCATCGGTCTTGATTTCGGTCACCAGCAGGGCACTGACTCTTTGTCGCGTGCCGTTGGACAACCGGAGTGTTGCGGACAGCGGCTCCTCCCCGTAGAACACGCCTTTTTCCTCAGCGAGACGGACCGCGATCCGTACGGGGAAATTGGTGTCGCCGGCAGGCGCTTGTGCAAACGCCAGCGCTGCAAAGCAGAGCCCGGCGGAAAAGAAGGCAAGGGGTCTTTTGTACATAATCATCCTCTAAAGAAAAAGTATCACGCGTCCTGCGCCTGGCGACGCACGCCGCACGACGCGGTTCTTCCTTTGCTTATAGCGCCGGCAGGGGCAACTGCGACCAATCCGCCGTGACGGCCCGAAGCGCAGAGGGCACTTCGCCTGTCAATCCCTGGGCCACGCCGCGTATCCGGCCGTCCGCATCCGTCTTAAACGCGATGTCGGCACGCTCCGGCAACGACAAATCCATTCCGTCAGTCCGCACGCGCTTCAGCCCTCCCGCGGCAAAAGCCGAAACCTTGCCGTCCGATGCGAAACGGATCGCCACCACGCCGACCGCGTCTACTGTTACGTTATGGCCCTTCCAGACGAACGTTTCTCGGATCGGATCACCCGCAGGACTCTTCGCGCCCGCGATTCGCACGTAGGTCCCGTCGAGAAGCACGGCGTGTCCCTCCACGGGCGGCGTAGCCAGTGCGCCGCCGGAATGGCCCCAGCGCTTGGCATTCACCGGCCACTCCGTCACGCGTGTTGCCCCCGTTTCGTTGAGCCGCCGCAGCACCGCCTCGGCGCAGGCGCCGTCGCCGGCACAGATCTTGACCTTTGCGCCCATCCGCGCGGCCGCGTCTAGCGGCTGTGCCTCGAAGTTCTTCGTCCACCCCCCGACCATGTACAGCGCGCTCTTGCCTGCCGCGGCCCGGCCGAAAAACGCCAGTTCATCTTCGTCGCCAAATTCGGGCTGATACAGCACCACGGCCTTGTACCGCTGTAGCCCGAGACAGACATATCCTTCAGCATCGAGCCTCAGCGCCTTCGAAGCGACTAAGCTGGACGGGAACAGATCCGTCGGATAGCCTTTGGCGCAAAGCGCCGAGGCAACGCCAAGGCCCACATCATTGTACGAAGGCTGCGTCCAGTTCATAGCGCAGGCGTGACCGAACACCACGGCCACAGGACAATCCAGCGGTGCCTGCGTAACGAAATCGAGCATGCGCAGCCGCGTCATGCCGGCCATGAGCCCACTCCTCAACAAACCGGAATTGCGTTCGTCGCCTTTTAGGTCCGGCCGCGGATAAAGCGGATGGACGTTCAGCCGGCCCCCGCTCAACGCGCCCGCCCATAGCTCGCCCACGTAAGGCTCCGGCTCTTTGGCATAGTATTGGTTGTACCAAAGCGGGTATCCCCAGCGCTTGGCCAATGAGGTGCGGCAGGGGTAAGGCGTGGTCTCGTCGGATTGTCCGATATCACGTGTCGCATCCCACCACGACAAGCCGTTCTTGCGGAACTCCTGTGCGCCGGGATACGGAATCCATGTCGCATGCGTCACAATATACGCGTCTTTTCCGAACGCCGCCTTGCCGGCGCGGTAGAAATCGTCTTCGATCTGCACGTTACGCTCGCGGCACAGTTTCCGGTAGCGGTTGATCGCCACTTGCCGTTGCCGTTCAAGCCCTTTCTCGCCCGCATACATCAGCAGTGTGTCCCGCACCAGATCGCGTTCCCCGGAAACCTTCGCATAGGCTGCCGCCATGGCCGATGAGTACCAGTAGCGGTCGTGTTCGGGATTACCCGTATGGTCCGGCGGGAACCCCCATTCGTCCTTCATGATGCCGGCGAGCGGCAAGTCGGCGTATTGTTTGATAATTCGTCGCTGAAACTCAAAGAAATGCGGCGCAAAAACGTCAGGCGTCAGGAAGGTGTGCGAGGCGATCACGCAGACGCCGCGCCCCGTCTGGGCCGGCACGCGAACCCGCAGCGTGCGCGGCCCCTCCGCAAGCGCGACAACGCCGTTGCCCGTGATGTCCTCCACCGTCGCGGGGTCGATGCCGTCGGACCCCTTCACAAAGGAATAAACGCGCACGAGACGGGTTGTGAGGCACTCATACTTGGGAAGGCTGCCATTCATGTGGTCGCTCGTGTCG
Organism: Kiritimatiellia bacterium; assembly: GCA_035353175.1. Taxonomy (GTDB): domain Bacteria; phylum Verrucomicrobiota; class Kiritimatiellia; order RFP12; family UBA1067; genus DAOPZC01. Next base: position 84,328 of record DAOPZC010000012.1, on the reverse strand, counting down.
CGCCCTTGAAACACCACGTCCGCAGGGCCATCCATAGGGAAACTGGCCATTTTGAGCACCAATTCCTCCTGCAGTTCCTCGGGATGCTTGGCGCGGAACGCCTGCCGCGCGAGGCGGATGTCGACCTCCAGCGCGATTTCCATCCCCAACGGCTTCGCGTAACGCAACGCCTTGGACACTTGGTCATGCAGCGCCGGATCGACCACTTCGATCTGGCGACAAGATGTCGACAGCAAAGTATACGGCGAATTCGTTGCGGCGGTGTCCAGAAACGGTTTGAACCCGTCCGGCTCCAGTACCGCCGGTGACCAAAACCACGCGCCGATAACCGGCGGCCAATCTCCCCCCGTTATCGCACTCGGCGCCCTCGCCGGATTCTGCGGCAAAGAGCACCCCGCAAGCCCCAACGCCAACAGCCCGACAAATCTGGCAGTGCCCTGTTCGATTCCCAGCTCAAGAAGGCTCATATTTCTCTTCCCCGTTTTATTCAGACGCCAGCCAGCCCCCGCCCAACTTCCCTTCAGCGGGAACACGTTTGAATATTTATGTATCAAGATTACCAGAAGGCTGAAACTCCCGTCAAATTCCGCGATGCCGTCCATGCGGCACAAACTGCGCGGAATTCATCTCGGCCCCTTATATTGCTTGCATACGACAAGAATCTGCTTTAACTTATTTTTGGTTTTAATCGTATCGACAATATCGACACGCCGCAGGAAAGGGGTCTGCCAACATGCGCACGATCAAATCTGTGGTCACGAAGATATGTAACCGCTACGGCAACACCCGTATCCGGCTCATCGATATTGTCCGGGATGTGCAGCAGGAACTGGGACACGTCCCGCGCGAGGCGTTCGAACTGATCGCTAAAGGCGCGCACACCCATCGGGTGGAAGTCGAAAGTGTCATTTCCTTTTATGCGTTCCTGTCGGAGCAGCAAAAAGGACGGATCGTGTTCCGGTTGTGTGACGACATCATTGATCGTTATCGGGGCAGCGAATCCGTGGCGGACGCGCTTATTCAGGCGCTGGGTATCGGCTTCGGCGAAACCACGCCCGACGGCCGCATCACGCTGGAACGGACACCGTCCATCGGCATGTGCGATCAGGCCCCGGCCATGATGGTCAATACCGTGATGGTGACGAACCTCACCCCTGCGCAGGTGCCACGGCTCGTCGAGCAACTGCGCCGGACCGAAGATCCACAGTCGTTGGTCGAAGCCTATGGAGACGGCAATAACGCTCATCCGCTGATCCGCTCCATGGTCTGCAACAACATCCGCGAAAGCGGCGCCGTCATCCTCGCCGATTACAGACGCGAGCGGGGACTGCTCAAATCGCTGGTGGAGTCCCCCGAAGAGGTGATTGCGGACATCAAGGCGTCCGGCTTGCGCGGCCGCGGCGGCGCGGGATTCCTGACGGGGCTGAAATGGGAACTGACCCGGCAGTCGCCCGGGCCTGAGAAATTCGTGCTCTGCAACGCGGACGAAGGCGAACCGGGCACCTTCAAAGACCGCGTACTGCTCACGGAGCGCGCGGACCTCATGCTCGACGGCATGACCATTGCCGGCTACGCCATCGGCGCGCAGACCGGCATCATCTACCTGCGCGGTGAATATGCCTATTTGCACAACTACCTTGAGGACGTCCTGGACCGGCGCCGCAAAAACAATCTGCTCGGCAAAAAGATTCTCGGCAACAAAGACTTCCATTTCGACGTGCGCATCCAAATGGGCGCGGGCGCCTACGTCTGCGGCGAGGAGACCTCGCTGATCAGCTCCTGCGAGGGAACGCGGGGCGACCCGACCGACCGAATCCCGTTCCCCGTCGCCAAGGGATACCTCGTTTCCCCCACGGCGGTCAACAACGTCGAGACCTACTGCTGTGCGGCCCGCATCATGGATCAGGGCCCCGGCTGGTTCGCAGCCATCGGCACCGCGAGGAGCACGGGGACAAAGCTGCTGAGCGTGTGCGGCGACTGCGCCCGGCCCGGCATCTACGAGGTGCCCTTCGGCACATCCTTGCGCGAAGTGCTCCGCCGTGCGGGCGCCGACAACACCGCCGCTGTTCAGGTCGGCGGCCCGTCGGGACAGATGGTCGGCCCCGCGCAGTTCGACCAATGCATCAGCTACGAGGATCTTTCGACCGGCGGGGCCCTGATGGTGTTCAGCGACGAGCGCGACATTCTCGAAGTCGTTGAGGCGTTTATGGATTTCTTCGTGAAAGAAAGCTGCGGCTACTGTGTTCCCTGCCGCGTGGGCAACGTCCTCTTGAGAAGCCGGATTGAGCGCATCCGGCACGGCGAAGCCGCGCCCTCGGACCTCGCCGATATTCAGAAGCTCGGCGAGAGCGTCAAGCGCATGAGCCGTTGCGGCCTAGGGCAGACCTCACCCAATCCGATCCTGTCGACGCTCCGCAATTTCCGTCCGGTCTACAACGCGTTAGTCAGGGAAAACAAATCCGGCGTACAAAAATCTTTCCATATCATGCGGGCGGTCGAGGCCGCGAGCCGCATCGCCGGACGCCGCTCGGAAATCTTTCACACCTGAGGCGGACGATATGAACAATCACACACTCCATATCACGATCGACGGCAAGGCCATCGATGCAAAACAGGGGCAGACCATCATGGAGGCGGCTGACGCGGCGGGCATCTACATTCCGCGGCTTTGCTCCCATAAGGATCTGAGGCCGATCGGCAGTTGCCGTCTTTGCACCGTGATCGTGGACGGCCGTCCCCAAGCCGCCTGCGTGAAGCCGGCCATGAACGGCATGGTAATCGAAAACGACACGCCAGAACTGCTTCAACACCGCCGCAATATCATCGACATGATGTTCGTCGAAGGGAACCACTTCTGCATGTTCTGCGAGAAAAGCGGCAATTGCGAGCTACAGGCCATGGCCTACCGCTTCGGCATCACCGCGCCTCAATATCCCTACCAGTTTCCGGAAAAACCGGTCGACGCATCCCATCCGGACATCATGCTCGACCACAATCGCTGCATCATGTGCGCCCGCTGCGTCCGCGCCTCCCAGGAGCTTGACGGCAAAAACGTTTTCCAGGCCGTCGGGCGCGGCTTCAACCGCAGGATCGGCGTCGACGGCGAAAAGGCGCTGTGCGACACCGACATGTCGGCCAAAGACCGCGCAGCCGACGTCTGCCCCGTCGGCTGCATCATCAGGAAACGGGTCGGCTTCAAAACCCCTATCGGTCAGCGTTGCTACGACAAGCAGCCGATCGGCACCGAGATCGAAACGCGTAGCAAGCCGTAAAACACGGGAGGGCAAACGCCATGACAAAGCCCAGAGTCGCCACGACATCGCTGGCCGGATGCTTCGGCTGCCACATGTCCCTGCTCGACATCGACGAGCGCATTTTTGAGTTGGTTGAAAGGGTGGACCTCGACCGCTCACCGCTCGACGACATCAAGCACATCTCCCAGCGCTGTGCCATCGGGCTGATCGAAGGCGGATGCTGCAACGAGGAGAACGTTCACGTGCTCCTTGAGTTCCGCAGGCTGTGCGACACCCTGGTTTCGGTCGGCGACTGTGCGACCATGGGCGGCATCCCCGCGATGCGCAACAACATCCCCCTTCAGGACTGCATCGACGAGGCCTACCGCACCGGCGTGACGGTTTACAACCCTCATGGCGTCTCGCCTCATGATCCCGAATTGCCACTGTTGCTGAACCGGGTTTACCCGTGCCACGAGGTGGTAAAGATCGATTACTTCTTGCCGGGGTGTCCCCCATCCGCCGACATGCTGTGGGCGGCCATCACGGCATTGGTCGCGGGCAACCCGATCGAATTGACTTACGAACTGCTTAAATACGACTGACGGGGGCCGTCATGAGTGTGCTGACACGGAAAATCACGATCGATCCCATCACCCGTGTGGAGGGCCACGGCAAGGTGACAATCCTGCTCGACGGACAAGGGCGTGTCAGCCAGGCGCGCCTGCATATCGTCGAGTTTAGAGGATTCGAACGCTTCGTTCAAGGGCGGCCCTATTGGGAAATCCCCGTGTTGGTACAGCGCCTGTGCGGCATCTGTCCGGTCAGTCACCACCTTGCGGCCGCCAAGGCGATGGACGGAATCGTCGGCGTCGACAAATTGACGCCAACGGCGGAAAAAATCCGTCGCCTCATGCATTACGCACAGATTTTTCAGAGCCATGCGCTGCATTTCTTTTATCTTGCCTCACCTGACCTGCTGTTTGGTTTCGACGCCGAACCAACCGTACGCAACGTCATCGGCGTTGCGATAAAACATCCCGAGATGGCCGTGCAAGGCGTGACGATGCGCAAGTTCGGCCAAGAGATCATCAAAGCCACTGCCGGGAAAAAAATCCACGGCACCGGCGCGGTCCCCGGCGGCGTCAACAAGAGCCTTTCAAAAGAAGAACGGGATCTATTTTTGCGGGATATTGATCAGATGATCGCAGGGTGCCGAAGCGCCCTTCGGATTGCCAAGAACTATACGCTTGATCATCTGGCGGAATTATCTGAGTTCGGCGCTTTCGATTCGATTCACCTGTCTCTTGTGCGCGAAGACGGCGCCATGGACCTCTATCACGGCAACCTGCGCGCAATCGGGTCAGGCGGGCAGATCATCTTCGACCAGGTCAACTATCAAACGTATTTCGACCTCCTCTCCGAAGAGGTCAAGCCATGGTCTTACATGAAGTTCCCGTTCATCTCCAAGCTGGGCTCCGAGGCGGGCTGGTACCGCGTGGGGCCACTGGCTCGAATCAACGCGTGCGACTTCATTGACACGCCGGAGGCGGAAGCCGCCCGCAAAGAGTTCAAGGCGCTCACCCACGGCAAGCCGAACCACCTCACGATGGCCTATCACTGGGCTCGCATGATCGAGCTCCTGCACGCGGGCGAGAGGATCAAGGCCCTGCTCTTAGACCCGGACCTGCAAGGCGATGACCTGATGGCCGTCGGCGAACGGCGAGAGGAGTCCGTCGGAATGATCGAAGCGCCGCGCGGCACGCTCATCCACCACTACCGCGTAGACCGGCATGACCAAGTCACGATGGCGAATCTGATTGTCTCGACCACGCACAACAACACGCCGATGAACCGCGCGGTGACCGATGTCGCAAAGAAATTTCTTTCCGGCACAACGATCACCGAAGGTCTCCTCAACCGGATCGAGGTGGCCATCCGCGCCTACGACCCTTGTTTATCATGCGCGACCCATGCGCTGGGCCAGATGCCGCTGCTGGTGGAGCTGCGGGATGGGGAAGGCCGTCTGATCGACCGCAAAATCTCGGAATGAAAATCGAAAACGACATTCGTATCCTCGTGATCGGATACGGCAACCCGGGTCGCAGGGACGACGGGCTTGGCGCCGCTTTCGCAGAGCGTATCCAAGCCTTGGAGCTGCCGGGCATCGCCGTTGACGCCGACTATCAGCTCACCGTCGAAGACAGCGCGTCCATTGCCCAGTGCGATATCGTCCTGTTCGCCGACGCATCCGTAAACGGGCCAGAGCCCTTCGAGCTGACGCCCGTGCAGATGCCCCCGTGTGTCACAACGGGATTCAGCACGCACGGTCTGTCGGCCGGGGCCTTACTCAAACTGAGCAGCGAACTCTTTGGCTTTTCGCCGAAGGCTTTTCAGCTGGCAATACGCGGATACGACTTCGGAGACTTCGGCGAACAGCTGTCAGAACGCGCCCAGGGCAATCTCGAAGCCGCCGTCGCGCACCTCACCCCGCTGTTTCAAACTGGCTTCCGACGGTTCTCATGACAAAGTCCAGGTGCTGATCGGCGGAGGCTCGTTTCATTCAGACGAATGGAAACGCAGATCGCCCGCCACCGGCGTGAGCCGAAGGCGGGCGATCCTTTCGAATTGACGTTTCTACTTTGTCTTTCCGGCGTAACGCGTGTGCAAGAGATGATGCGATTTCTCGCCGAGGGGCTTGCCCAAAAACTCTCTATAAAGCGTTTGGACATCCGGGTTCTCGTGCGATTTGCGCATCTTCTTACTCTCGTCTTCACTGTAGATTGCCGAGATGCGCTTGAGGCGCACCGCGTCGTCAGTGAAACGCGGCTGGCCGCCGCCGCCGATACATCCGCCGGGACAGGTCATCACTTCGATGAAGTGATATGGTGATCCGTTGGCCTTGATGTGCTCCAGCAGACGCCGCGTATTGCCTAACCCGTGCGAGACCGCAATCTTCAGCTCTACGCCTTCGAGGAACGACCACTCGGGCTTCGTGCCCGTGACCATCAGCGAGGCTTCCTTCACGCCGCCCAACCCGGCGATCGCGCTCACGTGCAAATTTGCCACCGGCAACTCGCGGCCGGTCACAATCTCGTACGCCGTCCGCAGCGCAGCCTCCATAACGCCGCCGGTGTTGGCAAAGATATCCGCGGCGCCCGACGAAAGTCCCAGCGGCGCGTCCATGGTCTCCTCCGGCAGAGCGCGGAAGTCGATGCCGGCCTCCTTGATCATTTTCGCCAGTTCGCGTGTGGTGAGCACATAGTCGACGTCCCGCACGCCGCTGGCCGTCATCTCGGGCCGCTGAGCCTCAAACTTCTTCGCCGTGCACGGCATCACCGAGACGACCACGATCTCTTCGGGCTTACGTCCGATCTTCTGCGCATAGTAGGTCTTCGCAACAGCGCCGAACATCTGCTGCGGTGATTTGCAGGTCGAGATGTTGGGCAGGAACTGCGGAAAGTAGTACTCCGCGAAGTTGATCCAACCGGGCGAACAGCTCGTGAACATCGGCAGCGCCACAGGCTGTTTGTCGACCAACGCCTTCTTCAGACGCGTCAGCAGTTCCGTGCCCTCCTCAAGGATCGTAAGGTCGGCGGTAAAGTTGGTGTCAAAGACCCCGTCGAATCCAAGCCTCCGCAAGGCGGCAACCATCTGGCCGGTCACGCGCGTGCCAGGCGCATATCCGAAGCACTCGCCCAGCGCAGCGCGGATGGCCGGCGCGGTCTGCACGATCACGTGCAGATGCGGATTCTCGATCGCCTTCCACACGTCGGGAATGCAGGTTTTCTCAACGATTGCGCCTACCGGACAGATCGCCGCGCACTGGCCGCACTGGACGCAAGCCACGCCTTCCAAATCGCGCGTAAAGGCCGGACCGATCATCGTCTGGAAACCGCGTCCCTGCGGAAACAGCGCCCCCACGCCTTGCACCTCGCCGCAGACGGAGACACACCGTCGGCACTTGATGCACTTGGCGTTGTCGCGCACCAGCGCCGGCGTGGAATCGTCTCTGTGTGCCTTGGCCTTAATCCCCTGGAAGGGAACCGTGGAGACGCCCATCGCGTCAGCCAACGCGCGCAGTTCGCAATCCCCGCTGCGGTCACAGGTCGGGCAGTTGCCGTCATGCTCGGACAGCAACATTTCAACCACCTGCCGGCGCGCGTCCCGCGCCTTCGCGCTGTGCGTGCGCACGACCATTCCCTCGCTGACCGGCGTCGAGCAGGCGGCCATCAGCGTGCGGGCCCCCTCAACCTCGACCAGGCAGACCCGGCAAGCGCCGATCGCATCGCGGTGCTCCATGTTGCAGAGCGTCGGGATCTCAACCCCCGCCTGACGCGCAGCCTGGAGAATGGTGACCCCGTCGGGCACCTGAATTTTCTGGGAATTCAACGTCACGTTCATGATGATTCTCCATTTACGCGTGATCACACGGTTGCTTGCCGTAGTCGCAACGCAGGCAACGCTTGGCCTGGCGCAACGCCGTGTTTTCGTTCCACGGCTGTTCCACTTCCGTGAAATTCTGCCGACGCTTCTCCAGCGCGATCGTCTGCAGGCGTTCCCTCGCATAAGTGACAGGATCGGCATTCGGATCGAAGGCCGCGCCCGAGTCCTTATAGCCACGCCAGAAGGCGTGCTCGCCCCCCGACAGCAACTTGTCCATCGCAACCGCCGTCCGCTCGCCCGCCGCGATAGCCTCCACCACCGACGACGGTCCGGAGACGGCATCGCCGCCGGCAAAGAGCCACGGTACGGAGGTTCCTCCCGTCCGCGAATCCGCCTTGATCCATCCGCGCTCGGTGCGGTCCACCTCCACACCACCGGACAGCGTCTTGACGTCCAGCGCCTGTCCGATGGCCACGATGACCTGATCCACCGGGATGACCTCGCACGCCACGTCGGACGCGTCCTCGGGACGACGCCGTCCTGACCTGTCGAACTCGCCGAGCTTCATCGCGCGGCAGCGCACTCCCGTGACTCTGCCGTTTTTAACGTCGAAGGACTCCGGATGAATCAGCGTGCGCAGCGTCACGCCCTCCTGCAGCGCCTCCTCGATCTCCTCGGCATAGGCCGGCATTTCCTCGCGCGTGCGCCGGTAGAGCACGGTCACGCTCTCGGAACCCAAGCGGATGGCGGTGCGCGCGGCGTCGATCGCCGCGTTTCCTCCGCCGATCACCGCCACGCGTTTCCCGACCGGCACGGAGCCGCGAATATTGTATTGTCGCAGGAAATGCATCGCCTCCGTCACCCCCTGCGCATCAGAACCCGGCACATCAAGCGACACGCCCAAGGCCGCGCCAATCGCCAGGAAGACCGCCTCATACCCCTTCTCCTTCAGTTCGGACAAGGTGAAATCGCGACCCAGAGTCTTCCCAGTCTCAAGGTTCACGCCGAGGTGCTCGATCATGCGGACCTCGCGGGCCAGCTCTTCACGCGGCAGACGGTATGCCGGAATCGCCTGCACCAGCATGCCGCCGGGCCGAGGTTCGGATTCGAAAACATCGGGCTTATACCCCATCCTCGCCAGAAAATAGGCGCAAGAGAGTCCTGCGGGGCCCGCGCCGACGACCGCGATCTTCCGCTTCGCGTTCTCGGCGTTCTCCCGGACCTCCGGCACCTGCACGGTGACCTCCTGATCGACCATGAACCGCTTGACGCCGCGGATCGACACCGGCTCGTCCAGCGACGCGCGACGGCACTTCTCTTCGCAGGTGTGGAAGCAGACGCGCGCACACACCGATGCGAACGGATTCTTCTCGCGATGCAGCCGGAGCGCCTCGGCGTACCGCTTGTCGCCGACCAGCGACACGAACCCCGGCACATTCACGCCCGCGGGGCACGCGCTCAGGCACGGCGCGCGGACCAGTTCCGCGCAGACACCTGCGCGACAGTGACGGTCGCGGATATGCTCCTCGTACTCGTGCCTGAAGTGCCGGATCGTCGAAAGCACCGGATTGGGCGCGGTCTGTCCGAGACCGCACAGCGAAGAGGTCTTGATGAAGTTCCCCAGTTCGATGAGACGTTCGATGTCCCCTTCCTCGCCTTTGCCCGCGCAGATGCGCTCCAGAATCTCAAGCATGCGACGGGTCCCCACCCGGCAGGGCACGCACTTGCCGCACGACTCTTCCTGGACAAACTCGATGAAGAACCGTGCGACGTCCACCATGCAGGTGTCCTCGTCCATCACGATCAGTCCGCCCGACCCCATGATTGCGCCGAGATCGGACAGCGTCTCGTAATCCAGCGCCACGTTCAGGTTCTCGCGCGGAATGCAGCCGCCAGACGGCCCGCCGATCTGAGCCGCCTTGAAGTGCCGGTTGTTGCGGATGCCTCCGCCGATATCGAAGATCAGCTCGCCCAACGGGGTGCCGATCGGCACCTCGACGAGCCCCGTGTTGCGCACTGCGCCGGCCAGCGCAAAAACCTTCGTCCCCTTGCTCTTGGGCGTTCCCAGTGACGCATACCACGCGCCGCCGTTCAGCAGGATGGCAGGAACGTTGGCGTAGGTCTCGACGTTGTTGAGCACCGTCGGACGGCCCCATAGCCCCTTGTGCGCCGGGAAGGGCGGGCGCGGACGCGGCTCTCCGCGCTTGCCCTCGATCGAAGCCATGAGCGCAGTTTCCTCACCGCACACGAAGGCCCCCGACCCCATCCGGATCTCCAGGTCAAACGAGAACGGCGTCCCAAAGATATTCTGCCCCAAGAGCCCGCAGGCCCGCGCCTGAACGATGGCCGTCGAAAGCCGCTCGACCGCCAGCGGATATTCGGCCCGCACATAGACGTAACCCTGGGGTGCGCCGATCGCGAAAGCCGCGATCGCCATACCCTCGATCACGCTGTGAGGATCGCCTTCCAGGACGCTACGGTCCATGTAGGCGCCGGGGTCGCCTTCATCGGCGTTGCACAGCACATACCGCATGCCGTCCTGCGTCTGGCTGGCGAGATGCCATTTGAGCCATGTCGGGAAGCCCGCTCCGCCGCGCCCGCGCAAACCCGAAGTATTCATTTCCTCGATCACGGCGGCAGGCGCCATTTCCGTCAGCACTTTGGCCAACGCCGCGTAACCGTCCCGCGCGACATAGTCGCCGATCCGCTCGGGATCGATCCAACCGCAGTTGCGCAACACGATCTGCGTCTGGCGCTTGAAGAAGTCGATGCTCTCACGGCACGGCTCAGGCGTTTTTCCCGACGGGTCTTTCACCAATAGCCGCTCGACCCGCTTCCCTGCGCAGATATGCGAGGCCACGATCTCGGCGGCGTCATCCGGTTTGACCCCCTGGTAGAACGTCCGGTCTTCGCCCACCAACACCACGGGGCCGATCACGCAGGGCCCCATGCAGCCGGTCTCGACCAGCGCGACCTGATCCCCAAGCCCCTCTTTCTCCAACGCGGCACGCAGCGCATCGCGCACCTCTTTCGCTCCGGAAGCCAAGCAGCTGCCGCCGAAGCACACGAGGATCTGACGGGGCTTGCCGTCCTTATCAACTGCGGCGGACTTTTCAGCCCGCATCTGCTCGCGCAACGCCGTCAGATCGGCGACGCAACCTATCTTCGTCAAAGCGGGGGCATTCATGCGTGCTCCTTTTCCCCGGCCAGGGAGGCGCCGGCCAAGATCTGGTTGACCATCTCTCCGACGCGGGCCGGTTTGACACGCTGGTAGACCGTGTCATTCACCATCACCACGGGGGCCATGCCGCAGGCGCCGAAACACCTTCCCACCTCCAGCGAAAACTGCCGGTCAGGCGTAGTTTCCCCGACATCGATCCCCAGCTTCTTTTTAAACGCCTCCAGCACCTCTTTGCCGCCGCGAACGTAACAGGCCGTGCCGAGGCACACGCGCACGAGGTGCTTGCCGCGCGGATGGAGGGTGAAGAAAGAATAGAAAGTCACCACGCCGGCGACCTCGCTCATCGTTTTGCCGAACCCATCGGCGATCGTCCGGATGACGCGCTCGGGAAGATAACCGAATATGGATTGGGCGGTCTGCAGGGCAGGAATCAATCCGCCGGGCTTGTCGCGATACTCGGCAATTACACCATCGAGACGAACATTGAGTTCTTCTTCCGAAGGTTCACACGAACACGCGCAACCGCAGCCTGCGGCAGGTGTTGAGAACGCAGTCATTTAAGCCTCCGTATGCGCCCCTTTCCGGGGCGGTTATACAAAAAGGCCATCCGCGCCTGTTTCGCGTAACGACAATGAGGTCAGGCCGAACGGCCAACGTGGACGGGACGGGCTGGTCTAGAGGGACCCCTCGATGTATTTCTCGAGGTTTCGGATCATCGCATCCTGTTCGGAGGCCACGAATTTGACCAGATCGCCGATGGAAATGATGCCGAGAATTTTCTCATGCGCATCCAGCACGGGCATATGTCGGATACGCTTCTGCGTCATCACGGCCATACACTCGTCGACCGTCGTCTCCGGAGTGGCATAAACGACCTTTTTGGTCATGACGTTTTTCACCTGCGCATCGTGCGGGGATTTGCCGGCCAAAAGGACCTTCCGAAAACAATCGCGCTCGCAGAAAATGCCCGCTATCTTGCCATGCGCATTCAGTACAAGGAGAGAACCGATGTTCTTCGAATCCATCAACTGTATGGCTTCGAAAACCGTTGCCGTGGGAGCAATGGTGATGATGTCACGGCCCTTCTGCATGAGAAGTTGGTTGATCGGTGTATTCACGTCACGTCCCTCCTTGTACTTAATATTAAGGCACCCAAGATGCCCCGGGGCTTTCCGCGCGCGTCCGGCAATCATGCGGCATGACAGACACAAAAAGCCCCGAACAATTTACCCCTAAACCCGGACACTGTTATGATCAATACCGCCATTGTCAGTATAGGGTGCTTTTAATTAGGGGTCAAGCATACATTTGCGACATTTACGAAAAGATCAGTACCGCAACAGCAAATCCAACATCTTGCGGTCTAATTTGTGCCCGCGGTAATCCTCGTACTGTACATCTTTTCGCCCGCTGTCCAACACGCCGAATGTTCCCGTGAAGTTCCACAGCGCCCAGCCGAGATTGTTCTCTTTCCAAAGTCTCAGGTTGTCTTCCATCCACGCCAACACGATCGCATGCGGCGTATGGTTGAACGCGCCGAACTCGCCCACCATCGTGAACACTCCGGCGTCGAACGCGGGCTGCCACGCGTCGATCATCGTTTTCTTGAGATACGTCCGGCCGTCCGTCGCCCCGCCGTCCAGACGAAAGGCCGACGCGACCCCAAAGCCCTCAAACCGGAACATGCCGTTGGTCCGTCCCCACGTCTGTTCGAAGGCCATCGACGCCACGCGCCCAGCCGTGTCCGTCAGAGCGAGTTTGGAAAGCTGCGCCCAGTCACCCTGCGGAATGCTGACACTGAGTCGCCGCGTCGGGTTCGGCAGGACGATCCGCCACTCCGCAAGGCACTTGCCTTGCGTGATCTTCCACTCGCTTTTATAGGTCACATTGGTCCAGCCCGCCACACCGGGCCTGGGCTCAAACTCGCGTTCCTGCAAAATCACGCCGTCCGCCTCAACGCGGAAGCGGACCCTGCCGGAAACCATGCCGGGGCACACAGAAAGCGTCCCCGCGGGAACCCCTTCGATCACCAGCGGCACGTTGAGCGGCGCTTTGCCGGGCCCGTACAGCGGGCTCACGGCCTGCGGCGGCGGCCAAGCGGGATCGTCAGAAGGCGTGCCGACCCAACTCGCCATGTAATGTGAGATCGACATCGGCGCATAGCCGCGCATTGCCTGTCCAACCCCCAGTTTAAAGAGCGACTGGGCGGGTTTGCCGCCCCACCGCAACCCGTCCGCCACAATGAAGCGGTCCGGATCCTCGGCCCTGATCGCGGCCACCAGCGCAGCGGCCACCTTGCCGTAAGCCTCGTCCGTGATCTCGCCCGGCTCGTTGAAAAGGTTGAAACTCAACTCGCGTGACGGGACGCCCTTGTAGCGGCGCGCGAAAAAGGCCCAGTGCTTGCAGCACACGCGCAACGCCTCCGGATCCGTGAAGAGGTCGCGAGGCTCCGCCGGCTTGGCGACCGTGTAACCCGGCGCACGGTGAAAACAGAGATTCACATGCAGGTGGTGTTTCTTCCCGAACGCCACGGCCTGATCCACAGGAGCGAGCTTGCTTTCGTCGATCTGATCCCAATCCTTGTCCTTGATCCAGAATCGGTAATCCATTGGGATGCGCACGAAATTGAAACCCAACTCGTTGATCAACCGGAAATCCTCTTCCGAAAACGCCGCTTTCTGCCCGTGATTCTGGAACATGCCGAGCAGATTGAAGCCGCGCCACCGCGTTTCCGGGCGCCAGGTCTCCGCCGCATTCAAGTCGCTTCCGGTCATCACGGTCATCAACCACAGTACCGACAGTGTCGCATTTCGTTTCATGGCACGATCTTAGCAGGGGTGACTTGCAAGATCAAACGAACGTTTTTTAGGCTGCGAGTTTGTTAATTTCCTCCTGCTGTACCTCGGCGGCGGTTCTTCCGCCGAGCGATTCTCTGGGCAGATTGTTCATCCAGTCCTCGATTTCCTTTATCCGTTTGAGCGTATAGGTTCCGATGTCGGCCCCCTTCGGGATGAAGCGGCGGATGATGCGGTTGGCGTTCTCGTTGGAGCCCCGCTCGAAGGCGCTGAAGGGATGGGCGAAGTAAAGGCGGGTCCTGGCCGGACCATGGCCCGCCGCCGGCCGCTCGATGGCATCGGAGTCGAGGAACTCGCATCCGTTGTCGCAGGTGAGGCTTCGCATATGCACGAAGAGTCCGGGCGTCGAGCGCTCGAGCCGGTCGAGCGCCCGCACGACGCTCTTCTGCGTGCGGTCGGGCAGCCTGACGATGATCTGGCTGCGCGTCATGCGCTCGGTCAGCACGAGCAGGCAGAAGGTCGATGCGCCCATGCCCCCGACGACGGTATCCATTTCCCAGTGCCCGTATTCGTCCCTGGCCTCCGCCTCCGGCGGTCTCTCGGTGATGGACTTGCCAGTCCTGTTCGTGTAGGCCATGCGCTTTCCGCGGACGCTCTTTTTCTTTCCCCGGCGCTTGTATGGCAGTGATTCGCGCGTGATCCCGAGATCCCCGGACTCGACCGCGTAATAGATGCTCCTGACGCACGGCAGGCCCTCGGCGCCTTCCCTCAGGAGGACGGCGCGGGCCGCGTAGGGAGAAAGCGACTGGCCCGTGATCAGCGGGACCAGGAGGGCGGCGACCCTGTTCGTGAACCTCATCCGGGGCCCTTTTTGCGCCCCGCGTGCGCTGGCCTCCTGCCGCCCCTTCTCCGCCGAGTATGCGGGGAACCGGCGTTCCTCGGAGTCTCTGTTCTCGACCTCGCCCCGCCTGAACTCCCGGCGGACGGCGGTCCTTGATTTGTCCATGAGCCGTCCGAGTTCGGCGTAGTTGACCTTCTTCCCGTGCGGCCACTTAAGTTTGGCCAGCGTGTCCATCTTCACGCGCTGTTCGTACGTGAAATGTTTGCCGCCGAGCCGTTTTGTGTTACTTTCTTCTTGCCCCATGTGCGTCGTCTCCCTTCGTTGTTTGTTAGTACCATCGATGATAGTCTGATGCCGCCCATGGGGTCTTTCTTTTTTTTCGGCCGCCCCTAGGGGCGCTGCGTCAGCCTCCCCGGAAAGCCCTTCGGGCTCTCCGGGTCCCGAGGCTTCCTCGCCACAATTCCGAAAAATCCCCATTTTTCAAAAAGCGTGCGTTTTATTTTGCACTTCGCGCACGATCTTAGCAGGCACGGTTTACATTGCCAAGCCCCGCACGCTCTCATATAATTCGCCTTAATTTTCATTCCACGCAGCAACCCCCTTGGAGACTTCGCAATGGCCTACGACAAAATCAAACTTCCCTCTTTCGGTGATAAGATCACGATGCGCGCCGACGGCACGCTGAACGTTCCAGACCTGCCGGTCATCCCCTTCATCGAGGGCGACGGCACGGGCCCCGATATCACCCGCGCCGCCATGATCGCCTGGGATGCCGCCGTTGCGGCCGCCTACGGCAATCGGCGCAAGATCGCGTGGATGGAGGTTTACGCGGGCGAGAAGGCGAACGTCGTCTACGGGGCCAACACCTGGCTGCCAGCCGAAACCCTCACGGCCTGCCGCGATTATCTGGTTTCGATAAAAGGCCCGCTCACCACGCCCGTGGGCGGCGGCATCCGCTCGCTCAACGTGGCCCTCCGGCAGGAACTCGATCTTTACGTCTGCCTGCGTCCCGTGCGCTGGTTCAACGGCGTGCCCTCGCCGGTCAAGCGTCCCGACCTGACCGATATGGTCATCTTCCGCGAAAACACCGAAGACATCTACGCGGGCATCGAATGGCTCGCCCAGACCGACAGCGCCAAGAAGGTGATCGACTTCCTCCAGAAGGAGATGGGCGTGAAGAAAATCCGCTTCCCGGAGTCTTCGTCGATCGGCATCAAACCGGTCTCCATCGAAGGCACGCGCCGCCTCGTCAAGGCCGCCATCGACTACGCCATCGCCAATGACCGCAAGAGCGTGACCCTTGTGCACAAGGGCAACATCATGAAGTTCACCGAGGGTGGTTTCCGCGACTGGGGTTACGCACTGGCCCGCGAAGCGTATGGCGCTGAACTCATCGACGGCGGGCCGTGGTGCAAATTCAAGAACCCCAAAACCGGCCGCGACCTCGTCATTAAAGACTGCATTGCGGACGCCTTCCTGCAGCAGATCCTCACGCGTCCGGCGGAATACGACGTGGTCGCCACGCTCAACCTTAACGGCGACTACATTTCCGACGCGCTCGCGGCCTGCGTGGGCGGCATCGGCATCGCGCCGGGCGGCAACATCAACTACGCCACCGGCACGGCCGTTTTCGAGGCCACCCACGGCACGGCCCCGAAATACGCGAACCTCGACAAGGTCAACCCCGGCTCGCTCATCCTCTCAGGCGAGATGATGTTGCGCTACATGGGGTGGACCGAGGCGGCTGACAAACTCATTCAGGCGATGGACGCCGTGATTTCGGCCAAAACCGTGACCTACGATTTTGCGCGCCTGATGGAAGGCGCAACCGAAATTTCCTGCTCCGCCTTCGGCAAAGCCCTCGCCGCCGCGATGAAGTAAGCGCCCGCGGCAAAGCGCTCCGCCATCAAGAACGGGACGGCCATCCGGCCGCCCCGTTTCGTTTTTCATTCCGGCACGATCGCCCCGCTCTGTTTGAGCAACGACTTCAGTTCCGCGACCGGCACCTCCCCGGGCGAGACACCGCGCTTCGCGGCCAACGCGGCGGCCGCGCCGGCCGCCTGGCCGGTCGCCATGCAGGTGCCCTGCACACGCAGGCCGGAGTTCGCCAACCGATCGCTGCTCAAGCACCGTCCCGCCACCAGCAGGTTGCGGCTTCCCTTCGGGATCAGCGCCCGCAGCGGCACCGTCGGCACGACGCCCTCTTTCAGGTGCGCGGGCTGCACGCCCGTCTTCTGGTTGTGCATGTCCACAGGGTAAAACGCGAAGCAGACGGAGTCCTCCCAACGCCTGCCGGAAACGTAATCGTCACAGGTGATCAGCACCTCGCCCAACACGCGATAGGTCTCGCGGATCCCCACTTCGGGTGACATGCTCTCCAGCGTCACTTTCTCCAAGCCGGGCACGGTTTTCAGCCACCGGTACATCCGCAGCATTCCGGCGCGGCCGCGCAAATTGGTGTCGGTACGCGCATCGGCGTTCGAACTGTCCGCGCCGACCACATAGTTGCCGACATTTCCACCCGCTTGAAGAAACGGCATGACGCCAGAGCGGCAATCGCTGCGCTGCACGATGCCGGCCTTCACGGCCGCTTCGAACCGCGTCTGAAGCGCCTTGGCATCCAGCTTCTTGAGATCGGTGTTGGGGCGTAGCGTATAGCAGAACGAACCGGGCATCCGCTCTTCCTCGCGCAGCCGTTCCAGTCCTAACAGTCCCGCCACCGCGCCGTTGCCTGTGCAATCGACAATCTGCTTGCACAGGATCGTGCGCGTGTCGCCCGCCGCCGCCGTAACGATGCGCCAGCCCTCGCCGGCCTTCTCAACCCTCATCGGCGCGGCGTGGTATTGGATCGTCACGCCGGCACCTTGCAGCATCTCTTCCGCCAGAGCGACATACAGCGGAACATTGACCGTCACCTGATGCTTCCAGTGAGCCTTGCCCGTCGGCTGCGCGAAGTCCGGCAGGGTGTCGCCAGCCGTTCCGACCGTGTTGGTGACGAGGTCCCACCCCACGCCCGCGACCACCTGCCGCCCCCACGCGTGAAAAAGACCCGGAAAATTCACGCCGCCCGTGGTCGTGTTCCCGCCCACCTGATGCGCGGCCTCAACAAGAACCGTTTTCGCGCCCGCCCGCCCGCTCTGCACGGCCGCACTGATGCCCGCCGCCCCGCCGCCGACCACCACGACGTCACAGGTCACCTGCGGCAATTCCGCCGCAAGCGCGGACGCGCCGGCCAGCGCCAGTGTTAAAAATACCGTTACCGTTTTCATGTCAAAAAGGTAACGTCCGAACCGGACTTCCGCAATCCCTATTTTTTAAAACTTGTCGGATCTCCGCATTGCGTTTTCGCCTTCGGCGAAAAAAGCCCGACGCGCCCACTCGCCCCCTTCATCCTTCAGAGCGGTCTATTGCCGACTCGGGACCTCGGCCAACACGCGGCGGGCATAGTTCGAATAGAAGCCGCGCGGATCTTCCGCGTAGGCCTTGAGGATCGACGCGCCCTTTCCATTGTGGTCTCCGATCCGGTACAGTGCAGCCGCCAGATTGACTTCGCGCAGAGCCTCGTTTTTCTCTTTCTGGCTATAGCTGCTCCGGCTGTCATATCCTGGCACTGGCGGGATCTCACTCCCCATCCGGATCGCATGCCCGCTGATGTTCGGCCGCGCCAACAGGTCCGCCAACGGTTTTGCAAGCGCAGGGTCCCCGAGCATCTGGCTCACCATGGCCACGATGCGGAATGCGGTGTTGGCAGGTTTCGGCTCAACGGCCAGCGCGCGGATCTTCTCGGCGATCACGGGAACCGCTTTTTTTGACCGGGCACGCCCCAGCGCCAAAAGATAGGACTCCATGCGGTTCGCACCAGACCCCAAACCCTCTTTCCATTTCGCTTGCCAACTGTTGGACGTGACCCACGCGATCAGCTCGTCCTCGCCCTCGGGATCGCCCAGCACCGCCAAAATATGCGCGTACACCAGACTCACCTCCGGGTCGCGCCCGCTGCTGTGCGTGGAGAGCTCCCGGAATTTATCCTGTAATAGCGGTTTGGCACGCGCCGGATCGGCGAACAGATAGGGAAGACCGTTGTAGCCGAACATGACGTCGTGCGCAGCCAGTCGCAGCTGCGTATCAGAGATCGGATACGAGTCCTGCTCCGACAGCACGGCGTCGGGCAAGATGCGTTTTTCGACGAGATGCCTCTGCAACGTCCTCACGGAAATATCGCGCACCTCGCATTTGCCCTGCAGCGCGAGATAGACCGCATAGGCCGCCACATAACCCTGATTCTGCAGGTCGGGCTGCATGCGCAAGATGGACATCGCGTCGCGGTCAGCGCTCATTCCAAGACCGACCACCAGCAGCCCGTCGGTCGTCTTCGGCAACAAGGCACGGTATGGGCCGTTCGCGTCCAGCGCCACGTGGTTCGCCGTGCGGATGTTCTTCGTCCAGAAGAAATCGCCGCTCGCCCAGCCGTGCAGATCGAATCGGCTGCGGTATTGGACGACCGTGTCCGGGAACGTCCGTCCCGTCAGATAATCCAGCGCCGTCATCTGGTAGACGCCGACCAACCTGCGGCGTTCGCGCGAGTTGACCAGCTGCGAGACGTCCCACCCCGCTTCCGTCCCCTGTCGCGTGCGCAAGCCGAAGAAACAGAGATCCGACGCATCCGTATCGTCTACGAACGAGAAATCGTTGTTGTGCCCGCCCTCGCCCAAACGGATCACAGCCATGCCCACGCCCTGACCGGCCAGCTCGTCCGGAAGATAGAACTCCGTGGGTTCTCCCGCCGCGGCCGCCACATCAGCATTGCCCGACGCATCGATCACCGCCTTGGCCAAGACGACACCGCGCTGTCCGTCCGGCGTGACCACCACCAGTCCGCGCAGTTTCTTGTCCTCCATAACCGCGCCGACCGCCATGCAACCGAACCAGATCTCGCCGCCGCCCTTGCGCACCGCCGCGCGATACCACTCCGCCTTGGCCTGCGACTTGTAGCGCCCCGTCGCCTTGACCTCCTCGTCGATCACCTTGGTGAAGCCGCGCTGGTTGCCGTAGTAGTACCCGCAAATCATCCCCGCCGTCTGCACGCCGCCAAGCTCATAGAGCTGTTCGATCAGCAGCGTCTTGATGCCGTTGCGCACAGCGCCCACCGCCGCGGGTCCGCCCGTCGTCCCGCCGCCAACCACCACCAGATCGGTCTCTGCCAACACCGGCAACGCACGGGCCTCACAGCTCACGACGCCCGAGCCCGACACGTAAGGCTTGGTCAACGTGCCCCGGACTTCGCGCACATCGGCGGCCGCGGTGCCGGCCACAGCGCCGCCGAGTTTGACGCCGGACAACGTCCCGCGCGCCTTCGCCTCCTCAGCCGCCAGACGTCCCACGCGCGCCCCCACCGCGATGGCGACTGCGGGCTTGATCAGCTCAGCGGCCATCGCGCGGGGCACATCCGCCATCGCCCCCAACACATAGACGTGCGGAACCTTGTCCGACCGCAACGCGCCGAGATCAAAAGCCTCGGCCCCCGACCATGCGCCCGCCACGGGGCGCTTCGCATTAATGTGATCAGGGGGCACAAACGCGACGCGGTCGGCCGCATCGAGCTGCAGCTCCGTAAACGTCATGTCGCGCACGGCCTGTTCCATTTCGGCAGACGACCGCACCGAACCGTCAGTCATTTTGACGGTCAGCGTACTCTCGAACAGAGCCGGTGTGATCTTGGTCTTGCCCGACAGCGCAAAAACCTCTTCCTTATCCGGATTCCAGTCCGCGTGCCTGATCACATTGCCGCCGCACGACGGTGCCCTGTCGCCGACCGTGACCCGCGTAACGGTGTACTCACCCGCGGGGAAAGGGGTCGTCTCCGCACCCGCCGCGCGCGCCAGCGAGGCACGGCTGCCCGCGTCGATCACGACCTTGGCCCGGACCGCCTGCCGGCCGCTGCGGTTCGCCATAACCACACCCGACACAAGACCGTGGTCGTCGGTCAAAACATCCGTCGCATAAGATCCGGTCAGAAAGATGACGCCCGCCTTGAGCAGCGCCCGGTCCAGCGCCTTCTTGACTTGCAGCGGCGTCGTGTAGATCACGCCCGCGACGGCTGGGGAACCGCTGAACATTTCGCCCATCAACGCTGACGATTGAATTTCAGTCCCGGTCGCCCACACCCGCAACGTACCGGACAGATCCTCGCCGAGACTCGCATAGGAAGTCACGAGAAAGACCTTCGCTCCGGCAGTGGCAGCGGATTCTGCCGCAGCCACTGCACCACATGAACCGCCGACCACCACCACATCCACGTCCTGCACAAGAGGCAGTGTCCGCTTCGGCTCCGTCACCGCCGCCGACGCAAAGGCACAGATCCCGCAAAAGCTCGCCACCACACCGAGTCGCCTCATCGCCTCGCCCCCTTCCACTGGGGATTCCGACACCACGACGGCCCCCAACCCCCAAGACGGTCACTGAACCAAAACAAACACCAGATCCATGACATTCGTCAACGTAGGGCCAGTATAAACGTGGCCGCCGACCGAGAGGAAGAACGAATACGAGTCGAATGAACGAAGTTTATCTGCTGCGTCCACGCCCTGGGACTGCGCCCGCGTCCACGTCTCGCCGTCCACGACGCCCCCGGCCATGTCGGTCGGACCGTCCGTCCCGTCAGTTCCTGCCGCGAGAAGCGTCACGCCGTGCCGGCCATTCAGCAGCTGCGCCGCCTTCAACGCGAGATGCTGATTGCGGCCTCCCAGTCCAGCCCCCGTCACGGTCAGCGTCGTCTCGCCGCCGAACAGCAAGGCATAGGGCCCGGAACCGGCGCGTTCGCGCGCAGAACGCCCGACCGCCATCGCCACGATCTGTTCCGCAGCCGCTTCGGTGCCGCCTGCGAGACGGTCCGTAACGATCTCACCCGCGACGCCCCGGGTATGGAGAAAAGCCAGCGAGGCCTCCAATGCCTTACGGTTCGCGCCGATCAAGAAATTCACCGTTCTGGAGAGTCCGGGATCGCCGTCTTTCGGCGTTTCGGGCAAAAGCCCTGCGACGCCGTTCGACAAACGCCGCATCAACGCGGGTGGTGCATGCGGCGCGATTCCATACCGTCTGCAAACCTCGACCGCATCCGCAAACGTTGACGCATCGGCGACCGTAGGGCCGGAAGCGATCACGTCCAAAGGATCACCGACCACATCTGAAAGAATCAGGCTCACCACACGCGCCGGATAGGCCAATCGTGCGAGCTGTCCGCCCTTGACGCCGCTCAGGTGCTTCCGGACCGCATTGATTTCGCGGATATCCGCGCCGGAATTGACAAGCAGCTTCGAGAGCGCGGCCACCTCATCCAACGAGCTCTTTTCGGGATAGTCGGCCAGTAACGCAGAACCTCCGCCCGAGAGCAGAAGAAGCACCAGGTCGTCCTCACCCGCCTCGTGGCACAGCCGGACAATCCGGCGCGTCGCTTCGACGCCCGCCAGATCGGGATAGGGATGTCCGGCTTCCAAGATGTCGACCCGTCGGCAAGACACCGCATGGCCGTACTTCACCACCACCGCACCGCCAGAGATGCGGTCGCCCAGTATTCTCTCGACTTCCTGCGCCATCAGCGCCGAAGCTTTGCCGGCCCCGACGACCCAGAGACGCCCCGTTTCGTTTACCGGAAAAACATTTCCACAGACTGTCAGACTGTCGCCTGAAAAGCTCACGCAATCCCTGATCAACCGATCGGGCCTGACGGATTCGACGCCCGCTTTGAACGCATCAATGAGAAGAGTTTCCGTGTCCACACAACCTCCCCGCATCGTCTTCTTCCGGCACCGCGCCCCGGCGCGAAGCCACCCATGCACCGCGCCGATTGCCCGCCAGCGCCGCCTCGGCCGCACCGGCCCCTTTGAGCCAGGCCGACAAAAACGCGGCAGAGAAGGCGTCGCCCGCCCCCACTGCATCCACCACTTTGACCCTGATGCCCGAACAGCGCTCCGCCGTCTCTTTGTCGCGCTCGCACACGAGGCAGCCGTCAGCCCCCAGCGTCACGATGACCGCCCGCACCGGGTACCGGTCCACCACCGCCCGCGCGAACGCCTCCGGTGTGCAGGCTCCGCTGAACAGCAAGCCTCCCAATACCCGCGCCTCGTCGTCGTTCACCTTGACCAGAGTCGCGCGCTCCAATCCCGCAGCGACAGCAGCCCCGGACCAAAATTTTTGCCGTAGGTTCACATCGTAAAAGACTTCCGTAAACGCAAACTGATCCAGCAACCGAAAAAGCGTGTTCCGCGATACGTCACTCCGTTGCGCCAACGTGCCAAAACAAAAAGCGCGGGGCCGTTCTTTCGCCAGTGTCTGAAGCGCCTCTTCGGACGTCTGAATGAAATCCCATGCCACGCCTTCGTGGATCGTATAGGTCGGCTGGCCGCCATCAAGTTTCACGGAGACGGTGCCGGTTGGATGAAGCAGATCCACAGCCGTCCAGCGCCGGTCCACGCCTAAACGGCTCATCTCGGCCAAGGCGGCTCGTCCCAAGTTGTCGTCGCCGACACACGAGACCACGGCCGCGCGCAGACCGCACCGCACCGCGTGCGCCGCCAAATTGAATGGCGCCCCGCCGATGTGCGTCTCGCCGTCGATCACGTCCCACAGGATTTCGCCGAACGCTACCAAATCCAACATCGTGCATTCCCTTTGCTGAGTCCCAACTTATCAGAAATCACACGCGTCCGCCATCGAGGCGTTCATGCCTGGAACACGGGCGAACGCCTTCGTGAACCGCCGGGTACCACGGAGGCCATCCCCGGCGCAACTCGGATGCGACTCGCGCTGGCGTGCGTCCCCCCAGTCAAAAACGCGTCTACTTCCAAACCGATCTCAACTCGTAGGCTTCGCCACGCAAAGCCTTGACCGCCCCTTTTTCGACCGTCACCGAGACACGCTTCACGGCCTCCTCAGGGATCACGGCCACGGGCGCATAGTGCAGTCCGTCCTGCGAAAAAACCTCGACGCAGGTACGGTCCACGTAAACAACCAGTCCCAGCTTGCCGTCCTTAGCAGGCCACGCCGCCTTGTGCCTCGCAATCGTCAGCTCTTGTGTGGCCGCATCGTAGCGCAGCGGCACACCGCGCAGGTCAAACGCCACAACCGCGTCCGCCGAGACCTCGCACAACACCCGCAGTTCCACAAGTTCCGCCTCGAAGCCCGACAGCGGATCAGGCCCGCCCGCGGCCACATCAACAGGCCCGAACCGCTGCGTCCGCTCTCGCAAAGTGTCCAGCTCCTTGACTGGCCGGTGCGTGAGGCGCACGCCTTCCGGCGTCGCGGTCAAACCCAACTCCTGCGGCAGCGTCATGCCCTGGTTGAAGGGCATGCCCGGCGAGGGCGCCTGCAGCCAGCCGATCAGCACGCGTCGGCCGTCGGGCAGGTCGCTGAAGGTCTGCGCCGCGTAATACGCACGGCCGCAATGCCCTTTCAACCGTTCAGACTCGAGCGTGAAGGTCTTGCCGTCAAACACGCCGACCGCGTACTGGCCGTCCGCCGCGGAAAGCACCCAGCGGCTGCCCGTCCCTCCGGCGACCGGCAACTCGAAAAAGTCGGGACACTCGTACAGGAAGCGGCCGCCGTCGCGGTCGCCCTCGACGGTCGAGAGTGCGCTCCACTCGCGCAGATTCGGCGAGGAGAGGAACTGCACGGTGTGGCGCTTCTCGCCCCAGCCGACGTAGAGCGCCATGATCCAGCGTTTGGTCGGCGCGTGCCAAATGACCTTCGGGTCGCGGTTGCCGCCCGAGATGTTTTTGACCACGGGATTGCCGCCGTACTTGGTGAAGGTGCGGCCGTCGAGGCTGTAGGCGAGACACTGCGTGGCAGGGTTGCCCGCCGCCGTATAGATCAGCACCAGCGGCGGCTTTCCGTCCTTGCCGAACCCGCTCGTGTTCTGAAGGTCCACCACCGCGCTGCCGCTGAACATCGGTCCCAGCGCGTCGGGATAGAGCGCCTCCTCGAGTTCCGTCCAGCGCACGAGGTCCTTGCTGACCGCGTGGCCCCAATGCATATTGCCCCAGTTCACGCCGTACGGGTTGTGCTGGAAGAAGAGGTGATACTCGCCGTTGAAAAAAACCAGACCGTTCGGGTCGTTGTTCCAGCCGCGCCGCGGCGAGAAGTGGACTTGCGGCCGCAGCGGCTCGCGGTAGAGCCCATCTTGCGGCACGGACTCGTCCGAAGTCCTGACGCTCACCAGTCCCTTCGAATCGGCGGACAGCCGGTCGACCCATAGCGTCAGGGGCTTGCCCCGCCACGCGCCCACATCGAGCGGCGCCCACCAGTCGGGCTCGCCCTCGGCCAATTCGATGTCGAAGAAACGCAGCACCTCAACACCCGCGCGGACCTCCATTTTGCACTTCTTGCCGCCGCTCTTGACCGGCAGGAGCAGCCAGCGCTTGTCCGCCGCCAGTTCGCGTGTCACATTCTTCTGTGGCGGAGGCGGCACGCGGTCGCACGCGACGATCCGGTCGACGTTGATATGCCCCCAGCCACCCGTCGCGTTATCGACGATCTGAATCTGAGCCTTCTTGCCGATGAGGTCCGTGACGTCCCACGACGCGGGCTCAAGCGCCTCGCTGCCGCCGGGCACCACATTGGGGCCCGTCGCCGTACGCACGATCTGGCCGTCCACCAGCAGGTTCATGCAGGTCTTGTCTTTCCAGCCACCCCCGCCGATCAGGAAACGGATGTAAGGACGTTCGACCGTAAACGACGGCGAGGTCAACGTGCCGGTTGTGCCATCGCCGCCCAGATAGGAATTGACCAGCCCTTTGCCTTCAAAACCTTCGACCCGTCCCTGACGAGGCAGCGTGCCGCGAGCGGGCCCTTTACCGAACGCCTGCCCCTCGGCCGTCCATTCGCCGTAGGTGGCGCCCTCGAAATCGGCGAGCACTATTTCATCACCCCGAACACACAGTGTTTCCATCAGGCCACAAGCGGCCACCCATCCGAACCACACTCTCATGGTCGTTGTCCCCCAATCGCGTTTTTCATTGTCCTTATCCAAATCACAGGAAGGCTCCATCTGCTTTCAAGGTGTCGATGCTTTATGAATCTGATTTATTTCCGCGCCCTGTTGCGACGCTCCGCCGATGTCGATGCGAAGAGGATCCATCTGCACCAGCTCTTCCGGTGTGGGCCCCCCTCCGAATTGTTTCCAGTAACGCTCTTTGAACGGATTCACCTTGGGGCCGATAGCGGTCTCGTTCACAAGCAACGGCAGGACGTCATTCCACCATTGGTCATAGGCTGTGCGCAATTTGGCGGCCTCTTCCGGGTGGTCGGCAATGACATTCCGGGTCTCGCCATAATCGGTTTTCAGATCGTAAAGCTCCTGATTGTTCACCAGCGTATAACGGCTGTTGCGAATGGAACATTTATCATTCTTTGACTCTGCACATTTTCCGCGCGCCCAGCGACCGACGTGCGTGACCAAAAAACGGTCCGCCCATTCGGCTTTCTCTTTCAGAAGCAACGGCAAAAGGCTTCGTCCCTCAACCTGCGCCGCAAGCGGACCGTTCATCGGCACTCCGGCAATGGCGGCGAGCGTAGGGAAAATGTCAATATGCGCCGTCAGCGCAGGCTCGTCGCGCCCGCCCTGAAAAGCGGCGGGCCATCGCCAAAAGCTCGGTGCGCGCGTACCGCCCTGATAGGGGGTCCCCTTGTTGCCACGCATGCCCGCATTAAACACTTTGCAGGCAGGCGCATAACCGCCGTTGTCCGAGCCGATGAAGATGACGAGCGTATTTTTTTCGATATCCCATTCCTTGAGCTTTGCGAGCAGCCGTCCGAAGTTTTGGTCCACCGTTTCGATCATGCCGTAAAAGCGGGCGACCTTTTCAGGAACTTTGCCTGCATAGTGTTGGTAATTCTCCTCCGGACACTGCAGCGGCTCATGCGCGACATTGAGCGAAATGCAGGCGAAAAACGGAGCGTCGCCTTCCCGTTTTCTGTCCATCCAAGCGATGGCTTGACCAAAAAACAGATCCGTACAATATCCCCTCGTCTTTTCAAAGGTACCGTTGTGCAGCAGTGTCGGGTTCTGATACATGTTCCCAGGCACATCGCCACACGACCCCGGATACGTCTGTCCGATGCCGCCGCCGCCATGGACAAAGACCTCGTCAAACCCCCGCTGATCGGGCTGATAAGCCGCCTCATCGCCGAGATGCCATTTTCCAAAAAAGCCTGTGGTGTAACCCGCCGTCTTCAACACTTGTGCGATCGTAATGGTTTTCAATGACATGCGCTCGCGTTCGAAGATCGTGTGAGTCACGCCATTCTTGAACTCGTGACGTCCGCTCATCAACGCCGAACGCGTGGGCGCGCATGTCGGGCTGACATGGAAATCCGTAAACCGGACACTCTGCTTCGCGAAAGAGTCCACTCTCGGCGTTTTCATCACGGGATTGCCGAGACACGAATAGTCGCCGTACCCCAGGTCATCGGGCATGACGAGAAGGATGTTGGGCGGTCTCGCCAGAGCATCAGCCGCACCAAACGCGACCAGCGAAACGGAAACGAACGGTAACATGGCAAGGACGTGAAATATGCTTTTCATCTTTTATCCGTATCCTTGGTCGGCATCTTCTCACGCGCAGGGGGCAACCATTCGGCGGGTTTTGGATGATCGACGGTCAGCGGGCAAGGATCCGCATAAAGGGCCATTTCCTTCGCCAGCCGAGCCGTCAATTCTTCGACCTTGGCCGCATGCTCAGGCTGATCGGCGAGATTGGTCAGCTCATGGGGATCCGCGCTGAGGTCAAAAAGCTGAACCCGATCCACAAGCGGATATCGGATGATTTTCCAGCGATCATCACGGAGGGCGCGCTGGCAGTCGCGGTACCCCGTATAGAGCACATCGCGGCGTTTTGCGTTCTTTCCACGCAAGAGAGGCACCAAGCTCATTCCCTCGACGCCTGCGGGTGTTTCCGCACCGGCGAACTCTGCACAGGTCGGAAACAAATCCATGAGGTAAACAAACGCCTCACTCCTGCCCTTTGGAATACCGGGACCGGCGATGACGAGTGGGACATGCATACCGCCATACTCATAGAGATTCTGTTTCCCAAAAAGGCCATGCTCACCGAGAGAGAGTCCGTTGTCGCCGCTGAAAATGATGATCGTGCTGTCCCACTGCCCGCTCGCTTTCAATTCGGCGAAGATGCGCCCCACGTGAAAATCGAGTCCGGTGACGCACGAATCATAGTCGGCATTCTGACGTTGGGTGTCCTCTGGCGTGCGCGGCCAAGGAGCCAGCTTCTCGTCGCGCACGGTCATCTCGCCATTGTCGAAAGGATGCTGTGGCAGGAAGGCGGGCGAGAGCGGGATCTTGGCCGGATCATAAATCTTGTGAAACTGCGGTTCGGCGGAGCGAGGGTCATGCGGGACGGGTGGCGCAAGGTAGATGAAAAAGGGTCTGGTCTCGTGGCTGGCCGCACGCGACTTGAGGAACTCAATCGTGCGGTCGGCGAGTCGCTGGCAGCAGTGGGCGCGATCCGTCTCCGGCGTTGAGCCTTGTGCATCGTCAATAACGCTGGTCTCAAACTCTCGCAGGCCCGCCGGGAAACCGTTGCTCTTCTTGCCCATGTGCCAGGTTTGATAGCCGGCAGCCGTCATGACGCGCGGGAGGAACGTCACAGGATCGGCCGCATTCGCTGCCGCCGCCGGCGCGCCCGGCATGCGTTGCCATGATCGTCCGGAGAGCATCATCGTACGGCTCGGCGTACAGACCGCACCGACCATCGATCCCATTGTGTAGCAACGCGTAAAGGTCACACCGTGATCAACGAGCGAATCGAGATTGGGGGTACGGAGCACCGGATTGCCCAGCGCATGCAGGCCGTCCGCCCGGTGATCGTCAGCATGGATATGAAGAATATTTGGCTTCGCCGCCCGCACGTCTGCGGCGTGAAGCGTTGCCGGCGAAATCACCGACAAAACCATCAATTCGGCTAATATCCCCGCGCGTTTGATCGCGAAGCACGTTAAAACCGTTCGTTCCCTCATGGTGCCCCCCTGTGCTTTAGTCATGGCAGGGATATTTACTCATTTTCTAATTAAAGCGCAAAGGCATTTTTTTCTTAGGATATCAGCGAGGCCCAGTTCCATTAAGATTCCCGAACAAAACCGTGCCATCCGGCAAATAGGCCATCCTGATCGGCAGCGAGAGCCCGGCGTATCCCTGTCCCGCCAGGAAGACATCTGTCCCGTCGGACGCAACCACGCGTTTCCCCAAGTAGAAGGAGCCGACGCAGGGCAGTTCCATCCGCGACCACGGCCGCTCCTCGTAAGGCCCGTCGAAGCGGTCCGCGACATAGACGTGTGAGCCGCCTTTGCCGCCCGCGCCGCCGAAGTGCAAATACCACTTGCCGTTCTTTTCCCAGAATTGCGCGGTCTCGATCCGCTCGAAGCACTGGGGGTAACAGATGACTCGATGTGTCTCCCACTGGAGAAGATCGCGCGAGCGCATGAGCACCTGCGCGCCGGACGTTTCTTTAGGCGCGCCGACGATCTGCGAGTTGATCGCCGCATACCACCAGCCGTCGATCTTTTCGGGATAGACGAAGGGGTCAGCCAGCATACGGAACGCGAGCCGTTCGCCCTTCCACTCGGCGCTCAGCTCCGCAGGAAACTGGGCTTTCCCTTTCCAGCGCCAGTGCTCAAGGTCGTCGCTCTCGGCCAGCGTGAAGCCCTGATAGGTGAGCAGCATGGCCCAGCGGTCGCCATCGCGCACACAGCTGCCGGTGGCGATGCCGCGCGCCGGAGCTTCTTTCAGCGCGTTTGCATGCTCCGTCCAATGAACGAGGTCTTTTGAAGACGCATGCCCCACCCACTGTCCGCCGTGGCGGCGCGACTGGTCGGGCATCGCCGCCGTGTCCGGGTATTCGAGATAGAAGGCGTGGTACGTGTCGCCCGCTTTCGCGAACCAGAAATCCCACGCGTTGTGCCCTTTCGGCTGGAAAGCCGAGGCTTGCGTCCCGTTTCCTGCCACGCACAGGCCCGCACAAAGCGCACCGAACACCG
The DNA here is from genome assembly GCA_035353175.1 of Kiritimatiellia bacterium. GTDB lineage: Bacteria > Verrucomicrobiota > Kiritimatiellia > RFP12 > UBA1067 > DAOPZC01. The sequence goes on along the minus strand of DAOPZC010000012.1, from coordinate 54,850 downwards.
TCAGCAGTCGTTGTCTCATCAACTTCACCTCACTCGTCAATCGCACAGTTCACTCACCTTCACGTCGCGCATGCGAATCGCCGGATCGCCTGCATCTAAGCTCACACGCCTGGCCCACAGTCCCGGACGGCAACTGACCAGCGTGCGTTGGCCCGCGACCTCGGCGTCGACCACTGAGCCGTTCATCTTGGGGTCGCGGTACGCGATCATCCGCACGGTAAACGGCTGCTCCATCCCCCGCACATTCTCGATGCAGAAGTTGCGCCCGTGGCTGTGGAAGTCGGGATGCCGACAGCCCTTCGCCGCCCACGTCTCGCCCGCATGCTTGGCCACGAGAATCTCACGGCCGCTCGGCAGCGCCGTAGCGAAGCGGCCTGCCGTCGCCTCGTTCCACTGCGCACGGCCGCGCCGCACGTCGAGTTGCAGCTCACATCCGACCTTACCGTTGGCATCCTGCAGGCGCACGCTGATCAGGCCGTTCGTCCCCGCCGCAGGCTCGACAGTGAACGAGACGAGCGTGCGCCCGGACTCCGGCAGTGCGAACGCCGCGCCGGACTCGGCGCACTCGGCCACCTTCCGCACCGCGCCGCACGGCGGCACGACCTCCTCAGGCCACCGCATGCCCAATGTCCCGTCCGCATACTGGATCAGCTCGCGCAGCACCAGGTGGCCACCCCAGCCCTGACCGCCCAACCAGCCGGCGAGAATGCGGCGGTTGCCGGTAAATGCCGCCACCATGGGCACGCCCAACCCATCGTACACGTCACGGCCCTCGCCCGCCAAGTCAACGTATGTGCCGCCCTTGCCGGAGGGACTGCACCACAGGCCGCTGAAGCCGCCCATCAGGTAGTGGCGGCCGTTCCACTCGAACGCACACTGGCACTCGGTCGTGGGTTCAATCATGCTCTTCGGCGGAAACAGCTTGTCGATGCAACTCCACTCGCCCGGCAACGACTTCGCCTGCCAGAGGCCGTCGGCGCCATAGCCGCCGTACAGGATCAGCGTGCCGTCCGGCTGTCCGTAGACGGTCGGATTCTCGCTCGGGTGGACCATCGCATGGGACTTTTTGAAAACGACGCCGTCGTCGCTCACCGCGTACGTCATACCTGCGGGAACGGCCGACGAGTTTTCGCGCGTGAACACGCCGAAGCGACCCGTTTTCTGAAAAAACGCCTGCATTTCGGGCAGCGTCGTCTTTTCATAAGGATACAGACGCGTCGTGTGAAGACCGTAGGCCAGGCACAGCTTGTCGCCATAAACGAACGGCGTGCCCGTGCCGATGGTCTCCCATTGCTCGTCGAGATCCGCGGCCGGCGGGTGCTCGAACCACTGTTTGAGATCCTGGCTTGAGAGGTGCGCGAAATAGTGGCCGCCCTTGCCGAACTTGCTGCAATGGTGCCGCCGGTCAATCAGGTAGAAGACGTGGTAGCGGCCGTTGTGGAATCCGGTCGCGACATCGCCGACCCACGCGTTGTGGCCCTCTGGCGTGAAGTACTGGACCTGCTTGACCGGCCGGGCAGCCGGGCACGGGTCATCGGCCAGCGGCGGCGTCCACAGCGCGGCCGAGGACGCGCGCGGCGACTTCAGCGCCCATACCGCGTTCGTCTCCCACCGGACGCGGCCGAACGGAAAATCCTCGTCATAGAGCCCGCCGACCCGCATCTGCCAGCGCGCGCCCGCGAACCGCAATTCGATCGCCTGCGGTCTCCCCGTGTAAGCCAGCTGAGCCAGCGGCACGCCGATCGTCATCTCCTTCCATTCGGGGTGCTCCTGCGAGTGTACGAAGACCTTCGCTTCCATGACCGGGCAGGAGCCGTCTGCGGCGCGAAAAGCCCCATAGTTCTGGCCGCCGCCGCTGCCGCTATCCTGCCGCACCCAGACCTCGACCGCCCCCGGAATCTCCAGCAGCGTCTCGCGCGCTTTGATGCTCGACAAGTCCGCCGTCAGCTTCAGCGTGAAGCCGGCTGCTTCGCACGCCACGCCCACCGGCGCAGAAGGCCGCTTGGCGTCCAACGCCGCCTGAGCGGCTTCGCCGTTCGAGGCGGTCAGCGCCGCACAGACAACCGCCAAACGCATCCCCCAACTCACCTGTTCGACTCGCTTCATCTTATATCTCCCCCTGATTTTCAAACCATTTACGCTTCTGCGGCACACACGACCATTTGTTCAGCCGGGATCGCAAGCGTCAGAGACGCCCCATATCCGATTCCCCCGACGAACGGCAGCAGCAGTTCCAGCACGTCGTCACACTGGAAATGCTCCGGCTTGGTTTCCGGATGCGGATAATAGATCAGTCCGGCGACCGGCTCCGCGCCGCCGCGTAACAGGAGCACATCAAAAAATGAAAAATCTTCGGCCGGTGCCGTAGGGTGCCACTTGACCGCGCGGAAGGTATGCCGGGCCTTTCCGACCCGGTATTTCAGCGGCGCGATACTCACGTTGATTGTGCCGCGATAGAACGCGGTCAAATCGAGGCCCAGTGCCTGGAAAAAGGGCGCCTGCATCTGCAGCGTGCCGCCCGGGAACCGCGGGTTGCCGTTGTTGCCGGAGGCCACGCGGTGTCCCTCTACGACACGGGCCCGTACGGTCTGCCAATCTGTCGAAATCATCAAATTCTCCGTTTCTCGATAGGGCTGATTGCGAGCGGCGGCTCGGCAAAGCCTCGCCCTCCACCCCGAACAACCGATCACTTCATGGACAAACTGTGGCGGACCGTCCACGAGCCGTCACCTATGCGCCAATCACAGCCGGATCTCCTCAAGCGGTTTGCCTTTCGTCTCGGGAACAAGGAGGATCACCCAAAGCAGATGCAGGACCATCATGAAGCAGAAGAAGGCGAAAATGGTCCCGGGCTGCAGCGACTCCGCCATCATCGGGAAGACGAGTGTCAGCAGCGCCGCGAAAAACCAGTGCGTGAAGCTCCCCAGCGCCTGTCCGGCCGCACGGTGCAGGTTGGGGAAGATCTCGCTGATAAACACCCAGATCACGGTTCCCTGCCCCACCGCATGCGCGACCATGAAGGCGAAAATGCAGGTCGGTGCAAGGTCGGCTTTCCCCGAATAGAAGCTCCACGAGCAGACGGCCAGCGACACGATGTAGCCGACCCCGCCGAGCAGCAGCAGGCTCTTGCGCCCGATGCGGTCGATCAGCCACAGGCCAGCGAAGGTCGCCCAGAAATTGACGACGCCCAGCCACGAGACCTGTTCGAGGGCCGCGGCGTCGCTCAGCCCGGACATCATGAACACACGCTTGGCGAAGTACCAAATGGCGTTGATGCCCGAGAGTTGATTGAAGAACGCCACCAGGAAGGCCAGCATGATCGGCTTCCACAGGTGGCGCGTAAAGAACGGTGTCACTTTCTGTCCGTCATCCCAACGGCTGCGCTCCACCTCGTCCGCCAGCAGGCGCACGTCGGCCTCCGGCATCGCAGGGTTGAGTGCCCGAAACACCCCCAGCCCGGCCGCAGAGTTCCCCTTCCGCACAATCAGCCAGCGAGGACTCTCGATCAGCCACAGGCAGAGCACCGTGAAAAGCAGGGCGGGAAAAGCCTCCACGCCCAGCATCCAACGCCAGGCGTTCTCACCCACCTTCGCCAGCAGCTGGTTCGAGAACACCGCCACGCTCACGCCGAACACGATGTTGAACTGGAACAGGGCGGTCAGCTTGCCGCGCGACTTCGCGGGCGAGATCTCGGAGATGTACATCGGCGCGGCGATGGTCGAAACGCCCACCCCCAACCCGCCGATGAACCGCGCGGCCATGAGCGCATAGGGTCCCGAGGCGACCCCGGACCACACCGCCGACACGAAATACAGAATGCCCACCGAGAAGAGCGTATTGCGCCGGCCGTACCGTTCCGCGAAAAATCCGCCGACCAGCGAGCCCAGGACCGTCCCCCAGAGCGCCGCACTGATCACGAAACCGTGCATGCCCGCGCTCAGTCTCCACAGCTTCTGGATCGTCTGTTCCGCGCCATTGATGACGATCGTGTCGAAGCCGAACAGGAATCCGCCCAATGCCGCAACGGCCGCACAGAGGACCACCGTCTTGTTCAATTCGCCTGTCTTTTTGCTCATGGAACTCCTGATCTCACTTGACGGTTACCAGCGTACCCACTCGGACGATGGAAAGCGTAATCGCCGTCGGCCCAGCCGTCAACCGCGCGCAGTACCCCTTCGGGCAGCCTTCGACGGTCCACAAAGAAAGCGCCTCGTTGCCGACCAGCGCGCCAAACGTGAACACGTCGGCCCGGTATGGCTTCGGGAGCGTCTGCGGCAGGACGACGCGCAGCGTGGCAGGCCCCGCGAGCGTCAGCGGGCCCGACACACGGACGGCATCGGCCGTCGTTTCCGCGCAGTCGAACACATTGGTGACGCCTGAGGCCAGCGTCAGGCCGCCGGCGACCGACAGCGTGCCGGTCTCCCCCTCCGCGTCGCCCGGAGAAAGACAGCCCGTGACCGTCAGCAAGCCGCCGGTCACGCATCCTTCGCCCGAAAGACGGGCCACACATTGCGCGCTCTGATTCAGGTCCATGACCGCGCCGGCCGCGACATCCAGAGAAGTCCCTGAGGGGATCCATACGGAATGATACGCGCCCGTCGAATGAAGCGAGGTGATCTCCGCAGCCGACAGCGCCCGGTTGGCGATCAGCACCTCGTCCACCCATCCTTTGAAGTGGGCATCGCCGATCGTCCGGCCGATCACAAACTGATTGGGCCCCACATTCAGGCCTGTCGTCGTGCGCGAATTGCGCTGCACGCCGTCGATATAGAGCCGTTCCGTCGCGCCGTCCCACGTGCCGACGACCGAGTGCCACCCGTCCGTGAAACTGCCGCTTGGCATGGTTGCGCCCATGTCGTTCGCCCACCAGTAGTTCCAGACGCCGACGTAGTTGGTGTTGCCGTCCAGGCGGAAGTTGTTGCAGCGGCCGGTATCCGTGAAACCGTATCCGATCCAACCGCCCTGAAAACTGCACCCGGCATCGGCCTTGATATAAGCCGCCACCGTGTAGGGTGCCGCGCCGGTCGGCACGCCCGTCGGGAACTGGCCTGACAGCGTCCCGAGCGTCGAAGCACCGTTCAGATAGAGCGCGCCGCCGAACCGGCCGTTTGCCGCATGCTGCGGAGCGCCCGTCAGCGTCTTCAGCGTGTTGCTCATCGCGCTGCTGTCGCGCCCCAGATCGGACGAATCATCAAAACCGTAATAGGCCACCGTGCCGTTCGGCAGCGGCTGCAGCCGGAGCGTTCCTCCCTCGACCGTTGTCGTGCCCGAATACGACAGCGCCTCGACGATCTCGGACGTGCCGTCTCCGCTCTTGATCAGTCCTCCGCTCCCCCCGAGCGCGACGCGGACCGTGCCGGTGCCGGCCAGCTCGACCGGATTTCCGTATAGTGTCCCGTTGACCACCTCGCCGCCGCGCACCGTCACCGCGCCATTCGTCACCGCAAAGCCACCGAGGTCGTAGATGCCGCCCGACACCCCGACTGCACCCGCGGAGGGAAGCGCGTTCGCCATGGCCAGCCGCAGCGTGCCGTTGCTCACGACCGCGCCTCCCGTGAAGGTGTTGGCATTGGTGAGGGTCAGCGTCCCCGCCCCCTTCTTGACCAGCCTCAGGTTGCCGGTCAACCGTCCCGCGAACACGGTGCCGTCGCTCTGGTTGACCGTGAACGTTGCCAAGGCTCCGCTGTTCGTCACCGTCAGCGGATACGTCGAATTCTGGCTGAGCTTGCCAATGGTCTGATCGAAGCCGTTGAGGTTCAGCTTGCCGCCCGCCGAATTGTTGGCGAAGAGGTTCACGTTGGTCGGCAGCGCGTCAGCGAGCCCGAGCGCGAGCGTCATGCCGCCCCACAGGGATGCCGTGCTGAACACATTGCCGCCCACGTTGAGCTGGAAAATCCCCGCGCTGCCGCCGCCGAAGTAGACGGCCTGGTTGGTCAGGCAGATCGGCCGCCCCTCCACCCGGATGGTCCCGCCCGCGTTGAACGACACATAGGAAGTGCCGGCAATCCCGTTCGTGATGCGCAGGGTGCTGCCGCCCTCCGAGCGAATGCTAGACTCATACACGGTCAAAGGTCCTCCGATGATATTCACGCTGCTGACGCTCCTCAGCACGTCGCTGTAAGCGGGCTTCTCGCTGCCGAGTGTGAGCGCATTCGTGAGCGCGATGCCGCCGTTCAGGAACAGCTTGTTGGTCCCTCCGCCGGTCACCGTCACGGGCCCCGCCCCCAAGGCCAGCCCATGATATATCGCTAGCGTTCCCGCGGACACCAGCGTGCCCCCGCCGAAGCTGTTCGCGTTGGTCAGTCCCAAGGTGCCGCCGGCGCCGCGTTTGACAAAGCCGCCGGCGCCCGAGAGCAGGCCATTCAGCGTGACGGTGTTCGTGGCCGTATCGAAAACCGTCGCGCCGTTCTGACAGGTCAGTTCCATGTTTGCGGAAGACGACCACGACGTGCTGGCACCGACCGTCCCGCCCCCCAGAACGACTTCGTGTCTTCCCGTCGCACCGGCGATGCCGCCCGATCCCAGAAAGATCGATCCGCCGGTCAACGTGTAGCCGCCAAACGCAATGCCGTTACCGAGGCTCAGTCCAGCGGCATTGGTGATCACACCGCCCGACTGCTCGACCATGCCCGTAAATGCGCTTCCGCCGTATAACGCCACGTTCAGCGGATGGTTGACCAAATCCAAGGTCCCGCCGCTCAGCGCGTAGCGCGCGAAGGTCTTGCTGTTGCCCGACGCGCCGACGTTGAAGCTCGAGCCCGTCATTCCCACGCGGAACACCCCGCCGTTCTGTACCACCGCGCCGCTGCCGCCGTCGCGGCCGAGCACCACCGAGTCGCTGATGGTTCCGGTGATCGTCACGGTTGCGCCCGTGTTGATCGTCAGCGTGCCCGAATACGCCGTGCTGGCATTGCCCAGATAGACCACGCCCCCCGACGCGGCCACGGTCAGGTTGGAGAAAACGGCGAGGTTGCCGCCGTTGACCTGCAGGCCGTTGAGCGTGCACGGCCCCGTCAGCGCCAAGGTCCCTGAACCGAACTTGGCTAACGCGCCGTTGGTGACGCCGCATGCGAGTGTCGCCGAATCGGCGTTCACCGTGACCCTGCGAGACGCACCGTTGAGGTCGATCCGGTAAGGCCCGGACGCGTCGACCGAGTAAGCCCCGGACGCGGCCGCGTTGAAGGTCAAGCTGGCAGGCTTGACGTCCCTGTCCATGATCGTCACGGTTCCCGCCGCCCCGCCGCCGCTGCCGATCAGCGCATCGTTCCCGTCCTGCCAAACCTTGTTCGTCACACCGTCCCACCAGGTCGTGCCCGAAACGCCCCATGCGCCCGCGCCGTCCTGCGCTCCCGCCATCGCCGCGTCGGCATCCCACGTGTAAGTTTCCCCACGCACGCAGACCGCGATCAGCGTCAACAGCACCGACACTTTCACCCGGTGTATCACTCTGCTTGGTTTCATGACATTCCCCATTCGCGTTAGGCACCCAACAAGATTCAGTGTTGGAATATTGACACCTTGCAGATAAAAGTGCTACGGTAAAAATATCAATTTGTAATAAAGCTGTATTATCAACTTAGCCGGGACATTGATGCCCCGCGATGGCCGGGACGAGCGGGCCACCGCCGTAAAAGGAGTTTCACATGACACCGACCGACCCCAGCGACAACGGAGGCGCCCTGCCCAAGCACCAGCAGGTGTTCGAGGCGCTGAAAGAGGAGATTCTCGCGGGCAAGTACGACGCGCGCCGCCGGTTGCCGAGCGAGGCGCAACTCGTGCGACGGTTCAATATTTCGCGGCCCACGGTTTCGCGCGCGCTGCGCGACCTGAAGTCCGCCGGATTCCTCGACCGGCGCCCCGGTTCCGGCACCTACCTGAGCCCTTCGGCGCGTCCGGGCAGCGGTTATTTCGGCATGATCATTCCCAGCTACGGCAGCGCCGAAATCTTCTCACCCATCTGCGCGGAGATCGCACTCCGCAGCCAGCAGGCGGGCTACACGCTCTTGTGGGGCGACTCCTCGGCGAACGATCTGGAGACCCGTGCGCACCAGGCGCTGGAGCTTTGCCGTCAGTACATCCGGCAGAGCGTGGCAGGCGTTTTCCTCGAACCGCTCGAGCTGATCCCGGGCCACGAGGCGATCAACCAGGAGATTCTCCGGACGCTCTCGGACAACCGTATCCCGACCGTGCTGATCGACCGCGACATCGTCTGCTTTCCCGAGCGCAGCGGCTATGACCTCGTGGGCATCGACAACCTCAGCGCCGGCTACCGCGTCGCCGAGCACCTGATCCGGCAAGGCGCGCGCCGCATCACCTTCGTCTCGCGCCCCGGTTCCGCCCCGACCGTGCTGCAGCGCATCGCGGGCGTTCACGACGCCCTCCTGAAGGCCGGCATCCACTGGAACCCGGACCAGATCGCCAGCGGCGATCCCGACGATGCGGCTTTTGTGCGACGCATCCTCGGCAAAGCGGCCAAACTGCGGCCCGACGCGTTCATCTGCGCCAACGACGCCACGGCGGCGCGGCTGATGGTGACCCTTGGCACGATCGGTCTCCACGTCCCGGACGATGTCCGGCTCGCCAGCTTCGACGACGTCCAGTACGCCAAGCTGCTCAACCCGCCGCTCACCGCGACGCACCAACCCTGCGAGCAGCTCGGCGCGGTCGCCGTCCAGACCCTGCTCCAGCGCATCCGCGAGCCCAACACGCCGCCGCGCGAGATCCTGCTCCACGCCCCGCTCGTCGTCCGCCGCTCGTGCGGTTCAAGCAATTAGCATCGAGGGAATCGACAAACCAAGCGCTTTAACCATCGCCCAAGCGTGTCCGCATCCCAACCGGCCTCGGGCATCCGTCACAGTGCCCTTCCGACTGCCAGGCCTTGATCGACTGCACGGGATGGACCAACATGAGGACGTTGAGCGTCAGATTGTCCCGCACCCACACGAGACAGCCAAGCTCCATCGCAACGATCAGCACCACAACGAGCCACAGACGCGAAATCCGCGCGAGGCCAAAGCCGATGGCCATCATGCCGACGTCGCATACCGAGTTCAAAACGCTGTCGCCCACATAGCCTTGCGCGATGGTCGCCGAACGGTAGCGATTGATGATGAGCGGCGAATTCTCCAGCAATTCCCATGCGGCCTCGACCAGAAGGGCGAAGAGGAAGCGGCGTTTCAACGGCGCCCCCCGCGCCATCAGCCAGAGGAAGCCGTAGAAAAGCATGCCGTGGATGATGTGCGAAAACGAATAGGCGTCCGCGACGCGTTGGGAGTTCTCACACGACCAGATGTCGCCGTCCCACCAGCCGAAACACCCATCCGGGCCGAGCGGCGAACGTCCGGAAAGCAGTTCCAACGTTGACAGCGCAGCAAAAACGCACAGCATGCTCACAAACACGAACCGATTCCGCACCACGAACCGCTCGCACTTTTCCAACCACGACGCGACTGATTGCATGACGTCAGTATAGCGTATCGCCCGCAGCCACGCCACCTGCCGCATGGCGACTGTTTCGCCAAACCAGGCCCGGGGGCTGAGGTGTTGCGACAATCGGCCCCCTTGGGCACTCTGGAACAAACTACCGCGCCTCCTCGACCCTCCGGAACCTGATCCGAAGGCGGCTTGTCAGTATTCGGACACCTGTGGTAAAGTGGCCTCAGTTGAAATTCAAAAAGGAGCGTCATGAGCGAACATGCATGCACCGGAAATCACAAAGGCCACATTTGCCTGTTGGCCAGCGCAGCGCGATTTGAAGAGATTAAGACGCTGACCAAAGAGCCCAAGTTCATCTGTTTCAACTGCGGTCGCGTCGCCGACAACGCGGAGAACCTCTGCAACCCCATGCCGCTGGACTGATCCATGTCCGAAAGAACAGAGAAAGCGGTCGCCCTGTTCAAGGCTGGCTGCAACTGCTCCCAATCCGTCGTGGTCGCCTACTGCGACCTTTTTGGACTCGACGAAAAAACCGCCATGAAAATCAGTTGCGGACTAGGCGCCGGCGTGGGGCGTCTGCGCGAGGTGTGCGGAGCGGTCTCTGGCATGGCCGTACTCGCAGGCCTGAAGTTCGGCAGCGGCACGCCCGACGCCACAGCTAAGAAAAAAACCTACGAAGCTGTGCAGGCGATGGCAGCCGAGTTCAGGCGGCGTCACGGGAACATCGTCTGCAAGAACCTGCTCGGACTCGAAAAAACGGAAAGCGATCCGACGCCTTCCGAGCGCACAATAACATATTATGAAAAAAGGCCCTGCGCCACCTATGTGGCGGACGCTGCGGCCATCGTCGAGCAACACCTGCTGTAGCGCAGCGCAACTTTTATCAGGCCTTCATCCCGCCGCTTACTCGCCCTGGGATTGGAACCATTGCGCAGCGTAATGGATTAGGTCCGTAGAGTTACGCAACGCGAGCTTGCGCTTGATGTGCTCGCGATACGTCTGGATCGTCTTGACGCTCAAGTGTAGCTGGTCAGCAATTTCTTGCGTCGCCATGCACATGCCGATACTGGTGAACACCTGCAGTTCGCGGTTGCTCAGCCCTTCGATGCTGGAGCGCCGGCAAGCCCCGTTGTCCCCGTCAACGATCAACTGCAACAACCGGGCGGCAATGGCGGGGCTGACATACACCTCGCCGCGCAGCACGATCCGCACGGCCTCGATAATTTTAGAACCGGGCGCCTGTTTCATAATATATCCATGAGCCCCAGCGCGAAGGACACGTTCTGCGTATATATTCTCTTCATGCATTGAAAGCACGAGCACCCTGACACGCGGATATCGCTCCCGCACAAGTTTGATCAGGTCGATCCCTCCCATTCCGGGCAAAGACAGGTCGATCATCACCAAGTCAGGCTGGTCCTCGGACAGCTTCTGGCATGCCTCTTCCGCGCTGCTGGCCTCCCCCGCCACCGCGAGGTCAGGCGTCGCGCGGATCAGCGTGGCGAGACCCTCGCGGACCAAGGGATGATCATCCACCAGCAGTATCCGACTACGGATCGCCGACCCTCGTTTCGTTTCATCGTCCTCTTTTCGCCGTGCCATCTTTCACCTCATATCGAAAATAATATGAACAGAATTTATGCGAATAGACACAAAACATCAATCACAATCGTCATAATTTCTTCGGTATAGTTGACGAGCCGCTTGCCGACAGGTTACACGGTCTGCGCGCCCGCCATCGCCACAAAAGCGGCCGCGCGCTCTTTTTTTCTCCAAACACAAATTTGGCGTTGTCAGGCACCCCTTTTTTGCCTTAATCTTTCACCGTTTGGTCATGGTGTCGTCTCATCCTCCCGGCTTGGTGGGTTCAACGGAGGATGCCCATGGGCTGCCTTTTTCGCAAGTCCGAGACGGAGTCCTCCAGAAAGGGCCCCGTCTGCTCCGGAAAGAGTCGTCTTCCCGGACCCAGGGAGAAGGGGTTTTTCTAACAGAAAGAACCTTACGGAATACGAAATTGGCGGATGCTTGCGCCTGACACGCAGGATCCCTTTTTTACACCTATATGAATGAACTGACCGTCTTCTATCTTCAAGACATCCCCCCGAGCCATGACAACTTGCTGGACCTGACGCACGGACTTTCCGACACCTTCCGCGAATTCTGCAACGAAACCTTTCCCTCCGAAGACCCGATCGACTGGCCCCCCCTGCGGGTCGTGCCGGTCGCCGACGCCCAAGAGCTGAAAAACTCGCTCTTTTCGGATGAGAGCGTCGAGGGAATGCTGACCGACGACGGAAAGAACTGCATCCTGTTTCTTCTCGATGACGCGTTCGGAACCCCGGGCGACGGGATCCGCCGGACACCGCTGCACGATCTTCAACTCGACGGCGTACCGCTCACCCAGTGGCTTTACACGTTCTTCCCCGCGATCCCCAAAATTGTCCTGACCACTCCTGGCGCCGAGCGCGTCCGCGTGCCTTCGCGCCGCTGGGTCCTCAAACCCCGCGAAGTCTTCACCGGAATCAACGCACACCTTCCGCGCGTCCAACATCTTTTCCGTGCGCTCTGGGAGCCGCGTTTCTGGCACGCCTTGCGCCACTACGTCATGGATGAAGCCGGCACATCCTGGCACACGCCGGGCCACAACGCGGGCCACGCCTTCAGCCGTTCGCTCTTTCTGCAAGGGTTCCGCCACGAATATGGCGCCATGACCTTCCGTGCGGACCTCAGCGTCTCTGTCCACAGCTTGGGCGACCTGTCCAAGCCCGAGTCGCGCACGCCGCTGGCCGACGCCCAGCGCCTGACTTCGGAGATTTTCGGCTCCGCGCAAAGCTGTTACATCACCAACGGGTCCACGACGTCGAACAAGGCCATGCTGATGACCCTGCTCCGCCCGGGCGAAACCGTTCTGCTCGACCGAAACTGCCACAAGTCGGTCCACCACGCCGTGGTCATGGCCGGCGCCATCCCCAATTACCTGCCCGCCCACTTCAACGCCCGTCTCGGCGTCTGGGGACCGATCGCGATGAGCGACCTGATCCGCGCGATCTCAGACGATTACCCCGAACACGCCAAACCCCGCATGCTGGTGCTCACGACCTGCACCTACGAAGGAATCCTATATCCCGTCTGGGAAATCGCCCGCCTCTGCGAGCGGCACGGCATGCTGTTTTATGCCGATGAGGCCTGGGCACCTTATTTGAGTTTCCACCCGTACTACACGGCGATTGCCGCCAACGGCAAACGCGTGCGCTACAACGCCATTCACGAGACCACCAGCGCGCACTTCGCGGTCCAATCCACCCACAAGACGCTGGCCGCATTCAGCCAAGCCTCGATGATCCACGTCTCGATGCGCTTCAAGCAGCTTTTCGAAAGCGAGTCCTCCGAATGGAAATGGCTGCTCACCCGATTCGCGATCAACGGCCACGGCTCTTATGAAAAATTCAGCCACGACCTGCACGAGGTGCTGCGCTACTGGCACTCGACTTCGCCCCATTACCCGATGATGGCCACACTCGACTGCGCGGGAGTGCAAATGCGGCTGGAGGGGCTCAAGCTGATCGAGGAGCGACTGCGCTGGGTCAAAGCCTTCAAACAGCGCGTCGCCCGCGATTGCGGCCAGCCTGAAGACGCCTGTTTCGTGGGGCTGCGCGAAGTGGTCGGCGACGCCGCGGCAAAGGCCTATGCGCGCGCCGGGTACCTCCACGACCCGCTTAAGATCATGCTCTCTTTCAGAACGCCCGACGCGTGCCGGCGCTTCAAGGACCTCCTCCGCGTCTCCAAAATCCAGTGGGAGAAATCCACGCCCGTCACCATTTTGTTCCTTGTCACGATGGGCACGGTGGAAGATCACTTCGAGTACCTTTACCGCGCCATCATGCAGATGAAAAACGCGATCGGACGCCCCGAGTGCAACGCGTTCGACAGCAGCGTCGCCGAAGCCGTCAACGGCCAGACCACGGTCCTGCCGCGCGACGCCGCCCTCTGCGACGGAGAACTGATGGAGCTCTCGCAGACCGAAGGGCGCATCAGCAGCCAGCTGCTCGTGCCCTATCCGCCCGGCATCCCGGTCTTCCTTCCCGGACTCACCATCACGCGCCCGATGATCGACATCGTCCAGGCGGTCGCAGACACCGAAGGCCCTGACTCTGTCCATGGCCTTTTTGTGCGCGGCAAGAAATACTATGTTGAGGTCATCCGGCACGACGAGGAAGACAAAATCCAGTGGCTTAACGGCCGCCCTGGAGCTATACTGTCTAAAAAGGAGTAGCCTTATGAAAACAAACGCGTTGATCGCGGTGGCCTGTACGGTCGCCCTCGCCGGATGTGATTATACGGTTTCGCTCACGGACACCCCGGAACTGCCGATCGACAAGACGCTCGTCGGCTCATGGGAGCGGACGACACAGCAGGGCGAGCGGCAGCGCCTCCTCGTCTTGCCGCTCGGTCCGAACGAATATCTCGTCTCCTTCCCCGCCGGCGCGAAAGACGCGATGTTCGCCCGCGCCGCACTTTGCAAGACGGGCGGGCTTACGCTGATTCAACTGGCGTGGTTCGGCACCGCCCAAGGAGCCATCCCAGAGGACGGGCGCATCTTCCAATACGCGTCCTACGCCCTTGCCGACGGCACGCTGAAGGGCCGGCTGCTCAACGCCGACGTTGTCGACCGCGACGTGTCCTCAGCAGCCGCGCTCTCGGCGGCCATCGAGGCAAACAGGGACAACCCGAAACTTTTCCGCGACGTCTGGGAGTTCACCCGGGCCGAAGATCCCGCCAAACCCGGCGCGCCCCCGAAACGCCCCCCCATTCCCGCCGCCTGGCGCTGATTCACGATTTTTTGAAAGGTTATCGAATGACGCCCCAACCTGACCCGACCAAACTAGCCGACTGGGAAATCGCCGAGGCGGCAGAGCCCCACCTTCGCCCTGCCGCCGACATCGCCGCGGAACTCGGGCTGCTGCCCAGCGAAATCATCCCGTACGGGAAACTGCTGGCAAAGATCGACGCGTCCGCCGTGCAACGACGCCTCTGCGCCAGCACACACCGCGCAAAATACATCGACGTCACCGCGATCACGCCGACGCCGCTGGGCGAAGGCAAAACCACGACGACCCTCGGGCTCGTGCAAGGGCTCGGCAGAATCGGCAAGCGTGCCCTGGGCACCGTGCGGCAGCCCAGCGGCGGCCCCACCTTCAACATCAAAGGGTCGGCGGCCGGCGGCGGATTGGCGCAAGTCGTGCCGCTCGCGCCGCTTTCGCTGGGACTCACCGGCGACATCGACGCCATCACCAACGCCAACAACCTCGCGATGGTCGCGCTCACCGCCCGCATGCAGCACGAGCGCAACTACGACGACGCCCGCCTCGCGCAAAGCCGGCTCACGCGTCTCGACATCGACCCCGACCGCATCCAGATGCGCTGGGCCATGGACTTCTGCGCGCAAGCGCTCCGCAATATCGAGATCGGCCGCGGCGGCCACATGGACGGTTTCCAGATGGACTCGGGTTTCTACATCACCGTGGCATCGGAGGTCATGGCCATCCTCGCCATGGCGTCCGACCTCGCCGACCTGCGCGCCCGCCTCGCGAAAATCATTGTGGCCTATTCCAAATCCGGCAAACCCGTGACCACCGCCGACCTGGAAGTGGACGGTGCCATGGCGGCCTGGCTTGTACGCGCCGTGAACCCGACATTGATGCAGACGCTTGAAGGCCAGCCCATGCTGGTCCACGCGGGGCCTTTCGCCAACATCGCCATCGGCCAAAGCTCCGTCATCGCCGACCGCCTCGCGTCAAAACTCTGCGACTACCTTGTCACGGAAAGCGGTTTCGCATCCGACATCGGCTTCGAAAAATTCTGGAACATCAAGTGCCGCTGTTCGGGCCTGAAGCCCGACGCCGTGGTGATCGTTGCCACCGTGCGCGCGCTCAAGCTGCACGGCGGCGGCCCCGCGGTACAGGCGGGGCGCCCGCTCGACCCGGTCTATACGGGAGAAAATCTGGACTTGCTCGAGAAGGGCTGCGACAACTTGCTCGCCCACATCGGCATCGTCAAGCGCTCCGGCGTGCGCCCGGTGGTCTGCCTCAACAACTTCTACACCGACACGCCCGCCGAACACATGCTGGTGCGCCGGGTCGCCGAAGCCGCGGGCGCGCGTTTCGCCGTTTCGTCCCATTGGCTCAAAGGCGGCGAGGGCGCGACCGAACTCGCGGAGGCGGTGATTGAGGCGTGCGAAGAACCCAACCGTTTCGCTTTCCTCTCCGAGCTCTCCGCACCGCTCTCCCGGCGCATCGAGGCCGTCGTCAGCGAGGTCTATGGCGGTGACGGCGTAACCTATTCTGAAAAGGCGATGGAAAAGCTGGCCGCGTTCGAAGCCGACCCGGCCCTCGCGCACCTGCCGGTGTGCATGGCAAAGACCCAGTACAGCCTTTCACACGACCCAAAAAAGGTCGGGCGTCCCAAAGGCTGGACCTTGCCGGTGCGCGACCTCCTGATCTACCAGGGCGCGGGGCTTGTTGTGCCTGTGGCCGGCGATATCAAGCTCATGCCCGGAACCGCATCCAACGCGGCGTTCCGCGGCATCGATATCGACACGGCCACAGGTAAAGTCAAGGGCCTCTTTTAATGGGCAAGGACGAGATCAGGCAACAGATGCGCGCGCGGCGCCATGAGGTCAGCCAGGAAGACCGGATGGCCGCGGGAAAAGCGATCTGCGAAAAAATCGCCGGACCGCCGCTCGACCTCCTGATCCACGCATGGCGGATTTGCCTTTATCTCAGCACGAAAAGCGAGATCCCGACACGCTACATCGCGCGCGCAATCTGGCAAGTGAACCGCGAAGTGTGCGTGCCCGCCTGGAGCACGAACGAAAGCGCGTACAAACTTTACGCCATCGATCCGCACACGCGGCTCATCACCGGCCACCACGGCATCCGTGAACCTGCAGTCCGCCTCCCCGTCATGCCTTGGGATGTGGACGCCTTCATCCTGCCAGGTCTGGCGTTCGACGCCCTCGGCGGCAGGCTCGGCTACGGGGCGGGCCATTACGACCACATTCTTGTCAAAGCCGTCAAGACCGCCAAAAAGATCGCCGTCTGTTACGACTGGCAGGTGCTCGAGGACGCCGTCCCGCAAGAGCCCCACGACATCGCCGTGGACTGGATCGTCACCGACAAACGGGTGCTCAACTGTGCGGCGAACAGGCAGGCTACGCGAACGCGCTCTCCTTCTTGACCAGCGTCAGAATACGCATGGTCTCAATGGCACTGTCCAAATGGATCGGATAGGGCTTGTTCTCACGGATCGCACAGAAGACGTGCTCCCAGATGAGCGTCAACCCGGACTCAGCCTTCGGCTTCACCGACACCGTCGAGTCGATCCAGCGCAAGGTTTCGGGCGTGCCGAAACTGCCCAGCGGGGGCGTGCGGACGCTTGAGCGCCGGCGCGCCAACTTCTGCTTGCGGTCGAGGTGGCGGAGCGTTCCTTCCGTCGCATCGGGATAAAGCATGAATTCACCTTTGGTGCCGGTCACGATGAACTGCGGAATCTGTCCGATGCGTCCGCCCGAGATTTCGAGATCGACCGTCAGCCCCGCCAGATTACGCAGAATGACGCGCATGTAGTCCTCTGCGTCGCCCACGGAAGCCACGCGCTTGAAGTCCGACCAGACTTTGACCGGCGGCGTCCGCAACAGTTCGAGCGCCTGATCGAGGAACGCAGGTCCCCATGCCAGAGCGGTGCCGCCACCGCAACGTTTGACCGTCTGCCAATCGTCCCGGCGTTCGTACACGCCACGCCGCATCTTGATGTCGTAGATTTCCCCCAGCACGCCGGACTCGATGACTTCCTTGACCTGAAGAAAAGCGGCTTCATAGCGATAATTGTGGCGCACCAGAAGCCTGTTGCCGGCCTTGATCGCCGCGGCCCGCAGCACCATCGCCTCATCGTAATCGCAACAGAAAGGCCGTTCGACATTCACCCACTTATTGGTTTTCAGCGCCATCATGGCATGGGCGGCATGTTCGTCCGAACGCGTAGCGATATCGACCAGCTCAACATCCGGATCCAACAAAAGGTCCTCATACCGCCGATAGGTGCGGCATTCCGGGAAACGCTCCACGGCCACATCGCGCCGCTCTTTGATCGGGTCGCAGACGGCGACGATCTTGAACAACTCGGGAATCTGCGCCAACTCGGTGCAATGCATATCAAGTCCGGCTCGACCCAAACCAACGATACCAACCCGGACCGGGGGGCGAGTTGTGCGAATCATATCCTAATCTCCTCTTCATTCTTTCTCGTATAAACAGCATCCACTAGACTTTGCAACATGTAGTTCAAAGATAGCGGTTTAGGGATTCCTCGTCAATAAGCGTTTACTCATTTGTCGGGGAGGAATCAAAAGCAGGCACGTTGTCGTTGGCACAAATTGCCCCCGCGAGGGTGCACGACGTTGGAGATTTGGGGAGGCAAAAGGAAAAGCCCTCAGCCCGCCAGCGCGCTGTTCATGCGCCGGACGGCCTCGTCGATCTCGTCCGTGCTCTTGAAACCGATGGTCACGGCATCGATTTCGCGCCGCGACATGGCGAAGCGGATCGACTTCTCGCGGTCCTCGGGGCGAGTGAAGTCGCCATCGCCGATGAGCTTCATTCCGATGATGCCGTGGTTATTCTGCTTCATGATCGCCATCTGTTCCAGCACCGGCTCGATGACCGTGCCCGGCGCATCCCATTTCGGCGTTTCGCTGTCGGTGTGCCGGGCCTGCGGGTTCACGCGCACGAGATTGACATCCACCCAATCCGACTGGGCGGCGACGCGCAGCGCAGGCAGAGAGTGGCATGAGACGCCCTTTGAGCGGATCTTGCCCTTGGCCTTTGCATCATCGAGGGCCTCCATCAGTCGGCTGCGCTCCGTGGTCCACGTCGACGTAACCGCACAATGCACCAGCAGGCAGTCGACATAATCCGTCCTGAGGATCTGGAGCTGCTTATCGATAACCTCCGCGGGCTTCTCAGGGTTGCCGCCGATCTTCGACAGCAGAAAAATTTCGTCGCGAGGCAAGCCCTTAATGGCATCTGCGATCCATTCGAACGTCTTGTAGGACTGCGCACAGTCGAAATAGCGAATGCCGCGATCAAAAGCAGCCCTGATCAGCGTGTTGAAGGACTCTTGGCCGAGACCGCGCTGAACGTTTCCGCTGTTGCTGCCCAAGCCGATGCCGAGCCGGCTCAACTTGAGCCCGGTCTTGCCCAGCACAACGATGTCGGTCGCGCTCCGTTTGCCTGCCGCGTATGCGGCGGCAGGCGAATACGCGGCGGCTGAAGCCAAAGCGGCCGAACCGGCCAGAAAATCGCGACGGGTGATGCAAGGGGTTCTCATTTTCTTATCTCCTGCACTGGCTTTCGCTTTTATTGACAGACGCTGCCGGGTGACAAGGGCACATGCCCGGCACACCGCCGGAAGAGACGTAACAAGACAACACAGGGTATGGTACGCGACACATCAAACGGGGTCAAGCGCGACATTCTGGTGCGCGCATTCGGGTGCGCCGCTGCACTCAAAAAAGCGAACGGCACACCGGCATTTTGTCCCGCCGGCGATACTGATACCAAAAAAAACGGCGGCGCAGGGTGTATCCCTGCGCCGCCGTCGCACAATTTGAACGTGTATTACCGCAGCAGCATAATCGTTCCTTGAATGAAGGCCAGCTTGACCGTGCCATCGTCCTTGTACAACAGGTGCCAGCGGTTATCGGGCAGGTTGTCCGCCGAAAAACCGCCGGTGCGCGTTCCGGTGATCGAGGCCAGCGTATAAACCTTGTCGCGATCCAACAGTTCAGGATCCACAATTTCCAACGTCAGGCCAGAAAGATTGACGTTACCCTGGAACGTCACGTGGTCGCTTGCGCCGCCGGCCGCCACGTCCGCCAAATACTGTCCCTGCAGGGTGACGCCGTTCAGCGCGAAGGTCTCGGAGCCGACCGCGTTCGTGCCCGCCGGGGAAATGACCGTGTCAAACGTGCCGTTGGCCACGGTGCCGCCGAGAGCGGTCAACGTGTTCGTGACCGTGAACCCGTTCAGGTCAAGCGAACCGCCCGCAAGAACGACCCGCGTGCCGGTCGGC
The DNA here is from genome assembly GCA_035353175.1 of Kiritimatiellia bacterium. Taxonomy (GTDB): domain Bacteria; phylum Verrucomicrobiota; class Kiritimatiellia; order RFP12; family UBA1067; genus DAOPZC01. Next base: position 35,290 of record DAOPZC010000012.1, on the reverse strand, counting down.
AGCGCCTTGGCGTTGCCCAGCTTGACCGTGCCGTTGCTGATGACCGTGGACCCGCCGTACGTGTTGACCCCGCCCAGCGTCAGGATGCCGCTGCCCAGCTTCGTGAGTCCGCCGGTGGCCTCGTTCACCCCCAACAACGCGCCGGCCGCCAGGGCCGCCGCGTTGTTGGTGTATCCGCCGCCGCGCAGCGTGACGGTCACCGCGTCGGAGGCCTGATACCCCGAGCCAGGGCTGGTGACGGTCAGCCCCGTGACCTGCCGGAAGGTCGGGCTCGATTCGTTCAGGTCAACCGTGGCGATGGCGGTCGCGCCGGTGCCGCTGCCGCCGGAAATGACGACCGTCGGCGCGCCGATGTACCCGAGGCCCTGACTGCGGAGCGGAATTGAGGAAACACCGTAGCCGGCCGGAGCGAGCAGCGGCTGGTTGAGGGTGACATTCACGTTCGTGGTATCGATCACCGCGCCGCCAGAATAGACGGTGGCCGCCGTCAGGCCCTGCATCAACGTCGTGGCGTAGCCCGTCGAGGCGTTCACCCTCAGCGTGCCACCACCGAAGTTAAAGAGCGAAGGTGTGCCGGTGACACCCGCAAAGACCCGGTTAACGAGAAGCGTGCCGGAATTTAGGTTGATCACAGAAGCGATATTGCCGGAGCTTCTGGCCATGTTGATCGACTTGCCGGTGTTCTGTCCGGTCGCATCCACGTACGCCGCAGGTCCGAGCAAGTTGAGCATTCCGAAACAGTCACGGCTGGCAATATAGGCCAGCGTCAGGTCGTTGCCGTTGATCGGCGAGGCGATCGACCCGCCGAACATGTTCAGCACGCCGTTGCCGCCGCCCCATCCCCAGATCAGCCATCCGCCGTTGGTGCACACGTTGATGTTGCCGTCGAAAACGTCGATTACGCCGTCGTTGTTGCCGGCGCCGCCGCCCGTGATACCGAATTGTCCCGTCATGAGCGAGCCCGAGTTCATGCGGTAATAGCCGTAACCGCCCCCCGAACCGACTGACAAGACGTCGGTAGAAATGATGGATGGCCCGATCCGCAGGTTGCCGCCGTTTTGGATGACCGCGCCCGCACCGCCCTTGGTCGTGCCCACGAGGAGCTTGGCCATCACGGCGTTGGTCGAGATCGTGACGATGCTGCGGTCGCTGCCGGACGAGCCCACGTTCATGTTGTTGTTGCCCAGCGAGGTGAAGCCGTCGATGTTGAGCGCGCCGCCGAGGCTGCCGCCGTTCACGGTGACCGCGCCGATGGCGTTGGTGCTGGAAGCCGGCAGGTTCACGGTGCCGCCATAGACTTTCAGCGCGCCGCCGAACAGGTTCTTCTGCGGGAACGTGAGCGTATTCGTCCCGTATTTTGCGAACGACATGGTCTGAGTGAGGTCGCGGTCGTAGACGAGGTCGCCCCAAGCGGTATTGATGCCCAGGCAGGCGGCCGACGAGGCAAACATCGTGTTGGTGCGGACATCGTCGATCTGCTCCTTGGTCCAGCCGCTGCCGTCATCAGCATAATACGTGACCAGCGTCCCGCTGGGCCCGACCGTCACCCGGCCGCCCTCGTTGTATCCCGGCAGACCGCCCGGTTGAGAGACATATAAAACGCCATTGCTGACCACCGTCGTCCCTGCATAGGTGTTGGCGGTGCCGAATAAGAAGGCGTCTCCAGTACCGTTCTTGACAAGCGATCCGCTGCCACTGATGTCATTCGTAAAGCCCATGCTTCGGCCGGAACTGCCATCCAAGAAGGCGGTCCCGTTCAAGGTCACAGGCCCCCACCATGTATTGTAAGGATGGTAGCTGTTGCCTGCGATGACGGTCGCCAAATGGTCACAAATCAACGTCCAGGGAGTGGCGTTCGTTGTGGAGACGAGCGAGTACAGGTCCAGCCGCGCGCCGGAGTTGACCCGCAACGTGTCGGCCGCGTTACCGTTCAGATTACAGGAGCCCTCGATCCGCATCAACCCCTGCGTGACAACGATGTGACCACCGTCGGGTATGACCTTGGTGATCAAAACAAACTCATTCGCTCCGATCTTGGTGAGGGTGTGACCGTTCAGGGTGAGGAGCGGCGAGTTATTTCGGATATCCCACCGTCCGACTGCGCCGAACGTCGTGTCGCCAACCAGTGTGACCCTGTTGATCGCATTCATCTGCGCTGTCGGTGAAGCGTTGACGATGGCACCCAGCTCGTCCACGCCCTTGCCGCTGACGGTGAAGGTTTCAAGGTTCAAATACAGCGAGCTTGAAGCCAGCGCTGCTCCGATATCCAGCGTGGCACCATCCGCGATGACGGTCCCCGCTGCCGCGTTACCGAAGGCCGTGTTATTTTGCGCTAGAACGATACCCTCATTGATGTAGGTCTCGCCCAGATAGGTGTTGGCCCCGGAAAGGGTCACGCGTCCCGAACCGATCTTGGCCAGCTTGCCGGGCCCGCTGATAACGCTCGAGACCGTCTGCGTTCCAGTGCCGCCGAAGGCCAGCGTGCCCTCGTTGATCACGGTCGCACCCGAGTAGGTGTTCGAGCCCGCCAGCACGACGGTGCCGATGCCGGACTTGCCCAGCGAGACGGCCCCCGTGTTGTTCGACACCGGCGCGTTCACGGTCAGGACAGCGGTCCCGTCATGGTTGGCCAGCAGCAGCTCGTTGCCGATGGCGGTGAGCGCTCCGTCCCCTTGAGCGGTGCCGATGGTCAGGTCCGCCTTGCCCGAGCCGATCAGGATGGCGGAGGCTTGGAACGTCGTCCCCGTCGTCGTCACTTTGGCCGGCGTATCGGTGTTTTGAAGGAGCGTGTAGACCTGGCTGACCGGCGACGTGGCGAGCGTAATGGGACCATTCGAGCCGGGCAGGTTGATTCGCGCGTTGAGCGTAGCGTCGTCCGGGATCACCGAGTCGGGCCCGCGGGCCGCGATGTCCGTAAAGTTGGCGAAGGCGGTGACGCCCAGCGTGCCGTCATAGGTCGCGAGGGTGGCGCCGTTGATCACGGCCCACGGGCCGATGAGGCCGTTGGACAGCGTCGGCGCAGCCGTGAACAGCACGCGGTTACGGCCGTCGGCGTCACCGATCCCGTCGCCCGCGAAGTTGATCGTCCCCCCGGTGCGCGCGAGCGATGCAAACGTCAGCGTCGACGTCTGGGATTCGTCGGCACGAGCCGTCAGAATCGTGTTGCTGCCCGCGTTGACGGCCAAAGGACCGGCGGTCTCGCTATAGTCGGCCGCGCCGCCGGAGTGGGCATAATCCAAGACGCCGCCCTTCATGGTCACCGTCGCCGTGTCGCTGAGGCGGTTGCCGTTGTTGGTCACCGCACTGTTTCTCACCTCGAGCCGCGCACCGGTGCTGATCGAAATGCCGCCCGCGCCGAGGATGGCGCCGTCCGCGCCGGCCAACACCAGGCGTCCGTTGTCCACGGCTGTCGCGCCGCTGTAAATGTTGGAGCCGTAAAGCGTCCACGTACTGGTGTTGGACTTGGTGAGCTTGACGGTGTTCAATCCGTTGCTGATTGAACCAAGGATCACGCTACCCGTGCTGGTACCGTCGAGCTTCAGGGTCTTGTTGGCAAAGTTGCTCTCGTAGATCGCGGCCCGGCCGATGATCAGGTCGGCCGTCGTCGGCACCAGCGTCGTCACCTTGTCGGCGCTGCCGCCGAAAAGACTTACGGCCCCGATGGTCAGGGTTGGTGTGCCGCTCGTCACGTTACTGCCGTTGGTGACGTACAGGGTGATGCCGCTCATGCTGGCCAAATCGATGGCGTGATCGATTGCCGGGCCTTCTGTGCCGCGACCGCAACGGATCGTGCAGATGGCCGTGTCATAGATCCTCCAGGCCTGAACTCTTTCGTCCTCGCCGTCATGGGCCAGATCGAACGTCGCCGTGCTGCCGCTATATACGCCGACCCCGCCCGTCCCGAGCGCATGAGGGTGAGTCACGACAACAGTACCGCCGCCGTTGGTGATGCCGCCACTGAAGGTGTTGTCGCCCGAAAGCGTCCAGGTACCCGAGCCGCTTTTGACGGCCCAGATCACGGCACCCGCCACGCCATCCGAAATCACGCCGGAGACCTCGCCTTCGCCCGCAGCATTCGACCCTTGCAACGTCAGCTTCTTGATGCCAGCGGCGGAAGAACTGATCGAGCCGGTGAGCTTCAGCAGGTTCGTGCCGGACTGGTCGATCGTCGCGCCGCCGGTCGTGCCGGCGAGTTCGAAGTTGCGGTCCGACTCGTCGCCGTTGCCGACATAGGACAAGACCGTGTTGGTGTTGTTCTCGCCGAACTTGATGGTGCCGTTTGCGATCGTCTGCGGCGCGCCGAGGGCGCTGCTGGCCGCGCCGACGTTGGCGATCGAATTGATCCGCAGCGTGCCGTTGCGGATCCAGGTCTGGCCCTTGTAGGTGTTGTCGCCGCTCAGGGCGATCGTGTTGACGCCGATCTTGTAGAAAGGACGCGGGATGCTGTCCAGGTCGCCGATGTTACCGGTTATGTAACCGGTGCCCGAGCTGCCGCCGACGAACCCGTCCTCTCCCGAGGTGATGTTTCCGGCGAGCGTGACCGGCCCGGCCCACACGCAGTTGTTCTCGAGCCGCAGCTGGCCGTACTGCTCGCCCGTGTTGCCGCCCTTCAGCACGATCTTGGCCGTGTGCGCGCCCGCGTTGTTGCAGTAGAGCGCGGCGTTGGAGAGCACGTTGATGGTCGCGGCGCTGTTGTCCGGCCCGTTCATGTAGGCCTTGGCCGCGTTCGCCGAAGCGCCGATACCGAGATTCCAGATGCCGGTGAAGCCGGAGTAATCGCCGTGCAGATACGTTGTGCCCGAGCCGGTGGTCAGCGTCACGTTGACCGTGCCGGTCCCGCTGAGGCTGGAGGAGAGCCCGGAATAGGTCACCCCGCCCGCCGTCAGGTTGAGCGTCGCGTCGTTGACGACCGGACCGGTCCCGAGGGAGGAGGCGTTGCCGACCGACAGCGCGCCCTGGCTGACCGCCGCCCCGCCGCTGAAGGTGTTCGGTCCGGAGAGGGTCTGCGTGGCCGTGCCGGTCTTGGCCAGGCCGCCGGGCCCGCTCAGCACGCCGCTGTGCGAGGCGCTGGCGTTGCCGCGCCCGAGCGTCAGGCTGACCGGATTGCCGCCGTTGTCCTCCAGGGCCAGCGGGAACGACCCCGTCAGGCCGCCGACCGCGAACGCGTGGCCGGGGACGGACGCGTCGAACACCGCGCCCGCGCCGCCCAGCGTGCTGTTCTGCAGGGCGTCCGCGTGCGTGAGCAGCAGCGTGCCGCCGCCGATCGCCGTGCCGCCGGAAAACGTGTTGGGCGCCGCCAGCGTGGCGGAGCCGGGGCCCAGCTTCGTCAGCGTGGAGGCGGCGCCGTTGTTCGCGATCACGGCGTTCACAACCAGGCCGCCGGCAACGTCGCTGGCGAGCGCCAGGTCGCCGCCGCCGGCGAGGGCGCCGAGCGTCCCGTCGCCGGACGACGCGCCGAGGGTGACCGGCGCCTTGCCCGCCGGGACACTCACGCCGGCCGTCTGGAAGCTCTTGCCGGCCGTGTCCACCGTGGCGTCGGTGGCGGTGTTCTGGGTGAGCGAGGCGATGCGCGTGACCGGGGCCCCCAGCTGGATCGGACCCGACACGCCGGCGCTGTTGATCCGCACGTGCTGCGTGTCGTTGCTGGCGATGACCGAGGCGGGGCCGCGCGCGGCGATGTCGACGTCATACGCGGGCTGCGGCGCGGCGTACACGCCCCGCTCGGCGCTGTAGGCCGCGAGGTTGGTGCCGTTCACGGTGGCCCACGGGCCGATCACGCCATTGACCAGGGCCGGCGCGGCGGTGAACACGATCTTGTTGCGGCCGTCCGTTTCGCCGAGCCCCTCGCCCGCGAAGTCGACCGTCGCGCCCGCGGTCCGGCTGAGCGAAGAGAAGGTCAGCGTGGAAGTCTGGCCGACCGGCGCGCGGTCGGCGCGCACCGTGCAGGCGTTCTGGGCAATCGAAAGCGCGGCGGCCGTCTCGCTGTAGTTGGCGGCTCCGCCGTCGTTGGCCAGATGCAGCGTGCCGCCGTTCAGCGTCACTCCGCCGGCGTCCCTGAGCCGGTTGCCGTTGTTGGCGGTCGCCGCATTGGCGAGGCGGAGCGTCGCGCCGTCGTTGACCGTATAGCTGCTGGAGTTGGCGATCGCGCCGTTTGCGCCCGTCAGCACGAGCGCCCCGTTCCGCACGGTCGTGCTGCCGGCGAACGAGTTCGCGGCCGAGAGGCGCCACGTGCCGGTGCCGTCCTTGGAGAGGGAGGTTGTGGCGGAGCCGTTCGAGACGATGCCGCTGATCTCGCCGATGCCCGCCGTGGCGCCTTGCAGCGTCAGCGTCTTGGTGTTTCCCAGCACGTTTAAGGCGGAAGAGAAGACCAGCTCGCCGGTGCCCGAGTGGTCGAGGATCATGCTGTTTTCCATCTGGATCATGCGGTCGCTCGTCTCTCCGGTGCCAGTGTAGAGCAACCGCCCCCCGCTGGTAAAACGCAACATTGTGCCCTGTCCCAGATTGCTGGTGGTCGAGCCTTTGTTTCCGATTTTGGAGACGCTGATGGTGCCGGAGGTCCCGAAAATGACGTTCGACTCGAAGGTGTTGATCCCGTTGAAGACGAACGTGCCGGTCCCGCTCCACATCTCGAATCCGGTTTCGCCCACGATCGACGGATTGATCACCAGCGTTTTTCCGCCTGCCACATAGTTGTCCGCGTAGTTGTGGCCCGAGTTGGTGCTGAGCCGGATTTTCCCCTTGCCCGTGATGACGCCGTCCATCGTGGCGTTGATGGTATTGCCGCCGAGGTTGTCGAGAAACAGATAACCGTTGTCGCCGATGTCGACCACGCTGTTGGGCGCGCCGTCGATCCGGAGAAGGCTGACCCGGTTGGATCCCGTCAGTGTCAGGGTGCCGCTACTGTTGTTGTCGAGGGTGATCTGACAAAAGCCGTTGGTGATGATGTTGCCCAGGAACCGCACGTTCCCCACACCGTTGATGACAAGGGTCTTGCCGCCGGGCGTGCCGCCGCTAGATGGTGTCAGAACGTCACCGGCCAGAGTCAAGGCATAGCTCGGGCTGTCATTCTGGAAATAGTAGTTCGCCCCGGCGCGGTCCGTGCCGATCTGCAACGCCGCGCTAAACATCTGACTGTTGGCGACGTTCGCGTTCAGCCTGTAATAGCTGTCGTTCTCCATGACAAGCGTCTGGCTGTTGGCAGGAAGGGTGCCGATGATGTACGAGCCCACGTTATAGCTGTCGAAAGTGATGTACTTGATACGCGAGAGGCCGGCGATGTTGATGTTAGTCCGGTTGTAGGCCGTGCCGTTGAAGGTCGCGGTCTCGCCTGCACTGGGATAGGTCCAGTTGTTCGCCCAGTTGTTGTTGTTCGTCCAAAAGAGGCTGGTGTCGCCCTCCCAGGCCCCGCTGCTCGCCTGCGTCCAACCCGCGCAAAAAACCACAGCCACAGCAACCACCGCCGACATTCTGAGACAGAATCCCGTATGACTCATAACCACCTCATGCTGTTTGTTCGACCACGCTCAACCATCAACTATTTTTACCAAATTCAAATCGTTGGACTTCATATTACGCTTAAAAAAAAATCGCGTCAACGGCTGTTTCGCCCCTTTACGCCTCTGAGGACGACGCCATCGAAGGCCGCTCGACGACGGTCTACGATCGCCGTAAAGCAAAGACTTGAATGAATGGTGATCCTTCTGTCGAGAAACGCCCCGTATTTAATCACCAACACCATTTACGCCTAAACTTTTTTTGCCGAAGGATCGTCGCTCGCAGCTGAAACGGAAATTGCGGTGTCCGACAGCGGAGCCGGTTCATTCTCGAATTCAATGGGTTGCCCGCACCGCGGGCAGATATATCTGGCCCCCGCCATCTCATCATCATCCACCTCAAGATGCTGGCCGCATTCCGAATTCGGACAACTGAATTTCATTTTCGCGTCCTTTCCTCCGATCAAGATTTTCAGAACCACTTTAATTTGAGATTTTCATATTTTTGCCGATTAATCAAGCCGCTTTTGAGCGGTTTTTACCGAGCGCGTTCACGCTGCCCGGTCTTTCCGGCTTGGCCGTCCGCACAAAACCAAGGCCTGTACCGTCCAATTTTTGAACTGTTGAAAAACGCAAAACCTGCTAAAGTTGCCTCTCATAAATCTCGTATGGCAACGCCCGTAAAAAGAGAATCGCCCATGAAAAGTCTGAGCCCACAGTGGCTCATGTCTTTGGGATTCGCATTCGCCATCTTGACCGGGGCGTTCCTGTTGACCCTGCCCATCGCCAGCGCCGACAACCGGATCATGTCGCCGGTGACCGCGTTCTTCACCGCCACCAGCGCCACCTGCGTCACGGGCTTGTCGGTCATCGACATCGGCACCGAGCTCACGCTTTTCGGGCAGCTCGTCGTGCTCGCGCTGATCCAGCTCGGCGGTCTCGGCATCACCACCTTCGGAACGTTCCTGCTGGTGCTCCTCGGCCGCCGTCTCAGCGTGCGGAACGAATCCGTCCTGATGAGTTCCTACGGCACGGAGGAAACCAGCAACCTCCGCTCTCTGTTGCACTGGACGATCGGGTTCACCTTCCTCTTCGAGGGCGTCGGCGCCGTCTTGCTTTGGTCGCGGTACCTGGTCCATGCCCCCGACTTGCATCTGCCGCCCGGCCACTGGGCGCCGGCCTATTACGCGGTCTTCCACTCCATCAGCGCCTTCTGTAACGCGGGCTTCTCCCTGCACCGCGACAACCTCATCCCCTTTCAGACAGACCCCTTTTATCTGGGCGTCATCGACCTGCTGATCATTTTCGGCGGACTCGGCTTTCTCGTGCTCCATAACCTCATCACCACCAAATTCTGGCGACGCAACCTCATGACGCGCGGACGCGTCTCGCTCCACTCCAAAATCGCGCTTTCCGCCACCCTGCTGCTGATCGCCGCCGGCGCACTCGTATTCCTGTGCGCCGAGTGGAACAACACGCTTAAGGACCTGCCCCTGCTGGACAAGTTCACCTGTTCAATTTTTCACTCTGTCACGCCGAGGACCGCCGGATTCAACGCCGTCGATATGGGTCAGATCAAGGAATCCACACGACTTGTCACAAACCTGCTCATGCTCGTCGGAGGCTCACCGGGTTCCGCCGCGGGCGGCGTCAAAACCACGACGATGGTCGTGCTCATTATGACGGTTTTCGCCATGTGCAAGGGCCGAGGCGAGACCGTCATCTGCTCACGCACCGTCCCCGCGGACGTTGTTCGCGAGGCGCATGTGATCTTCCTGCTCGCCCTCGCGTTCATAGCGACCGCCTTTGCCGTTCTGCTCTGGACGGAAGCACCGCTCAAACCCGACGACGCCTCACAGCTGCTTTTCGAAACCGTGTCCGCTTCCGCCACCGTCGGCCTCTCCATCAACCACACGCCGATGCTGTCCACGGCGGGGCGACTGGTCATCATTGTCTGCATGTACATCGGACGGCTCGGGCCGCTGACCGTGGCGCTCCTCATCGGAGCACGGGAAGAGGGACGGCGCATCCGCTATCCGCAGGAAGAAATCGTCGTCGGATAAACAAAGACCCGTCCCGACTCATCTCGCGTCGGGAGTCCGGGCCACACAACCTGATCCGGATCCCTCGGCCGCGCCCCTCACCTGACGTTCGAGCGAGAGGGTCGTCCGCACATTCACCGTCACGCCGCCCGCACTCACGTAGGCTCCGAGGCCACCCCTTCGATGGCCGACCGTCCCGCCACGTGTCTTTCTCCAGGATTCTCTTCGCCATGGTTACGCGGTTCCCGCTACGGCCTCGCAACAGGCGGGGTGCCGCGACCGCCCTCACCAGCCGGACCCCGTCTTGCTCCTCGTCTTAACATTCACGGACGTAAACGTTCGGACTACATTCTTTCCGCGGCAGCGCGGACAAGTGGGTTTTAGCCCCTTCACGTACTCGGCAAGCGTCACGGTCAACGCGAAGGTTTTTTTACACGCCGAACACCGATATTCATAAGTTGGCATATTCTCAACCCTCCTTCGTTTAATGAATTTCCCTTGACAATATTGATTTTAACAATCCCCCTGCCGGTGGTCAACATCCTATCCCCTCTTTTGCGCCCGTTTGACATCAATAAAGCTGAATCACACCTACGCCACCGCGTCGTCCAACTGGAGCCTCGACGCAGACCTCTGATTCGCATATTCTGGTTTCATTTGCGCGAGCGCCCTGCGGCCGCTTTTCGGCGACACCGTGGCACCTCGTGATGCCAAAGGGGAATGTCCATGAGACTTGAGCTGCCCTGCTTCGGATTGCTTTTCGGCCTGGCCAGTGCCGGCCTGGCGCAGAAACCGATGCTGATCATCAACGAGGACAACGACCACTATTTCAAAAAAAGCCCCGATCTGATGACAGAGTCCGCGTTGCGGGCTTACATCGACCAATTCGCCGATACGAAGGTGACGCACTTCTTCATGTGTCCCAACGGCCAGCGCACCAGCTACCGCTCCGCCGTCCATGAGGCGATCTGGGACGAGGTAGGCGGCGCGATACCGAACGACATTTGGTGCCTCAACGCGAAACGTCTGCACGATCAGGGCATTGACCCTTATCACGTCTGGATCGGCCGATGCCGCGAGAAAAACATCTCGCCCTGGCTCACCATGCGTATGAACGACGTGCATTTCGTGACCACCACCAACTATTTCAGGAACACCAACTACTGGCGAAAGCACCCCGAGCTGTGGCGCGTCCCCAACGCGAAAAGCGGGAGCTGGACCGACTACGCGTTCGATTACTCCAAGCGGGAAGTCCGCGATTACCATCTGTCGCTGGTCCGCGAATTGCTCGACCGCTACGACCCCGATGGGCTAGAACTGGACTGGATGCGCTTCTGCTACCACCTCACCCCCGGCATGGAGCAGGAACAGGCAGACATGCTGACCGGGTTCATCCGCCAAGTCCGCACACTGGCTGACGCCGCAGCCACGCGGCGTGGGCACGTAATCCGCCTTTCGGCCCGCGTGCCGAGCCATCCCGACGCCGCAGCCGGTCTCGGCATGGACGGCGTCGAATGGGCAAAGCAAGGATTGGTCGACCTGCTTGTGGTCTCGCCCTTCTTCTCCTCCAGCGATTTCGATATTCCGGTTGAGCTGTGGCGGGAACGGCTGGGCGCGCAGGCCGCCAAAGTCCCTGTCATTCCCGCGATCGACAACGGCACAGCCCCTTATCCCGGCGCGCCGCGAACAGACAACGACCTCGCCATATATCGCGGCTGGGCATCGGCCCTGCGCCATCGCGGCGCGAACTCGTTCTACCTGTTCAACACGATCTACCACCCGATCGACAAGCCGTCCTACCGTCCGCTCCTCGACACAGGGCTGGATGAAGATGCGGACCAAAACAGCCTGCGGCGTTACCCGGTCGCCTACCGCGACACCGTGCCAAAAGGTTTCGCGAACGGCGCGCAGTTGCCCCGCACAACAGACAGGCCGGCCCTCCTCACGATTTCCATCGGCCCGCGCCCGAGTTCCGGCAAGTTGGCCGTCATCATCGGGCTGGCGGACCGGCCTGCGGTCAAAGAGAAGGCCCTCAACGCGCGGCTGAACGGCCGCGCCGCAGTCTTCGTCACGGACCTCGTGACGCCGCAGAAATACGGCGGGAAGACGGCCCGCGCGCTGCGTTTCGAATTCCCGCCGGACGCCGCTTGTGACGGCCGCAACGGGATCGAGGTCACGTCCGCAGGAGGCGAAGCGCAGCAGATCGTCTGGGCCGAGATCGAGATCAGCGAGGGCCACGCTACGGATTAAAAGAACATGAATATCCACGCCTGGCCAGGCAAGCACTGAGCAAAAAAAGCTGCAACGCCAACGGCCATGACGTCAGCGGCGCGCTCCAATACGAGAGGGGGGCGATTCCACCCCGAAAGGGGGTTCAAGAACCGCAGGGCTGGCGTTCACGCCGGGCGTAGAAGGGATACCGCGCGGGATCCTCGTTGGCGCCGATTTTCCTCCAGCGTCGATAACTCAGACACCAATAGGAGGGATGGCGGCGGATCACGCGTTCGATCGCGTCGGACAACTGCTGAGTACGGACCGCATCCGGCACAGACGGATCCGAAGGGAAAATATCGCTGCATTCGATACGGTAGCGGGCCCCTTTGAGAGGTCGCGCCCAGACAAACAGGATGGGAACCCCGAGCTTGCGCGACAACGTCGCGGGGGTCATGGAGACGCAGACGGGCAATCCAAAGAACGTGCAGATGGCTCCGCCTTCGGAAAGCGCCATATGTTGATCGACCAGCAGCCCCACGCTTTTCCCGCTTTTGAGGGTGCGCAGAAGCGGCCGTACTGCGCCTTCCACCGGAATGATCTCTTGTCCGATGAGAACGCGCTGGCGTGTCAACAGATCGCTCATCGCCGCAGATCCGATCTGCTTGGCGACGCAAAGGATGGGAATGCCATTGGCAACGCCGCCTTGAGCGACGAGCTCCCAGTTCCCCAAATGGGCGCTGAGCATCACCGCGGGTTGATGCTCCCGGACGCAGGCGAGCGCGCCGGGGGCGAATTCGACCTGTGCGAGAATACGTGCACGCGTATCGCGCAATATCCAGAAAAGGTTCAGAATCGTGCGCATCATGGTACGGTAGGCGCGTTTGACAATGATGCGTTCGCGCACGGGCGTCATGCGCTTACCGAACATGAGACGCAAATTGGCTTTGGCGATATTTCTTCCGTGAGGATCAACGAAAGGAGCCAGCTCGGAAATGAAATCGGCGAGACGTACAACGCCGCGGAATGATAAAAGGGGAATCAGCGCCTGCGCCAGTCGGATGCCAAACCATTCCAAAGGTCTTCGCATTTTTCGATAAATATTTTTTGCGCTTTTAGACATCACGCACAGGGTAACAGACGACCTTGAAAGAAGGAAGCCAAACCGAACGGGAAAACGCAAAAATGGTGGATGGATGGATGCCAAGCGCCCCGGGCCATCAGGCGAACGGTCGAAAACGAAAACAGCCGGGCCCCCTCAATCGTACACCTTGGTCAGCTTGACCACGGAGCGGCCGGAAGTCGTGCAGGCGAAAACGATTTGATTGGGGCCGGACGCGAGCATCGGGACCTTCACGTCGAGCTTGCCTTGGGCGAGAATGGCACGCTTGGCGTCGAACACCGTCCACGAGCGGCAGTCGTGACAGATCAGGCGTTGCCCGTCCTTAAGCGAGACCGGGAAACCTACGGCGTGACCGCCCACGGTCAGCACCGGCGCGGTCATCGTGCCGCACAGTTCGATTTCGAGAGCCGCTTTTTCGCCGGGCCGCACCGCCACCTCCCACGTCGCCTGACTGATATCGTTGGATGCAAGGACTAGGCGCGGCATCTCGTATTCGCGTTCCAGATGTTTCCGGCCGGTAGCGCGGCGCGGACGGGCCGTGCCGAACGGAGCGCCGAAGGCGCTGACCGTGACTTCGGCCCGGGCGCTGACGTTTGAAGGCGGGACACAGGAAAAGAGCAGGGTGTTCGGGCCGGCGCGCAACGCCGGCGGGCCGCCCGCGCCACAGATAAAGCGGGCGAGCGGATCGCCTTTCTCGCTGTAGTGCGTGCAAACGCCATCCGGCTCAAGTTCAGCGAAGTCCCCCGAGGACAAGGTGAACGGCAGCGCGAGTGTCCGTCCGTTCACCGTCAGTACAGGTTCCCGGAGCAAAGCAGGGCGCGAGGGCAACGCCATGACCGGGCTGACCGTCACGTCGCACTTGCCACCGGCCGGAAGATCGTTCACGTACAGGGAAACCTGCGAAACGTGCGTCATGTCAAGCGTGTTGCGATAAACATCGTAGGCACCTCCGTACGGCCAGACGTAATCGTCCATGCGTTCCACATCACGTTCCCGCACCAAGAGCTCCACGTATCGCCATCCCTTGAAGTCGAGCGTGACGTAATGGTCCGATAGCGCGTGCATGAACTCGCGCGGAGTCCCGAGCTGCAGGTTCAGCAGCGCGCCCGAGCCGTCGCCCTTCACCCACACGCCGAACGCCCCCGTGCCGCCGAGATTGCGATAAGGCGCAGGAAAGGTCAACACGGCGCGCGCCCACGCGCCGGTGCTTGAGCCGCCCCGATTCTCCGCCAGCAGCCGAAGGTTGCGAGCACCACCCCGAGTGTCTGCGGTCTCTTCTGCGACGCGGAGCGTAACGGCCGCGGCGGCCGAAGAGGTCTGAAAAGCGACGAAGTCGTCCGTCCCCACGAGCATTTTACGCTGCGGACTGTCGTACGGCGCAACGGCGTATAGCGCCTCGATGCGGGCGCTGAGGGGCTGTTCCTCGCGCGCATTGCAGACCGTCCACGCCTCCGAACCATTGCCCAGCGAACTGATGCGGTGCGCCGTCATCGTGACGGGCGTGAACTGCCAGAGACCGTCGCGGTTCTGCCGCAGACGGAACTCCTCTCCGGGGACCGCGACGCGGGCCACGGTCTGCGCGTCGAAATAGCGGGCGAGACGCAAATGCTCATACCATCCCAGAAGCGTGAACTGTTTTTCAATGTGGAACGGCAGCGGCCCATGGGAAACGTTCACCCCTTGGATCGACATGGCCGCGTCGAGCCCGAGGTTCTTACAGGCAAAATACTCCATCTCGTCGAGGAAATGGCCGCGCGCCTGCGGCGAGGGAATGCGCGGGGCCCACCACCCCATCTGAGGCTCGATCAGATCGGTCTTGCGGTACTGCGCAGAAGTCGCGATGTGCTTGTCGTGGAACCGTTTCGCCGCCCACACCGGATGGTCCCAAGCGCCCAGACGCGAATGAAACCACCAGTTGTGCGCGCCATGACAGCTCGCCTCGATCAGAGGGTCGTCCTTCAGGCGTTTGAAGATCTTATGGCGCATGGCATCGATGCCGTAGCGGCTCATCATACCCTCGGAACCGTCGAAGTAGAGCTGGTCGAGTCTGCATGTGTTGAAGACATCGGCGACGCGTCCCGCGAGCTCGTCTGCCAAGGGCGAATCAGGCTGCGGGTAAAACGAAATGTAGCGCTGCTGCAGATAATCAGCCCGTTCGCCGGCGGCGTGTGCGGCAGAGCGGGTTTTGAACGCGCCCCGCGCACATTTACCGAAGGCGTACGGCGGCTCGCGCGCGACCTCGGCGTACTGCACGATCTCCGAACCGATACGGATCGCATTGCCATTGCCCATGTAGGTGAAGACCACATCGTGCCTAGAGGATGGCAACTCGTTCACGTAGAGCACGGTGTCTGTGGGCGAGACGTCGCGAGCCAGCGTGTAGGTATCGAAGGGAATGAGGTGCGGACTCGCCTCGGGCGTGATCCATGGGTCGCGGGGATCAATGCAGGCCGTGAGCGTGTGGATGCCGGCGCGCAGTCCAGCCACGTGGATGCGGTCGACCGTGTCCTTCATGTCCGCGAGGCCGCGCGGATAGAGGTTGGTATTGACTTCGTAATGGCCGAGCGTGCGCCACCAGCCGTGGAGGTGGAGGGTCGAAAAACCGCCGCGGCGCGCGATCTCGATCCAGTCTTCGGTCGAAGCGTGCGCGAGATCGGCAAACAGGTACGAGCCGCGGTTCTCCTCGGCACCGAGCGACCACGGGCCGCCAACCTTTGAATAGGGTACGCCCGCGTCCTCCGCCATCACGCGGAGGATCGTGGGCATCTCCGCCTTGGGACCTGCGGCAAGCCCCGCACGGCAACCGATAAGTCCGTGTGTCGCCGTCGTCGAAACGCCGACGGTGTTGCCGCGCAGCGTCATTTCGACCGGCAGGTCGAGGCCGCGCAGGCAGACTCCGTCGGCATCATCGGAAAGCATATTGGCCATGGCGCCGTGATATTTCGTGGCGGTCACCGGCAGCACGCAGAAGGTGAGCGACTGGACGTTAGCCAGTGTGAGCGAGCGGACCGTGAAGGTGAAATAATCACGATGCGTGCCGACGCCGATGACGGCGGTCCCAAACCCGCGCGGAAACTCGAAGGTCAGCGCGTCGCCCTTCGCCGTGACGCGGCGGGCGGTGAGCTGTCGCCCGTCCTGCAGACGTGCGCTGACGACCGGCTGGGGCCGGGCGAGCAGCTCGCGTCCGCTCGCCTTGATGCGGAGCGAAACGGCCTGGCCGCGCGGATCGATCACCAGCGTTGCGCGTCGATTCGAAAACGTCGCCGCAGGCGGTTCGGCTGATGACGAGCCATCGGCCAGCGTGTAGTCGGCACGGGCGCGTCCGGGCGCCTTTGCGAGGCCGGCCACTTCGGCCTCAGACAGCGCACGGGAGTACAGGCGCAGATCATCCAGCAAACCGTTGTGGCTGACCTCGCCGTTCCAACCGCCGAGGCGCAGCGCATCGGCCTCCACCGAATAGGGCCACTGAGCACGACCGACCGGTTTGCCGTTCACATAGGTCGTCAGATTCGGCAGCGCAAACGTGACGCAGAGATGCGTCCACTGGCGCTGCGGAACAACGCCGAGAAGGCCGGCGCCGATCTCCGTCCACTTGTTGCCGGGGGCGCCGGACCGCTCGCCGGGGCGGCCAAGCCGGAACGAGCAGGCGCCATCCGTCACGAAAAGCATCAGGCCACCGGGGCTCCACGTCTGCGAGGTCAGCAGATTGGGATAGCGCCGCGGAGCCGGGTCCTCCCACGTGGCCCAAACCGAGAGCGTAAACTGCGTCGCGCCGTTCAGGCCGGGCACGGCCGGCAACTCGGCGAATGCGTTGGTGCCACCGAAATGCACGGCGGTTCCAAACAGGCCGGCGGCCCATTGCACATTCGAAAGGTCGGCTTCAAGGGCATTGCCCGAGCGGTCGCAAGCGAGTGCTCCGCGGCCTTCGTCGAACGGCAGCCACAGCAGCAACGACGGATCGACCTGATCCGCGGCCCGCAACATGACGACGGAACAGATATGCAGAAGTAAAACGTGAACAAGACGCCACATAGAAGCCCCTCTCATTTATCGACTGACATCTATGCCGGAGATTGTGGGGGGAATACGCCACAGATGCAAGGAGAAGTTGGGTATGAGCTTGGATTTCCAACGCAAGCATGCCAGAATATGGCGCGATGAAGGTGGAATGTTGTTAAGCGGGCGCGCCTCGACAGGCCGCGATCGCTTCGCCGTTTAGGCGACTATCTTGGGGGGAGATGAGAATGCATACCAGAGGCTGTCTTTTCGTCTGTTTCGTTTTCGGCTTGAGTCTCGCTTCATCCGGCGCCGGAACGGAGAACGAGCCGCTCGCCGTACGAGTCCGGAACACATCCGGCGGGCCGCAGATCCACGTCAACGGCAAACCGGTTCCGCCGCGCTTTTTCTGGGGATCGGAGAACAGCGGACGGCTCGCGGCCGGAACTGAGTGGAACGCGCAGTCGTTCGAGTTCACGCCGGACACCGATGCGGCCGGCAACGGCACCCTGCACTTCCGCTTCTCCGACACCCCCTGCGAGGTCTGGATCAGCGAGCTTCGAATCACCGAGGCAAAAAGCGGTGCGGACATTTTGCCGGCGGGCAGTTTCGCTTCGCAAGAGGCTTTCCGTAAAACGTGGAGCGCTTGGCCCCTCGGAGCGGACAACACGGTCGGCAGTATCGCGTTCGACGGCGGTGCCCTGCGCGTATCGCTCAAGCTGCCCGCAGCCGGCGCCAAGCGGCCCGATTTCCATCTGCACAGCCGGTGCGGTCTCGCGTTCGCAAAAGGCCAAACGTACCGATGCACCTTCCGAGTCAAGGCTTCGGTCCAGACGCATCTGGTCCCTGCGGTTTATCGCGTCGACGGCGGCGTCCACACCCGTATCGGCGGCCCGCTCGGTTCCTTTTACAACCAGGTGGCGCTGGCCCGCGATGCGGGCGTCAACCTCGTTTCGTTCGCGGCGCCGACCTGCTGGGCCCCGCCCGAGCAGACGCAGGACTGGACGCCCGTCGACGCGCTCTGCCGCCGCATCATCGCCGTCAATCCAAAGGTCCTGCTGGTGCCGCGTTTCAGCGCCAACGCCCCCGGCTGGTGGCTGGAGCGTCACCCCGAAGCCAAGATGGTCTACGACGGCAACACGCCGTATCAGGTGGCCTGCGTTTCCGACCGGGCCTACCGGACCGACATGTGCGCACACCTGGAAAAACTGGCGCGCCATCTGTGCGAAGCGTTTCCCGACCACTTCGCAGGCCTGCACCCGTGCGGACAAAACACCGGCGAGTGGTTCTACTACGATTCGTGGAAGCACCCGCTCAGCGGATATGACCCCGCCACGCGGTCCGCGTTCCGCGAATGGCTCAAGGCGCGCGGCGACCCCGACGCCGCGACGGCGGAGCCACCGACGGCCGAAGCGCGACGGGCCCACCCGAACGGATTCCTGCGGAATCCCGCTCAGGAGCAGCGGCTCATCGAGTTTGCCCTTTTCCAGCAGCAGGAGATGTCCGACTTCGTGGCCGCGCTCGCGTCGGCCTGCCGCCGCGGCACCGGCGGCAAGAAGCTGGTGGTGTTTTTTTACGGCTACGGCTTTGAATTTCCGCCGCTGGGGAATGGCGCGCCAACCAGCGGACATTACGCGCTCGGCTCGCTGCTCAAAAGCACGGACATCGACATTCTCTGCTCGCCGATCTCCTACACGGACCGCGAATGGCGGGGCACGGCGCCCGTCATGAGCGCGGCCGAAAGCGTGATGCGCTCCGGCATCCTGTGGCTCAACGAGGACGATTCGCGCACCTTCCTCGATCCGCGCAAGCAAGAACACGTTCAGGAAGGCGGCCTCGTCAATCTCGAGCAGACGCAGCAGGTGATGCTGCGCAACACCGCGCAGGCCGCCTTACGCGGCTTCGGCACATGGTGGATGGACCTGCCCGGGCAGGGCTGGTTCAACGACGCGGCCATCTGGCGGGAGATCGTGCGGCTGCGCCCCGTGGACGAGGCAATGGCGCAACGCACGCACCCCTTCACGCCCGAAATCGCCGCAATCATCGACGAGGCAAGCATGTGCCATCTCACGGGCGGATCGGCTTTGGCGGCGCGTCCGCTGATATATGAGGGCCGTGCGGCGCTTGGACGCTGCGGCGCGCCATACGGTCAATACCTGCTCGAGGACGCACTCGCCAGAAACGTTCCGGCGCGCCTGCAGATTTTCCTTTCCGCGTGGCGGTTGACCGCGACGCAACGGCAGGCGCTTGCGGCGCAGCGCGAGGCCGGATTCTGGCGGATGGTGGCGGGATGGTTCGGCGCAGACGCGTCCGACGTCACGCGCGTCTGGTGCTGGGCGCCAGGCTATCTCCGTCCCGACCGTTGCGACATCGCCGGCATCCAGGAGGTGACCGGCTTCAAGGCGCGCGCCGTGGCGGTTCCGACGGCCGAAGCCACGCCGACCGGCCTCGGCCGCAGCCGCGGCCTCACGCAGGCGTGGGGTCCCGCCGTCAAGATCGCCCCTCTCTTCACGGTGGAAGCCTCCGCCGACGAAGTCTGGGCCACTTATTCCGACGGGGCGCCGGCCATCGCCGTGCGTCGCACCAGGACAGGCCACAACGTGTTCGTCGGCGTGCCGGAACTCACCCCGGAACTGGCGCACGCGCTCGCGAAACTCGCAGGGGTACATTGTTACACCCGTCCGGGGCCGGCGCTGTGGGCGGCGAACGGGTATCTTTCGGTTCAGGCGCACACCAACGCCCCGGTGTCATTCGACACGGGATGCGACGCGCGCGTCATTGATGCGCTGGACGGAACGCCCATCGGCAAAGGCCCGCGTGTGGAACTGAACATGAAACAGGGCGAGGTCCGGGTTTTGCGATTCGGAACCCGCTGAAGCCGTGAAGCGGCGCCCCCTCTCGCAAGGAAGGAACCCCGTGATGACCCACCGAAACGTTTTTTACATTCTCGTCTTGGCCTGCCTCGTCTCCGGCAGCCTGAGGGCGTTCGAGACATCGGCCCCGGAAGCCCAAGGCGTCTCCTCGCATGCCGTGCTCGACTGGGTTGGCACGGTGGAACGCGAGGTGGACGCACTCCACAGTTTCGTGCTGGTACGGCACGGAAAAGTCATCGCGGAAGGATGGTGGTCGCCGTACGAAAAAGACCGACCGCACATGCTCTACTCGCTCAGCAAAAGCTTCACCTCCTCGGCCATCGGTTTCGCAGTTGACGAAGGGCGCCTGAGTCTTGACGACAAAGTCGTCTCGTTCTTTCCCGACAAACTCCCCGCGCAGCCGGGCGAAAACCTGTCGCGCATGAGGATCCGCGACCTGCTCTGCATGGGCAGCGGCAACACTGACGACACGTTCACGCCCATGAAGGCCGCCCCCGACGGAGATTGGATCAGAATTTTTCTGGCGCAGCCGGTCAAGCACGCGCCCGGAACCCACTTCCGCTATAACACCGGAGCCACCTATATGCTCTCCGCCATCCTGCAGAAAACCACGGGGCAGGATCTGCTGAACTACCTGGCCCCTCGCCTCTTCGCGCCGCTGGATATCCGCAACGCGACGTGGGAGACCAGCCCTCAGGGCGTCAAGACCGGCGGCTACGGACTGAAGGTCAAGACCCGCGACATCGCAGCGCTGGGCCAGCTCTATCTGCAGCAAGGCGTTTGGAACGGCAAGCGCCTGCTCTCCGAAAACTGGATCAGCCAAGCGACCTCCAAACAGATCTCGAACGGCGACAAAGCGGGCAGCGACTGGTCGCAGGGCTATGGCTTCCAGTTCTGGCGTTGCCGCCACAACGCCTATCGCGGCGACGGGGCCTTCGGCCAATACTGCCTGGTAATGCCCGATCAAGACGCCGTGCTGGCGATCACCAGCGGGGTGGGCGACATGCAGGAGGTGCTCGACACGGTCTGGACACGACTCCTGCCCGAAATGAAGGCCGGCGCGCTGGAGCCCGACACAGAGGCGTACGCCCGCCTGACGGACACGCTCGCCACCCTCGCGCTCCGGCCGGTTCAGGGCGAACGCCTCCCCGCCACCGCGATCGGCATGCTAGGCAAAGTCTACGCGTTCGAGGAGAACGAAAAAGGGCTGAAAACACTCTCGCTGAATCAAGACGGTTCAGGACTCTACCTGACGTTGAACAATCTTCACGGCGAGCAGCGCATCAACTGCGGTTCAGGGAAATGGTCCAAGGGTGAAATCACCTTTGAAAGGGAACTTAACCCGCCGCTCGGCATGACAAACGGCCGCCAAACGGTCGCCGCCTCGGGCGCGTGGACCACACCCGACGTGTACACGGCCCACATCTATTTCTGCGAAACCCCCTATCGGCTGGCCATGGCGCTCCGCTTCAAGGATGACCGGTTATATTTGGATTTGGAATACAATGTGTCTTTTGGAGCGAAAAAGTGGCAGCTCATCGGACAGCCTTCGGCACAACGTCAATGACACCGCGGAAAGGAAGGTTATAACTCATGGATTTGAATCAACGCGCCGAGCAGGCGATCCGCATCACGTACATCGGTGTGGCCGTTAACATCATTTTAATGACCGCTAAATTCGCGGCCGGTTTCTTGGGAAACAGTCAGGCCATGATCGCTGACGCGGTCCATACCCTCTCTGACTTCGCAACCGACATCGCGGTCTTGATCGGCATCCGTTTCTCCCGCAAGCCCAAAGACGCCGATCATGCCTACGGCCACGGCAAGTATGAAACCATCGCGGCCGCAGTCGTGGGAATCGTCCTCTTACTCGTCGGCGTCAAGATCGGCTGGGACGCGATCCACACGATCTTCGACGCCCTCAAGGGCGAAGCCATCCCCAAACCGGCGCAAGTCGCATTTTGGGCGGCCATCGTGTCGATCATTTCCAAAGAGGTCCTGTTCCAGAAAACGGTCCTCGTCGGCCGCAGGATCGAGAACGATTCCGTGATCGCCAACGCCTGGCACCACCGCTCGGACGCCATGTCGTCCGTCGGCACGGCGATCGGCATCGGTGCGGCCACCTTTCTGGGAGCCGAATGGACCATCATGGACCCGATCGCCGCGATCGTGGTCAGCTTCCTGTTGCTGAAAGTGTCGTTCGACATCGTGAAAGACCAGATTGGCGGCCTGACCGAGCGGTCGCTCTCCGCCGAAATCCACAACGATATCGAAGCGATCGCGCTGAGCTTTCCCGACATTTCCTATCCGCACAACTTGCGCACGCGCTCGGTCGGCAAAACCGTCGTGATCGACCTGCACGTTCGCGTCAACCCCGAGATGCGCGTGGCCGACGCCCACGCCGTAGTTTCCCAATTGGAGCAGAAACTTCGCGAGCGGTTTGGCGACGACACCATCGCGACCGTGCATATTGAGCCCCTCAAGCCGAGGCACGAGATCAGTCCTTAACCGCACAACCGCCTTTTAGGCCAAGAAAGGATGCCGTCCGATGGAAACGAAAACAAACGTTAACCGACGCGATTTTTTGGCCGTGACGGGATGTGCGACGGCAGGCTTGTTCTCGGGCTGCGCAAGCGACGCGGCGAAGTGCGGCAACGCGAAGAGTCCCAACGTGGTCTTCGTGCTGGCGGACCAGTGGCGCGCGCAGGCCTGCGGTTATGCGGGAGACCCCAACCTGCAAGGCAAGACGCAGGAGCTCGATCAACTGGCGTCGGAAAGCGTGAACTTCACGCACGCCGTCTCGTGCTGTCCGGTCTGCACCCCCTATCGCGCCAGCTTCCTCACGGGCCAATACCCGCTCACGCACGGACTCTTCCTCAACGACGTCTGCCTGAGCACGCGCGCCACGTCGATCGCGCAGGCCTACGCGCGGGCCGGCTACGACACGGCCTATATCGGCAAGTGGCATCTCGACGGGCACGGCCGCAGCGCCTACATCCCGCCGGAGCGGCGGCAGGGCTTCGATTACTGGAAAGTGCTGGAGTGCACCCACGCCTACAACCGCTCCCCTTATTACGCAGGCAATGACCCTACGCTGCTCATCTGGGAAGGCTACGATGTCAGCGCCCAGACCCGCGACGCGCAGGCCTACATCGCCGCGCACGCGAAGCGCGACAAGCCTTTCCTGCTGGTCCTGTCGTGGGGCCCGCCACACAACCCCTACGAGACCGCGCCGGAACGCTGCAGGGCCCTGTTCGACGCCGAGCGGCTCACATTGCGCCCGAACGTGTCGCCCGGCGACCGCGGCGCCCGCAAAGACCTGGCCGGATACTACGCGCACATCGCCGCCATGGACGATTGCCTTGGCGCGCTGCTCAAGACGCTGGACGAGACCGGCATCCGCGACGACACGATTTTCGTCTTCACCTCCGACCACGGGGACATGTTGGGCTCGCACGGCATGATCCGTAAACAAAAGCCATGGGACGAGTCGATCCGCGTGCCGCTGCTGGTGCGCTATCCCGCGGTGCAGAAGCAGGGGCGCGAGCTCTGCGCGCCCATCAACACGCCTGACCTGATGCCCACGCTGCTGGGCCTGTGCGGCGTGCCGATCCCGTCCAGCGTGCAGGGCGAGGACTTTTCGGGCTGGATACGCGGCGCGGCGCCGTCTGATCACGCCGCCCTCATCGCCTGCTACACGCCGTTCGGCGAATGGACGCGCGAGCGCGGCGGCCGCGAATACCGCGGCGTGCGAACCTCACGCTACACGTATGTGCGCGATCTCAGCGGCCCCTGGCTGCTGTTCGACAACGCCTGCGATCCATGCCAGCAGACGAATTTGGTCGGGCGCGCCGAGTGTGCGGCACTGCAGGCGCAGCTTGATCGCAAGTTGGCGCAGCTGCTTGAAAAGACGGGCGACGATTTTCGGCCCGGCTCGACATACCTTGCCAAATGGGGCTACGAAGTGGATAAAACGGGGACGGCACCCATCCGATAGGCGAGGAAATGCAGATGCGTTTGAGTTGTTTTGGTCCCAAAACCGGACGCCGTTGACCACGAATCATTTGACCGCGGGTTTGGCCTGCACTTCGAACGCGCGCCCGTCTTTGACCTCCAGGTCGACGGGAGCCATGTGCTCGGTCCAGATCGTCCGGCCCCCGTAGGCCTCGTCGTAGCGATTTTCCCTCACCGCCACCTCGCGACATCCGTCGAACCAAAAGGCAGCCTGCTGCCACGCGAAAGGCGCATAGGTCGGCGTGTGCTCGATTGCATTCTTTTTGAACGTGAAACCCCGCACGGAGCGCGCGCGCACAAGCGGCACGTCGAACGTCTTGAAGGTGTTCCCTTCGATCCGGATGTTGCGGTGATAGGGCTCGCTCGCCACGCTGTCGGGCTGGTGCGACGGTGTGATCGTGATGACCGCCTCACCCCATTCCCACTTGCCGCCGGTCTCGGAACCCGACGAGAGGCAGTCCTCGAAAACGTTATCCCGGATCAGCACGTTCCGGTTGGCGCCCGACTCGAACCAGTGGTCCGTGTCGCCCTCGATCAGGATCGCCGTGCCCGCGGTACGAAACAGATTCTTTTCGATCACGACCTTCTCGGGGGTCGTCACCAGGATGCCGCGCGCCCGGTGGCGCTTCAGCACCTTGCAGTGGCGCATCGTCAGTCGCGCGTTCCACGTCTTGTTCTCAAAAAAATCGCCCTCGTTAAAATCCGGCGGCAACGGCTCTGTGAAGATGACATCCTGCCCCCACCGATTCTCGTCCAGGCGCACTGGCGAGACTGCCGTCACGCAATACACCTCGCGGCGCTGTGCCTTTCCTTTGCGCAGAAGCCAGACCTCGTCGCCCGCGTCCGTGCACTCGGCGCGGTTCACACGCACCGTGCGGTTGTCGAGCCGCTTCTGCACCACGCAGTTGCGGCCGTGCGTGTTGAGGAAATCGTCGCCCAACCCCGTATGGACACAGTTTTCGATAACGACGTCGCCTTTGCAGTGGACCAGATGGAAACCGTCCGCCACGGAGCTGAACACGCGCCCCTTCCGTTCGTTCGCCGCGATGTTGAAGCGGTCCAGCGTGAGGTTCTCGGTGCGCGAGGCGACCAGCCCATGGCTCAGGGAGTGAAACACGGTGACGTCTTTGAGCGTCACGTCCCGGCACCGGGCCACATCGAAACAGGTCACGATATAACGGCCGTGGTTGAGCGCGATGTATGTGCCGGCCTCCGGCTTGATCTTCGGCTTGCCGTGGAACCGCACCACACCGGGGCTGACCTCTTCCGCGCGCTGGTTGAAATCCATGTTCAGCGGATTATCGCGCGTCTTGTAGACGATCTCCTTAGTGGACTTGTCGTAGAGGATGTTGTAGCCGTCCACCGGGCGTTTCCAGTCTTCGCCCGTGAACCACGCGCGGCCGTCCTCGATCACATAGGGATACTGCGCCTTGTCGATCGCGATGTCGACGGACGCGTCGGCCGCGCCGACGATCCGGCCCTGCGTGATAAACGGACGGTCCCAGTCGATCGAGAGGTTCCTCACGACGACGCCTTCCGACCGCTCGATGCGGAACGGATTCATGAGCCCGTGAAAAACAAAGTTCGCGCCGCCGCCGTCGAGTGTCAGCCCTTTTACACCTTCAATCCGGAACGCGCAGGACATCTTGCCGGGCTGGTCGGGCCAAAAATCGTAGCGCCCTTGGGGAAGAACAATCAGTTCGTTCCCGTTCGTGCAGGACGCCAGCAAGCGCCGCACGGCCGGGGTCATATTTTCTTTCGTGCCGGGACTCAGCCCGAAGGACGCCACGTCGACCGTTCCCGCGCACAGGCCGACGGCAGAAAAAGCGACGGCTATGAGGACCGTCAACCCTAAATGTCCGGTCATCATAGCCGCCCATCGAGACCGGCTTATTTGCCGGGTCCCAACACGCATTTGAAATCGGCTTCCGCGGCCAACTCGTCACCGACGAAGGCCTTGCCGTGCTGGATCGCCATGCGGGAGCTGACTCTGATATTCTCGATTTCCATGCGCAGCTTGTCGTTCGGACGGACCTGCCGGCGGAATTTGGCGTTGTCCACGCCGACCAGCAAAAACAGCCCGTTGCGGACCAGGCCGGAGGCAACCAGTCCGGCGCCGCCGCACTGCGCCATGGTCTCAATCAGAATCACGCCGGGGACAACCGGATATTCGGGGAAATGCCCCTTGAAGAACCACATATCCTCCGTGTAGGTCATTTCGCCGACATACCGCTTCTGATCGGAATACACCAGCTTGTTCAGAAACAGAAACGGCTTACGGTGCGGAAGCAAATCCTCGGCCGGACCGTCGTAACCCTTGCCGTCCTCGACCATTTGTTTCGGCTCGCTCTTGACTTCTTCGTCACTCATTGTTCACACCTTATCCTGAAAGACGCGTGCGCATTCGATGCGCACGCGTAAAACAACCAAACTAGACCGCCTTGATGGCCAGTACACCGTTGTGTCCGCCGAAGCCGAGCGATGTCGAGATCGCCGCACGGATCTTTCCTTCGACGCCCTTGTTCGGCACGACATCCAGATCGCACGCGGGATCCGGCGTCTCATAATTGATGGTCGGAGGATAGAATCCGTCGCGGATCGCCAGCGTGCAGATCACCGCCTCGAGCGCGCCCGCCGCGCCCAACAGGTGGCCGGTCATGCTCTTGGTGGAGGACATCTTCAGCTTGTATGCGTGCTCGCCGAACACGGCCTTGACCGCCTTGGTCTCCATCGGGTCGTTGAGCGGCGTCGATGTGCCGTGCGCATTGACATAGTCGACGTCCTGAGGGGCGAGGTCGGCGTCTTTGAGAGCGAGCGTGATGGCGCGGATCGCGCCTGCCGCGTCCGGGTCTGGCGCCGTCAGGTGGTAGGCGTCACCGGATGCCCCATAGCCGGCGAGCTCTGCGTACACGCGCGCGTTACGCGCTTTGGCGTGGGCCTCGGATTCGAGGATCACGATCGCAGCGCCCTCGCCCATGATGAAACCGTCGCGACCCGCGTCGAACGGACGGCAAGCCTTCTCGGGCGTGTCGTTGTACTTGGTGCTCAATGCCTTCATGGAGCAGAAGCCGCCCACGCAGTACTCCGTGACCGTCGCTTCGGTTCCGCCGGCGATCACGACGTCCGCACGGCCGGAACGAATCATGTCCAGCGCGACGCCGATCGCGTCCGTGCTCGACGCGCAGGCGGTGACGATGGTGTGCACGGCACCTTTGGCCTTGAGCGCGATGGAAATGTTGCCGGCCGCCTCGTTGGCGATCAGCTTGGGAATCAGCATCGGCGACAGGCGCCCGGGGCCGCGCTCGAAGAGCGTGTGATACCCCTCCTCGTCGACCTCTTTGCCGCCGATGCCGTTGCCGATCATCACCGCCACGCGCTCGGGATCAGCGCCGCCTTCGGCCAGCCCCGCATCCTGCCAGGCTTGCTTGGCCGCAGCCATCGCATACTGGGTGAACAGCGCCATGCGGCGGGCTTCTTTCGGATCCACATATTTCGCGACATCGAAATTCTTGATTTCGCCCGAAACCTTCGCGTCCACGCGCGAGGGGTCGAACTTCGCGATGCGTCCGATGCCGCAAACGCCGTTACGGATGCTCGTCCACATTTCATCGACGGTATTTCCGATCGGAGAAATCACGCCCAGGCCTGTGATAAAGACTTTGGTTTTTCCGCTCATACTATGCCTCTTACTCCTTTTCAGTATCTGGTTGTTCTGCGAATGTCACACAGGGGCCACGGCCGTCAAGGGTTTCCCCATCCGTCCCCGCCATCTCATCAAAATACCGCCGTACGTCAGCCCCGCGCCGAAACCGACCATCGCGATCAAATCGTCGTTCTTGATCTTGCCTGACCGGATCGCAATGTCCAGCGCGAGGGGAATCGACGCGGCGGACGTGTTGCCGGTCGTCTCCATGTTCATGTAGAAGGTTTCGATCGGCACCTTCATGCGCCGCGCCACCGCCTCGACGATACGCGCGTTGGCCTGGTGCGGAATCACGCACGCCAAGTCGTTGAACGTGTATCCGGAGCGATTCAGCAGCCCGCACAAGATCTCGTCGAAAACCTTCACCGCGAAATTGAACACCGCGCGGCCGTTCATCTGCAACGTATGCTGCATCCACGGTCCGGTCGCAAGGTCACGCGTCCCGCCTTCGCGATAAATCAACTGGGCCCCGGAGCCGTCGGCCTTCAGAATCGTATGCCAGATGCCGCCCGGCACGTCATTGGCCTCCAGCACCACCGCGCCTGCGGCGTCCCCGAACAGGATGCACGAGTTGCGGTCGGTCCAGTCAATGATCCGAGACATCATGTCGGCACCGATCACCAGCGTGGGGCACGGGTTGACCTGCATCATGCCGCGGGCCACCTCCAGGGCATAAATGAAGCCCGTACAGGCCGCCTGGATGTCGAACGCGGCCGCGTTCTTGGCGCCGATCGCCTCCTGCACCAGACACGCGGTCGCGGGAAACGCCTGGTAGTCAGACGTGGACGTGGCCACGATGATCAGCCCGATCTGTTCGGGCTGCAGCCCAGCCGACTCCAGCGCCGCCCGCGCCGCATGAACGGCCATCACGGAGGTGCGATCCTGCTCAGAGCCGATGTGACGGCTGCGGATTCCGGTATGGGAAAAAATCCATTCGTCCGAGGTGTCCAATTTCGCCGCAAGCTCCTCGTTCGTGACGACGCGCTCCGGCAGATATGACCCTGTTCCTGTAATGTGAACAAACATTCAAAAACCCTTTCGGTCGAAAAGATCGGCGTCCATGATGACACTTTTTTGATTTTTGTCAACATGAAACGCCGCTTCTTGTTTGAATGAGCTTATCGTTTTTGCCTTTGAACCGCACCCCCAATTTTTTGAAAAAGCGCTTGCAATGTGCCGCAGCCGTCTTCCACTGCGCCAATTTTTATGATAAAGAAGGCCAATGCAAATCGCTCACCGCCTGTTCTTCACCGCTGTATTCACTTTCCTTTCAGGGACGGAAGCAGCCCCCGCGCAAACGCCGACGCACCCGCAGTCCGACGCCAACCGCCTGCAGGCACTCGTGGAGCAGCAGGGAAAGATGCTCGCCGAACAAGGCGCGCGTCTGAACGAGCTCGAGCGCCAGAACCGCGACTTGCGGGACATGCTGCTCGAAATCAAACGCAGCGCCGATATGGCCGTCGTTCTCGCGACCAACGCCGCAGCCACCCCGCGTCTTCCCGCGGCGGCACCCTCCACCACCCAGCCCCGCTACGCGTTCACCAAGCCGAACGGCTTCGAAGTCGTCCCGTACGGCTATTTCAAATTCGACGCGATTTACGATTCCGCGCGGACCGCCTTTGGCGATGCGGCGGTCTATGCCGTACCGAAGAGTCTCTCGGGCGGCGGCGAGGAAGATGTCACCTTCAGTGCGCGGGAGACGCGGCTGGGGTTCAACGTCAAGGCGCCCGAGACTTCCCACCTCAAAGTCACAGGCCGACTCGAAGCCGATTTTTACGGAGACCTCGCCAATCAGGACAGTTATCAGTTCCGGCTCCGCCTTGCCTACCTCGACGCCGCCTGGGGCGACGGCTGGTCCGTGCGACTCGGCCAAGACTGGGACGCCTACACCAGTTTCCACCCCAAGATGCTCGACGCCGGCATCCTCGCGGGAACCGGACATCTTTACGGACGCCGCCCCCAGGCGCGGTTCACCAAGGTGACCGCGCTGTCCGACACCACGCGTCTCACCGTCAAAACCGCCGTTGAGAACGGTTACAAAAACGACACCGACAGCGATGGCCAACAGGACAGCAACGCGTCGGGCATTCCGCAGTTCGTTGGCCAGGCTGCGCTCGAGACGCGTCTTCTCACCAAGCGCGACACGACGCTCGCGGTCTCCGGCGTCTACGGCGAAGAGGAGACCCGGAAGGCTCCGAACCCGGACACCTACACCGTGGAGATGGTGCTGCTTGCGGCCCAGTTCCCGCTCACCGACCCCTTCACACTGCAAGGCACGCTCTGGTCGGGCAAAAACCTCGACGCCTATTACGCCGGCGTGCTCCAGGGCATCAACCTCACACACGGCACCGAGGTGGCCGCCACCGGCGGCTGGCTCGAGGGCGTCTACGACATCAACGACCGACTCTCACTCGGCCTCGGCTACGGGCTCGACAACCCGGAAGACGGCGATCTCTCGCTCTCAACCGCCCGCACGATGAACCAGCGCTATTTCGCGGCGGTCTTCTACAAACTCACGTCCAGCCTCATGATCGGCGGCGAATATTCGGTCATCAAAACCGACTTCAAAAACGAAGCCGACGTCACCGACAACAGGCTACAGTTTTCAGGGCAGCTCTCTTTCTGATGAGCCCCCCCCACGGTCTTACCCGTGGCTTAAGTTTTGGACGCTGTGATATGGCGCCCTGTTTAGCGCCGAGAAGCGACCCCGCCACGCCGCGGCGCGTCCATCTCCATCAAAAGAAGCGACCGTGACGGGCCCCTGCGCGGACCGACCCGTTGCGTCAAAACAAGTCTTGCTTTCTTTAGCACGATTTGCGATATTTTGAGCATACACTCCAATTAGGAACGTCACGAGGGTGATGTTCAGGTGGAGTCACAAAACACGAGCGGTTCCCCCATGAGCCGCCAAAGAGTACGGAATGATTTACCATGAGTGAAATACCTGTGTCAAACGTCCGGAATTTCGTGATTCTCGGACATAGCGGAAGCGGAAAGACAACCCTCACCGATGCTGTAGCTTTCAAGCTGGGACTGAACGACCGGATGGGCCTGGTCGCCAACGGCTCCAGCATTTCCGATACGACCGAAGAAGAGAAGAACCGTAAAATCACCATTTTCGCCAGCAATTTCACCGCGATCCATAAACTGGGCGATGTCGAGTACAAGATGGTTTTCTCCGACGCCCCCGGCTTCATGGATTTCTACGGCCAGATCCTTGGGGCAATCCGGGCGGCCGACTTCGCCCTGATCACCGTGGACGCCGTTTCCGGCGTGCAGGTCGGCACGCGCCGTGCCTGGAAGGCGTGCAAGGAGGGCGGACTCTCCTCAACCGCGTTTGTGATCACCGGACTCGACAAGGAAAACGCCAGTTTCGAGAAAACGCTCGATTCGATCCGCAACGCGTTCGGCGTGAACTGCGTGCCCGTCACGGCACCGCTTAAAGCCGACACCGTGATCAACATCCTGCGCGAGGAAAACCTTCCCGAGAACCTGGCCGCGCTGCACAACAGCCTGGCTGAGACGGCCGCGGAAAGCGATGACACGCTCATGGAGAAGTTTTTCGAGAAAGGGACGCTGGAACCGGAAGAGATCAGCCGCGGCCTGGTCGGCGGGATCAAGGCGGGAACCGTCCATCCCATCTACTCGACCGAACCGCTCAAAGGCATCGGCATCACCGAAATGCTCGACAGCATGTGCCGGATACTCCCCGCGCCCGGAAGCCGCGTTTTCACAGATGCGGCCGGCAAAGAGTTGTCGGCCGATCCGAACGCCCCGTTCGTCGGACGGGTCTGGCGCACGTCGATTGACACGTTTCTGGGGCAGCTCAACTACGTCCGAGTCATCTCGGGCACGCTGACCACCGGCATGAGCGTGCAGAACACCTCCACGGACACGAAAGAAACCGTCTCGGCGATGCTGTATGTCATCGGCAAAAAGCAAACGCCCGTGGCCAAGGCAATGCCCGGCGACATTGTCGCGATACCCAAGTTCAAAAACACGAAAACCGGCAACACGCTGACGGCCATCGGCTCCGCGACCAAGTTGCCCGACATCGAGTTCCCGCCGCCGGTCATGTACATGGCCATCACGGCCAAGACCCAAGCCGACGACGACAAGCTCAGCACGGCCATTCACCGCCTGCTCGACGGTGACCCCACGCTGCATTACGAGAAACAGGTGGAGACCAAACAGATCATCCTCAAGGGGCTTGGCGATGTCCACATCGACGTCGCCGTTTGCCTGATGAAATCGCAGACCAACGTCTCCGTCGATCTCTCGGTACCCAAGGTGCCGTACCGCGAGACCGTGACGGCGCTCGGCGACGGCCACTACCGCCACAAGAAGCAGTCGGGCGGCCGCGGCCAGTTCGGCGAAGTCTACCTGCGCGTTTTCCCGCGCCGCGAGGGTGAGGCGGGCGAGTGGTTTGTCGATAAGACCGTCGGCGGTTCCATCCCCGGCAACTTCATGCCCGCCGTCCTGAAAGGCGTGAACGAGGGCATGTTGGCCGGCTCGGTGGCCGGTTTTCCCGTGCAAGGCATCAACGTCGAGGTCTACGACGGCTCGTACCACGACGTCGACTCCTCCGAGATCGCCTTCAAGATCGCCGGCTCGCGCGCGTTGCGCGAAGGCATGTCCAAAGCCAAGCCCGTCTTGCTCGAACCGGTCATGCGCCTCAAGATCACCATTCCGGAAGCCTTCATGGGATCGATCAGCGGAGACATGCCGCACAAACGCGGCCGCGTCCTGGGCATGGAGGCCGACGAAGGCATCCAAGTGATCAGCGCCGAAGCGCCGCTCGCGGAACTCTTCAAGTACGCCGCCGAGTTGCGCTCCATCACCGGCGGCCAAGGGTCCTTCACCATGGACTTTGACCGCTACGACATCGTGCCGTCAAACGTGGCGCAAAAGATCATCGCGGAAGCGGCCAAACACCGTAAGGAAGAAGAAGAGGAATAACGCGCCACGCCAGTCCGGCCACAAAAAAAGGGGGGTGCCCGTTTGGGCGTCCCCCCTTTCATTTCTACACGCCGCGCCACACCAGATAGAGCCAGTTCAGCAAAGCCAGCGCGATTCCCACAGCACAGGTCGCGCGACGGCCGCCCTGACCGAGACGCACGGCAACGACGCGCCTGCACAAAAACAGCAACACTGAATAGGCGGCGAAAGCGGCGCCCAGCCCCGCGGCACAAAGCGCGGCAAGGGGCTGCACGCGAAAGGCTGCCGCGATGTCGCCCGTCGCCAAAAACGCCAGCGCGCGCGTGCTCCCGCACGTCAGGCACGGCCAGCCTGTCAGCCGGTGGAAGAGACAAAGCTCCACCCCGGCCCAGTGAAACAGGGCAACGGGCACGCCGATCAGAAGAACGGCACCCACGAACGCCAGCCACCGCCGAAGATCGGCCCGCTGCCGGTCCCGCTGTTCGATCCGCATATCCCCGGTTCCTCCGACCGCCACTCGACGGTGTGCCCGCCCGACACGACGGCGTCTATCACGAAACGTCCATTCTCAACAGTGGCCGGCACCACTTTGCCGTCCACCGCCAAGCCCCCCCCGGGCTGACAGGGGATTTCCACCCGCGCCGTCGTGTTCACCGGAATGTCGATTTTGAGCACATACGACTTCCCGGGGCGTTGACGCACACCGACGCTGACCGTGCCTCTCACGGTGGGCACGTAGCCCTCGATCGCCTCCAGCGACCCGAGCTGCGGACGGATCAGAAGCTTGCCGAACCCCGGCTCAAGTGGCCGCACGCCCATCACATAGCGCGGCAGGATATTGGCGGGCGCCGCGCCCCACGCGTGATTCCAGTCCAGGTTAGGCTTGAACATCATGTCCCAAGCCTCCAGCGTGATGGTCGACCCGGACTTCATCATGTTCACCCAGCCGCGCCGGTCATCGCGCGTCATCAGATCGAGCGCCTCGTCTTCCAGCCCGGCCGCAAACAGCGCCTCCAGCAGATACTGCGCGCCATACACGCTGCACGCCATACCGCGCGATTTCACGAACGCCCCCACCCGCGGCCGCTCCGCCTCCGGAACCAGCCCGAACGCCAAAGGCAACATATTCGCATGCAGCGATGCGTGTGACGCGCCTTCACCGTCCACATAACAGCCGCGCTCCGCATTGAAGAAGAGGGCATGGAACGCTTTCGCAGCCCGCTCCGCCTTGACGCGGTAAGACTCCGCATCCGACGTCTTGCCCAGCGCCTGAGCCATTTCCGCCATCTGACGCAGGTTCAAACAGTAAAAGGCATTGACGACCGCGTTGACCTTTTTGAACTCGAAGCCGTCGCGTTCCCCGACCGGCCAGTCCGTAATGTCGCGGAGCCCGCTCGCCGCCGGCGCATCCGGCCCGCCCGTCACGAGCAGTCCGTCGGTCTCCCGCGCGCAAAACTCCAGCGTCTTTTTCGTCTTCAGCACATCGTAGCACCGCCCCAGCGATTCGCTGTTGCCGGTGTACATCCAATCCGTCCAGGCCATCATCACCGAATGCTGCTTCCATTCGGTCGGCCACGTCGGCTTTTCCATCAAATATTCGTGGCTGTACCTCGCCAACGTGAACTCGCGGTCCGTGCAATAGTGGCACAGCTGATTGATATAGGCATCGGCCTCATAGGGGATGCGCTCGCGATCGCCATCCACGTAGACGCCGGCGAAAGTCGTCGCCTTCACGCTGTACTTGCAGAATTCGAAAAGGCGGTCGAGCACGCCATCGCTCGACACAAACCGCGCGGCCTTCATGTCGAATGGATAGTGTACGGCGAGTTGCCGGATGGAGTCCACCGTCACGGGATAGGGACACTCCTCCACCTCCACATACCGGAACGGCATCACCACCCCGAACTCCGGCGGCAGCAGGACCGCCGCGCCCTCTTTTCCGCCGCTGGTGTTGCGCTTGTCCGCCGCGAGCGGAACGCGATAGATGTTGGGGCTCGTCAGCGCCCCGCTCACCTTGGCATACCGGATCGTGCCGCCCGGCTGGGTATCTACGCGCTGGCCCGACGCTTTTTCTCCGATGTGCAGCACAAACGGACCGCCGCGTTCCATGTGCCGCGGCGGCAACAGCTCGACCCATCCGAACGCCGCTTTGCCGAAATCCACAAACACCCGTCCCTGCGTGTTCGTCACCACGCTGACGGGCTTCACCTGCTTCTGCGCCAGGGGATACCGCAATGCGGAATCCTCGCCGAGCGTATCGGCCGTCGCAAACGCCACCGTCTGCGACCAGGGGCCGGGCTTTCCCTTGCGGTCCCACACGCGCACCCTCCAGCACACGTTCGCTCCGCCCGGCAACGGCTTGCCGGCATACGGCACATAGAGCGACTGACCCGACGCGACCTCTCCCGAATCCCACAGATCCGGATCGCCGGTCTTGAAGCGCGCGGTGGCAGAGGCGACCTGAATCTGATAAGCCGTTTGGCGGTCCCCTGGGCAGCTCGCTTTAAAACCCCACGAGAGCTCCGGCGTCGCATCGCGCACCGCGACTAAGCCCGGTTTCGCCAGCAGCTCGCACATCAGCGCATCCGGCGTCAGCGCCAGCCCCGGCATCGCCAGCACAAAACCGCACACCTGCGAGAGAAAGAGAAAACGCATAATCAATCCTTTCGAAAAACGTTGTGATTGTCGCACAAACGGAGGTCAGGGGACAAGACGAACATCACGCAACCGGCTCTCGCCGCGCCCAGTGCCGCGCTTGACGGCGACCGGATTCGATGTATTATTATAACGCAAAGTTGCGGTGACCGATCCATGCCAATCTGCGGGGAAATTTTCAGAAACATCACTACTGTCCGGTTAAAAACCCCGGTAAATAGGGCTCTTCCTGCATACCGGGA
>DAOPZC010000011.1:0-92549 GCA_035353175.1 Kiritimatiellia bacterium | reverse complement strand
AATGCAGCCGGAACTGCCACTGTTCGCTTCAGGCTGAAAAATGGGGTAAGTCCACTTAGGCGTTTGGGTGTTGACACGGCGGGCGGTGGCGAATACGCTTCTGCACCATCAACGCAAGAGGGAGAAAGACGATGAAAAATCTTTGTGTGGCGGCGGGTTTGGTGATGTGTGCGTCAGCGCTGTTCGGGGTCGACGCCTGCTGTGCGGCGGCCAATGGGCTGACGGAACAGGAGAAGCAGGACGGCTGGCGGCTGCTGTGGGACGGCAAGACCGGCGAGGGCTGGCGCAGCATCAAGAGCGACAGCTTCCCCGCGAAGGGATGGGAGATCGCGGACGGCGTGCTGACCGTGTTGCCCAAGAATGCGGGCGGCGGCGCGGGCGATATCATCACCAAAGAGACCTTCTCCGATTTCATCCTCAAGGCGGACTTCCGCCTGACGGACGCCGCGAACAGCGGCATCAAATACTTCTTTGACCCCAAAGTGAACGGCGGGACCACGCTGGAGTACCAGGTGCTGGACGCGAAGCATCCCGACGCGGCCAAGGGCCGCGACGGCAACCGCAAGGTCGGGTCGTTTTACGACGTCATGCCCGCTGTCGGCGCGAAGCCGAACCCGGTCGGCGAGTGGAACACCGCGATGATCGTCTGCAAGGGCAAGCACGTCGAGCACTGGCTCAACGGCGTGAAGGTGGTGGAATTCGAACGCGGCTCCGAGGCGTTCCGCGCGGCCGTGGCGCAGAGCAAGTTCAGCAAGTTTCCGAACTGGGGCGAACAGGCGGTCGGGCATATCCTGTTGCAGGACCATAATGACCGCGTCTCTTACCGCAACATCAAGATCAAAGGGGTGAAATAGCCCCGCGGGGTGGCGCGTCGGATTTGAAGGGCCGCCGGGCGTCTTGTCCGGCGGCCCTTTCGTCTTACGCGCCGGTGGAGCCGAAGCCGCCATCGCCGCGGGCGGTTCCTGAAACCTCGGCCGCCTCGGCGACGTCGACGCGCAGGACGGGCGCGATCACCATCTGGGCGATGCGCATGCCGGGCTGGACGTTGAAGTCCTCTTGGCCGAGATTGACGAGGATCACGCCGACCTCGCCGCGGTAGCCCTCGTCGATCGTGCCCGGCGTGTTGAGCAGCGTGATGCCGTGCTTGAGCGCCAGGCCGCTGCGCGGGCGCATCTGAGCTTCCGTGCCTTTCGGCAGTTCCATGACGAGCCCCGTCCGGACCAGTTTCCGCTCGCCGGGCTTCAGCGTCGCGGCCTCGCAGGCGCAGACGTCCAGTCCCGCATCGCCGGGATGCGCATAGCCCGGCAGGACGGCTTCGGGATGGACCCTCATGAATTTCACAGTCATGCCGGAGAGAATAACAGAGGCCATCCGTTGGGAGCAATAGGCAATCGCCGGACGGGCCGGCAGTGGGCGGGCGGGCCCGGAAAAAATGAAAACGCCCAACGCGTCATGCGTTGAGCGTTCCGCTCCCGCTTAGCGCGCCGCTATCCCGCCGTGATGGCGATGCGGCGGGGCTTGACCTCTTCGCGTTTCGGCAGCGACAGGATCAGCAGGCCGTTCTTGTTGGCCGCTCTGATGCCCGCGGTATCGACGCGCTCCGGCAGATCGAAGGCCGTGCGGTACCGCACCTCGGGAATCTCTGTGAGAACCAGCGTGTGATCCGCGAAGCTCTGCACCGTGTTCTCGGCCGTGATGGAGAGCGTTTTGTTCTCCAGCGTGAGCTCGATGTCCTTCTCGTTCACGCCCGGCAATTCCACGGTCAGCGTGAACGCGTCCTCGCTCTCTTCAACCCGTGTTGCGGGGGTCACCTCCAGACGGCTTGCTTTCTGTACCTCTTGTTCGGTTTTCTTGATTAAGCTCATGATGTTTCTCCTTTCCGCTTCCGTGCCGGTTTACAGCTTCTCGATGGCGATCGTCCGCTTGGCAATGGCCTTGCGGGGTATCGAGACGGTCAGCAGGCCGTTCTTGACGGCCGCCTTGATGTTCTCGCTCTCCAGTTCGAACGGCAGGTTGAAGCTGCGTTGGAACTCGTTCGCGGATCCGTCCGACAGCGCTTTCTCGCCTTTGATCGTCAGGACGTTGGCATCCACGGCCACGTCCAGCTTCTCGGGGTCCACACCCGCGACTTCGGCTTCAACGACGAGCCCCTGATCGCTCTCCCAGACGTTGACGCGCGGATATTGACCGGCCCGGACGCGCCAGCTGTTGCTGAGCAGATCATACGGAAACTCGCCCATCAACTCGTCAAACACGCGCCACGGATTGCCGATGGTATTCAGATACGCTCTCATGGTGTTTCTCCTTTCTTTAAATTCCGGTTCATCTTTTCAGGTATCGATGGCGTAACCGTTTTCCTTTTTGCATGCACTGTGCCAAACCGTTTTGTGATCGATAAAAAAAGTCGCAAAATGCTATATTAAAACATTTTATGTAGTATTTTCGTGGCGATTATACGGATGGATAGTGGGTCAAAAAGTCTCTCAAAAACGCATCATAAAGGGACAAATAGACGCTATTGCGGGAGGTTTTCGGCGGCGGTTCCGCGTGCTTGGCGTGCGGCCTCCGGGACGGCGTGCGCGGCGGGGGCGCCGGGCGACGGGGGGACGGGCTTTCCCGTCTGCGGAAAGGCCCTCGAAATGAGGATCAAAAGCTTGTTTGCGACGCCGCGTTCGGGTATACTTTTTCAATTCACAAATGGACGGGAAAAGGTATGTCAGAAGATACTCGCAGCGAAGAGCAGGATCCCATGCAGGCCGAGGCGCCGGCGGGCAATTACACGGCGGCCAACATCACGGTTCTCGAGGGCATGGAGGCCGTCCGAAAACGGCCGGCCATGTACATCGGTGACACGGGCGAGCGCGGGTATCACCATCTGGTTTACGAGGTGGTGGACAACTCGATCGACGAAGCCTTGGGCGGCTACTGCACGCACATCGATGTGACCATCAATCCGGACGGTTCGCTTTCCGTGATCGACAACGGGCGCGGCATTCCCGTCGACATACATCCGACCGAAGGCCGGCCCGCCGTCGAAGTCGTGCTGACCACGCTGCACGCGGGCGGCAAGTTCGACGGCTCGAACTACAAGGTTTCGGGCGGCCTGCACGGCGTGGGCGTATCGTGCGTGAACGCGCTCAGCGAGTGGATGGAGGTCGAGGTCCGCCGCAACAGCAAGATTTACCGGCAGCGCTACGAGAAGGGTCATCCGGTCACGCAGCTCGAGATCATCGGCGAGACGCATGGCACCGGCACCAAGGTCACCTTCTATCCGGACCACACGATCTTCACCTGCCATGCCTTCAAGTGGGACATCCTCGCGAACCGTCTGCGCGAACTGGCCTTCCTCAACCGCGGCGTGTCGATCCGGTTCCGCGACATGGAGCACGAGCAGGAGCGGGACGAGTCGTTCCTTTTCAACGGCGGCATCGTGGAGTACATCCATTACCTGAACAAGAACAAGACTCCGGTCCACGAGGAGGTCGTCTATTTCGCGGGCGTGCGCGACCTGGTCGAGTGCGAGATCGCGATGCAGTACACCGAGGCGTACAACGAGACGGAGTTCAGCTACTGCAACAACATCAACACGATCGAGGGCGGCACGCACCTCTCCGGCTTCCGCTCGGCCCTCACGCGCACCGTCAACAAATACATCACCGACAACAACCTCCAGAAGAGCAACGAGGAAGCGCTCACCGGCGACGATATCCGCGAAGGCATCACGGTCGTCGTTTCGGTCAAGGTGCCGCAGCCGCAGTTTGAGGGGCAGACCAAGACCAAGCTCGGCAACGGCGAGGTCGAGGGGATCGTCGCGCAGATCGTGAACGACCAGCTCGGCACCTACTTCGCCGAAAAACCCTCCGTGGCCCGCAAGGTTGTCGAGAAGGCGGTTCTCGCGTCGCGCGCCCGCATCGCGGCCCGCAAGGCGCGCGATCTGACGCGCCGGAAGGGCGTGCTTGACGGGCTCTCCCTGCCCGGCAAGCTGGCCGACTGCTCGGAGCGCGATCCCGTCAAGTGTGAGCTCTATCTCGTCGAGGGTGACTCCGCCGGCGGTTCCGCCAAGCAGGGACGCAACCGCGAGACGCAGGCCATCCTGCCGCTGCGCGGCAAGGTGCTGAACGTCGAGAAGGCGCGCATCGACAAGATTCTCAACAACAACGAAATCCGCACGCTGATCACCGCCATCGGCGCGGGGTTCGGCGCGGACGAGTTCGACATCGCCAAGGTCCGTTACCACAAGATCATCATCATGACCGATGCGGACGTGGACGGCGCGCACATCCGCACGCTGCTCCTGACCTTCTTCTACCGGCAGATGCCGAAGTTGCTCGAGAACGGCTATATCTATCTGGCCCAGCCGCCGCTCTACAAGATCACGCGCAAGCAGCGCGAGGAGTATATCGAGAGCGACGACCAGCTGACCCGCAAGCTGCTCTTCTTGGGCGCGGACGATATGACGGTGCGCACGGTGGACGGGCGCACGCTCGCCGGCGAGCCGCTGCGCAACCTGCTGGAACTGCTGGCGCAAATCGAAACCACGGCCAAGGCCGTGGCGCGGCGCGGCGTGGACGTCCAGACGCTGCTGCGTCTGCGCAAGCCGGAAACGGGCGAGTTCCCGCGCTTTGTGACCATTGTCGGCACCGGCGACGAGGCCCAGTTCGGGTTCTCGTACAATGACGCGGAACTGGCGCATGCCCGGGCGCAGGCCGAAGCGGTCTTGGGCGAGTCCATCGACCTTGCCGAGACGCAGGTGCAGACGTATCACCCGACCCAGCAGATGCCCTTCCGCTGGCTGGAGCTTTACCGGGCGAACCTGCTCAAAAAGCAGATCGACTCGCTGGTCGGCATGGGCTTCACCTCGGCGCAGTGTGCGGACGGCGGCACCACGGTGGCGCACGTCGTCGAAGACGGCGAGGAGATCCCCGTTTCGGCGCTGCCGGAGTTGCTCAATTTGGTGCGTGAGCGCGGACGCAAGGGCCTGGCGATCCAGCGGTACAAAGGTCTCGGCGAAATGAATCCGGACCAGCTTTACAACACGACCATGGATCCGGGGCAGCGCCGTCTGCTGCGCGTCAAGTTGGAAGACGCAGTCAAGGCCGACGGCATGTTCACCCTGCTGATGGGCGATGAGGTCGAGCCGCGCCGCAAGTTCATCGAGGACAACGCGCTCAACGTCCGCAATCTGGACATTTAAGGCGCTGCAGGCGCTGGCCGCACGGGAGACACCGCATGGATCTCAAGTGGTGGCAAAGCTTTCCGCTCTTGGCGGTCGGCGCGTATGGCGTGTTCTGCCTCGCCGTCGCGCTGAGGCAGAACAGGCTCATCTACTTTCCCCAGCGTCTGACGCCGGCCGAGGCCGACAAAGCGTTCGCGTTCTACCGCGTCGAGCGCTGGCCGGCGGGCTCCGGCCCGGACTACCGGGGCATCGTGAAGCGGACCGTGCCCGAGTCGTCCCTGACCAACGGCACGATCCTGATCTTCCACGGCAACGGCGGCGGCGCGCACGAGCGCGAGTCCTATTGCGATGCGCTGCAGATGCTGGGCTGGCGCGTGATCTTGGCCGAATATCCGGGGTATGCCGCCCGCTCTGGCGCATGGGGTGAAGCCTCGTTCCGCGAGGACGGCCGCGCGACGGCCCGGCTCGTGCGGCAGACCTATCCCGGCCCGCTGGTGCTCCTGGGCGAGTCGTTGGGCAGCGGCGTGGCCGCCTCCGTCGCGGCCGACACGGACCTGAAGGCCGACGCCGTGGTGCTCGGCACGCCGTGGGACAATCTGGCGAACGTGGGGGCGTACCACTACCCGTGGCTGCCCGTGCGGCTTCTGATCCGCGACCGCTACGATAGCGTCGCCTATCTGCAGGGCTACCAGGGGCCCGTCATGGTGCTGCAGGCCGAGGACGACGAGATCATGCCCGCCGCCTGCACCCGCGCGCTCTACGACGGGCTGCCGCACGCCGACCGCAAGCGGTGGGTGAGCGTTCCGTACGTCGGCCACAACGAGTGGTTCTGGCAAGTCACGGACGAGCAGTGGCGCGAAATCCTCGGACGCGCAACGTCCGCGGCGCGTTGAGCGCCGGATGCGGGAACGTCTGCTCGCCCGAACCGCAAACAAACAGCGCGTGCGCCGTTCGGTGCTCAGGCCTGCGGGTACTGCCACGGGCCGCGGTAGTCGCGGCGCAGCAGCGCGTCGGCGGCCGGGTCGCCGGTGGTCTCCTTTTCGCCGTCCCACGCCACGCTGCGCCCCAGCTTCATCGAGAGGTTGCCGAGCAGGCTCATGTTCGAGGCGCGGTGCGCGCCTTCGATGTCGCAGAGCGGTTTCCGCCCCGTGCGGATGGCGTCGAGGAAATCCGCGAAGAGCTCGCGGATGTTCTGCCCGTCGGGCTCGTTGAGCTTCGCGTCCTCGTGCAGCACCGGCTCGCGGCTGTTCGACGGGTAGAAGGTCCAGCCTTTCTGCCAGCCGAGGTGGAACACGCCCTTCTCGCCGCAGAAGTGGACGCCGACGTTCTCGCCCTTCTCATGCGGGTTGCCGGCATACAGGCGGTGTTCCCACGTCACCGTGGGGCCGTCCGCAAAGGTCCAAGTCGCGCTCTGGCAGTCCGGCGCGTCGCTGGTCTGCTGGTCGGCGGTCAGGATCGCGGGGCCGCGGATCGGGCGTCCTCCCGCCGAATGGCAAGAGGTCGGGTGTTTGAGGCCTGTGATCCAGAGCACCTGGTCGAACCAGTGGATGCCCCAGTCGCCGATCTGGCCGTTGGCGTAGTCCATGAAGTTGCGGAAGCCGCGCGGGTGGATGCCGCCGTCCCACGGATTGCGGAGGTCGCCGCAGAAGGGGCGCAGCGGCGCGGGCCCGCACCAGAAATCCCAGTCGAGGCCCTGAGGCGGCTCCCGGTTGGGCTTGGGCGTTTCAGGCCCGCCGGGGTAC
Source organism: Kiritimatiellia bacterium (assembly GCA_035353175.1). GTDB lineage: Bacteria > Verrucomicrobiota > Kiritimatiellia > RFP12 > UBA1067 > DAOPZC01. The sequence continues at coordinate 85,631 of DAOPZC010000011.1, read as the reverse complement.
GTGATGAAGCACTTGACGAGGCCGATTCTGCCGATCTTGCCGGAGCGGATGAACTCGCGCGCGCTGCGGTTGTGGGGCGAGGCGCGGCGGTGTGTGCCCACCTGTACCACGCGGCCGTATTTCGCGGCGGCGTTGACCATGGCGCGGCCCTCCATGATCGTGTGGCCGATGGGTTTTTCGACGTAGACGTGCGCACCCTGTTTACACGCTTCGATCATGATCAGGGCGTGCCAGTGGTCCGGCGTTGCGATGATCGCGATGTCGGGTTTGGCGGCGGCGAGGCACTCGCGGAAATCTTTGTAGAGCCTGGGCTTCGGAATGCCGCGTTTCTCCAGATTCGCGCAGCAGAGCGCCAGCATGCGCTCGTCCACGTCGCAGAGCGCCACGATCTCCACCGCGCCGGTGTCGAGCGCGGTGTTGAGGATGTTGGAGCCCCACCAGCCCGAGCCGATCAGCGCGACGCGGAAGGTCTTCGCGTCCTGGGCCCGGACGATGGAGGGGGCGCTTTGCGCGGCGAGGATCGAGGCGAGCGTGGCGTGGGTGAAGGTGCGGCGGGTGAGCGGCATGGCGGTCTCCTTTAGGATCAGTCTACCATGCTGCCCCCCGCAGTAAAACGGCTTTCTGCGATGGACGGGAACTGGGGCGTTTGCCGGAATATGTGCGGCTACCGGAGGCGGATAAGGGTTCCGCCCGCGAAGAGCAGTTGTACGCTGCCGTCGGCGCGGTAGACCACATGCCAGCGGCTGTCCGGCAGGTTGGAAGAAATGAACTGTCCGGTCCTCGCGCCCGTGCAGGTCAGGAGAGTATACGTCTGGGAGCGGTCGAGCGATCCCGGGTTGGCGATTTCGAGCGCGAGGCCTGACAGGTCGAGGTTGCCCTCAACGGTCAACCGGTCGCAGCCTCCGGATGCCGCCACATCGATCCGCAGAGTGCCACCCGTGACGGCGGTGCCACCGGACAGCGTCAGGGTGCCGAGTGTTCCTTCGCCGCCGGGACGGATGGCGCCTGTCACCGTCAGCGCGCCGTTGCTGACCGTGCCTGAGCCGCTCAGGTTCGCCAGCGTCTGCGAGATGCCGGCCAGGTCAAGTAGGGCACCGGTCGCGATCTCGACCGATGAGGCGGCGGCAAGCTGGTTCGATGTGCCATTGTTGGCGACGGTCAGGAGGCTGCCGTCGCCCGGATCGGTGAGCGCCACGAAGTTCGCGATGTTGGTTTCATTGCGCCCCAGGTAGTCGACGCCGAAGCCGAATGAGCTCGTCTTCCACCAGGCAGAGTTGACCACTCCCGCTCCGCCGCTGGCGTTGCCGAACCGCGCTTCGAAGGCGTGCGCGCCGGGCGTCAGCGTGTAGTTGGTGATCGTCGGCACATTCCACGTGCCATTGTTGAGCAGGGTCGTCCCGTCGATCTTAAGCAGCGCGCTGTCGTCGCTGTTCTCGCCGAAGGTCCAGGTCTCGTTGGTTCCCGCGCGGTTCCAGAGATAGCCGGTATAGACATAGGTCATATTCGTCCCCCAAGGGGGGAAGGTGTTGGCATTGGCCGCGCGCGTGGTGAGCTGGACAAGGATATTGGTGATCATGTCATCAGTCGTGTTGAAAGCGCCGGCTAGCGGGCCTTCGTACAAACCGGGCGAAGCTGTGACCAGTCGAAGCGTTCCGCCCTGGATGACGATCGGAGCGTCCGTTTGGAGCGCCGTTGCGAGAGTCAGTGTGCTGTCGCCGGTCTTGGTGAAGCTGTTGGCCACGAGCGCGCCGTTGACGATGGCGCCAGCCGAGGCGGTGACCGCGCCGTTGGTACGCACGAAACCGCCCAGGTCGAGGCTGCCGCCCGCGACGTTGAGGCCGGTTCCGGTGGGCAGCGCTGAACTGGAGGCGAAACTCAGTGTGCCGTTGCTGACGGTGGTCGCGCCCGAGTAGGTGTTGGCTCCCGAGAGCGTGAGCGTTCCAGCGCCCGTCTTAGTGAGCCCGCCGCCGGCGTTCGCCGCCAGCGTGACGGTGCCGACCACGGCCGCCGTGACGTTCGTCCCGCCGCCGCGCAGCGTGACGGTCGGCGCGACGGTGTAATTGACGCCCGGACTGGTTATCGTGATGCTGGCGATCTTGAACGTACCCTTGCCCTTGCCGTCGTCGGCCAGGTTCGCCACAGCCGTGGCGCCGGCTCCGTTGCCCGAAATCTGCACGTAGGGCTCGCCAATGTAGCCCGACCCCTGCGAGGCGAGCGCGATGGAGGCGACGCTCTGTCCGGTGGGCTTGCGGATGGCTGCCGGGATGGTGATGTTTTTGCCGTTGGAGTCGATGACCGCACCGCCGGCGAAGGATCCGAACGCACCGAACGAATAGACGCCGGTCAGGTCGGCGGAAACGAAGGGACTGTAGTTGGCGCTTGCTTCCAACGTGCCGCCGGAGAACATCAGGTAGGCACCGCCGTTCACGGCATAAGACGTTTTGTTTTGGAAATTCTTTACGGTCAGCCGTCCCGCGCAGAGATTGACCACACCCGTGCCCACGCCTGTATCCCCGTTGTGGAAGGTGATCGGCCCGTCGGGGTTGTACAGCGTGCCGCCGGTCACGTTGACGTCGCCGTCGCCGCCGTTTCGGCAGAAGGCGAACTCGTTTCCGCTCCTGTTCGAGAACATCCCGCCGTCAAGCGTCAGGGCGGTTTTTGCTCCGATCCGCCGACCGACCATCACCCAGTCAGCGAAATACAAGTTGCCGTCCTTGATGCGAAAAACAGCGGTTCCAGCCGTGGTGGTGCCCAGGTAGCCGCCGGTCTGGAGGCGCCCCGCGTTCACGCGGCCGCCGGTCATCTGGAGGTAGCCGTACGAGTTGTTTTGGGAACCGAAATTGAAGTTGTCTTCGGCTGCGCCCATCGAGTTGCTGAAGGAGCCGCCGTCGATGAACACAGCACCGTGACTGTTGCTGGTACTGCCGACCCGGAAGGCGCTGGCACAAGTGAGCCGACTGTTCTCAGACAGCTTCAGGGTGCCGTTGTTGAGGTTGCCCAGAAGGATCTGACTGGACGCGCCGTGCGCGTTGGTCCCGAAGACCGTGGCCGTGCCGTTCTTGACTTCGAAATTGCCGTTCAGGATGTTGTTGCCGAAGTACGAGAGCTTTCCTTTGTTCAAGGTGGTTGCCGCGGTCAGCGTGTTATTGCCTTTGAAGAGCAGGTGGCCGTCCTGCACGGTGGTGTTGCCGCTGTAGGTGCAGTCGCCGGAGAGGATCCAGGTGCCGGGGTTCTGTTTTTCCAGGGTGGTGCTGCCGGCACTGCTGTTGACGACCGCGGCGACGATCTCGGCCGTGCTGGTCGAGCTGCCGAGCAGATAGAGCATCTTGGCGCCTGCCGTCGACACGGTGAGGTTGCTGATGACTAGCGGCCCGGTTCCCTCGTGGCTCAGCGTGGTCCAGCCGGAGGTGCCGGACATGTCGATGACGCGGTCAGTGACGTCGCCCGCGCCTTGGTAAGTTATGCGACCGGGCGTGCCGCCGCCGCCGAGGCGGATCGTGCCGTTCTCAACGGTCATCGGCTGCCCCAGCGAGGAAGACTCACCCACGTTGCGGAGGCTGTTCACGTGGATCCAGCCGCCGACCACGCGCGTCGGGCCGCTGAAGGTGTTATTGGTGCCGGTGATGTAGAAGTGGGGCTGAAGGCTGGCCTCGTTGGTCTTGAACAGCGAGCCGGAGCCGGAAACAACTCCGGAGAAGCCTCCGTCGAAGTTGCCGTCGCTGGTCAGATACAAGGTCCCGTTCAAGGTGACCGGCCCGCTCCAACGGTTGCGGGTGCCGGCCGCGCTGTTGTCGATGTTGTACCGCGTGCTGTCCTCGCAAACCAGGCTCCACGCCGGGGAAGCGATCAGATCGTAAAAGTCGAGCGTGGTGCCGCTGCGCAGGCGGACGACGTTGTTCGAGGTGCCGCCCATCTGCAAGGACTGCTGCAGGCGGAATGTGCCTTCTTGGACATCGACGTTCGCCGCGTCGCCGCCGGGCGTGATCGTCTCCGTGCCGCTCAGGCTGACGGTTGAAGCGCCTATCTTGGTCACGCTGTGATTGTTCATGCTGAACGTGCCGTTCCCGATATTCCAGCGTGCGGTGCCGCCGAAAGTCGTGTCCCCGGTCAATTCAACATTGCCGAGCGCGTTGACCTGCTGTAGCGCGGAACGGTTGACGATCGCGCCCAGTCCGTCTGCGCCGGTGCCGGCAACTGTGACCGGCTCCTGCCTCAGGTCCACCGCGTCCGCCGTCAATGCGCCGCCGAGGTCAAGCGTCGCGCCGTCCGAGATGACGGTGCCGCCGTCGGCCGTGCCGAGCGCGCCGCTCTGGCTGACGCGCGTGATGCCCTGCTGCAGCAACGCCTGACCGGTGAAACCGCTGTTGGCGGCGGCCAGCTCGAGCAGGTTGGTGCCGGTCTTGACGAACGTGCCGGTGCCGCTGACTGCGCCCGCGAGCCGCTGTGTCACGTCATGGCCCGCAAAGATCAGCGAGCCGTCTTCGATTTCGGTCGCGCCGGTGTAGAGCGTCTCACCGTTAATGATCAGGTCGCCGGCACCGTCCTTAGTGAGCGACGAGGCCGCGCCGTTGTCCGCCAGCGTGGCGTTCACGGTCAGGGCGCTGCCGGAACGGTTGTCGAAGCCGAGCGTGCCGCCGGCGGAGAGGGGCGTGACGGTCCCGTCGCCGACGTTCTCGCCGAGCGTGAGCGCGGCCTGGCTGTTCGTGATGCCGATGGTGTAGGCGCGCAGCGTCTTGGAAGATGTCGCGACGACGGCCGCCGTGTTGACGCACTGCCAGAGCGCGGCGATGCTGGTCGTCGGGTCGCCCGCCAGCGTGATGGGGCCGGACTCGCCGGGTGCGGTGATACGGACTTCGGCGGCGTCGTCGTCGGGGATGACCGAGTCAGGGCCGCGGGCGGCGATCTCGGTGACAGTCCATGTGGGAGGGACGGTCACGCCGTCGGTGACGCTGTAGTAGGCGGGCTGGCCGTTGAGCGTGACCCAGTCGCCGAGCGGCCCTTCCGGCTGGCCGTTGATGAAGACGCGGTTGCGGCTGCTCGCGCCGAGGCCGGCGCCAGAGAAGTTCAGCGTGCCGTTGCCGGCGCGGCTGATGGAGGCGAAGCTCAGGGAGACGGTCTGACCCTCTGGGGCTTGCACAATCGAGACGGTTGAGGCTCCTGCCCCGACGGTCAGGGCTCCGGCGTCCTCGCGGAAGTCGGCCGCGCCGGCGTCGTGCGAGAAGTCTAGCGTGCCGCCCAGGAGGGTGATCGGGCCTGCGTCCGACAGGCGGTTTGTGTTGTTGGCGGCGGCGGTGTTGTCGAGCCGCAGGGCCGCGCCGTTGGAGACCGTGCAGGCGGTGGCCGAGGCGGCCGCGCCGTCCGCGCCGGAGAGGACGATCGTGCCGCCGTTGACGGCGAGGGTACCGCTGAAGGTGTTGGAGGCTGTGAGCGACCAGGTGCCGTCGCCGTCTTTGGCGAGGGATACCGTGCCGGAGCCGTTGACGACCGCGCCCCGCAGCTCGCCTTCCGCGGCCGCGGCGTTGCGCAACGTCAGGGTCTTGGCTCCGGTGGAGGAGGATGTCGTGGGTGCAGTGAAGACCAGCGGGCCGGTCCCGGCGTGTTCGAGCGTGCCGCCGCGGTTGATGTCGAGCGTGCGGTCGGTCGTCTCTCCCGCGCCGGTGTAGAGCAGGCGGCAGCCCACGGCGTTGAGAATGATATTGTTGCCCGCGCCGAGGTTGCCCGCCGCGCCTTTGTTGCCGATGTTGGAGCATTGAATCGTTCCGGGCGCGTTAATAATCATGCTGCCGGCGAAGTCGTTGGCGCCGTTCAGCGCGATGGTCCCGTAATAAGAGCCGTGCCAGTATTCGAATCCAGCCGCACCGGTTAGCCGGGCGTTGATCGTAAGCGTCTTTCCTGTGGCGACGGCGTTGTTGGCGTTATCGCCACCGGTGGAGGCGCTGAGGGTGATGGAGCCGGGACCGTTGATCGTCGCGTTTTGGCTGGCGATGATGTTTTCGCCACCAACGTTGGAGAACGTCATCGTCTTACCGGAGGCTATCGACAAAACAGCGTTCGTCCCGTCTAGATAGAGCTGCGTCAGTTTCGTGTCGCCGTTCAAGGTCAGCGTGTTCGCGGTCTGATGGTAAACAACCAACCCGCTCAAATAGCGGTCAAGGTCTCCTTGGAGGGCGATGGGGCCTGTGCCCTGCACGTACACGCTTTTGGTGGCGCCGGCGGTGGTGTAGCCGTGGACTTTGCCGAGCGTCAGGGCGTGCGCGGGATTGTCGTTGCGGAACGTGACGGACGTGTTGCTTAGAGGCAGTTCGAGGTCGGCCTGGATGGTCTGGTCGTTCGCGGCGTCCGCTTTCAGCCAAACGGTGGAACCGGTCAGCAGCGTCACCTTCTGCTCGCTGGTGCCGAGCGTGTACGCAGCCACCGACGGGCCGGTGAAGGACATGTTGAGAAGCGTCACAAGGCCGGAGAGATCAAGCGTCGTATAGCCGTTTCCCGCGTTGTCGAAGGTGGCCGTGTTGCCGCCTGAAGGATAGGGCGACGCGCTCCAGTTGGCGCTGTTCGTCCACAGATTGTCATGTGTTCCGTTCCAGGTGCCGCTGGCGGCGAGGGCGGAACTTGCGCCGAGGAAAACCGCTCCGGCGACGACCGGAACGAAAATGTTGCGAAGCATTGACAGAGGCATCATATTCAGCCAGCCTTTCCAATTTCCGGTGCTCCATGCTGAAGCACGTTCATGCGGGTGTGCGATTTGCGCCGGTTTACCGACCATTTCAATTCGGGTTAACGGATTCGGATCAAGGTTCCGCGGGAGTAGATCAGCTTGATCGCGCTTGCGGTCGAGGCAGACACATGCCAGCCTTCCGGCAGGTTCGTGCCGGCAAAGATGCCGCTCGCCGTGCCGGTGCAGGTCATGATTGTGTAGATGCTCTGACGGTTGAGCGCCAGCGGATCGACGAGCTGCAAGACGACGTTCGAGAGGTTGATGTCGCCGGTCACTGCGACGCGGTCGCTCGCGCCCGCCGTCGTGACGTCGGCCTGGTAGGTGCCGCGCAGCGTGGCGACGGAGAGCGTCAGCGCGTTGGTCCCGACCGTGCCCGCGCCAGCCGGCGAGAGGACGGCCTCGACCACGCCGTTCGTCAGCGTGCCGCTGCCGCTGAGGGCGTTCGTGACTGTCGCGCCGTTCAGGTCGAGCGTGCCGCCCGCGAGCAGGACCGGAGTGCCGGTCGGGAGGGCGGCGGGGGTGCCGAGTTTGAGCGTGCCGCCTGCGACGGTGGTTGCGCCGGTGTAGGTGTTGGTCCCGGAGAGGGTCAGCGTCCCCGCTCCGCTCTTGGTGAGGCCGCCGCTGGCGTTCGCCGCGAGGGTGGCCGTGCCTGCCAGCGCGGTGACGATGTTCGTGCCGCCGCCCAGGAACGTGACCGTCGGCGCGGCCGTGTAGTTCACGCCGGGGCAGGTGATGCTGACGCTGGCCACACGGTAGGTGCCGCGCCCTTGTCCGTCATCCTCCATGTTCGCCACGGCGCACGCGCCATAGCCGTCGCCCGCGATCTTGACATACGGTTCGCCGATATAGCCGGACCCCGACGAGCCCACGGCGATGGCGTACACGCCCTGGCCGGTCGGCGCGCGAAGGACCGCCGGAAGCGAACGGTCACGGCCGTTGGTGTCGATCACCGCGCCGCCCGTGAAACCGGCGTGCGGGCCGTACGTGAAGGCCTGCACCGAGGCATGGAGCGGAATCAGCGGGTCACCGACAGCAGCAATGTCGGGATATTTCAACGTGCCGCCCGAGAAATTCACCAGCAAGGCGCCTTTGAGATAGAGAAAATACCGCGTGGTCAGCGTCCCTTCACAGAGGTTGACGATGCTGGTGGCTGCGCCGCTGTTTTGGCCGATTTGGAAGGCTCCCCGTGCCTGGGTGTAGGCGCCGCCCAGCAGGTTCACTTCGCCGCGTCCGCCGTCGAAGGCGATGAAGCAGTTTTTGTCGGCGGAGGTGACCGGCTGGCTGACGCTGCCGCCGGGCATGACGGTGAGCGTGCCATAGCTGTATCGCCCGACATGCACAAAGTGGTTGAAGGCCGCGTTGCCGCCGGCGAAGCGGGTGGTGCCGATGCCCAACCCGCCGGCGTACAGGCGCGTGCAGGTCAACACGCCGCTGTTGACCAGGAGGTGGCCGTAACCGCCTACGCTGTTGCCGATGGTGAAGGTCTCGCCGTCGCCCTCGGGCGTGTTCCGGATGAAAGTGCCGCCGTCGAGGTGGAACGCGCCGTTGTTGCGGATGCCGAAGTTGGCCGCGCTGCTCATGAACGCCCCGGCCGGAAGTTTCATGACGCCGATGTTGATCGCCATGGCTCCCGCCAGCGTGTTGCTGCCGGGGAAGACCAGCGTGCCACCGTTGATGGTGGTGGGGCCGCTATAGGTGTTGTTTCCGGAGAGGATCCACGTGACGGATTGTTCCTTGGTGATCTCGGTGGTGCTGTCGCTGCTGTTGACGATGGCGGAGACGATTTCCGCCGTGCTGGTCGAGGAGCCGAACAAGGCCAGCCGCTTGCTGCCGGTCGTCGAGAAGGTGACGTTGCTGATGACCAGCGGGCCGGTCCCTTCGTGGCTGATCGTTCCCCAGGCGCCGCCGGACGAGCGGCCGGCCAGATCGATCACGCGGTCGGTGGTGTCGCCGGTGCCGTTGTAACCCAGTCTGCCGGGCCTGTCAGTGCCTGCGCCGAGGCGGATCGTGCCGTCCGCGACGGTCATGGGCCGCCCCAGCGAACAGGGCTCGCCGACGTTCCGGATGCTGCGCGCGAAGATCCAGCCGCCGACGATCCTGTTCGGACCGCTGTAGGTGTTGTTGGTGCCGGCGAGGAAGAAACGGGGCTGATAACCGGTGTTGTTGGTGACGAGCAGCGAACCTGTGCCTGTCACCTCTCCGGTGAACCCGCTGCGATAATCACCATCACCGCCGAAGGTCAGCTGCAGGGTCCCGTTCAGGGTGACCGGTCCTGCCCAGCGGTTGTGCGAGTCGCTGGCGCTGTGTGTTGCCTTGTAGCTGGTGTTGTCGTCGCAGACCAGGTTCCACGCCGGGAAGGCGGCCAAGTCGTAAAAGTCGAGCGTGGTGCCGCTGCGCAGGCGGACGGTGTTGGCCGCGCTGCCGCCCATCTGAACGGACTGCTGCAGGCGGAACGTGCCTTCCTGAACATCGACGTTCGCCGCGTCGCCGCCGGGCGTGACGGCGGTCGAACCGCTGAGCGTGACGGTGCTGTTTCCAAGTTTGGTCAAGGCGTGGTCGCCCAGGGCGAGCTCGCCGTTGCGGATGTCCCAGCGCGCGGTGCCGCCGAAGGCCGTGTCGCCTGCCAATTCGACCTTGCCGAGTGCGTTGATCTGCTGGAGCGCGGATCGGTTGACGACGGCGCCCTGGCCGTCCGCGCCGGTACCGGCGACCGTGACCGGCTCTTGCTGCAGGTTCAGCGCGTCCATCGCCGCCGCGCCGCCGAGGTCCAGCGTTGCGCCTGCCGCGATGACGGTGCCGCCGTCTGCGGTACCGAGCGCGCCGCTCTGGCTGACGCGCGTGAGACCCTGCTGCAGCTGCGCCTGCCCTGTGAAAGAGGCGTTGGCGGCGGCCAGATCGAGCAGGTTGGTGCCGGTCTTGGCCAGAGTGCCGCCGCCGCTGACCGCGCCCGCGAGCCGCTGCGTCGTGTCCTGGCCCGCGAAGGTCAGCGTACCCTCGTGGATTTCGGTCGCGCCGGTGTGCAGCGTCGGCCCCGCGACGATCACGTTGCCGGTGCCGTATTTCGCGAACGACGAGGCTGCGCCGTTGTCCGCCAGCGCGGCGTTGACCGTCAGGGCGCTGCCGGAGGCGTTGCCGAGTTCAAGGATGCCGCCGGGCGTGAGCGGCGCGAGCGCGCCGTCGCCGACATGAAGGCCCAGTGTCAGTGCGGCCTGGCCGTTGGTGATGCCGATGCTGTGGCCGAGCATCGTCTTATTCGCGGTATCCACCTCTGCCGGGGTGCCGGTGCATTGGCGCAGGTAGGCGACGCTGTTCGCGGGGGCTCCGGCCAGCGTGATGGGTCCGTCGGTGCCGGGCTGCGTGATGCGCACGTCGGCGCTGGCGTTGTCGGGAATGACAGAGGACGGGCCGCGCGCGGCGATTTCGTTGACGCTCCACGCGGGCGGGGTGGTCATGCCGACAGAGACGCTGTAGTAAGCGGGCTGTCCGTTAAGCGTGACCCAATTGCCGAGCGGTCCTTCCGGCTGGCCGGTGATGAAGACGCGGTTGCGGCCGCTCGCGCCGAGGCCGGTGCCGGCGAAATTCAGCGTCGCGTCGTTGAGGCGGCTGAGCGACGAAAAGGTCAGCGATGAGGTCTGTCCCTCGGCCGCTTGGTCGGTCTGGACTGTGCAGGTGCCATATCCGGCGGTCAGCCCGCCGACGCTTTCGCTGAAGTCGGCCGCGCCGGCGTCGTGAGCGAAGTCGAATGTGCCACCCAGAAGCGTGACGCTGCCGGCGTCGTTCAGACGGTTCGTGTTGTTGTCGGCGGCGGTGTTGTCGAGCAGCAGGGTCGCGCCGTTGGAGACCGCGCAGGCGGCGGCCCAGGCGGCCGCGCCGTCCGTACCGGAGAGGCTGAGCGTGCCGCCGTTCACGGCGAGGGTGCCGCTGAAGGTGTTGGAGGCGGTGAGCGACCAGGTGCCGTCACCTTCTTTGGAAAGGGATGCGGTGCCTGAACCGTTGACGACCGCCCCGCGCAACTCGCCGCCGGCTGCCGCATAGTTGCGCAGCGTCAGCGTCTTGGCACCGGAGGTTGTGGATGTTGTGGGGGCCGTGAAGACCAGCGTGCCGGAACCGGCATGCTCGAGGGTGCCGCCCCGTTTGATGTCGAGCGTGCGGTCGGTCGTCTCGCCCTCGCCGGTGTAGAGCAGGCGCGAACCAACGTGGTCGAGGACGATCCGCGCGTTCGTCCCGAGGTTGCCTGCGGCCCCGCTCAGACCGAAGAAGGAACAGGAAAGGGTGCCCGCCGCGTAGAGGACCGTGCTGCGGGAGTAATCGTTCATGCCGTTCATGACGACGGTGCCCGCGTAGTCGGACGAGGCGTGGTAATACTGGAAACCGGCGTCGCCGGTCAGCTTGGCGTTGATCGTGAGCGTGTGACCCGAGGCGACGGCGTTGTTGCCGTGGTCGTCGCCGATGTTCGTGCCCAGCACGATTTCTCCCGGGCCGTTGACCGTGGTGTCCTGGCTGGCGAAGATGTTTTGATCCCAAGCGTTTTTAAAATAGGTCGTCGAGCCCGCGGCCAGATTCAGAACCCCATTTGTGCCGTCCAGAAAGGCCAGGTTCAGCGTGTTGCTTCCATGCAGGGTGACCGCGTTGGTGCAGTCAACCGAGAGCTTGAGCGTACACGGCTCGCGCAGAAGGTTGCCGAGAATCGTGATCGGACCCGTGCCGCGCAGGCGCACGGTCTTTGTGCCGAAGGGCGAGGGGCCCGTCGGTGCTGAAAGTGATCCCAGCGTCAGGAGCCGGTCGGCAGCATCAGCGCGGAAGGTGTAGGTGCCGTCCCCCACTCCGCCGCCCAGCTGAATGGCGCAGTTGAAGGTTTGGCAGTTAGCGGCGTCTTCGGCGATGCGGTATTCACCGCCAGTACCCATGACCAGAATCTGGCTGTCATGCGGGCCGGTGCCAAGCGTGTAGGATGCGACCGATGGTCCGGCGAACGTGATGTTGGCCACGCTCCAGAAGCCGGCCAGACTGATGTTGGTCCGGCTGTTGCCGCTCGAATCGAAGGTGGCGGATTCGCCCAATCCCGGATAGGGCGAGGCGCTCCAGTTGGCGTTGTTGACCCACACGTTGTCGCTGGTTCCGTTCCAGGTGCCGCTGGCGCCGCGAAGGGTCGGCGGGAGTGTCATCAGGGCGGCGATCGCCGGGGCGGCGAGGGTCCGCGCTTGACGTCGGATATGCGTCGAGAGCGTCAATGACATGTGCATTTCCATCTCCTGTTGCTCGTCATGCGTGATTCTAAAACAGTATTTAACGTAATCAGAGTAACAAAGAATGTGCAACAAAATATCGCATTTTGCGTAAAATTATCGTGGCATTTTCCGCAATGGTTGGGGCGTGAAAAAACAAAAAGAGGCGTGCCGCTCGCCTGCGGCACGCCTCTTGGATCACCGGAGTGTGACGGTCCTCAGTCGGCGCTCTGCTGGTCGGCCTGCGGGTAAGGCAGGGCCGGCGTCTGCATCTTGGCGAGCAGCGCGTAGAGGATCGCGCCGGCGAAGAAAGCCAGGATCAGGTTCAGCGGCAGCGGCTTGCCGAGGGGCAGTCCCCATGCGACGAGCTGCGGCTGCGCGCCGATCACGAAGCCGACCACCCACGCGATCCAGCCGGCCGGGTTGAAGCCCGCGCGCGGCCCGGTCCAGCGGCCCTTGTTCATGACGTACTCGGCGGCCATCGCGCCGCAGATCGGGCCGAAGGAGGCGCCGAAGAACCCGAAGATCACGGGCAGTTTCGCGGCGACGCCGGTCATGGCGAGGGCTTCGGCGATCGCGCAACCGATGCCGCAGGAGACCCAGGGATTGACCTTGGGCAGCGTGGTCTTGATGGATGTGGCGGCGATGATCGAGGAGAAGCAGCAACTCGGGAAGGCGCACAGCGCCAGCAGGAAGGCGACGATGCCGCCCGTCTGGTCGCCCAGGATGGTCTTGAGCAGGCCCATGGGGTCGAGCACGGCCTTGCCCTGCGCCAGCATGGCCTTGCCGGCCTCGGTGCCATAGAACCCCGCGACGATCAGGGCGGCGAGGCCGGCCGTCACGAAGATCGCGACCAGCACGCCCATCAGGCCGCCCATGACGACGTCCTTCTTGTCGCGCGCGTTGGTGCCGAAGTCGCAGCCCGCAGCGCCCGCCGTGGCGGTGAAGCCGACGATGTGGCCGATGAGCAGGAAGATCACGCCGATGCCGTCGAGGGCAGGCTTCGCCACGCCGCCGGCTTTGGCGGCCGCCACCAAGGCGTTTGCGTCAAACGAGCCGAGTCCGCCGAGGGTCTTGGCGAGCAGGACGACGAGCGCGATCGCGGGAATGATCGGCAAGTAGGTGGAGATCATGGCGACGTACTTGATGCCCTTGAGGGCCATGACGACGCCACCGAAACCCCAGATGAGCATGATGGCATAGAGGCCGGCGCTGCCTTCTTTCAGGCCGAACATGACGTTGAGGGCTTGGGTGGAGTAGTAGACGTTGACCGCGACCCAGCCGAATTGGAGCAGGCCCATCAGGAAACCCGGAAGGATCAGGCCGCCCGTGGCGCCGAAGGTCGAGGATCCCACAATATAGAGCGGCAGGCCGGTCTTCTGGCCGAAGCGGCCGAAGACGTGGTAAAAGAGCACATAACAGATCGCCGCGCCCGCCAGAATGCCGATCAAGGCCGTCGGCCAGCCGGCGGCCAGAATGCCGCCCGCGTTGTCGGCACCGACCGAAGCCGTTCCGGACCAGAACACGAACCACAGGAAGATGCCCGCATAGACCGGGGCGATGTTTTTATACCAGGGCGCGCGGTTGGCGGCCGGATTGGGTTTCGCGCATTCCAGATAGGAAGGCACCGACGAGGCGTTGCTCATTCAAGGCTCCTTTGTTTTTTAGCGTGAGGATGTGCGGCGTCCCCTGCCGCATTCTCGCCACCATAATGCAATCAGGCATAGCGTAGGGGATGGGTGTTTTCGGGTCAAGCGAGATCTGCTCGCAACGGGAAGGCGTTTTGCACGGACGAGCCGTGCGGGTGGATCGTGGCGGGGAAAAACGTGACGCGAGAGCTGCAACATCCGATACAACATCCGATTAGAGTTGCCATGAGAAGTTCGGCAGGTGTAAATTCTACACATCATTCAGATAGCTGTTCAAAAGGGGGTAATTTTTGGGGATCAGCCCGCGGACCGCTTCCGAATGCGGTGTTCTGATGCTTCGGCCTACACACGGGACCTTGCCGTTCGGCTCGTTCGATACGCCATGAAAAAAAACATACGCAAACGGCCTTTCAGTTTCGGGCGGAAGGACTTCTCCATTTCGCGGCGGGGCGCGTGGGGACAGGTCACGATCGCATCGATTCTCATCACGATTTTGCCGGCGATGGTGCTTGCCTGGATTTGGCAAAACCATCTCGCCGGGACTCCGCTGCCGGCGGCGGCGCTATGGGGCGCCTGTTCCGGTGGCGTGATCGTGATTTTGCTGGGCTATACCCTGCTGCTCAAATACCCCGTGAGCATTGTCCGGCTTCGCTCCTATTTGAACACCTTAGTCGATGGGGGTATCCCGACGCTGATGCACCTTTCAGATGACGAGGATGACTTGGCGGCGGTGCAGCGGTACATGGATGAGATCGTCAAGATGGCGGAGGAGCGGGTCCGCATGATCAAAGCCCAATACGAGGGCAAACTCGAGTCGGAGCGCCAGCGCGTGATGGTCGAAAGCATCGGGGCCATGTGTCATCACTTGGGACAGCCTGCGACGGTCATGAGCATGTGCTTCTACCGCCTGAAAAGCAATCCGGGTTCAACGGAAATACCCGAGATTCTGGCCGAATGCGAGACGTCGTTTAATGCCATGACGGAAATCCTTGATAAATTGCGGGTGACCGCGCACTATTGCACCGAATCTTATTTGCATCCGTCGGCGGAGTCGTCCGATAAACAGGAAGACCGGATCATCAAAAGCTGACTGCCGGCGCGGCAGACGACGCGTTTTGTCGCCAGGCCAACGGGAAAACTATGAACTATTGGGGCGGATGTTGGATGGCGGGGACGCTGGCGCTTGCCGCGCATGCCGTGACGCTGGAGAATTTGCGGTGCGAATATCTGGTGGACCCGCTGGGCATCGGCGAGCGCGAGCCGCGGCTTTCTTGGCTCATGAAGGACGATTCGGATGCGCGCGGGGGCTGCCAGTCCGCTTATCGGATCCTGGCGGCTTCGTCGCCGGAAAAGTTGGCGGCGGACGATGCGGACCTGTGGGACTCGGGACGGGTTCGCGCGGAGAAAAGCATTCAGATCGTGTACAAGGGACGCCCGCTGGCAGCGCGTGACCGGTGCTATTGGAAGGTGCGCGTGTGGACGGCGGACGGCAAGGAGACGGCGTGGAGCGCGCCCGCGCTCTGGACGCTGGGACTACTGCATGCCGCAGACTGGCAGGCGGAGTGGCTGCGGGTCGAGGAGCTCGATCCCCACGCGCCGCCGCCGCCCCCGCCACCGAAGATCACGATCCTCAAAGCGACGTACGGATCGCACGACGACCAGCGTATCACGGACGTCACCGAAATCGTGCGTCAGAAGGTTCTCGCCAAGGGCGGGGTGCTCGCCCTCCAAGCGGGCAACGAGCTCTTCGGCGACCCGGCGGTCGGAGGCGGCAAGCAGCTCGTGGTCGAGTACGAGATGAACGGCAAGCGCGAAACCGTCCGCGCGGCCGAACACCAGTTCGTGACGGCGAAGCCGGACCCGCAGGCGGAGACACCCCGGCCCAAGCGCCTCCAAACGCCGCGTTACCTGCGGCGCGAGTTCGCGGTCGCGGCCCAGCCGTTACGGGCCACGCTGTACGCCACGGCCTTGGGCCTCTATGAGCTGCGGCTCAACGGGCAGCGCGTGGGCGACGCGCTGTTGGCGCCGCAGTGGACCGCCTACGACAAGCGCGTGCAGGTCCAAGCCTACGACGTGACGCCGCTGGTGCGGCGGGGCTCGAATGCGCTGGGCGCGGTGCTCGGCAACGGTTGGTACTGCGGCACGGTACAGTGCTGGCCGCCGGAAATCTGCCTGTACGGCTATGAGCCGCATCTCAAAGCGCAGCTCGAGCTCGAGTTCGAGGACGGAAAACGGCAGACCGTGGCCACCGATGAGGCGTGGCTCGGTTCAATCGAGGGGCCGCTGCGCTTCTCCGGCATTTACGAGGGCGAGACTTACGACGCGCGCAAGGAGATGGACGGCTGGGATGCGCCGGGCTTCAAGGCGGACGCCCGGTGGACGCCCGCGCTGATCGACCGTGCCGTGAAAGCGGGCGAGCTGGTCTGGCAGCGCAGTGAGCCGATCCGCGTCACGCAGGAACTGGCTCCCGTGGCGGTGACCGAACCCAAGCCCGGCGTGTACGTCTTCGACTTCGGACAGAACATGGTGGGGTGGGCGCGTCTGAGGGTGCAAGGCGCGGCGGGCACGACCGTCGAGCTGTTCTTCAACGAGATGCTGAACCCCGACGGCACGGTCTACCGCGAGAACCTCCACGCCGGCAAGATGGGCAAGGCGGAGAGCCAGACCGACCGCTACACCCTGCGCGGCGGCGGGGTCGAGACGTTCGAGCCGCACTTCACCTACCACGGGTTCCGCTACGTCGAGGTGAAGGGGCTGAAGCGCAAGCCCGACGCCTCGTTGCTGACGGGCCGCGTGTTCCATACCGCGTTCGCGCCGGCCGGCCGCTTCGAGTGCTCCGATCCGCTCGTCACGCGGCTCGCGCAAAACATCCAGTGGTCGCAGCGCGGCAACATGATGGGCATCCCCACCGACTGCCCTCAGCGCGACGAGCGTGCGGGCTGGACTGGCGACGCGCAGTTCTTCATGCCTACGGCCGTGTTCAACTACGACATCGCGGCCTTCTTCAGCAAGTGGCTTTACGACCTGTGCCAAGACTCCTTCGTCCCGGGCAAGGGGTTCGCCGACATGGCGCCCTATTACGGCAAGCTTGGCGCGGGCAACACGGGGTGGGGCGATGCGGGCATCGTGTGCCCGTATGTGCTCTACCGTACGTACGGGGACACGCGCGTGATCGCGACACACTATGCGCAGATGAAGAAACACGTCATGACGCTCACCGCGGCCTGCACCAACCACATCCGCGGTGCCGGCGCATACGGCGATTGGCTCAACGTGGGCGGCGGCGCGAAGGGCGAAGTGTGCGGCACGGCGTATCAGGTGTACCTCTGCGACCTCATGTCGGAGATGGCCGGTGTGATCGGCAAGGGCGACGACGCGGCAACCTTCGCGGCGATGGCCAGCGATGCGCGCGCGGCCTTCCAGAATGCGTTTTTCAAAGATGACGGCTCGATCCTCGAGAGTAGCCAGACCGGCTACGCGCTGGCCTTCACCATGGGTCTCGTGCCGGACGCGCTGCGCGGGAAGGCTGCCGCCCAATTCAGGGGCGAGGTCGAACGCTTCAAGGACTGCGTGGCGACGGGGTTCATCGGCACCCCGCGCCTGCTGGCTGGCCTGCACGCGGCGGGTCTGGACGCCGAGGCGTACCGCATGCTGTTGCGGCGCGACTATCCGTCGTGGCTCTATCCCGTGACGCTCGGCGCGACGACGATCTGGGAGCGCTGGGACGGCTGGCGGCCCGGCAAAGGGTTCCAGGACCCGAACATGAACTCCTTTAACCACTACGCGTTCGGGTCGTGCGGCCACTATCTGTTCGCGTGCATCGGCGGCATCACGGCGCTGGAGCCGGGCTGCCGGCAGTTCGCGGTCGCGCCGGTGATCGGCGAGGGCCTGACGTGGGCCAAGACCGCGTACCGATCGATGTACGGCGAGATCGTCTCGGAGTGGGAAAAGGAGGGCGGCAAGGTGCGGCTCAGCGTAACGGTTCCGGCCAACACGCGCGCGCAGATCCGGTTGCCTGTCGCATCCGTTGCGCGGGTGACCGAAGGCGGCCTGCCGCTCTCGAACGTGTCGGCGTTGACCGTGGAGGGCGGGGGTTGCGGCGATGTCAGCATGTGGGCCGTGGCCGGCCGCTACGTGTTTGAATTCTGAAAGTTTTTATAGAAGGGGCGGGAGAATGAATATCCGGAAGACAGCGTGTGTTCTCGGTTGTGTATCGGCGTTAACGGTGTTTGCCGGGCGGATGGATTTCAACGCGTGCCACGCCTCGTGGGAAAACGGCCGGCTGACGGTCGGGAACGCGCTGTTCGAGCGGGCGTGGGTGGCGGGCGACGCGGGCCTCGTGCCGGTCTCGCTCATGCTCAAAAATCCGGACACCGAGTGGCTCGCGGGTTCCGCCAAGCTGGCCAACGTCGCCGGCACCCTGGAGGTGAAGGCGGCGGTCGGCCGGCGCAGCGTGGTGGGTGCGGAGGGCCTCCGGCTGGACGTCACGGTCCAGGGCAAGAAGACGCAGCGGTCGGTCCTTTGGATTTTTCCGAACGCGGCCGGCGTGCTCGCGGAGCGGTTGGACGGGGAGACGGCAGGAGCCGTCGCACGGGATGCGCAAGCCAGCGGCATCGAAGTCGAATCGCAGCAGAAGGACAAAGGGGCGGCGGTGGCTGGCGCTGAGACACTCCCCCTGGCCCCGCAGCACCTGCGCGTGACACAAGTCGCGCTGATGGACCAGACCGACAACCACAACGAACTGGTCTCGACGCGTGAGTGGCTGTTGATGCCCAACGAGGCCGCGTTCGACGTGCAGGGCTGCGTGCTGACGGTCGAGAACGTGGTCGACGGCGCCGGGCTGGCGTTCCTCAAGCTCGCGCCGCTGCCGCACGCGCGGCAGCACAAAAGCGCGATCGATTTCGCCGTCCAGCCCGGCGCACGCGCCGTGGCGGCGTTCTTCAACGGCTATCCCGTGGCGGTGCTGGGCTACCGCGGTGGCGCTGTTGGGCGCACGCGCGCGCTGCACGCTTTCCAGCGCTGCCTGCGCGAATACCGGCCGGGACGCGACGGCCTCTTCCTCAGCAACACGTGGGGCGACCGCTCGCGCGACGCGCGCATCAACGAGTCCTTCCTGCTCAAGGAGATCGAGGCCGGCGCGGCGCTCGGCGTGGACGTGGTGCAGATCGACGACGGCTGGCAGAAGGGGCGCTCGGCGAACTCCGTGGCCGCGCGCGGCAAGGGCGTGTGGAACGGCTACTGGGCGGCCGACCCGAACTTCTGGGACGCCGATCCCGCGCGCTTCCCGAACGGCCTGGAGACGGTGGTGAAGGCCGCGCGCGACCGGGGCATGAACTTCGGCCTCTGGTTCGGGCCGGACTCCAGCAACGACGCGGCCAACTGGCAGAAGGATGCCGACCACCTGCTGAAGTTCCACCGCGGGATGGGCATCAACTACTTCAAGATCGACTCGATGAAGACGCATAGTGCCGAGGCGCTCCGCCGCCAGCGCGCGATGTTCGACCGCATGCTGGAAGGCTCGGGAGGCGCGATCACCTTCGACCTCGACGTGACGGCCGAAATCCGCCCCGGCTACTTCGGCTTGCCGGACATCGGGCCGCTTTTCGTCGAAAACCGCTACACGGACTTCCACCGCTACTGGCCGCACCAGACGCTGCGCAACCTGTGGATGCTGTCGCAGACGGTCGACCCCCTGCGCCTGCGCATCGAGGTCCTGAACAACGTGCGCAACGCGGAGAAGTATAAAGGCGACCCGCTTGCGCCCGTGAGGTACAAGCCCGACACGCTCTTCGCCGTCGCGATGACCGCGAGCCCGCTCGGATGGTTTGAGGTGTCAAATCTCCCTTCCGAGTATGCGGCGCAGATGCGGCCGATGGTGGCGGCGTGGAAAGTCGAGCGTGCGAGGATGCACGGTGGCGCGATCATGCCGGTCGGATCCGCCCCTGACGGCGTGGCCTGGACCGGCTTCGTTTCTGCGGCGGCGGACGGCAGGGGCGGTTACGCGCTGCTCTTCCGCGAGCTGAGCGCCAAGGCCGACTACGTCCTGCCTCTTGAGGGCCTGGTGGCGGGCGCGTCGCGTGCGACCGTCATCGGCGGCCGCGGCACGGCGAAGGTTTCGGGTGGTGAGCTCATCGTGAACGTGCCTGAAAAGCTCGACTTCGTGTGGGTGAGGCTGGAGTAGGCGAAGCTCGCTCAGCCTATATCAAAAAAAATGCGCGCCACGGAAACCGTGACGCGCATCGAACAGGAAACAGGGGCGGGCCGCGCTACTGCGCCTTTGCGACATCCGACGCGCGCAGATCGTCATGCCAGAAGTCAAGACCGAACAGGCCCAACACGAAATCGGCCACTTGCGAGGTGTCGATGCCCGTTCTGACCGTCATGCCCAGATGGGTGTCGGCCGGCGTGTAGGGGATTCCGAGGGGAAGCGCGATTTCAACGCCCGTGTAGGCGAAATTGTGCCAACCGCGCGGATGGTTGTTCCAAGCCGGCGAATAGCGGTCCGCATTTTTGTGGATCGTCACGTGGGCGGGATCGTCATTGAAAGACTCCTTGCCGCTCATGCGCAGAGACCATCCGCGGCTCAGTTTCGGGTCTTTATAAAAAGAAACGCACTCGCCCCCTTGAGCCACGGTCCACGTCTTCCATGGGCCGAAACCGGCGATTTCACGGTACTCGGAATAGGCGCCGAAGCCGCGGCCTTCCATGTCGAGCGACCCGCCGGCGAAGGTCATATAGCCCAAGTTGCCGTAATCGGTGACTTGCGCATGGACGCCGAAACTGGGCGTCAAAGGTCCGGTCACAGGGTTTTCGTGTGTCATGCCGAGGCCGAGGTGGAAAATATCGCAGAAGTCGGCCACGCGGTTCTGGAACCAGTTGTAACTGGGGGTGAAGATGGATTCGGTCTTACGGTCGTACCGGCTGCCGTCGTAGGTTTGGGCAGACAAGAGAAACGGACTCAAGCAAAGAGCCGATAGAAAGATGGTTTTTTTCACGGGGTCTCCTGTATCGAGTTTTTAGAAACGTGTTGATTCACACTCCACAACTGTATCAATTATACAGCGCGTTGCCTAACCAACTTTGACCTTCATAAAATAACATACACCGCCTGTTGCCTTCAAGCCGGTTTTGGCCGTTTTTTGCGGTGCGGCGGCGGCTCTGCCTCTGAAAAGGCTTCGGTCGCTCTAAAAACAACAGCGGGCCGCGCAGCGAGGTGCGGGATGTGTGATGCATGGGCACCGCGTATGGGCGGCATGGGCCAAACGATGGATGAGTATCGAATGGGATCGCTTTGCAATTGACGCGAGGCAGCGGAACGGGTATTATTTTTGACCATTCATTCAAGGGGCGTTGGGTTTTTACGGATGTCCTCAACAAGCGAAGGAGTTAAAAGAATGGCTATCAAGGTTGGTATCAATGGTTTCGGCCGCATTGGCCGTATGGTGTTCCGCGCGGCGGTCCAGAACTTCTCGAAGGATATCGAGATTGTCGGCATCAACGATCTGCTGGATCCGGATTATCTGGCTTACATGCTGAAGTATGATTCGGTCCACGGCCAGTTCAAGGGCGAGATCGCTGTCGAAGGCGCCAACCTGATCGTGAACGGCAAGAAGATCCGCCTGACGGCCGAGAAGGATCCGGCTGCTCTGAAGTGGAACGAAGTCGGCGCCGAAATCGTCGTCGAGTCGACCGGCCTCTTCCTCACGAAAGAGTCCCCGGACGGCAAGAAGCCCGGCGCGGACGCCCACATCAAGGCGGGCGCGAAGAAGGTGATCATGTCGGCCCCGTCGAAGGACGACACCCCGATGTTCGTGTACGGCGTGAACCACAAGACCTACGCCGGCCAGACGATCATCTCGAACGCCTCCTGTACGACGAACTGCCTGGCGCCCGTCGCCAAGGTCCTGAACGACAAGTTCGGCATCGTCAAGGGCCTGATGACGACCGTCCACGCCGCCACGGCGACGCAGAAGACGGTCGACGGACCCTCGAACAAGGATTGGCGCGGCGGCCGCGGCATCCTCGAGAACATCATCCCGTCCAGCACCGGCGCGGCCAAGGCGGTCGGCAAGGTGATCCCCGAGCTGAACAAGAAGCTCACGGGCATGGCGTTCCGCGTCCCGACCTCCGACGTGTCGGTCGTCGACCTGACCGTGGTGCTCGCGAAAGAGACCACCTACGACGCCATCAAGGCGGCGATGAAGGAAGCTTCCGAAGGCGAGCTCAAGGGCATCCTCGGCTACACCGAAGAGAAGGTTGTCTCGACCGATTTCCGCGGCGAAGCCAAGACCTCGATCTTCGACGCCGAAGCCGGCATCATGCTGGACTCGACCTTCGCCAAGATCGTCAGCTGGTACGACAACGAGTGGGGCTATTCCAACAAGGTGTTGGAGATGGCCCGCGTCATCGCGAAGTAAGCGGTTCCCGCTGATCTTGCGACACAGAACGCCGTTCCCGCCCTGCGGGAGCGGCGTTTTTTTCGCTCATTTGCACCGCGGCGCGACACGCGTCGTCCGGTGACAAGGCTGAACCTGAGAAGAGCAGTTGACCGTTCGCGGGACAGCCGTCATGGTACAGGCTGGGGGCGCGGACGGCCGCGTCCGCGGTATCCAGGTATCTGCTGGGCGGCGGGCGTGCGTTGATCCTGACGGCAAAAACACGAACATTGACGTAGCGAAGGCACCCTGTCGCGGACGAGGCCGTCCGCGCCCCCAGCGCGATCGGCCTCTCTGTCGCGGCTCACCCATCTGGTGCGCGGCTGGTGGTGCGGATGGACCTGAATGATACGGTTGGAGTGATGCGGCCTTAAGGGGCTTATGCTATCATACGCGCGTTTTGATTCCTCATCGTGAAAGCGTTCGGTTTCGACCGGTTCGCTGCGGCCGTTTTTTTCGCCGATGTTGATTTCAGTGGAAAGGTGGTTTGGCCATGAACACCCGCACCCTCGCCCTTGCCTGCGCCGTCGCCGTTCCGTTCGCCGGAAAGGCGAAAGACGTGTATGACGCCGGGATCTATTCGCAGATCGAAATCGATCACATCGACCGCTCCAACCGCGAGCGGTACCTTGAAGACGTCCGCGCCGCCGGCATCGGAGCCGTGCTCCTGTCGTTCTGCGAATTCTTCGAAGAGGGGGCGGCGCGGCGCCCGAGGTGCGAGCGGCTGGCGGACATGCTTTCGTATTTCGAATCGAACGGGGTTCCGACGGCGGTCTGGGTCAACGGCTTCGGCTACGGTAACGAGCTCAACGGGGCCGGGGGTAGAAGGCTCCGCGACTGTGCCCGGCTCACCGCTTTCAGCGGACGCACCACAGGCGCCGTCTGCCCCACGGATCCGGTGATCATGGAGGCGATCTCGGAAAACGTGCGCGATGCGATCCGTGCCGGCGCAAAGCTTGTGCTCATCGATGACGATTTCGTGCAGTCCGTCCGCCCCGGACTCGGCTGCGTTTGCTCCAACCACCTCGCGCGGATTTCGAAGAAAATCGGCCGGCAGGTGACGCGCGAGGACGTGCGGGATTCCTTCACCGGCAAGCCGACCGCACTGAGGCGGGCGTTTCTGGACGTTTCCGGAGAAGTCGCGGTCGAGGCGGCGAAGTTCCTTCGCAAGGCGGCGGACGAAGTCGACCCTTCCGCAGGGCTGGGGCTTTGCGCGAGTTACACGCATTATGACGTGGAAGGCGTCGAGATCGACGAACTGCTGGCGGCCTTCGCCGGGAACGGACGCCGGTTTTTCCGCATCAGCGGCGCGCCGTATTGGCGGGACGCGAAGTACGGCGGAGCCGGACTTGACGGCACGCTTGAATTCGTCCGCATGCAGTCCGCGTGGATGCGCGGCAAGGGCTGGACGCTTCTCGACGAGAACGATCCTTACCCGCGAAAGGTGTCGCTCGTGCCCCCGTATCTTTGCGAACTCTACGACAAGGCCGTGATCGCCGACGGCGCCCTCGCACGGCACAAGTACATGCTGTGTTATGGGGCCGACCGTTCCGAGCCCGGATATCTTGACGCGCATCTCGCCAATAGGGCGGATGACGCGGCGCTCAAGGCGATGTTCGCCGGCACGGCGGGCTTCGGCATCCGGACGGTCTTTCCGCAACATTCGATCCGGGATGCCGAGCTGCCGGTTCCCTATGTCGGGGATAAGCGGATGATGACGCTTTTCTCGCATCCCCTCGCGGCGCATTTCCTCGTCCGCAACGGCATCCCCGTGCGGCACGAGGGGCTTGGACCTTCGATCGCTTTCGGGGCGGCGGCGCTTGCCGTGGATGACGGCGTGATGAAGCGCGGGGTGATCCTCGACCTGCCCGCGGCGCGACAGCTCGAAGCGCGCGGCGTTGACACGGGCCTGAAACGCTTCGGCGGAAGCGAGCCGCCGGCGTTCTTCACCCATGCGGACGACGCGGGGAGAAAATTCGCGGTGTTCGGTTTCGACGGCGCGGAACTGAACTTCAAGACGTATGCGACCGGCGCCCACCGGGATCCGCTGCGCCGCGCCGTCTCGTTCCTGACCGGCGCGGACCTGCCGGTGCGCGTGGAGACCTCCGGCGATCGCGTCTACCAGATCGTTTCCTCCAATCCGATGACGGCGACGTATTCGGTGCTGCTGGAAAATCTCGCCGACGCGCCGGCGGACGTGAAAATCGTGACCGGCAGCCCCGCCCGCGTGCGGTCCGCGCTGCGCGGAACGTTCGCGCCCGCCGCAGACGGGTTGAAGTTGCGTGGCCTCGCGCCTCACGCCTACGCCGCAGTGGAATTCGAATGCAGAAAGTGAAAAGGGGCGCTGGTGAACACAAAGGGAAAACTTCTTCGCGGCGTCCGCCGCGCGGCGGGCTGACGCTCCACATATCCTTTGATGCGATCCGTTTTAACTGAAAAAATCGCACCCGCTGCATTTGCCTTGCGAGCGGTTGCCCAATAACGGCAGATTTCACACTCGGTCAAAAAATATAAAATTGGGGGCAGATCGCACATGGTCATTGGTGGGACAGATGCTATACTTTTGTAAATCCCGTGTAGTGGGGAAAGACAAGCGGTCCTCTCCTCGCCGAGATGAAGGGCGCAGGTTAGGGTCAAAAAAGATTGAGGAGCCATATGAAAAAGCGGATTCTTTTCGCGTGTGCGTTCGCGTGCTCGAGCGTTTCTGCCACAACGTGGCATTGGAGTCCCACCTTCATGGATGCCGGCGGAAAATATCAGTGGAACAGCGTCTCCAACTGGTTGAGCGCCGCCGACGGCACGACGCGCGGGTTCCCGCAATACGGCGACACGGCCCTCATCGGTGAAAAAAGCACCGCGATGTCTTACAACGTGTGCGGTAACGACGCGGCCTTCGCGCTCCAGGAAGTGCGTTTTACCAAAGGAGCGACCATGAACCAGGGCAACGTCGTGCTCCTCGCCGGCGGCAAGGGCATCCAGTATCTCGATACGGCGGGCTTCACCGGCAACTGGATGGGCGCCTATCTCGTGGGCGTGGGCGAGGTGCCGTTCAACGTGACGAACAACGTGGACTTCGCCCTGCAGATGCGCTTCGCCAAGAAAACGAACGCGCAGAACCCCGTGGCGAACCCGATTCTCGTGAAGGAGGGCAGGGGCCGTTTCATTTGCTTCAATCAGGGGCAGAGCATGGAATACGACATTCCCCTCGCCTTGATCCGCCAGGGCATTCTCAACTTCACGAATTACAGGCAACTGTATGGCTGCTCGTTCGCGTTCGACGGCAACGACGGATCGCAGCGCCTCGAGCTCTGCTACACGTCCGCCTACAAAAACGACATCAACCTCCAGAGCGGGGCGCTCTTCGAGACGAACGGCGTGGCGAACACGACGCACGGCGTCACGTCCGACTACGACAAGCAGATCGTTTTCACCGGCACGCCCCCCATGAACCCGATGGTGTTCTCCGGCACGTGGTACCGCGGTGCCGGCTTCAAGTGGAATCCGGGTGCGGACTCCTACGTGTTCGTCTGTTCGAACGCCGTTTCGGCCACCACGGGCCGCGTGGACGTGGTGAAAGGCGTCGTGAAACTCGTCACGGGCGCGTCCTTCACGGCGCTCGCATCGCTATCCGTCTCGACCGGGGCCGAGTTCCGCGTGGAGGCGGATTCCGGTTCCGGTTTCTTTGCGAAGACGCTCACGCTCGGCGGCGACACGGCGAAGATGTACGTCGCGGAAGGCGTCACGCTCGCGTTCGCGAGCGGCACGCTCGGCGGCGCCCCGCTCAAACAAGGCACGTATACGGCGGACGGTGCGGACGGCACGCGCACGGCGACGTGGCTCACGGGCGGCGGTTCCGTGACGGTGCAGACGGGCCCTTCGGATACCGCCGCGTGGGTGGGCGGCGGCGCGGGCGACACCTCGGTCTACACGGCCGCGAACTGGGCAGAAGGATTGCCCGATTTCGTGCGTGGCGAGCTCTTCGCCACGTTCGCGACGTCCGGCACCTCGGCGCTCTTGCCCGTCACCAACGTTCCGCCGATCTTCGCGGGTTTTGCCCTCCAGAACGGGTTCACGTTCGAGGCGGCGTCCGGCGCTTCGCCCGCGAAACTCGGGGCCTCCGGCATGACCATCGCGGATGCCGCGTCCGCGACGGCCTACACGGTGGGGTGGCCGCTCGAACTCATGGCCGGGCAGACCTGGAGCGTGGGTGCGAAAGGAACACTGAACCTCAATGCGCCCATATCGGGGGCGGGCGCGCTCACGATCGCCAACGGCGGGACGGTTAACCTCGGTACCGCCACGGACTACGCGGCCGCGCTCACGCTCGCGGGCGGAACGGCGAAGGGCACTTACAACATCACGGGCCTGAATGCCCTCGGCGCGGGCACGGTGCCGGTCGCCTACGCGAGCGACTGCGTGAACTTCACGTTCACGGCCTGCACGAACGAGCGTCCGCTCGCGGGCACGTACCAGCTGGCCGACGACGGCATCACGTACACCTACCCCGCGGGCACCACCGCGGAGTTCCGAGGCAAGGTCTCCGCCGACGGCAACATGACCATCTCCGCCGGAGCGGGCGCCACGGCCGTCTACCGCGGCGGTCTCCAGCTTGCGGGCGGCGGCGGGTGCTACCTCTACCTCAACGGCACCGGGCGCATCGAAATCCGGGAGAATCCCATCAACCTGACGGGCGGCGGCAACATCATTATCAACTCCGGCAACAACCCTACCCTCGACCTCTACGTTTCCTGGTGCCGCATCAGCAATACGTTCTGGACGGAATGGCGTGGCGGCACGGTGAACGCCTACGTGAACAACGCCTGGCAGAGCGCCACGCGCCTCGTGCTGGCGTCGCCCGCAACGGTGGACCTCCACGGCACCGCGCAGACGCTGCTCGCGTTTGCGGGTTCCGGCACGGTGAAGAGCGACGAGCCGGCGCAATGGCGGCTCTCGCTCACCTCCAACTTCAACGTCGACTACGGCGGGAACGGCCGCACGAACACCACGGTGTTCGCGGGCAACGTCTCGCTCTACAAGACGGGCGAGTACCCGTTCGCAGTGGACGTCATGAGCACGTCCACGGGTGCCGTTCAGGTGGCCGGCGGCGACCTCATGTTCTGCGCGAACGGCTCTTGGCCTAACTGCACGAACGTGATCGTTTCGGGCGGTTCGCTCACCCTGAAAAACGCCAACGCGTTCGGCGACCAGAGCCGCGGGGAACTCGGGAAGCCGAAGGCGCTCTGGAATATTTCGAGCGGGTCGACGGTCAACCTCGACTACACGGGCCGGATCAAGTGCACCGCGATTTTGGTGGACGGGACGAAGACCGACGGCGGCACCTACGGCGCGGTCGGGTCCGGCGCGGACCACGAGTACGCGTTTTTCACCGGCTCTGGCCTCCTCTACGTGGTGCGGAAAGGCACCGCAATCTTCGTCCTGTGAAGAGAAACGTATGAAAAACCTTTTGATGACGGCGGCCGTCTGCGCGGCGGCGTGTACGATGGCTGCGGATACCGGTCCGGTTCCTGAGCGGAAGGCCGTGACGGTGGCGGTTCAGAAGAACGTTGAAGACGGCTGGGCGTGGATGATGTCGACGTGGCATCCGGGGACGGGGATGCTGTACGGGTGCCCCGCGGAGAAAGTCCAGCCGGCTAAGGATTTTGCGAACGGTCTGCTCAAGTGGTACAAGGGGTGTCCGCACGGCTATGGCCGCGGCATCGGAGACTGCGCCATCGTGTCGGGCGTATCGCTTTCGATGCTCTGCGACCAATACGCGGTGACGAAGGCCCCCGCGGTGAAAGACGACGCGAAGAAAGTCGCGTTCGGCCTGCTCAATCTCGCCCGGAGCCACGGCTACAAGGGTTTCGTGGCGCGCGGCCTCTGCGCGGAAGACGGCAAGTCGATCTGCGCGCTTTCCTCGCGCGACCAGGTGACGCATTGGGTGCACGGGCTCTGGCGGTACAGCACCAACGATTGGGCGGATACGGAGACGAAGGCCGATTTCGCCAAACTGTGCGTGGAGGTGGCCGGTCTCATGCTCCGCAACGTGACGCCGGAAAACGAATACAACTTCCTGCAGGCGGACGGCTCGAAAGATCCGCGCGGCATCTGCACGATGTGGGGACCGAAAGTATACCCTCACGAAGCGGCGCGCCTGCCGATGATCTACGCGGTGGCGTGGAAAATGTCCGGCGACGTGAAGTGGCGCGATCTGTACGAAAAGTACATTGACGAAGCGTTGGACATCACGCTCACGATCGAAGACAAACCGACGAAAACATGGGCGGGCGTCATGCCCACATATTCGTTGCTGCAGATGAACACGTCGCTGGAGGTTCTGCTCGGCATCGAGCGGAATCCCGTCCGCCGGGCGCGGATGGAAGACGCGGCCCGGTATGCGGCGCGCATGGCGGACGAACGGGCGATGGACATGATGGCGCATCCGGAAAAGAAATATTACGGTCTTTGCGTGGACGGGGAAATCGCCCTCGCCCAGCTGATGGCGCCGGGATGGGCGTATTCGGCTGACGAACGCGCGTATCTGTTGCGCGGTCTCGAGCGTCCGCTCACCCGCTCCGGCGTGTTCAACGCCTCGCACATGGCCGCCGCCTACTGGCGTGCCCGCGTGAACGGCGTTCTTTGAAGGCGTCGAGCCTGTTCAGCGTCTCCCCCAGTTCGTCCCGTTGCCGGAAAAAGTCCGGTTTTACTTTTCCGAGCAGGATGTGCTAAATTAAATACCTCTTTTTCAACCCCCTAAGAGGATAAGCCAACCATGAACAAGAAGACTCTGCGCGATGTGGACCTGAAGGGCAAGCGCGTCGTGATGCGCGTCGATTTCAACGTGCCGATCAAAGAAGGCAAAATCACGGACGACACCCGCGTCAAGGGCGCCCTGCCCTCGATCAAGTACGTCCTCGACAACGGCGGCAGCGTGGTGCTGATGAGCCACCTCGGCCGTCCGAAAGGCAAGGGCTACGAGGCTGAGTTTTCGCTGAAGCCGGTGGCCGAGTACCTCGCCAAGATGCTGGGTAAGCCGGTGACCTTCGCGGCCGACTGCGCGAACGCCGACGCCGAAGTCGCGGCGCTCCAGCCGGGCGGCATCGTGATGCTCGAGAACACCCGCTTCTACAAGGCCGAGGACGGCAAGGTCAAGCCGGCCGAGGGCATGAGCGACGAGGAGCTGAAGGCAAAGAAGGCCGAGCTGAAGGCGAAGCGCGAAGAGCTGGCCAAGAAGCTCGCCTCCTACGGCGACCTCTACTGCAACGACGCCTTCGGCACCGCCCACCGCGCCCACGCCTCCACGGCCGTGATCTGCAAGTTCGTCAAAGAGAGCGTCGCCGGCTTCCTGATGGAGAAGGAGATCGAGTATCTGGGCAACGCGGTCGAGAAGCCGACCCGCCCGTTCGTCGCCATCCTCGGCGGCGCCAAGGTCTCGGACAAGCTCGCGGTGGTGAACAACCTGCTCGACAAGACCGACACGCTGATCATCGGCGGCGGCATGGCCTACACTTTCCTCAAGGCGATGGGGCACAACGTCGGCAAGTCGCTGTGCGAGCTCGACCAGCTCGAGTATGCCAAGGAGATGATCGCCAAGGCCAAGGCCAACGGCAAGACGCTGCTGCTGCCGGTCGACAACGTCGCGGCCGACGCCTTCTCGAACGACGCCAACACGCAGGTGGTCGGCAACGAGATCCCGGACGGCTGGATGGCGCTGGACATCGGCCCCAAGACCACCGAGCTGTATGCGGCGGCGATCAAGGGCGCCAAGACGGTCGTGTGGAACGGCCCCATGGGCTGCTTCGAGATGCCGAAGTTCGCGGGCGGCACCACGGGTGTCTGCAAAGCCGTGGCCGAGAGCGGTTCGGTTTCGATCATCGGCGGCGGCGACAGCGTGAGCGCGGTCAACAAGAGCGGCCTGGCAGACAAGATGACCCACATCTCCACCGGCGGCGGCGCCTCCCTCGAGTTTCTCGAAGGCAAAGAGCTGCCCGGCGTGGCGGCGCTGAGCGACAAGTAGTCCCTGCCTTGCCGTGGGATGAGTGATGGGGGCCTGTGCGTCATCGGACGCCACAGGCCCTTTTTTTTCAGGCCGTTTTGAGAAAAGCGCTTGATTTGGGACTAAGAGTATGTAAAAGTCAATTCTAAAGTGAGCCGGAGGTGCACCTGTTTTTCTTGTGTGGATCCGATTGGGCGACGAGCCTTGTCGATTCAGGCGAAAGGAGCGGCGTGGTGGGCAATCGGGCAGACAGCACGCGTAAGGTTTCGCTGGTCGTTGGAGCGGCGTTTTGCGGCGCCGCCGTTTTCACGTGCGTTTGGCTTGTTTTGGACCTGGACGCCTCGTTATCCCGGTTGCAGCGGCAGGGGAGTGTTCGCGTCGGATACGCGGTAGAGGCTCCTTATGCGTTTCTGACGTCCGTCGGCGAGGTGACGGGCGAGTCGCCCGAAATCGCCGCCCGGATGGCCGCGCGGCTCGGCATCGCCCGCGTCGACTGGCGCGGGATGGAATTCGGCGCGCTGATCGACGAGCTTGAAGCCGGCCACATCGACGTGATTGCCGCTGGCCTGTTCAGGACGCCCGAGCGCGCCCGCCGGGTCTGCTTTTCTCTCCCGACGCTTCAGGTCTGTTCCGGCCTGCTGGTCGCGAAAGGCAATCCTTTGAATTTGCATGCGGAGCGGCAACTCGTTACGAACGGAGCCGTCCGCCTTGCCGTTCTGTCGGGGTCGATCGAGGAGCAGCGGTTGATCCGCTCGGGGGTTGAGGCCCGTCGGCTGGTGGGCGTTCCCGATGCGCTGACGGGCAAGGCGGCCGTCGTGGCGGGCGTGGCGGACGCGCTGCCCCTGTCGTTGCCCTCCGTGAAGTGGATGGCGAAACAGGGGGAACTCAAGGACATCGAGTGGGCGCAGCCCTTCGAGCCCTTGGCGGAGCGAGAGATCGGGTATGCGGCCTTCGCTTTCCGCAAGCGGGACCGACGGCTGAGGACGGCCTGGGATCGCGCCCTGTCGGGCTTTCTCTCGACGCCGGAGCATCAGTCGCTGATCGCCCGCTTCGGCTTGACGGCGGCGGATGTGCCGGTGCCGCCTGCGGGCTGCAGAGAGGAGTCCGAATGACAGGGGAACACGACACCGTCCGGATTCGGCAAAAGGTTCGGTTTCTTCATAAGTCTTGGGTCTGGATCCTCTGCGCCCTGCTGCTCTCCGTCCTGACGTTCGTGGCCGTGGTGACGACACACGTGAATGAAAAACGCGCGCTGCAGAGCGCGATGGAAAGCATGGACGATTTCAGGCAGGCGCGGTTGGATCTCTACAAAGGGTTCGTACACCTCAGTCTGGCCGGAGCGTCTGACACGGCCTTCAGCCAGGCCGACGGCCGGGCGCTGTTGGCGCAGGCGATCCGCTCTTTCGAGCAGTCGCTGACGCATCTGCAAGGGGACGCGTCGGCGGATGAGTTCCGCAGGGCATCCGCGATCTTCCAGGAACGGCTCGACCGGTGGAAGAGCGGCGGCGACCGCGCGGCGCAGACGGTCGAGCTCCGGCTCGCGTTCAAAGCGTTGGATGAGCAAGCTCGGGCGGTGGACCGCGACACACAGACCCATCTTCAGGAGCACGCGGACCATATGGACGCGCATGTTCGGACCTCGATCGGCGCGGCCATCCTCTTTCTGGGTGTGCTCTGCGTTCTGGTCTTTCATGCAGGACGGATCAAGGACCGCTTCGAGGCCTCTTCCCGGCAGCACGCCGAACGGTTCCGCGAAGCCATGGAGGCGACCAATGAAGGCCTCTGGGACTTGAACGTCCTCACCGGCGAGGTTTACTACAACCCCGTGTTCTGGCGGATGCTGGGCTACGCGGCCGACGCGTTCCCCTGCACGGCGGACGCGTGGCTGCCGCTGGTCCACCCGGACGACCTCGGCCGGCTGACGGAGTCCCGGCAGGCCTGCCTCGAAGACCGCAGCCGCATGTTTGCCGCAGAGTACCGCATCAAGGCCCAGGACGGGAGCTGGCGCTGGGTGCTGGCGCGGGGCAAGGCCGTGTCCTGCGATGCGTCTGGCCACGTCCAGCGCATCATCGGGACGTGCGTCGACATCACCGAGCGCAAGCGCGCCGAAGAGGCGCTGCGCGCCAGCGAGCCGCAGTTCAGGGCCATCTTCCAGGTCGTCGCGGTCGGCATCGTCCAGGTCGATCCGTGCGACGGCAGCATGCTCCGGTTCAACGAGAAATACCGCGAGATCACCGGCTATTCGGCCGACGAGCTGTATCGCATGAACTTCAGGGATCTGACCTATGCGGAGGACCGGCCGCAGGACTGGGAGCTGTTCAAGCGCGCCGTGGATGGCGACAGCGCCGGCTACAGCAACGAGAAGCGCTACGTGCGCAAAGACGGCTCCGTCATCTGGGTGCGGGTGAGCGCCTCGTTCATCCGCGACGCGTCGGGCCGGACGCTTCGCAGCGTGGCGATCTGCGAGGACATCTCGCAGCGGAAGAAGGCGGAGGAAGAGCGCGAGAAGTTGCAGGAACAGCTGGTGCAGGCGCAGAAAATGGAGTCGGTGGGCCGGCTTGCGGGCGGGGTCGCCCACGACTTCAACAACATGCTGGGGGTGATCCTGGGGTACACAGAACTCGCGTTGGAGCAGTTGGGGCCGGACCACCCGCAGAGTGTCGATCTGGTGCAGGTGCGCGAGGCGGGCCGGCGGGCCGCCAACCTGACGCAGCAGCTGCTGGCTTTTGCGAGAAAGCAGCGGATCGAACCCCGGGTGCTCAACTTGAATGAGACGGTTGAGAACATGCTGAAGATGATCCGGCGCCTGATCGGAGAAGACATTGAGTTGGCGTGGCTCCCTCGGCGCGAGCTCTGGCCGGTCCAGATGGATCCCTCGCAGGTCGACCAGCTCTTGGCCAACCTCTGTGTGAACGCCCGCGACGCGATCGCCGATGTGGGACGTGTCACGATCGAAACCGATCAGGTGACGGTGGACGAGAGCTATTGTCGGGACCATATGGGGTTCCAGCCCGGCGACTATGTGGTGCTCGCGGTCAGCGACAACGGCAGCGGCATGGACAAGCACACGCAGGCGCGCATCTTCGAGCCGTTTTTCACCACCAAGCCAAAAGGGAAGGGCACGGGCCTGGGCTTGGCGACGGTCTATGGGATTGTCAAGCAGAACGGCGGAGGAATCAACGTTTACAGCGAACTTGGGAAAGGGACCACGTTCCGGATCTATCTGCCGCGGTTCGAAGGCGAGGAGAAAGACTCGGACCCGTGCGTCGATGGGATTCCCGAACTCAAGGGCAACGGCGAAACGATTCTGGTGGCCGAGGACGATGCGTCGCTTCTGGCTCTGACGGCGGCGATGCTGCGAAAGGACGGTTTCAACGTGCTGACAGCCGGCACGCCGGAAGAGGCGTTGGCTCTGGCGCAAAAGCATGCCGGAGAACTTCGCGTACTGATGTCCGACGTGGTGATGCCCGGGATGAACGGTTGTGATCTGGAGGCGCGGGTCAAGGCGCTCTGCCCTGGCGTGAAAGTCCTGTTCACGTCAGGCTATACGGCTGCGGTGATCGAGCGGCACGGGGTGCTCGACGATGACCGGCCCTTCCTAGCGAAGCCGTTCAGCAGACGCCAGCTCTCGGAAAAAATCCGGATGCTGCTGGGCGCGCGCTGAAGGGCACCGATCCAGAGGCGGAAGGAGGACCATGAGTCATCAAGCAGAGGGGGCCACGCAAGCGTTGGACCGGCGGCCGGTCAAGGCGCGGGACGCCTGGTGGGCGGCGGCTTTGGCGCGCCGGTTCACGGCGTGGGGGGTGCGCCCCAATGCGATCTCGGTGGCGAGCGTGGTGCTGGCCGCCCTCGCCGGCGTTTCCTTGGCCGCGACGTCGCAGGTCCTCCCCTGGATGGGCCGCGCGGGGCTGTGTCTCGCGGCAGTCGCCGGAATCCAGCTCCGGCTCCTGTGCAACCTCATCGACGGCCTGGTGGCCGTCGAGGGGGGCTTGGGGACGAAAACCGGGCCGCTCTTCAACGAGTTTCCCGACCGGCTGTCGGATGTCTTGGTGCTGGTGGGGGCAGGATACGCGGCCGGACCCTATGGCCCCACGCTGGGGTGGGCGGCGGCGCTGCTGGCGGTGCTGACCGCCTATGTGCGCGCCCTGGGCGGCGCGGTCGGCGCGACGCAGCCCTTCTGCGGTCCCATGGCCAAACAGCACCGCATGGAAGTGGTGTGCCTCGGCAGCGTGCTGGCCCTCGCCGAAGGGGCGCTGACAGGCACGTGCTGGGCGATGCCCGCCGCGCTGCTGGTGGTCGTGCTCGGCAGCGCGGCGACGGTGGCGCGGCGCCTGCGCCTGATCGCGACGGAAATGAGGGCAAAATGACGGCGCTCCTGATCACCTGGCTGACGCGGTTCATCACCGGCGCCAACATCCGCTGGCTCGGCTGCGAGCCCGTCCCGCGCCAGCGGATCTATTTCGCCAACCACACCAGCCATTTCGACGGCGTGGTCATGTGGGCGGCGCTGCCGCCCAAAGCCCGTAAGGACACCCGGCCGGTGGCGGCCGCCGATTACTGGATGGCGACCCCCGTGCGGCGGTATCTGGCCCGCAGCGTGTTCCACTGCGTACTGATCGACCGGCACAACGTGTCGGTGCGGAACAATCCGCTGGTCCCGATTCTGGAGGCCCTCGACGCGCACGCCTCGCTCATCCTCTTCCCGGAAGGGGGACGGAAAAACGGCGGCGACGCGGGCGAGTTCAAGAGCGGGCTGTACCACCTGTGCCGCAAGCGGCCGGACATCGAGTGCGTGCCGGTGTACATCGACAACATGAACCGGATACTGCCGCGCGGGGAGATCCTGCCCGTGCCGCTGCTCTCCTGCATCACCTTCGGCGCGCCGATCCGGCTCGCCGAGAACGAGCCGAAGCGCGCGTTTCTCGAACGGGCGCGCAATGCGGTGAACGAATTGAGGCACGCATGAACAATGTGGTCAGACTCTCTGCGACGACGCTGTGGCTCCTGGGCGGGGTCGTGGCGCTGCTGGTGCTGGCGTCGGTCGTCGGCGCCGTGATGGCCCGCCGCCCGATGTCCGACGCGTCGCGCAAGACGGTGGAGAACATGAACGCGCGGATCCGCGCGTGGTGGGGGATGGTGGCGATCTTCGCGCTGGCGCTGGCGATGGGCAAGCTCGGCTCGATCCTGCTCTTCGGCTTCATCTCGTTCTGGGCGTTCCGCGAGTTCGTCACGCTCGCGCCGACCCACCGCGGCGACCACTACACGCTCTTCTGGTCGTTCTTCATCATCATTCCGCTCCAGTACTACCTCATCTACATCGAGTGGTACGGCCTGTTCAGCATCATGATCCCCGTCTACGCCTTTCTGTTTGTCCCGATCCGCAGCGCCCTGTCCGGTGACTGCGAGCAGTTTCTGGAGCGCGCGTCCGAGATCCAGTGGGGGCTCATGGTGTGCGTCTTCTGCGTCAGCCATGCCCCGGCGCTGCTGACCCTGTCGATCCCGGGCTTCGAGGGCGAGGGGGCCAACCTCCTGTTCTTCCTGATGACGGTCACGCAGCTCAGCGACGTGTTCCAGTATGTGTTCGGCAAGCTCTTCGGCAAGCGCAAGATCGCGCCGACGGTGAGCCCCAACAAGACGTGGGAGGGCTTCGTCGGCGGCGTCCTGACGGCGACGCTGCTCGGAACAGGCCTCTGGTGGGCCACCCCGTTCAACCCGTGGCAGACCGCCTGCATCGCGCTGACGGTGACGCTGTTCGGCTTCGCGGGCGGGCTGGCGATGTCGGCGGTCAAGCGCGACCGCGGCGTGAAGGACTTCGGCCACCTGATCCCCGGCCACGGCGGCGTGATGGACCGGATCGATTCGATCTGCTTCTCCGCGCCGATCTACTTCCACCTGATCCGGTTCTTCTTTACCTGAGCCGCGAGGCCGCCAGCGGAGCGGGATGTGACTCAACGTTGTTGAATCCACATCCGAAGGAAAAGAAAGGTGATTGGCGGTTGACGCTCAACTGCCGTTCCCTGCATAATTGACGCCAAGAACTAAAGCGGATTTCGTTTTTGGTGGTGTGTGTTGTGAACGGGGTCGAGCCCGCAGGCAGATCCGAGCGAGGAAAATGTGTATGCAAGCGAGAGTCGTCCATGCTGTCTCCAGTTGGTTTGTTGTGATGTGTTTCGTTTCTGCGGTCCACGCGGCTGACCGCACGTGGGACGGCGGCGGAAGTAACGCGCATTGGGGAACGCCGGCAAACTGGGACGGCGACGCTACGGCGCCCAGCGCGGGCGACGCGCTCTTTTTCGGCGCGACGTCGCGGCTGGCCGCCACCAACGATTTCACCGCGGGCACCGCGTTTTCCGGCATCACCTTCCTCAACAGCGCGGGCGCGTACACGCTCGGCGGGAACGCAATCACGCTTGCCGGCAACATCTCCAACCTGTCCACCGGCGCAAAGACGATCGGTCTGCCGCTGACGCTGAGCGGCACCCGCACGATCTTCGGCAGCAACGCCGCGGTCACGGTCAGCGGTGTCCTGAGCGGCCCCGGCGGCCTGAACACCTGCGTCACCAACACTCTGACGCTCTCCGGAAACAACGCCTACGAGGGCTTTACGACCGTCAGCAACGGCACGCTGTTGATCACCCACTCGTCGGCTTTGGGGAGCACGAACTCCGGCACGCGGGTTTTCAGCAACACGGACGCCACGCTCAAGCTGAGCGGTTCCATCGAAATCAACGAGCCGCTCTTCTTCAAGAACGACAAGCCGGTGCCCGTGCAGTACAATTCCAGCCTGATCAGCGATACGGGCTCAAATACGGTCCGCAGTCTGATCACGAAAGAGGGCAATCTCCGCATCCGCACGGAATCTGGGGCCAAGACGTTGGTCCTTGCGGGCGGCGTGCAGCTTGTTTCTGGGGGAGGCAATCTGGGCTTCAATCCCCAGTCGGGCTCCACGATCATCGTCAAAGACAAGCCGCTCCAGCTGGGAACGCAGACCATCCAGTCGGAGTATTCGGGCACGGTCGTTCTCGCGGTGCCGGGCAACACCTATGGGAACCTCCTGATCGTCAGCCAGAACAAAGTCCGCACCGACGTGGCCGACGCGCTCTGCCCGACCGCCATGCTGACGGTCGGCGGCAGCTGGGATAAGGACGCGCTGCTCAACATGAACGGGTTCGACCAGACGACGGCGTTGCTCAAGACGGACAACTTCGCCAATCCCGGTTACCGGGCGGTGACCAGCGCCGTGCCCGCCACGCTGACGGTCAACCAGTCTGGCAACTCCGTCTATGCGGGCGCGCTGGCCGGCGCCGTCCGCCTCGTCAAGAATGGCGGCGGCACGCTCACCTTCTCGAATGTGACGTCGACGACGACGGGCGACATCACCGTGAACGCAGGCACCCTGGCCGTGGCTGAGAACGGCGGTTTCGGGGCGTCCTCGCGCATCCGGATCAACGGCGGCACGCTTGAGCTGCGCAACAGCGCGGCCCTGCCCGACGACGTGTTCTTGGTCGTGGCGGCGGGCGCGAAGGTCAAGCTCGCGTCGGGGGTGACCGAGACGGTCGGCCGACTCTTTCTGGACGGCGACGCCCAGCCCAGCGGCACGTGGGGTTCCTCCACGAGCGGAGCCGACCACGTGAACGACGCTTATTTCAGCGGCGACGGCAAGCTCAGCGTCGCGGCCGGGCCGACCGGTGCGGTGTCCTTCCGCTGGGACGGCGGGGGTCTGGACCAGAACATGAGCACGGCGGCCAACTGGGTCGGCGACGCGGTGCCCGGCTCAGATGGCTACCGCACGGTATCGTTCGCCGACGGCGGGCTTACCGCCGTGGTCGATACGGCCACGGGTTTCAACCGGATGGTTTTCAACGCGGGCTCCGATTTCACGGTGGCCGCGGGCGCGGGGATTGTCACCAACGGTATCTGCGGGTTGTTGGCGGCCGTGCCGAGCGCGACGTCGCGCACCTACACGTTCGCCTCCGGTCTCGTTTTCGGCGATGAACAGTTCTGGTCCGTCACCAACAGCGGCGCGGGCGGCACGACCCTGAATGTGACGGGGGCAATCTCCGACGGGGGACAGGCGCGGGGATTGACCCTGAGCGGGAACGGTTGTTTGATGCTCGCCGGAAACAATTCTTATGGCGGGATCACAACGATCAAGACGAACAGCTGCCTCGTCGTCAAGCACGCCAATGCGCTGGGCGGCACGGCCGGCAAGACGGTCATCGAGAACGGCGGCTATATCCGCATCGACGGAGACGTCGGCGGCGGGCTGACCATCGACGAGCCGATCAGCATGACGGGCGATGAGGCGTTGAGCTGGGCCGGTACGATCCGCAGCAATACGGGCAGCAACATCTTGAGCGGCCGGATCACCTCGAACGGCGCGCGTTTGAGCAGCGGCTCCGGCGCCTGGCTGGAGGTCAAAGGCGGCGTCGACGGGAGTTCGCTGGTCTGCACGGTGAGTGGCAACCGCGGCATCCGATTCACCGAAAAGCCGATCACGACGGGCAATCTCACCTGCCATTCGTACGACGGCGGAATCATTTTCGGGGTCGCCGGAAACACGTTCACCACCTTCACGGCCTGCGGTTACTTTAACCGCACCGACGTGCCCAACGCCTGGTCGCCGGCGCTGACGCTGATTCAGGGCGACGGCAGCCACGGCTATTCGGTGCTGAACCTCAATGGCAACGATCAGCTCGTCGGCGCGTGGCGGAGCGGTCGCGACAACTCGGATCCGCGCATCCTTTACAGCGTGGCACCCGCGACGTTTACGGTCAGCCAGTCATCCGACACGCTGTTCAACGGCACCATCACCGGCGCGGTGAGCATCGTCAAACTCGGAAGCGGCAATTTGACGCTGACCAACGCGTTCATCACGACGTCGGGCGGGTTCGCCGTGAGCAACGGCACGCTGACGGTGGCGAACAAAGGCGCGTTCGGCCCGAACAGCACCCGCATCGCCGTGGGCGGAACGGGGACGTTGCTGCTGTCCAACGCGGTCGCGATCGCCGACTCGGCCACGGTGACGATGCCTGCGGCAGGCGCGAGCACG
Source organism: Kiritimatiellia bacterium (assembly GCA_035353175.1). GTDB lineage: Bacteria > Verrucomicrobiota > Kiritimatiellia > RFP12 > UBA1067 > DAOPZC01. The sequence goes on along the minus strand of DAOPZC010000011.1, from coordinate 46,559 downwards.
GCGAAGATCAATCTCGCCAGCGGGGCGGAAGAGAAGGTCGGCTGGTTGTTCTACGGCGACAAGATGCAGCGCGCGGGAACCTACGGCGCAACGGGCAGCGGGGCCAGCTACATCGACAACACGCACTTTTCGGGCAGCGGCACGTTGCGGGTCCTGCATGATTGCGCGGGAACGTTGTTCTCTTTACAGTAGCCGGTTCCAGAACGCGGTGGTCCGCGGAGCTTCCTTAAAAAGGCGGACGATTCGAGAGGAGATAGGCGGTGAGAACATTCAGCGTTGTGTTCATGGGCGTGTGTTGCTTTTTCGCCGGGGCGCTTTTCGCCGCCGAAAAAACGTGGACGGGGGGCCTGCCGGTCGGCAGTTACGGTTCCTCGTCTTCCTCGGCCCAGTACAAGAGCGCTCTCTTCACCGGCACAGGCGTGCTCAACGTGCTGTGCAGCGAAGGGGCGGGCACGTTGATTTCCGTGCGGTGAGCGCGCCGGCAGCGGAGACCTCACATCTGTTCACGAGCAACATGAAATTTCAGGAAAGGGGCATGCGATGTTTCAGACCAAGCGGCTGCCGGCGCGGCCGGATGTCGTGGCTCCGGACGGTTCCGATGTGCGGGTGCTGTTGGGATTGGACGGCGGCACGATGGCGCATTTCGAACTGGCGCCGGGCCGCGTCTCCCTTGCCGTGGTCCACAGGACCGTCGAAGAGATTTGGTACATTGTCGGGGGGCGCGGCGAGATGTGGCGCGAGCAGGGCGGACGCGAAGAGACGGTCGCCTTGGCTCCGGGCGATTGCCTGACGATCCCCTTGGGCGCGCGCTTCCAGTTCAGGTCGTTCGGCCCGGATGCACTCGCGGCGGTCGCCGTGACGATGCCCCCTTGGCCCGGCGACGGGGAGGCGTCCGTCGTCGAAGGCCGGTGGGTGCCGAGCGAGCGGTGAGCCGCGCGCTGGTGCGCGCGCGTAACCGCTTGGCGGCAGGCCTCATTTCATCGGGCAGCCGACGTTGTTGACGAAGACGTAATCCTTCCCGTGCCCGCCGAGGTCTGAGACCATTTCTTCCATGTAACCTTGGAAAAGTGTATTGGACGAGATCACGCTGAAGCTGAGATTGCGCAGGATGAAGCCGACCTGCGGGGTATACTTGCCCTTGCCGCCGTCGTCGCGGCCCGCGAGGCAGGCGTTCGCGACGAAGGTGAAGCCGCTGCATTCTTCCAGCCGGACTTGGCAGGAGCGCTCGCCCTCGGCCAGCAGGTTGCTGTCTTTGCCGCAGCGCCGGAAGATGTTGCCGGTGATCGTGGTCGTGCGCATGTTGAGCGCGCAAACGCCCGCGCCCCAGTTGCGGTCGAAGCAGTTGCCGGTGACGTTCCACGTGTCGCCGCCGCAGAGGTACAGTCCGTAGCCCCGGTTCCACTCCACGCGGTTGGCGGTGAACATGACGGTCGAGCCCACGCCCTCGCAGCCGAAGCCGTGGCTGCCGTTGCCGGAGAGCTGGTTGTCGGTCACGAAGCCGTCCCAGCCCGTGATCTGGATGCCGCAGCCCTTGTTGTCCTGCATGATGCTGTGGCGGATGATGAAGAGCCAGATGCGCAGCAGGTGCACGCCGTGCCCCGAGAAGCGCTCGACCTTGCAGTCGTCGATCACGATCGAGTCCTCCTGCGTGCTGTATTTCTCGGGGTTGTTGAGAAAAATGCCGTGGATAGCCTTTTTGGCGGTCCGCTTGCCCTGCAGAAAGAGGCCGCGCAGGTGCACGCCGAAAGCGCCCGTGATGTTGAGCACGCAGTCGGCATCCTCCGAGTCGAGGATCAGCATCGCGCCAGCGTCGCCCCGGTAACCCCACTGCGGCTCGGCCAGAAGCGTCGTGTGGGCCTGGGCCTTGAGGTCGTGGCAGAGGTACTTGCCCGACGGAAAGTAGACGGTGCCGCTGACCGCGCCGGCCGCGTCGAGCGCCTTCTGGACTGCGGCGGAGTCCGGCGTTTTGCCGTCGCCCGCCGCGCCGAAATCGCGCACGTTGAAGACGGTTGATGTTTTCGCGCCGGTCTGGCCCATGGCTCCCGGAGGATTGGCCATGACGCAGCCCGCCGCCCCCAGCAGGCCGGTTCCCATGATAAATTCGCGTTTGTTCATATTCATGAATCAAAAGTACCATTTCATCGATAGGCGGTCATCGGAAAAGTTGCGGTGAGCGGGCGGCGGCGTTTTAACGGGAAGGGAAGATGACGCTCATTTCCGGGCGTTCAACGTTCAGGGGGAGAGGCGGCCTGACACATGACGCTTGCAGGGGATTCGCGTGGAAGTTAAACTGGCGGCATGAATATGGGCTTGGATGCGACACGGGCGCCTCACGCGGTGTTGGCGCGGCTGCAAGAGAATCTTTCGGCGGTCATCCGCGGCAAAAGCGAGGCGATCGATCAGCTGCTGGTCGCGATGCTGGCGGACGGCCATGTGCTGATCGAGGACGTGCCCGGCACCGGCAAAACGACGCTGGCCAAGGCGCTGGCCGTGTCGCTGTCGGCCAGCTTCTCGCGCGTCCAGTTCACGCCGGACCTGCTGCCGACCGATATCGTGGGCGGTATGATCTACTCCGCCGCCAACGGCAGTTTCACGTTCCGGCCCGGCCCGGTCTTCGCCAATATCGTGTTGGCGGACGAGATCAACCGCGCCTCGCCGCGCACGCAGTCGGCCCTGCTCGAAGCCATGGGCGAGCGGCAGGTGTCCATCGAAGGCGCGACGCGTCCGCTGCCGCGTCCGTTTCTCGTACTCGCCACGCAGAACCCGATCGAATACAACGGCACCTATCCGCTTCCCGAAGCCCAGCTGGACCGCTTTTGCCTGCGTCTGTCACTCGGCTATCCCGACGCCGCGAACGAGCGCCGGATGCTCGACGACCAGGCGGTCTCCCAGCCGCTGGACGCGCTCCGTGCGGTGCTGGACACGGACACGCTCAACCGCCTGCAGGCCGAGGTGCGCGAGGTGGAGATCGAAGATTCCGTGCTCGACTACATCGTGCGCCTCGTCGGGCGGACGCGCCGCGACGTGCGGCTGCGGCTGGGCGCGAGCCCGCGCGGGTCGCTGGATCTGCGGCGCTGCGCGCAGGCGGCGGCCTTTCTGGCCGGTCGGCGCATGGTTCGCCCCGAGGACGTTCAGCGGATGGCCGTTCCGGTGCTGGCGCACCGGCTCGTGATCGACGTAAAGGCGCGCCATGGCGGGCTGACCGGCGAGACGGTGGTCGCCGAGGCGTTGCGTGTGGAACCGGTGCCTGCATGAGCATGCGGCCCACACGCCTGGTACACCTTTGGCAGCGCCTGCGGAATCCGCCGATCGGCTACCAGCACGGCCGGCGTTCCCGGCTCACGCGCAGTTTCCCGATGGTCTGCTGGGCGTACTACTGGCTGGTCGCGCACACGACGCCGCGGCTGTTCGTGCTCGGTGCGGTCGGAGCCGGCCCGACGGCCCTGATGCTGCTGGTGGGTTTCGACAGCCGCATTCTGCCGCTGGGTTTTGCGGTGTCGGCCTGGATCTTTTCCTGCATGGCTACAGGGTTGCTCGCGTGTCCGCGGCTGGAGATCGCGGTGCAGATGCCGGTGCGCGTCGAATGCGGCAGCCGCTTCGAGACGCGCTACACGGTCCGCAACCGGGGGAGGGGCATTGCCCGCGACTTGTCCGTCGATACGCTGGTCTTTTCGGACTGGCTCAGCCTGAGGCGGCACCGCGCCCGGCTGGCGGTCCTGCCGCCGGGCGCGGTGGAAACGGTTTCCGCCGCCGGCCATGCCTTGGCGCGGGGCGTCTATACGCTGCCCGCGCTACGGTACGATTCGGCTTTTCCCTGCGGATTTTGGCGCTGGGGCCGCACGTCGGCGCAGGAGCGATTTCTCTCCGTGTATCCGCGGTACGCCCGGCTGGCGTCGCTTGATATCCCGCTGGGCAACCGCAACCGGCAAGACCTGTCCACCGCCCGCGAACTGGCGCGCGAGGCGTTAGAGTTCCACGGGTGCCGCGAGTTCCGCGAAGGTGACGCGCTTCGCCACGTGCACCCGCGCTCCTCGGCGCGTCTGGGCGTGCCGGTGGTGAAAGAGTTCCAGTCCGAAGGGCGCTCCCGCACGGCTGTGCTGATCGACACGCGCGAGCGGGGCGCGCTGGGGCGCCTGCGTGCCGGCCTCCTGCGCGAAGATCCGGTCGAGGCCGCGTTGTCGTTGGCCGCCGCGATCACCGATGCGCTGTCCGTGACCGACCGTGTGCTGGAACTGCTGGTGGCTGGGCCGCGGGTGTTCCGGTTCGTCAGCGCGGGACGCGTCGGGTATCTCGAAGAGGTGCTGGATATTCTGGCCGCGATCGAGCCTTGCCGCGACGACCCGCTCGACCGGTTGGAGCCGCTCCTGTTCGATGAGATCCGCGCAATCCAAAGCGTCTGCCTGATCTTGACGGGCTGGGACGCGCGTCGCGCTGCGCTGGTGCGCGAGCTTGGCGCGTGCGAGACCGGGCTGAAGGTCGTATTGCTGGAGCCGCGCGGCAGCGCCGCCGCCGGCGTGCCGGCCGAGGTGGTCCGCCTCTCGGCCCGCGATGTTCTTGACGGAAAGGTGCTCAGCTTATGAAGTCCCGCTGGGCCACATGGTTCTTTTCCCGTGCCCCGACGGCTTCGGCCCCGCCTCGCAGCCGCTGGCCCGTGCTGTGCGGCGCGCTGGTTCTGCTGTGGTGCGCGTGGTGGTATTGCCGGGAGGCGAGTCAGGGACTTCTGCTCCTCGCGTCGGGTCTGTCGGCGCTGGCCGTGGCCTGGCCGCGCCCTTTGCCGTCGACGACGCGTTGGGTCGTCTGGAGCGGGGTGCTGCTCACGGTCGCCTGCCTCGTGGCCAACGTGACGCGCCTGGTGCCGCCGGAGCAGGCCGTCGAGGAGAGCCGGGCGATCGACCGCATCGCCACGGTGGCCTTCGCGCTGGGGTTGACTGCGCTCTTCTTCCGCTCGTCGATCGACGCGGTGACGCTGGTCGCGGTGGGCGCGCTGCCCATGGCCATGGTTGTGCTGGCGCGGATGCCGGGCACGCCCGGAGCGGCCGACGGACACGCGGTGCTGATCATCTGGGGACTTGTCGCGCTGCTGGTCGCGGCGGATCTCGCACAGCGGCTGACGGCGCTGCGCTCCGACGAGGGACTTGCGCCCGGCTCTGGCGAGCTGGGCCGGCGGACGCTGTGTCTGATCGCGGTCGTGGCGATGGCGATTGGATTACGCCTGCCGGTTGAGCGGGGCGCTCAGCAACTCCAGAAGACATTGTTCGGCTGGGTGATGTATGCGGAGCGCGTGTCGCGGCGGCCGGGCGGCGATCTTCTGTTGGCGACGCCGCTCCCGCTCGGCTTCGCGAAACGCATGCGCGTGGTCCTGCTGATCGACGCGGGAAGATTCCCCGGCTATTTACGCGAAAAGTCCTTCGTCCGCTACCGTGCCGGACGGTGGCTCGAAATCAAGCCCGCCGTTCCGCTGAACGAAAAGCGGTTTGGTGCCGAGTCCGAAAGGCGCGAATACGCGCTGCAGCCGGAGCGGCCGCACGGCGCCGCCGTAGCCCCGGCCGCGTGGCGCGTCGAAGTGATCGCGCCGGCGCTTTTGTCGGGCTTTTGCCTGCCCGGCAACGCGGTCGCCATGGCGTGCGACGGTCCGCCTCCGCAGACCGAAACGAACGGAACGGTCGCGGCGAGCGGCGTGCTGCCGGACCGGTACGACCTGACGGTCGCTCCCGGACGCCTGCTCGAGAGCGCCTATCCGTTGCCCGACGGCGGGGTGGATCCCGCCTATCTCGAAGTGCCGGCGGCGCTGTCCGGCGCCGTCTCGAACTGGGTGTCCGACTGCGGCGGATTCTCTGCCGCGCCCACGCTGCCCGCTGCGATCCGTCGCGTCGAGGACCATTTCGCCTCGAACTTCACCTATCGCCTCGGGGTGCGGATGAGGTCTGAACCCGACCCGCTGGTGGACTTCATGGCGCGCAAAGCGGGGGCCTGCACGCTGTTCGCCAGCGCGGCGGCGCTGATGTTCAGAAGCCGCGGCATCCCGTCGCGCGTGGTCGGCGGGTTTGTGTGCACCGGGTGGAACCCGTGGCTGAAGCGTTGGGTGGTCCGCGAACGCGAAGGCCATGCATGGGTCGAGGTGTGGGACCAAGGGGCCGGGCGGTGGCTGGTGGCGGATCCGACGCCGCCGGACGGGCGTCCCGCCTCGTTGAACCAGACGGGCCGGGGACGTTGGGCACTTGACTGGCTCGTCGCCGGGTGGAAGCGCTTGCTCGCCGGTTTGAGAGGCGCAAACTTTCTCGAGGTGCTCGCCGATGCGGGCGAGACGTTTTTCCTTTTCTTGTGGCACGTGCTCTGGAGCATCCCCGGCGCGGTTGTGCTGGCCGGCTTCGGTTTTCTCGGGTGGCTGCGGCAGCGCGCGCGTCGCCGTGCGGTTCCGTCCGCGGCCCGGCTGAGGGCTGAGCTGGCGCAGGCGATGCGGCGCATCGAGCGGCAATCGGTGCCGTCGCATTTGCGGCGCCGTCATTCCGAAAGCTGGAGCGCGTGGCTGCGGCGTGCCGGGCTCGAGCTGCCGCGCGCACGACGGGACGAGTTGGCGGCATGGCTGGAAAGCTATCAGACGCTCCGTTACGGCGTGCCGCTGGACGAGGCCGCAGCCCGCGCGTGGCTTGTCCGCGCGCGCTCCCGGAAAAGCAGGCGGCGCCGCACGGAAAAGGCGACCGGATAGGAGTCTTTAATGACGCATTATTTGTTCGATTTCGACGGCACGCTCGGCAATACGCTGCCGCTTTGCGTGGCGGCTTTCCGCGAGGCGCTGGAGCCGCTCGCGCGGCGGCCGCTGGGCGATGCCGAGATCATGGCCACGTTCGGTCCTACGGAGGAGGGCACGGTCGCGGCGCTGACGCCGGACCGGTTCGAAGAGGGCGTGGCGCGTTACCTGGAAAGTTATGCGCGGCTGCAGACCCGGTGGCCTGAGCCATTTCCGGGTGTCCGCGCGGTGCTGGCCGAGCTGAAGAAGGCCGGGGCCTTTTTGGGGCTTGTCACGGGCAAGGGGCCGCGCAGCTTGGCGATCACGCTCCGGCAATACGGGATGACGGACGTTTTCGACGTGGTCAAGACCGGCCGGCCGGAAGGCCCGGTCAAAGAGGCGCGCATCGAAGAGATTTTCGCGTCCTATCCGCTCCGGCGCGAAGACGCGCTCTATGTGGGGGATTCGCCTTACGACATCACGGCGTCTCACGCCTGCGGCATCCGGGCGGCGGCCGCGGCGTGGGCGCCGACCGCTGACCTTGCCAAGCTGTACGTCGTGAAGCCCGACTACGTTTTCAAAACGGTCGAGGCTTTTGCGGAGGCGGTGCGCATGGGCGCGTTCAATAGAGGATGATGCCTCCGCTCTCCAAAAGCGTTTTCGGACGCTCGCCGAAAACCGGGTGGCCAGGGTGGGCGGAGCGTGGTAAAATTGCGATCACATTTCAGGTGTAACCGAAGAAGGAGAGGAGTTGATGAGCGAAAAGACAACGGTGTCGGACGGAAAGCGGGCGGCCAGCGATCCGCTGGCGGGGCAGGCGGCGGACGCGCGCTACAAGAAGTTCAACGAGACCGCCGATCCCTGGAAGGTGATCGGCACACTCGCGTACGGCGACGACCGGACCATGGTCTCGACCGTGGAGCGCGTGATCCTCGATGCCGACCCGTCGCAGTATCCCGGGTTTGAGGAGAAGCTGCTCAAGATCGCCGTCGATCCGGCCTGCACGGAAGCCGGGTATGGTTTCGTGTGCCGCCTGCTGTCGCTGATCGCCTCGCCGAAGAGCGTGGCGGCGCTGAAGGACAAGCTGGCGAGCGGGAACGAGGTGGTGGCCCACCTGACGCGCCTGGCGATCGAGCAGGTGCCGGGGGCCGAGGCGGACGCCGCACTGCGTGCGGCGGCGGGCCAGGTCAAAGGACGCGAGGCGGCGGGTTTCGCCGGCGCGGTGGCGATGCGCGAACGTTCCCTGTAGGGGCGGGGCCCCAAGCCCGCCCTGTTTTGCGAGGCGGGCAAAACGCAAACAGCAGATTGAGGATATCGAGATGAATGTGACACGGCGTGGATTTGTGAAGAACGCGGGACTGGCGGCCGGTGCGGCCGCGGCGTTTCCGACGATCATCCCGGCATCGGTGTTGGGGCAGAACGCTCCGTCCAAGGTGCTGACGGTGGCTTGCGTGGGCGTGGGCGGCATGGGGCTTTCGCACATTTCGCAGATGCTGGGGCGCGACACGGTGCGCATCGTGGCGGTGGCGGACGTCGACCGCCACCACCAGCGGCGCGCGGCCAAGATCATCAACGAGAAGTACGGCACGCAGGACTGCCGCATGACCGGCGACTTCCGCGAGGTCACGCGCGCCAAGGACATCGACCTGATCACGGTGGCGACGCCGGACAGCTGGCACGCGATCCCGGCGATCGACGCGATCCGCAACGGCAAGGACGTCTTCGTGGAGAAGCCGCTGACGCTGACGGTCCGCGAGGGGCGGGTGCTGGTCGAAGAGCTGCGCAAGCACAAGCGCGTAGGGCAGACCGGCACGATGCAGCGCTCGTCCGAGGGGTTCCACCGCGCCGCGGAGCTGATCCGCAACGGTCGGCTGGGCACGGTCAAGCAGATCGACGTGCTGATTCCGGCGAACAACCGCTACGTGGGCGCCACGTGGAAGCCCGAGGCTGTGCCGGAGGGGTTGGACTACGACTTCTGGCTGGGGCCGGCGCCGTACGCGCCCTACACCTCGCAGCGCACGCACTACCAGTTCCGATACGTTCTGGACTACGCGGGCGGCCAGACCACCAACTGGGGCGCGCACTACCTCGACATCGCGCAGTGGGCGCTGGGCATGGACGAGTCGGGGCCGGTGGCGGTGGAGGGGCACGGCGTCTTCCCGGGCAGCGGGCTCTTCACGGCGCCGACGCGCGTGGACGTGCGCTACACCTACGCGAACGGGGTGACGATGCGGATGCGCACGCGCACCGACGGCGTGTATGACGGCAACATCATTTTCCGCGGCGACAAGGGCACGCTCGACGTGTCGCGCGGCAAGCTGAAGTCCGACCCCGAGGGCATCCTCAAGGAGCAGATCGGCGACGGCGAGACGCACCTGTACAAGAGCCGCGACCACTTCGGCAACTGGATCGAGTGCGTGAAGTCGCGCGAGCGGCCGGTGTCGGATCTGGCGATCGGCCACAAGACGACCAACCTCTGCAACATCGGCAACATCGCGATGCAGCTACAGCGCCGGCTGGACTGGGACCCGGTGCAGGAACGCTTCGCGGACGACGCCATGGCCAACCGGCTGCTGACGCGCGCGATGCGCGGCCCGTGGTCGCTGGCGTAGCGGGGGCGGCCATGCGGCGGGTCATCGAAAAAATCGGACGGGCCCGATGTGTCGCGGTCTTTACGGGGGCGGGCGTGTCGACGCTCTGCGGCATTCCGGATTTCCGCGGCCCGCAGGGCCTCTACAAACAGCCGGATGCCGAACGCATTTTCGACATCGACTGGTTCCGGCGCGATCCCTCGGTGTACTACAAGGGCTGCCGGGAGCTGGTCTACGGCCTCAAGCGCTTCAGGCCCGGCCCCGTCCATCGCGCGGTCGCGAGCTTGGAGCGGGCGGGCCTCGTCAAAGGCGTGATCACGCAGAATATCGACATGCTGCACCAGAAGGCGGGTTCGCGGACGGTGTACGAAGTGCACGGCTCGCCGGTCCTGCACCACTGCTTCGGCTGCGGCCGCGAAAAAACGTTCGCCGCGATCTGCGCCCTGTTGGAAAAGACCGACGTGCCGCGCTGCGAACACTGCGGCGAGGCCTACAAGCCCGACATCACTTTTTTCGGGGAGATGCTGCCGGAGCGCGCGTTCGAGGGCGCGGTGGCGCTGGCGCAGAAGGCCGACCTGATGCTCGTGCTCGGCTCCTCGCTGACCGTGCATCCGGCCGCGTCGGTTCCGCCGTTGACGGTGCGCGCGGGCGGCGAGCTGGTGATTGTCAACGCCCAGCCGACGCCGCTCGACCGCGTCGCCACGCTTTGCTATCCCGACCTCGCCGCTTTTGCGGAGGCGGCCCTGGAGGCGTGGCCCGAGAAGTGAACCGGAGTCTCCGGCTTACGGACGTCCGATCGCGGCTTCAATGCGCTGCGCTAGACGGCGCGCGAAATCGTCGAGCTTGTCGCGCGTCCAGGTGGTGACCACGTACTGGCGCGTCTCGAGAAAGAGCTTTTTGTCACGCGCCTCGCTTTCTTCGCAGGTCCAGAAGACCGGCTTGCCGTGCCCGATGGCGAGGCCCGCCTCGAAAAAGGCGAGCGGCGACTGGCCGGTGAGATCCGCCACCACGATCGCGGCGCGGCGCAGGTCGACGATCAGCTCGTCGGTCACTTTGTTGGCGTGTTCGCGGCTGTCGAGGCGGACCGCCGTATAGCCTGCGGTCTGGATGCCCGCCGACAGGCCTTGCGTCCAGACGGTGTCGCTCTCTTTGTCGAGCGACAAGGCGACGGCGGCGAGAGGCGGGGAGGCGGGGGAACGCGCGGTGTCGAGCGTGGCCCAGCCGGCGGGCGTGAGGCTGTACGTGAGGCCGCCGCCCTGCTGCTGGCCTTTGCGCTGGACGGTGTCTTCCTCGACGAGGCCTTTGGCGGCCAAGTAGCGCAGGCAGAAAAGCAGCTCGTTCTTGTTGGTGCAGAACCCGACCGCGAGCTCAGCCGGCGTGAGCGGAACCGCGTCGGCGAGCGACTTCGAGCGGCGGCGGAGATATCGGAGTAGGTAGTCGCTTTTGGTGGCCACGTCGGTGTCGCGCGGCACGGCGATTTTCGCGGCTTTGTCGAGCTCGGCCCAGGATTTGAACAGGTCGACGGTGATCAGCAGCCGCTCGCCCAGGATTTCCCACGTGTTCCGGCAAAGGCCTGAAAGCAGGTGTTGCGGCGGGAAGGCCGGCGGGCTGTTCATGAGCTGGGTTTCGGCCAGCGTCTGGATCTGGAAACGCCCGCATCTGGGGCAGTGGATTTCGGATGTGTTGGACCCGGCGCCCGTGTGCGCGACGTTCGTCGTACGGCAGATGGGGCACTGTGTGCGGTTCTCCATGATCTTTTCTCCTTCTGCGGGCGTGGCCCGCGTGCCGTTCGCTTAGAAATACTCGCGCAAGGCGGAGACCGCCTTGAGGTACTTGGCGTACCGCAGCGCGTAGATGTCGCGGCGCGCGGCGTCGGGCTCGTGGCGCCTCGCGACACGGGTCATGGACGCCACGGCGGTCTCGAAAGAGGGGTAGATGCCGCTGGCCACGGCCGCCGCGACCGCGGCGCCCAGCGCGCCGAGCTCGGTGCCGTCGGGGATCTCGACCGGGACCTGAAAGATATCCGCCGACATCTGCGACCACACCGTGCTGCGCGCCGCACCCCCGGTCAGCCGGATGACGTCCGGCTTTGAACGGAAGGCGTAGAGCCGCTGCAGGTGGGTGTTGTGCGAGAAAATGCACCCTTCGTAAACCGAGCGCAGCACGTCCTCGCGCGTGTGTCGGCTTTCGAGCCCGAGAAAGCAGGCTTTGGCCGGATAGCCGACGTTCGAGCCATAGAGGAAGGGCAGGAAGAGCGGGTCGTTTTCCCGCGGAACCTTCGCGGCGACGGCCGCATCGGACCACGCATAGACCGACCCTTGCCCTTCGCGCCGAAGCAGCTCTTTTTTATCGCCGAGGAATTCGCCGATGAACCACTCCAGGTTGCCGGCGCCTGTGGGGCTGCCTTCGAGCATCAGGTACCAGCCCGGCATGCTGTAGCAGGAGGTCATGAAGAGCCCCTTATCGACGAGCGGCTGCCGCGCGATGTACTGGTTGTTGCCCCACGTGCCGGCCACCATCACGAATTGGCGCTCGTCCACGCAGCCGGAGGCCAGGCCGCAGGCGTCGATGTCGAACATGCCGCCGGCCACGGGCGTGCCGGCTTTGAGACCGGTTGCGGCGGCGGCCGCCGCCGTGACGGCGCCGCAGAGGTCCGCCGTCTTCACGAGCGGCGGCAGCAGGCGCTTCATCTCGGGGATGCCGAAGAGCGCCAGCACCGCGTCGTCGTAGCGGCCGGTGACCACGTTCATGAGACTCGTCCCGCTCATGTCCGTGAGTTCCATCTTCGCCTCGCCGGTGAGCATGAAACGGATGAAGTCCTTGGCCATCAGCACCGCAGAGGCGCGCGTGACGGATTCGGGCTCGTGGTCGCGCAGCCACGCCAGCAGGGCGTTCGGCTGCGCGGGCCAGATGCACTGCGCGGTCTTGGGCAGGGCGCGCGCGTCAACGCCCTCCGCCCTCCACTGCGCGATGATGCCCTCCGCGCGGCTGTCCATGGAGTTGATGCCGTTGCGGACGGGGTGGCCGTCCGCATCGATCAGGTAGAGCCCGTTGCCGTGGCCGGCGCAGGCGACGCAAACGATCTCCGCCGCGTCCACGCCCGACGCCGCGACCGCCTCGCGGATGGCTTCGGCGGTGCCGCGCCACATGGCGTCCATGTCGCGTTCCGACCACCCGGGGTGCGGCTCAAGGATCTCGACCTTGCGACCGGACGCGGACAGCTCGCGGCCGTCTTCCGTGAAGACCGCCGCTTTGGACATCGTGCCGCCGTTGTCGACCCCGAGGAGATAACGTGCCATGGCTAAGCTTTCTTTTCCTCAAGCTTCGGGTTGAAGAAAACCGCCATGACGACCAGCAGGACGAGCGAGCACGCCAGCGTCACCAGCCACACCTTGTCCCACGAGCCTTCCAGCACGCCGGCGGCATTGCGCTTGGTGAAGAAGTTGATCAGGCCGTTGTTCGCGAAGGTGCCGATGAGGGAGCCGAAGCCGAAGGTCATCAGGCCGTAGAAGCCCTGCGCCTGGCTCTGCATGTCGGCTGGCGCCGATTTGCCCACGAAGATCTGGCCGCCCACGATGAAGAACCCGAAGATGATGCCGTGCACGAGGATGCCCACGTAGATCGCCGGCAGCATGTCGCCCGCACCCAGATAGTAGGCCCCGTAGCGGACCACCATGGCGGCGAGGCCCGCGACGATGGACCACTTCACGCCGAACTTGCGCATCGCCACGGTCACCAGCAGCATGAAGCCCATCTCCGCCGCCTGGCCGATGTAGTTGGTCGCCGTCAGCAGCTTGAAGCCCTTGGCCGCGAGGAAGTCGGAGAGGAACGCGAAGTGGATGTTGAAGGGGATCATCGCCACGAACGAGACCAGCATGAAGATCGCGAAGTTCTTGTCCTTCATCAGCGACACGGCACGCAGGCCCAGCGCGTCGACCACCGAGAGCGGCTGGCCCTTGCCCTTGGGCGGCGTGGGCGGGCAGAGCAGGGCGACCGCCGCGCCGATCACCGCGACGCCCGCGCCGCAGTAGAAGGGAATCGACGTGCCGTCGATGTTCGCGCCGAACGCCTTGAGCGCTACAATGCTGAACACCATCGAGGCCACCCAGCCGATCGAGCCGAAGACGCGGATCTGGGGGAACTGCTCGGCCGGGCTGTTGGCCATGGCGATCGACGCGGTGAGACTCCACGTCGGCATGTAGAAGAGCAGCGCGATCAGCAGATAGATGAAGACTTCCGTGCCGGTCGTGGCGCGTCCGGCCATGAAGAGCATCAGGCCGCACAGCAGGTTCGAGAAGGCCAGCACCTTCTCGCTGTTGAAGAAGCGGTCTGCGATCATGCCGATCACCGGGGAGGCCAGCGCGCCGAGCGGCATGGTGCTGAGGATCCACGGCTTCATGGCGTCCCACTTGTTGTTCGTCACATAGGTGGCCAGCGCGCCCCAGAAAACAGCAAACATCATGAACTGCAAGAACATCATCGCGCTCAGTTTGACGCGCGTCCCCATCGGCATCGTGTTCGGCATACCCTGCTCCCTTGTTGCGGCGCACGCTGATGCGCGCCGCGCTGTTTTCCGGCCCGTTGGCGGTGGCCCTGCAAAGCGCTTGCCCGCGGCCCACGCCTGTGCCACTGACTTATTGTGCGGGCTATTATCACAACCCCCATGTTGAATTGTCAATGTAAACCGTGTAACATAAAACCCATGAAAATCCTCATCACCGCGGGCCCCACGCGCGAGCACCTCGACCCGGTCCGCTTCCTCAGCAACCGCTCGACGGGCAAGATGGGTTTCGCGGTCGCGCAGGCCGCCGCAGAGCGCGGGCACGCCGTCACGCTGGTCGCCGGCCCCGTCTCCCTGGCGACGCCGCAGGGCGTGGTCCGCGTGGACGTGGTGAGCGCGCGCGACATGCTCGCCGCGATCCGGCGGCTGCTCCCCGACCAGGATGCGCTGGTCATGTCGGCCGCCGTGGCCGACTGGCGTCCCCGGCAGGTGAGCGAGACCAAGCTCAAGAAGGCGGCCATGGCGCCGGTGATCGAATTGGAGCCCAACCCCGATATCCTGAAGACGGTTCGCCCGCTCAAGGCGCATCGGCTTTTCGTGGGGTTCGCGGCCGAGACGGGCGATCCGCTGGCGGAGGCTCAGCGCAAGCTGGAGGCGAAGGGCCTCGACCTGATCGTCGCGAACGACGTGACCCGGCCGGACGCCGGCTTCGCGGTGGATACCAACCGGGTGACCTTCATCGCGGTTGCCGAGGATCCGCGGTCGCTGCCGCTGCAGAGCAAGCTCGATGTCGGCCGCGAAATCGTGGCCTGGGTGGAGCGCCACCTGCCGCCGCCGGCTCCTCCCGGATGACGCGGCCCGAGTGATGCGGACGCCGGCACTCAGGCCCGTGACAAAATGTTCTTTTGAGGTCGTGGAATATGCGTCAATATGACTCTATCCGGGGCCGTCCGCGGCGCTCAAGGTTAGGTCTTAAATATCTATATATCAATAAGGTAAGAACTTTTATAGGTGGTTTGGTATCCTTGATGCTTGAGTAGAGGTGGTTGCTCGGCATAGCCGCGGCAACCGGATTCAAGAAAGGAGGATCGCCATGAAAGATCTGCGACCTTGGAGAAGGAGAGACGAAGGCCTGGTGCCGGAGCGGCGCAAGAGTCAGGCGGTCGATCTGTTGCACAGGCGGATGGACGACCTGTTCGAGGACTTCTTTGAAGGGTTCGAAGAGATGTTCCCCTCCGGGCCGCTGATGCGGCGCGAGGCCAAATGGCTGACGGGCTCGCCCGGTTTCGAAGTGTCGGAATCGGACGACGAGTTCCGCGTCAAGGCGGAGCTGCCGGGGATGGATGAGAAGGACATCGAGGTCAGTCTCGAAGGGCACACGCTGACGATCCGGGGCGAGAAGCGGCGCGAGCACGAGGAAAAACGGCGCGACTATCACGTCTCGGAGATGAGCTATGGCCAATTCTGCCGCACCTTCGCCTTGCCGGAGGGGGTGGACCGCGAGAACGCCAAGGCCCAGTTCAAGAAAGGCGTGTTGACGCTGACGCTGCCGAAGACGGAGCAGGTCAAGGCCCAGCGCAAGCGCATCGAGGTCAGCGCGCAGTGAGGGCCCTTGGAACAAAAAAGGCCGCCCGTTGCGGGGCGGCCTTTTTTCGCGTGTGAAGCGGGCAGGCGCTTAGCGCACTTTGCCTTCTTTTTTGCGCTTCTCGATGATCGTCTCTGCGAGTTCGAAGGGGACGCCCTCGTAACGCTCGAACACCATGGTGAAAGTGCCGCGGCCCTGCGTCACCGTGCGGATTGCGCTGGAGTAGCCGAACATCTCGCCGAGCGGAACGAAGCCGTGCACCAGCTTGGTGCCCGCTTTCTCGTCCATGCCCTCGACGCGTCCGCGGCGTGAGCAGATCGATCCGGTCGCGGTGCCCATGTACTCTTCGGGCACGGCCACTTCGACGTTCATGATCGGCTCCAGCAGCTGCGGGTTGCCCTTGAGGAAGAGGTTTTTGAAGCACTGGCGCGCGCATTCCACGAACGCGAATTCGTTCGAGTCGACTTCGTGGTACGAGCCGAAGTACACGACGACCTTGACGTCCACCACGGGGAAGCCGCCGCACGGGCCGCTCTCCATGGCCTTGATGACGCCCTTCTCGACCGCCGGGATGTACTCGTTCGGGATCACGCCGCCTTTGACCTCGTTGACGAACGAGAAGCCGCGGCCGGCCTCCTGCGGCTCGAGGCGCAGGCAGACGTGCGCGTATTGGCCGCGTCCGCCGGACTGCTTGACGTGCTTGTACTCGCCCTCGACCTGGTGGCGGATCGTTTCGCGGTAGGCGACTTCGGGCTTGCCGACTTCGCACTCGACGTTGAATTCGCGGCGCAGACGGTCCACGATGATCTCGAGGTGCAGCTCGCCCATGCCGGAGATGACCGTCTCGCCCGTTTCCTGGTCGTATTTGACGATGAAGGTCGGATCTTCCTGGGCCAGAGAGTGCAGCGAGTTGCCGAGCTTCTCGTTGTCGTTGCGCGAAGACGGGCGGATGGCGATTGCGATCACCGGCGCCGGGAACTCGATCGACTCCAGCATGATCGGATTTTGAGGGTCGCAGATCGTATCGCCAGTGCGGGTCTTGGAGAGGCCGACCACCGCAATGATGTCGCCGGCGTGCGCCTCTTCGAGGGCCTCCTGGCGGTTCGCGTGCATGCGGAAGAGGCGCCCGATGCGGGCGTCGGCATTCATCGTGCTGTTGAAGATCGGGTCGCCCACCCTCAGCGTGCCCGAATAGATGCGCACGAAGGTGATCTTGCCCATGTGCTTGTCCGAAAGAATCTTGAACGCCAAGCCGGCGAACGGCTCTTTGTCGTCCGGTTTGCGCGTCTGCTCCGGATTGTCGGCGGCGTGCACCGCGCCGACGTCCAGCGGCGAAGGCAGATAGTCGATGACGCCGTCGAGCAGCGTTTGCACGCCTTTGTTTTTGAACGCCGTGCCGCAGTACGCGGGGACCAGCGTGCGCGCGATCGTACCCTTGCGGATGCCCTGCTTAATCTCTTCGTTCGTGAGCGCGCCGGTCTCGAAGTATTTGTTCATCAGCGCGTCGTCCTGCTCGGCGGCCTTCTCCATCATTTCGACGTGGAGGCGCTCGCACTCCTCGCGGTACTCTTCGGGAATCTCGCTCTCGATCACCTTGACGCCCTTGGATGCTTCATCGAAAGTCAGCGCCTTCATGGTCAGCAGGTCGATCACGCCGCAGAACGTCTCGCCCGCGCCCATCGGATAAACCATCATGACGGGATTGCCGCCCAGCGTCTCGCGGATCTCATTGATCACGTTGAAGAAGTTTGCGCCGATGCGGTCCATCTTGTTGACCATGCAGAGCTTCGGCACTTCGTACTTCTCGCTCTGGCGCCACACCTGCTCGGTCTGGGGCTGCACGCCGCCCACCGCGCAGAAGAGCGCGATGGCGCCGTCGAGCACGCGCAGCGAGCGTTCGACTTCGGCCGTGAAGTCCACGTGTCCCGGGGTGTCGATCAGGCTGATCTGATGGTCGTGCCACATCACGGCCGTAGCCGCCGACGTGATGGTGATGCCGCGTTCCTGCTCCTGAACCATGTAGTCCATGGTGGCCGCGCCCTCGTGCACCTCGCCGATCTTGTAGTTCTTGCCGGAATAAAAGAGGATGCGTTCGCTGCACGTCGTCTTGCCGGCATCGATGTGCGCCATGATGCCGATGTTACGAACTTTATTCAGCGGAATGGTTCTGGCCATGATCTTGGACTCCTTGTCACCTTGGTCTTCGCTCCGGCGCCTTCTTCTGTTAAAAGGCTCGCCGGTTTCAGCCGGGCACCTTCGTCCGGCACATTAAAAGCCTTTTTTGGGGCTATTAGAAACGCATATTTTTTCGGTTTTCCTCTGCGATTTCAAGCGTAAAAGAGAGAAATACGAAAAAAAATGAAATCAAGGCCCTTTTTGCGCCAAAAATCGTGTTTTGAGTGTCTTTGTGTCGGTCTGGGCGGCGGCGGCGGGGGCAAGGCGGCGGTTTGTTTGCCCTTCATTAGTGTGCGAGGGGCGGTTTGGAATCTGCTTTTTCTCCAATTATTCCCGCCGCCGTCCGGCTTTTTCATGATTAGCCTTGAATCAGCGGGCAAAGAAGCGCAAACTATTGCGGTTTTTTTGCGGCGCACGACGGAGGCGCCATTCATCTTTTTCACACGCGAAGCGGAGAAGGACTGATCATGCCATTCAAAAAGTACGACAAGATCCTGGTGATTAATTCGGGGAGTTCCTCGCTCAAGTTCATGCTGTTCAGCATGGCCACGGAGCAGATGCTGGCCAAGGGCCTGGTGGAGCGCATCGGCACGCCGAACGCGAACCTCGTGTATCAGCGCGGGGACGAGCCCAAAATGACGCAGGGCATTGCGGCGGAAAACCACGGCAAGGCGCTGGCCATGGCCTGCAAGATGCTGGCCGATCCCGAGCTGGGCGTGCTGAAGTCGCTGAAAGAGGTGAATGCCATCGGGCACCGCGTGGTGCACGGGGGCGAGGCGTTCTCCGACTCGGTGGTCATCACCGAGGACGTCAAGGCCAGCATCAAGAGTTGCATCGACCTCGCGCCGCTGCACAACCCCGCGAACCTGGACGGCGTGGTGGCCTGCGAGACGGTGTTTCCGAACGTGCCGAACGTGGTGGTGTTCGACACCGCCTTCCACCAGACGATGCCGAAGCACGCCTTCATGTATGCGATTCCGCAGAAGTTCTACGACGAATACCGCATCCGCAAATACGGGTTCCACGGCACGTCGCACAAGTTCGTGATGCAGGCCGCGGCCGAATTTTTGAAGAAGCCGGTCGAGGAGCTGACCCTCATCACCTGCCACCTCGGCAACGGCTCTTCCATCGCGGCGATCAAGAACGGCAAGGTGCTCGACACCTCCATGGGCATGACGCCGCTCGCCGGCCTGATCATGGGCACCCGCTGCGGCGACATCGATCCGGCCATCATTTTCTTCCTCGGGCGCAAAGGCATGAGCGTCGACCAGATCGACAACGTGCTCAACAAGCAGAGCGGGCTCATGGGCATCAACGGCATCGGCAGCGGCGATATGCGCGACACGGTCAACGCGGCGCAGCAGGGCAAGGCCGCGGCGGACAACGCGCTCAACATGTTCGGGCACCGCGCGGCGTTCTATATCGGCGGCTACAACACGCTGCTGGGCGGCGCGGACGCGATCATCTTCACGGGCGGTATCGGCGAGAACAGCGCGCCGGCCCGCAAGGCCATCGTCTCGCGCCTGGAGGCGCTCGGCTGCAAGCTGGACGAGGCCAAGAACAAGGCCGTTGCCGGCACTCAGGGCGTGATCAGCACCGACACGTCCAAGGTGTCCGCGATCGTGATCCCGACCAACGAAGAGTTGATGATTGCCCGCGAAACCTTCCGGATTCTCGTGGCCACTGTGAAAAAATAAAGGACGACCCTCCATGAGCATTCTCGATTCCATGATTCCCCGCGCGAAAGCGGCGAAGAAAACCATTGTGCTGGCCGAAGGCATGGATCCGCGTGTCATCGCCGCCGCGGTGAAAGCCAAGACCCTGGGCATCTGCACCCCGATCGTGCTGGGCACGCCCGGGGAGATCGCCGCCGCCGAGGCGCAGGCCGGCGTCACGCTGGCGTCCGCCGGCCTCGCGGCGGTCGATTACACTACCTCCGAGCTGCTGCCCAGGCTGGCGTCCGCATTCTATGAGAAACGCAAAGCCAAGGGCATGACCGAGGCGGAAGCGATGGCCACGGTCAAGGGCAAGCGCCTCTACTTCGGCAACATGATGGTCGCGCTGGACCTCGCGCAGGGTTTGGTCGCCGGGTCGATCGCCTCGACCGGCGACATGCTGCGCAGCGCCTTCCACTGTGTCGGCACCGCCAAGGGCATCAAGCTGGCGTCCTCGTTCTTCATCATGGATCTGAAGAAGCCCACGGCGTCCGGCGACACCGTCCTGCTCTTCGCGGACTGCGCGGTCAACATCTGCCCGACCGCCGAAGAGCTGGTCGACATCGCCTACGCCACGGCGGTCTCCTACCAGAAGATGGTCGGCAAGAAGCCGAAAGTCGCGTTCCTCAGCTTCTCCACCAAGGGCAGCGCCAGTCACGAGTTGGTGGACAAGGTGCGCACCGCGGCCGAGCTGACCAAGAAGCGGTTCGAGGAGATGAAGCTCGACGCCGTCGTGGACGGCGAGGTCCAGGCCGACGCCGCGCTCGTGCCGTCGGTCGGTGTCGCGAAGAACAAAGGCGGCGCGATCCAGGGCGACGCCAACGTGCTGATCTTCCCGGACATCCAGGCCGGCAACATCTGCTACAAGCTCGTCCAGCGCCTGGCGGATGCCACGGCTCTCGGGCCGGTCTTGCAGGGCCTGGCCAAGCCGGTGAACGACCTGTCGCGCGGTTGCAGCGACGACGATATCGTCGGCACCATGTGCATCAACGTGCTGCAGAGCTGAGACAGCCCGGGCTGTGATCTGATCGTGCAGCGCGGTCATGCTTTGTCGCGCCGAGCCTCCAGACGGGGCTCGGCGCGAGGGTGTCACAATCCCGCCCGAGGCCGGCGATGCCCGCAGGGCGGGCCGTCTTTTTGTGCCGGGCCGGGCGGTTTACGCTTGACCCGACAAGGTTTATCGTAGAAACTGTTGACACTGCGCATTTATGTCGCGGTTATGTACGTTTGACCTACGGGAAAGAACGCGTGATGTTCAATAAGTTTTTGGCCTTTTTTTCCAGCGATATCGGGATCGATCTCGGTACCGCGAATACGTTGGTTTATGTGAAAGACCGCGGGATCGTCATCCGCGAGCCTTCCGTGGTGGCCATCCAAGAGGGCACCAAGCGTATTTTGGCCGTCGGCGAAGAGGCCAAGCGGATGTTGGGCCGCACGCCGGGGAACATCGTGGCGATCCGCCCGATGAAGTCCGGCGTGATCGCGGATTTCGACATCACGGAGGCCATGATCCGCTATTTCATCCGGAAGGTCCACGTGGCGAAGCTGATCAAGCCGCGGGTGATCGTGGCGGTGCCGAGCGATATCACGGAGGTCGAGAAGCGCGCCGTGCAGGAGTCCGCGCGGCACGCCGGGGCGCGGGAGGTTTTTCTGATTGAAGAGCCGATGGCGGCGGCCATCGGCGTGGGGTTGCCTGTTTCGGAGCCGGCCGGCAACATGATCGTCGACATTGGCGGCGGCACATGTGAGGTCGCGTTGATCTCGCTGGCCGGCATCGTGTACGCGCGGAGTGTCCGCGTGGGCGGCGATGCCATGGACGAGTGTATCGTCCAGTACATGCGAAGAGTTTACAATCTGATGATTGGAGAGCGGACCGCGGAGGAGATTAAAATCACGATTGGTTCGGCTTATCCCTTGGGTGAGGAACGCACGCTGGAAGTCAAGGGCCGCGATCTCGTGGCCGGACTTCCCAAGACCCTGACTGTCACCTCGGAAGAAATTCGTGACGCGTTGCAGGAACCGGTTTCCGCGATCGTCGACGCCGTGCGGATCACACTTGAGAAGTGTCCGCCGGAACTGTCGGCCGATCTGGTGGACCGGGGTCTGGTGCTGGCGGGCGGCGGCTCAATGCTGCGCGGCCTGGATAAGCTGATCGCGTCACAGACAGGATTGCCCGTCACGCTGTCCGACGACCCGCTGAGCGCGGTCGCGGAAGGGACGGGCGTAGTGTTGAACGAGCTGAATTTCCTGGCTAAGACGAAGTTGGGCCGGTGATCTTTTTCACGGCTGCTTTCTGGTCTCTGCCTGCCCGGTAGAACGGGGGAGTGACCAGGGTGAAGCAAGCGAAATTATGGGTATGGCTTTTGGTGCTGTCGCTCGGTGCGCTGGTGTTCTGGCGCGCCGGAGTCCGCGATTTTTCGCGGGAAGCCCTTTACCCTTACGAAAATGCCAAAGTGTGGCTTGAACGGACCGTATGGGTCCGCGTCCGAGCCGTTCTTCTTCGTGCCCATCACGCGTCGCGCAACGCGATGCTGGAACGTGATGTGGCGCGTCTGCGGATCGCCGAGGCGGAGGCCGAAGCCCTCGCGGCGGAGGTGACTCGCCTGCGCGCATTGCTGGACTTCACGCCGCCCGCGGCCGGACGCTGGCAAGCCGCGCCGGTGCTGTCGCGCGGCGGCACGTCTGCGGTGTGGCAGAGCGTGCGCCTCGGCAAGGGTTCGCTGCACGGCCTCCGCGAGGGGGACCCCGTGGTGGTGCCGGAAGGCGTCGTGGGCCGCGTGGCGGACGTCTCGGCGCACACCTGCGAGGTGATGCTGGTGACCGACCCCAACTGCCGCGTGGCGTGCGAGCTCGAGACGCCCGGCGAGGGCGTGGGGACGGTGCGCGGCATCTTGTACGGCGGCGGGGCGAGCACGGCCGCCGATCCCACGCTGACGCTGCTCTACGTGGTGGACCCGCTGCGCCTGCGCTATCTGGCGCGCGAGTTCGAGCCCGCCCCGCGTACGCGCGTGCTGACGTCCGGGTTGGGGCAGATCTTTCCCAAGGGGCTGACGGTCGGCTATGTGCTGGAGAGCCGCCTGGAGGCGAACGGGCTGTCGCGCGAGGCGTCCGTGATGCCGGCGGTCGATATGGCGGCGGTGGACGAGGTCTTCGTCTTGTCGCGGGGGGGAGGTCGCCGTGCGCCTTGACATGCATCTGCCGGTGCTGGCCGTCACGCTCTTCGCGGCGGCGTTGCTGCAGGACCTCATTCCCGTGACGCCGTCGTTTCCCGTCAAGTTTGTGTTCCTGACGGCGGTGGCGCTGCACGCCGCGCTGACCAAGCCGCTGCCGGCCGCGCTCACCGCGGCGGTGTGGGCGGGCGGGCTGACGGATGCGCTCGGCGGCTTGCCGCTTCTGTGCACGGCGGGTTTCCTGCTGGTGGCCTTCGTGCTGGTGCGGCTGATGCACCGCGTTTTCCTGGAGGCGACCGTGTTTCAGGGCATGCTGCTGGTCGCGGCGGCGGCGGTGTTACAGATGGTGTGGACGCGGCTGTGGGTGGGGACGGGGCAGCCGTTCTTCACGTGGCATACGCTGAAACTTTTGTTGTATGCGGTGCCGGCCGGGATGACGGCCGGAGTGGCGGGGTTTGCGATATGCGGTCTGACGGATCGCGTGTCCGGTATTGTGAAGCCGGTGAAAGAGGGAAATGGAATCTTGTGGGCAGAAACTAACCGATAGCTGGCGGATGGCGCTTTTGGCGTTCGTCTTCGCGGCCGGCATCGTGTTTCTGGCGTTCGCGTTGCACCGCGTGCAGGTGGTGCAATATTCTGATTTTTCCCGCGACCAGGTCCGGCAGAGCGTGCGGCGCGTGCAGGTGCCGGGGCCGCGCGGGCGGATCTTCGACCGCAACGGCGTGGTCCTCGCCGAGAACCGGGCGAGTTACTGTATCGCCTACTACGTCGAGGAACTGCGCAAGCGCGGGCGCTGGCAGAACACGATCGACGCGGTCGATGCGGACATCGACCGGCTGGCGGCGGTGCTGGGCATCCCCCGCGTGCTTTCCAAGGAAGCGGTCGCGAATCACGTGATGCAGAGCCTGCCGA
This sequence comes from Kiritimatiellia bacterium, assembly GCA_035353175.1. Classification (GTDB taxonomy): domain Bacteria; phylum Verrucomicrobiota; class Kiritimatiellia; order RFP12; family UBA1067; genus DAOPZC01. The sequence continues at coordinate 23,183 of DAOPZC010000011.1, read as the reverse complement.
TGCCGCTCCTGGCGTGGCGCGACGTTGATCAAGAGACGCTGGCGCGCTGGGCGGAGACGGAGGAATCGTTCCCCGGCGTGGACGTGTTTGTCCAGCCCGAGCGCTCGTATCCGCAAGGCTCGCTGGCCGCGCATGTGCTGGGTTACGTCGGCCGCGGCCGCCCGCAGCCGTTGCCCGGTCAGAAGAGCCACTTTTTCTTGCCGGAGATGATCGGCAAAGAGGGGCTGGAGCGCCAGTACAACCCCACGCTCACCGGCGTGTCTGGCGGACAGCTCATCCGCGTCGACGCGCGCGGCTACAAGCATGCCGTTTGGGACGGGGAGCCGGCCGTGTCCGGCCGCGACGTCCACCTGACGCTCGACGTGAACGTGCAGCGCGCGTTGGAAAAGGCGCTGCGCGGCTGGCGCGGGGCGGGCGCGGTGATCGACCCCCGCAACGGCGACGTGCTGGCCTTGGCGAGCTCGCCGACGTTCGATCCCAACGATTTCGTGCCGGTCATGCCCGCGGGCTTATGGAAGAAGCTGAACGCGGACGAGGGCCTGCCGCTTTACAACCGGGCCGTCATGGGCCGCTACGCGCCGGGCAGCACCTTCAAGCCGGTGACGGCGATCGCCGCGCTGCTGCACGCGGGGTTCAACCCGGACGAGACGTATCTCTGCGAGGGCGCCTTTTCGCTGGGCACGATGCGGCTGCGCTGCTGGAACACCTACGGGCATGGCGCGGTGGCGCTGCGCAAGGCGATCGAGCAGTCGTGCAACAGCTTCTTTTGCCACCTCGGCTACACCATCGGGTACGAGGCGATCTATGGGGAGGCCCAGAAAGTGGGCCTGGGGCAGCGCACCGGGATCGACCTGCCCGCCGAAACGGCCGGGCTGCTGCCGACGGCGGAGTGGAAAGAACGGAACCTGAAGGACAAATGGCGCCCGGGCGACACCTGCCACATCTCCATCGGCCAAGGCCTGCTGGTGACGACGCCGCTGCAGATGGCGGTGCTGGCCTCGGTGTTCGCGAACGGCGGCATACGCTACAGGCCGCACCTCGCGCGGCGCGAAGGCGCGCCCGAGATCGTGTTCGACATGGGATGGCCGCCCGATGCGGTCGGGCTGGTGCGGAACGGCCTGCACGACGTGGCCGCCTTGGGCACCGGCAAACGCGTGCAGGTGCGCGGCCTCCAGGTCGCGGCCAAGACCGGCACGGCGGAGGTCGATGTGGGCGGCGTGCGCCGCAAGAACACGTGGGTGACGGCCTTCGCGCCGTTCGACCGTCCGACGGTCGCCATGGCGATTATGGTCGAGAACGGCGTGTCGGGCGGCCTGACGGTGGCGCCGATGGCGCACGATGTGCTGGTGTCAGTTTTCGGCGAGGCGCCGGAAGAGACGCCGTCGGAAACGGCCGCGCTGCCGGCGGGCGGCGAAGAGAGGGGCGACTGACATGCTGAAACGGCTGATCGAGCGTTTCCGGTGCCTGAACCCGCTGCTCTTCGCCTGCATGGCGGGGCTGATCGTGGTGGGCGTGGCGTTCGTCTACAGCGCCTGCTCCGTGCGCGAAGACCCGGAGCTGCGGATGCTCTACATGCGGCACGCGGAGGTCGGCCTGGCCGGCCTCGCCGGATATCTGCTGCTGGCGTGGATCGATTACCGGGCGGTCCTGCGCTGGAGCTGGCTGATCTATCTGGTCTGCCTGCTGCTGCTGGTGCTGGTGCCGTTCATCGGCGAATCGACGATGGGGGCCCGGCGCTGGCTGTTCGGCATCCAGCCCTCGGAGCCCGCCAAGCTGGCGATCATCATGATTCTGGCGTGGCTGTTCGGCCGCCGCGAGGCGCAGCGCGGAGCTCCAGGTTTTTTCCTCACGCTGGCGCTGGTGGGCGTTCCGGGGGTGCTGATTCTCTTGCAGCCAGACCTGGGCACGGCCATGGTGCTGGTGCCGACGGTCTTCGCGATGCTGTTCGCTGCGAATGTCGCGCCGCGGCTGCTGTGGACGTGCGTGGCGGTGGGGGTGGCGGCGGGGGTGGCGATCATGAGCGTGATCTACATCGCCGAGAAAGCGGACCTGCCGCAGGAGCGGCGCGACGCGCTGATCGAGGCGACGCACTTGAAGCCGCACCAGGTCAAGCGGTTGCAGGTGTTTCTCTTCCCCGACAAGGACCTGCACGGCAGCGGGTACAACCGGCGGCAGTCGGAGATCGCCGTCGGCTCCGGCGGCGCGTGGGGCAAGGGGTATCTGAAAGGCGAGCAGTACATGTTGGGGTATCTGCCGCCGTCGGTCTCTTCCAACGATTTCATTTTTGCGGTGCTGGCCGAGGAGTCCGGCTTCGCGGGTTCGTTAACGGTGCTGCTCCTGTTCCTGGGCCTGCTGTGGTCCGGGCTGTGGGTGGCGTTTCGTTGCCAAAACGATACGGGGCGCCTGTTCTGTGTCGGTGTTTTGTCCCTGACCTTCAGTCACATGTTCATCAACATTGCGATGACGATCGGGATGATGCCGATTACCGGGTTGCCGCTGCCGTTTATCAGTTACGGACGCACCTTTATGCTGACCATGATGGCGGCATTGGGGCTGGTCCAAAGTGTGTCCATACATGGACGTGAATCGGAGACAAGATTCTGAGCCGGCGCGTGACACGCGCCCTAAAATGCGCTCAGTGAGGAGGGGAATATGTTGTTTGGATGGTTCAGGAAAAGTGCGCCGAAGCGCGAGATCGTCGTCAATGTTGAGAAGCTGGAGACGCGTGTGGCCGTCGTGGAAAACGGCCGCGTCGAGGAGTTCCAGGTGGAGCACCCCACCGAGGAGCGTCTGGTCGGCAGCATCTACAAGGGCCGCATCCAGAATCTGGAGCATGACCTGCAGGCGGCGTTCGTGGATATCGGGCTGAAAAAGAACGCGTTCTTGCACTACTGGGACATGCTGCCGGACGACGACAGCCGGCTGGACGACGACGAAGAGAACGCGCGGCCCTCGCGGCGGCGGCGCGTGTCGAACGAGGACATCACCAAGCGCTTCCCGCCCGGATCGGAGATCGTCGTGCAGGTGACCAAGGGGCCGATCGGCACCAAAGGTCCGCGCGTGACGGCGAACCTCAGCCTGCCCGGGCGCTATCTGGTGATGATGCCGGGCACGCGTCTGCGCGGCGTGTCGCGCAAGATCGGTGACGCCAAGGAACGCCAGCGCCTGAAGAAAATCCTCGACCGGCTGCCGCTGCCGGACGACGCGGGCCTGATCGTGCGCACGGTGGGTGCCGGCGCCAGCAAGCGCGCCTTTGTGCGCGACCTGCGCAACCTCTGGGAGTCCTGGAATGAACTGCAGGACAACATCAAGAACCTGAAGCCGCCGGCCTGCGTTTATCAGGAACCCGATTTGGTGGAACGCGTGGTGCGCGACTGGCTGACCGAAGAGATCGACCGCGTGACGATCGACGACGGCGACGCCTATGACCGCGTCCGCGCGGTGGCGGGCAAGATTTCCCGCCGCGCGAAGAACGTGATCAGCCACTACGAGGGGCAGCTCTCGATTTTCGAGCACTATGGCGTGGAGCGGCAGCTGGAGGAGGCTTTCCGCCGCAAGGTGAACCTCAAGTCCGGCGGCTATCTCGTGTTCGACGAGACCGAGGCGCTGATCGCGATCGACGTGAACACGGGCCGGCACCGTGGCAAGGGGTCGCAGGAGGACGCGATCCTCGAGGTGAACCTCGAGGCCGTCGAGGAGGTCGCGCGCCAGATGCGGCTGCGGAACATCGGCGGGCTGGTGGTGCTGGATCTGATCGACATGAAGTCGCGCAAACACCAGAACGCGGTGTACAAGGCGATGAAGCAGTCCCTGAAGCGCGACCGCGCCCGCACGAACGTGCTGGCGATCTCGGAGCTGGGCCTCATGGAGATGACGCGCCAGCGCCAGGAGGAGAGCCTGCTTTCGCAGATGTACTCCGACTGTCCCTACTGCCGCGGCCATGGCCTGATCAAGTCGCCGCTGGCGCTGAGCGTGGATATCCAGCGGCAGATCGCGGCGCTGATGCGCAAAGTGCGGCACGAGGGCCGCGAGATGGTCGAGCTGCAGATCGTCGTGGCGCCGAGCGTGCTGGAGCGGCTGCGCACGGAAGACGAGGCGTTCCTGGTCGAGCTGCAGCGCCGTTACACGGGCCGGCTGACGTTCAAGTCGGAGCTGCACCGCCATCCGGAATCTTTCTGCATCGCGGACGGCCAGACCGGCAAGATTTTGTATTCCGTCGGCGAGGCAAAAACGGTATAACTTAAATACGGCTTGTGGAAGCCGGTGGAGTTCTTCAACCAGCGGGTGCCCATTATGAAACGAACAGCAATGGCAGGTTGGGTCGTCGGTGTCATGGTCGGCTGGATGGTCGGCTGGGCGCAGGGGGGCGGTCTCATCCCGATGCCCCTGCAGACGGGCGATTCGGGCCTGGCGATCACGGCCGACAAATTCGAGGTCGACCAGAAGACCGGGTGGATCACGGCTTCCGGCAACGTGAAGATCAAGACCGGCGAGCATGAAATGGGCGCCGACCGGGTGCGCCTGCACCAGGATAAGGGGGACGTGCAGGCCCGCGGCAATGTGGTCATCCGGCAGAGCGGGTTCGGCGCGTGGTCGGGCGACTATATCGAGTACAACTACAAGACGGGAAAAGGGCTCACGGGTGTCGGGCAGGTCGAAGCCGGCGTCTTCAGGGTCTCCGCCAAAGAGGTGACCCGGCGCGAAGACGGCCGGTTCGACGCGCGCTACGCGGAGGTGACGACCTGCACCAACGCCCCCGGCCACCGCCACTGGCGCATGACCGGCCACGCGCGGTACAAGGACAACGACTACGTCGAGGTGTTCGATGCGGTGCCCTGGCTGTTCGGGGTGCCGTTCGCCTACCTGCCCTACTGGTACCGCGACCTCGACACGCACTACGGGTTCCGCCTGGTTCCCGGCTACCGGTCCAAGTGGGGCGCCTATCTGCTGGGCGGCTACGTTTACAACCTTTACGAGGCGCCGCAGGCGGACGGCCCCAAGCTGGACGCGTCGACCCACCTGGACTACCGCACCAAGCGCGGCGTGGCGGTGGGGCAGAACCTGCGGTGGGACCTGAAGGATTTGGGCCACGGCAAACTCGAGACCTACTACGCGTGGGACGATGATCCGCCCAACGACGCGGAAGACATGAACTGGATGTCTGACGTGAACGAGGAACGCTACCGGATCAGGCTGCGGCACGAGATGGACGTGACCCCGCGTGACCAGTTCATCCTGCGCGGCACGGTCGTCAGCGATTCCGAAGTGTCGGGCGATTTCTTCACCCGCGAAGACCGGGGCGAGAGCGTCCCGATGAACATGGCCCACCTTGAGCATCGCGAGCACTCTTGGGCTTCCGGCGTGATGGTCAGCGGCCCGCTCAACGACTTCTACGGCGGCGTGGCCCGCTTGCCCGAAGGCTGGGTGAACATCATGCCCCAGCCGGTCTTCGAGACGGGGCTGAACTACGAGAGCCAGACGCGGGCCGGCTACCTCAACCGCGATGCGACGCGTTACGAGAACGCGCTGCCCGAGTACATGTATTATCCCGGCACCTGGGCCGATTACAACCTGGCGCGCGTGGACACGGCGCACCGCGTGACGTATCCGGTGAAGTTCGGCGACGTCCTCAGCGTGGTCCCGCGGGCGGGGTATCGCGGCACCTATTATTCGGAGACGGAGTCCGAAACCGATGTTTTCCGGCATTCGGCCGAACTGGGCGCCGAGGCCTCGGTGCGGGCCACCTCCGACTGGAACAACGGGTACCGCCACGTGGTGGAGCCCTACCTCGACTACAGTTATCAGCCGACGCATTTCGATGTGGACAACGGCCGCGTCTACACGTTCGACCGGTACGACAGCTCGACGCTGTGGTTCGACCAGCTCGGCATGGACGGGACGTGGTTGCCCTACGATTGGCACGGCGTGCGTCCGGGCGTGCGGAACCTCCTGCAGACGCCCGATTCCAAGGGCCGGATGCGGACGCTGTTCGACTGGGACGTCTACGGCGGCGTCCAGTTCGATTCGGAGGGCCCGCTGTACGAGGACGGCTTGCGGCTCGCCGGCACCAAGATGGTGTACGCGCCGAGCGAGAAGATCGACATGAAGGCGCACGCCGAATGGGACACCGAGAAAGAGACGTTCGCCTACGCGGACCTCAGCTCTTTCTACAAGCTGACCGAGAAGTTCCGCTTCGGCGGCGGCTATCTGGGCCGCGACCATGACGTGTACGACTATGACGTCTCCGAGGTCGAGCAGTGGAACCGCGTGAAGGAGAACCTGATCTACGGTGGCTTTACCCATGACATCAACGACGCGTGGTCGTACAGCTTTTATGTCCGGTACGATTTGCGTTACAACGATTTGGACGAGGTCGGCGGGTACATCCAGTACCGCTTGGACTGCCTCGTCTTCCAGCTGCGCACGGCGTATGAGAACGATTTCGAGCGCATCGACGGCATCAGCGAGACCGACAGCGATTTCCGCGTCGCGCTGATGGTGTGGCTGCGGGCCGAGAACCGTACGGCGGACGACGAGTGGCTCACCTGGTAAGGGACTGCGCGGCGACGGCGGAGAGGGGGACTACCATGGCGGAATGCAGCACAAGGCGGGAGTTCATGGCTAAGGCGGGGGCGGCGGCGGTGTTTTCGGCCGCCGTCGTTCAGGCTCAGGCGCAACAGACGGAGGCGAAGGTGAATAGGGAGAACGACGTGAAAAAAATCATTGTGGCGGCTGATCCGTACGCGGTGACGCTCAAAGACGCGATCGCGGAGCACCTCCGGAGCAAGGGGTATGAGGTGACGGACATGGGGGCGACCAAGGCGAAGGAGTTGCCCTATTTCGAAAGCGCGGTCGAGGTCTGCAAGGCGATGCAGGCCGGCAAGGCCGAGCGCGCGATCCTCTTCTGCGGAACCGGCATGGGCATGTCGATCGTGGCCAACCGTTTCAAAGGGGTGACGGCTTCGGTGGTGGAGTCGGTCTTCGCGGCCAAGATGTGCCGCGCGATCAATAACGCCAACGTGCTCTGCATGGGGCAGATGATCTGGGGCGAGGCGATGGCGAAAGAGGCGGTCGACGTTTTTCTGTCGACGCGGTTCACGCAGGGCCTGGAGCCGATCGCGGGGTTTCTCCAGGACGCGTGCGGCAAGGTGGAGGCGATCCGCCCCTAGAACGTGCGCGGTCGGCGGTTTCTGCGGCGCAGTCGGTCTTGGGCAGGCGAGGTGATGCGGTATGGATGTTGTCAGACTGGACGGTGTCTCGAAAGCGTTCGGCTCCGTGCGCGCCGTCAACGCGCTTTCGCTGGCAGTCGGACAGGGCGAGATTCTCGGGTTCTTAGGAACCAACGGTGCCGGTAAAACCACGACGATCAAGATGCTGCTGGGGTTCTTCCGGCCGGACGCCGGCCGCGTGACTGTGCTGGGCGGCGACCCGTGCGATGCGGCCACGCGCCGCAAGATCGGGTTCATGCCGGAAACCGCCTATTATTATCCCTATCTGAACGTGCGGGAATTGCTCGCGTTCTATGGCGGCCTTTGCGGGATGTCCAAGGATCAGATCCGGACACGATCCGAAATGCTGATCGCACGTGTGGGCTTGACCGACGCGGGGAACCGCTTGCTGCGCACCTACTCGAAAGGCATGCTGCAGCGCGCGGGCATCGCGCAGGCGTTGCTGCACGATCCCGACCTGCTGATTCTGGACGAGCCGTTGACGGGGCTCGATCCGCTGGCCCGGATCCAGTTTCGCGATTTGATCCTCGAGCTGCGGCGGCAGGGCAAGACGATTTTCTTTTCCTCGCACGAGCTGTCGGAGGCGGAGCTGATCTGCGATCGCGTGGCGATTCTCAAGCAGGGCGCACTGGTCTTGTCCGGCGCGGTATCTGAAGTCGCCGGCGACGGCCGGCAAAATCTCGAACGGATTTTCCTGAAGGTCTTGGGCGTTGCCGGCGGGGAGGTGGCGTCATGAGCGTCCGGTTGCGTCAGCTCGGGGCCCTGATCTGTTTGTCGGTGCTGGAGCTTTACCGCCGCAAAGATCTGTTTGTGGTGTTTGTGCTCGCGGCCGTGATCCTGCTGCCGCTCGCGTTCTTCGCGCCGTTCGGCGTCACCGGCGCGGGACGCTATGTGAATGAGCTGGCCCTGCTGCTGGTGTGGCTCTTCTCGATCGTGATCGGATTGGGCACCTCAGCCCGTCTTTTCCCGCCGGAGTTCGAGAGCCGCACCATTTATCCGATGCTGGCCAAGCCGGTGGCGCGAGGGACAGTTTTGCTGGGGAAATACTCGGGGGCGCTCGCCGCCTCGCTCTTGGCGCTCGCCGTGTTTTATCTGGCCTACGGCCTGCTGACGGGCTTCCGGCAAGGCGTCTGGTTTCCGCCGGTCCTCTGGCAGGCGTTCGCGCTCCATACGGGATTCCTGGTGATCGTCACGGCTTTGGGGCTGTTGGGCTCCCTGCTGTTGACCGCCTCGGCGAACGTGACGCTGTGCGGATTGCTGATCGTGGGGATGCTGTCCTTCGGACAGCGTCTGGCCGCGCTGGCGGCGACGCAGACGGTGCCGGGAAAATGGGTGCTGTACGTGATCCACTGGGTCGGCCCGCACCTCGAGTTCTTCGACCTGCGCCAGCGGCTTGTTCACGAGTGGCCGCCGATCGGCTGGGGCGTGTGCGCCGCCGTCTTGGCGTACGCCGCCTGTTATGCGGCGGCCTGCCTTGCGCTGTCTGGCCTGATATTCAAGAAGAAAAGGTTCTAGAGAAACGATGCGGCAGAGCCTCCATGTCGGGCTGACGGTTGCGGGCGCCGCGTTGGCGGTGACCTTGGGGCAGTGTGTGCCGTCGGTCTGCGCGGGCAAGATGCCGCAAGCCGTGGGCGAAGATGTTCTGGCCATGATTCTGGGAGACGCCCGGTTGGTTTTCAGCGATGCGATGATGGGCAAGGCGGAGGAGTATTTCCATGGCGGCGTCCGCGACGTGGTCTGCGAACACGGCTTGGGAACGCCGCACGAGGAACCGGACCGCCATGCGGCGGGAGAGCACGGCCTTGAGCATGCGGGGGCCGCCGCCGGAACCGATTTTTGGGGATGGCTGAACGGGCAAATTCATGTGCAGGAAGATCGGCATATCGAAGGCGAAGACGTCCGCGAGCTGTTGCCCTGGCTGTGGGCGGCCTGCCGGTCAGCGCCGCAAAGCATCCGGGCCTACGAGACGACGGCGTTTGTCTTGGCGCATATGACGAAGCGGCCCGCGGATGCGGTTCGGTTGTTGGAAGAAGGGATCGTCAAGAATCCGGATAACGCCTCTCTCGAGATCTCCCTCGGCGAGCTGTTGCTGCAGTCTTTTCACGACCTGCCGAGGGCCGAGCGCGCGTTCGAGGCCGCGTGCCGCAAGTGCCGCGCCGCCGACGGGCCGGAGGGGGCGCCGGACCGTGTTCTCAAGGTCAAGGCGCTTTTCTATCTGGGCTATCTCGCCAAGCAGCGGGGCGATCTGGCGCGCGCGCGCGAGTGCCTCAGCCAGGCCGAACAGTTGGCGCCGGACGATGCGGGCACGCGGGATTTGAAAAGAATGCTGCAGGAAAAATGAAAGAACAAAGGAGCCGGTTTTATGACGGTGAAGCGGGTGTTGGTTCTGACGTGTTGGGCCGTCCTTGCATTGACGGTGGCGCTGGTCTCCGGCTGCATCCACGCGGATATCGGGAATATGCGCTAAGGCATGCCGGGACGCTATACAGAGGCGCACCAGGCGTGCTTTGCGGTGGTGGACTTTGAGACGACCGGTTCGGTGGCGGGCTATCCCGTCGAGCCGTGGCAGATCGGCGTTGTCCGGGTGCGGGACGGCAAAGTCTGTGCGGACGAGGCGTTTGAGTCGCTGTTGCGCGTAGGCGACCGGCCGTTTAATCCGCGCGCGCCCGGCCGGCATGCGCAGCTTCGCGCGCAGCTGGCGGTGGCGCCGACTCCGGGCGAACTGTGGCCCGAGCTGACGGCATGGGTGACCGGCGTGCCGCTGGTCGCGCACAATACGGGCACCGAGCGCAGCGTGCTGACGCGCCTGGCACCGCTGCATCGGATGGGGCCGTGGATCGATACGCTGGCGCTGACGCGGCATGCGTTCCCTGCTTTGGCGTCCAAGGCTTTGGAGGATGTGACCGCGGCGCTGGGCGTGGATGCGCGGGTCAGAGCGCTGTGCCCGGGGCGCGACGCGCACGACGCGCTGTATGACGCCTTCGCTTGCGCCGCCGTGTTGGAATACTTCCTGGCGCTACCCGGCTGGGAGCGCGTGACGGTCGAGGCCCTGGCGGGAAAATAACCGGCTGTAGGCGTGGGGAATCAGCAGAGGCCCAATGAGGAGAACGGCACAATGAAGCTTTTGGTCGCGACACGGAACAGGCACAAACTTGAGGAGATTCTGCAGATCTTCGCGTTGCCGGGCTTGACGCTGCTGGCGGCCGACGAGCTGCCCGGCCTGCCGGAGGAGGTCGTCGAAGATGCGGATACGTTCGAAGGCAATGCGCTGAAAAAGGCGCGCGAGCTGTGCGCCGCTTCCGGGCTGTGGACGCTGGCCGATGATTCCGGCCTCGAGGTCGGCGCGCTCAACAACGCGCCGGGCGTCTACTCTGCGCGCTACGCCGGCGAGCCGTGCAGCTATCCCGCCAACAACGCTAAGCTGCTGCGCGAGATGGCGGGCGTGACCGACCGCCGTGCGCGGTTCCGCTGCGCCCTCGCGCTCTGCGCGCCGGACGGCCGCGAATGGACCGTCGACGGCAGTTGCCCTGGCCGGATCATCGGTGAGCTGCGAGGCTCCCATGGCTTCGGCTACGACCCGCTCTTCGTGCCGGACGGTTACGACCAGACGTTTGCCGAGTTGGACGGCGCGGCGAAGAACCTGATCTCGCACCGCGGCGTCGCGCTGCGTCGCGCCTCCGAAGCTTGGCATGCGCTGCTGGCGGCGATGTGAGCGCCGGACTGTCTGGCCCGCTGAGCGGTTCCGAAAAAGACAAGGCCAATTCCCAATATCGCCATTGAGGGAACAGCGCGCGTGGCGTAATCTGAAATCCGACCAGTGAAAGGGCAAGATGAAAACACGTCAGGATCTGCGGCGGGGAATATCGGTGGCGGCGTATTTCACGCTGCTGGGCGCGGTCATGGCCGGGCCGGCGATCGACACGTCGGCCGACCGGGCAAAGACGGAGCTGGATCCGGGGCTCAAACGGATCGGCACGGTCACGCCGCGCAGCGCGGATCAGATCGCGGGCTCGAACTGGACGCTCGGCTGTGAGACGCTGGACCGCGATTTCGCGATCTACGACGAGTACAAAGCGTACATCGTGCCGCTCGGCATCAAGACGGTCCGCCTGCAGGGCGGCTGGGCCAAGACGGAGAAGACGAAAGGCGTCTACGACTTCGCCTGGCTCGACCGGCTCGTCGACGACGCGCGCGGCCGCGGCCTCAACGTCCTGCTGGAGACGGACTACGGCAACCCGATCTACGAGGGCGGCGGCGGATGGGACCTTGCCGGCGGCTTCCCGACCAACGAGGTGGCGCTGGGCGCCTGGGACAAGTGGGTCGAGGCCATGGCGACGCGCTATCAGGGCAAGGTCCGCGACTGGGCGATGTGGAACGAGCCCGACATCAACAAGGCGCACAAGCCCGCCGATATCGCGGTCTTCAATATCCGCACGGCGGAGATCATCAAGCGCGTCATTCCCGACGCGCGCATCGCCGGCCTCTCGCTCGCGAGTTCCAGCCCGAAGCTGCTGGACCAGTGCCTGAAAGAACTTGCGGACCGCGGTAAAGTCGGCCTCTTCCATTGGTTCATCTATCACGGTTATGAGTTTAATCCCGGCAAATCCTATCCGAAAGTCGAGGAGCTGAAGGCGACGCTCGCGAAATATTCGAAAACGGCGAAGATGCGGCAGGGCGAGAACGGCTGCCCCTCCGAGACGGCGACGCGGTTCGCGCTTTCCAAGCACCCGTGGACGGAGGTCAGCCAGGCCAAGTGGGATCTGCGGCGGATGCTCGGCGACCTCGGCCACGACGTCGAGTCGTCGGTGTTCACGATCTGCGACTTCAACCATACGGGGCGCGAGATCAACCGCAAGGGACTGCTGCACGCCACGCCCGACAAGCGGGTCGACAAGATCAAGCTCGCCTACTACGCGGTGCAGAACGTGACGGCGATTTTCGACAACACCCTGGTGCGCGTGACGGGCGACGCCGCCGCCGTCGCGTGCGCGAAGAAGGCCGACTGCTTTGTATACGAGAACCCCGCGACCCAGCAGCAGCTCCTGACGGTCTGGGACGGCAGCGGCACGCCCTCCAATTCGTTTGCGACGGTGTCGGCGACAATCACGGTCAAGAACTGTACGATCAAGTCGCCCGTGTGGGTGGACTTGGTGTCGGGCGGCATCTACGAGTTCCCGGCCGGGCGCGTAGCGCGCGACGGCGGCACCGTGGTGTTCAAGGACGTGCCGGTCTACGATGCGCCGGTCCTGATCGCCGAGAAGTCGCTGGTGCTGAGGTAGTCTCTGTTTCCCGCAGGCTGCCCATCGTGCAGCCGTACGTCTCTTTGAAGAGCTTGCAGAGGTGGTTGACGCTGCGGAAGCCGCAGCGCGCGGCGATCTCGGCGAAGGTCTGTTCGGTGCCGCTTACCATGGCGCGCGCCGTCGTCATGCGGACGCGGTGGATTTCCCCGTGCAGCGAGTGGCCCAGCTCCTTTTTGAAGCGGCTCTCGGCCCAGCGCGGCGTGACCCCGAGGTGCTCGGCCACATCCGAAACGCGGATGTTCAGGCCCGAGTTGATGCGGATGAACTCCAGCGCGCGGATCACCCGCTTGTCGGCGATCTGCAGGTCGGCCGTGGAAGTCCGTGAAATCAGATCTTTGGGGCCGTACCGCACGACGCGCCCCGGCCCTTCCCGGCCCTGCATCAGCAGGTCGAGCACCTGTGCGGCTTCGTAGCCGGCCTTCTCGTCGTCGACCGCGATGCTGGAAAGCGGCGGGATGCTGGTTTCGCAGATGAGCGGGTCGTTGTTGACGCCCAGCACCGTGACCTCATATGGCACGCCGATGTCGGCGACCAGACAGGCGTCGAGCACCTGCCGTCCGCGGTTGTCGTTGGCCGCGAAGATGGCGGCGGGCTTCGGCAGTTTTTTCAGCCAGGCGCAGAGGCGCGGACGCTCCGCACTCCAGTCGCGCTCTGGGGCAGGGGGCAGCGGATAGTCGTGGCAGACCGCGTCCGCTTGCGCAATCCGCGCGCAGAAGGCCTCACGCCGCCAACGCGACCAGTTGGGGTCTGACGCCGCGCCGACAAAGGCGAAATGCCGGGGCGTGCGGCCGAGCAGGTGCGCGGCGGCGAAAGCGCCGATGGCGTGCGAGTCGAACTGGATGCGGCTGTATCGCGACAGCGGATGCCGGGGATCGAGATAGGCGTCCGCCGGATTGACGAGCACGGCGGGCAGGCGCGAGGCGAGGATGGCCTTCGCGGCTTCGTCGTTCGGCACGCGGGCGATGATGCCGTCGCCTTTCCACACGCGGGTGTCGGGCAGGCGCTGGTCGCTGCTGCCGCCCTCGATCACGTTGAGGCTCCACGGACCATAGACGCGCACGTAGTTGAAGACGCCTTGCAACATGGCCCGCGAGACCCCGTGCGAGGTCTCGAGCAGGAGCGCCACCTGCGGCATCCGGTTTTTGGTCAAGCGCGTCATGACAGAACCCAGTGTAACAGGAGTTCCGAAATATGTAACCCGATTTCCCGTTATCGCCATTGTTCGAAGAGAGGACGCAAGCTATGCTGGAGAGCAAATGAAGGAGGCGGCTGATGGACGTGCGGAAGCTCATAAGCGGTCTGGCGGTTCTGGCGTGCGCATGCGAGGCGTGTGCCGCCGGGTTCGAGTGGGTCACGGCGGAGCGTGTCGCCCCGATCATCGTGGCGGCGGGTGAGCCGGAGTTTGTTCGGCTCGCGGCGGAAGACCTGGCGTCGGACGTGCAGAAAATCACGGGCCGCAAGCCGGAGGTGCGGGCGGGTGGCGCGATTCCGCCGGGGCCTTGCGTGACCATCGCCACCCGGGCGGGCGGGCCTTGGGAAAGCTACCGCGCCGACACGGCAGGCGAACGCCTCGTCATCGAAGGCGGCGATGCGCGCGGCACGATGTTCGGCGTGTATGCGTTCTGCGAGCGCTATCTGAAGGTCGATCCCCTCTACTTCTGGTCGGGCCGCGAGCCGGCCAAGCGCGCGGAGCTGCGCTGGGACGCGGTGTCGCTGGCCTCGGGCGCGCCGTCGTTCAAGTACCGCGGTTGGTTCATCAACGACGAAGACCTGCTGACCGAGTGGAAGGAGAGCGCGGGCGAACGGCACATCGACTATCAGTTCTATAACCAAGTGGTGAACCCGGGCGTGATGCGGGCCGTCGTCGAGGCGCTGGTGCGCAGCGGCTATAACCTCATTATCCCCGCGAGCTTCATCGACATCCTGAATCCGGCCGAGTCGGCGATCGTCGAGGAGTGCGCGCGGCGTGGCGTGTTCGTGTCGCAGCACCACGTCGAGCCCATGGGCGTGAGCGCCTTCTCCTATTTCAACTACTGGAAGGCGCGGGGCCGGGATCTCAAGTACTCCTATTTCAGCCATCCCGCGGAGGTGCGTGAGGTGTGGCGGACCTACGCGCAGAAGTGGGCGGCCTGCCCGAACGTGATCTGGCAGCTGGGGCTGCGCGGCGCGGCGGACCGCCCGATGTGGCTGTCCGACGCCAGCGTGCCGCAGTCGGACGAGGAGCGCGGGCGGATCATCTCCGAGGCGATGGCGGAGCAGGTGCGGATCCTGGACGAGGTCTGCCCGGGCAAGCCGCGCCGGATGTCGACGACGCTGTGGGCGGAGGGCTCGGTGCTGAACCAAAAAGGGCTGCTGAAAATTCCGGAAGGCACGATCATTGTGTTCGCCGACAACTCGCCGGGCTGGAAATGGCAGCGGGATTTCTACGAGACCCCGCGCAACCCAAAAAACGCGTACGGCGTCTATTACCACCACGCCCTGATCGGCTGCGGGCCGCACCTCGCGCAGGCCGTTCCGCCGCACAAGACCTGCGAGCTGCTGCGGGCGGCACGGGAGCGGGGCGCGGGGGAATACGCGATCTTCAACGTCTCGAACATCCGGGAGTTTGTGCTGGGCATCGGCGCGACGGCGGAGATGACGTGGCGGATGGATGGCTATGACCCGGACGCGTGGCTGGACCGCTGGGTGGGCGACCGCTTCTCGAAGCGGCAGGCGGAGATCGCGAACGCCTACCGCATCTACTTCAACGCCTATCAGCTCCACGACCTGCAGCAGGTGCCTTTCCTGCTGGACGGGCATATGTTCAGCGCGGGCAACAAGGCCCTGTCGGAGATGGCCAAAAAAATCAAGGAGAAACGGATCGGGACGGGCGCGTCGGCCGAGACGATGCGCCCGTCCGGCGGGGGCGAGGCCAAGGCAGCCGCGGGCGACGCGTTCTGGGACGGACTGAGCGACGCGATGCCGAAGCCGCTGCCCCGGCGCGAGACGCTCAAGCGGGTCGTCGCCGAGAAGGCCGGCTTCGAACTGGCCCTGCTGCACGCGCGCACCGCCGCAGGCGCACTGCCGGAGGGAGAGGCGGCGTTCCTCAGCGACAACCTGATTTATCCGTGCGGAATCATGCGGCAGACCAGCGCGTGGCTGGAGCGGCTCCTGGCCGCTCACGAGGCGCTCGACCTCGGTGATCGGCCGGCCTGCGCGCGGGCGCTGAGGGAGGCCGGCACGGCGTTCGAGGAGGTCCCGCGGCTGGCCGAGGAATACTGTTCCGGCAAGTGGAAAGAGTGGTACAGGGGCTGCAAGAAGCTGAACGTTTCTGCGACAATGAAGAAGACGCGGGAGGTCGCGGAGCTGGCAGAGAAGGCGGCAGGACAAAAATGACCAACGGACTGACGACGCTGGATTACACTGCGATCGCGATTTACATGGTCTTGATGGCCGGCATCGGCGGCGTGCTGGGGCTTTACGTGAAAAACGTGAAGGAGTATTTTGCCGGCGGTAACGCCGTGCCCTGGCATTTGGGGGCGATCAGCAACTACATGACCATGATGAGCACCTTCGTGTTCGTCGCGCATGCCGGGATCGCCTACCGGGACGGCCTCGTCGCCATGCTGATCTTGTGGAGCGCGGTGCCGGCGGCGCTGTTCGGCACGGTGTTCCTGGCCGGCCGCTGGCGCCGTGCCGGGCTCATGACGCCGGTCGAGTACCTCGAACAGCGTTACAACGCGTCGGTCCGCCAGATCGTCTCGTGGGGCGGCGTCGTTTTCCGGGTCCTCGACAACATGGTGCGGCTGTATGCCCTCGGCGTGTTCATCGCCGGTACGCTGGGCTGTTCGCTGAATACCGCGATCGCGGTTTCGGGCGGCATCGTGATCGTTTACACGATGATCGGCGGCCTGTGGGCGGTGGTGGTGACGGATGCGGTTCAGTGTGCCATCCTGCTGATGATCACCTCCGTGATGGTGCCGCTGGCGCTGCATGCGGTCGGCGGGCTGGGGGCACTGGCCGGGGCGCTGCCTGAACATTTCACGTGGAACCATGGCCCCAAAGGGTCGTTCTGGTTTCTTTTCGTCTACTACGCGATGGTGCTCATCAAGTACAACGGCAACTGGGCCTTCATTCAGCGCTTTTATTGCACGGAAAACGAGTGCGCCGCACGCAAGATGGGGTTGCTTTCGGCCGTGCTGTTTCTGCTTTGCCCCGTGATTTTCCTGCTGCCGGCGATCGCGGCCGCGGTGCTGGTGCCGGGCTTGGAGAACCCCGAAGAGGCGTATGTCAGCATCTGCAAACGCCTCTTGCCGTCCGGTGCGATGGGCCTGATGATCGCGGCCATGCTGTCCGCCACCATGTCGACGCTGAGCGCGGAATACAACGTGACGGCGGGCGTGCTGACGCGCGACATCTACCGCAGGCTGTTGCGTCCGAAGGCGGAAAACCGCGAGCAGATGCGCGTGGCGCGCCTGGCGACCGTGGCGTTGGGACTCCTGATCATCTGCGGGGCCACGCAGGTGCAGCGGTTCGGCGGCGCGTTCGAGGTGAACAAGACGCTGATGGGACTGATCGGCGTGCCGCTGGTGGTGCCGCTCGTTTTCGGTATCCTGTGCCGCCGGCCGAAGCCGTGGGGCGCGGTGGCCGCGATCCTCGCGGGCACCGCGTCGGGATTCGTCCTTAAGCGGGTCCCCGGATTGAATTGGGAGTCCGCGACCTTCTGTCAGATGTTGGTCTGCCTGTGCGTGTTGTTTGCTTCGGCGCCGGGCGAGAGCCGGTGCGCCGCGTATCGGGAACGCGTGGCGGCTTTCTTCGCGCGGTTGCGAGTGCCGGTCGCCGCAGCGGAAGAGGGCTGCGGGCCGATGCCGCGCGGCCACCGGCCGGTCATGGTGCTGTTCGCGGTTTCGCTGGGGCTGAGCGGCCTGTTGTTTGTCGGCGTCAGCCTGTTCAACGTTGCGCTGCAGAGCGGGCGCTACACGCTCGCGGCGGGGCTGATATGCTGTGCCGTGGCCGCAGCATTGGGATGGAGTCTGAAACGGAAATGATACGCGATTTTCTTTTGGGGTCAGAACTGGCGCGGCGGCTCTATCACGAGTGCGCGGCGCGGTTGCCGGTCATCGACTACCACAGCCACCTGTCGGCGGCGGACCTTGCCGCCGACAGCGTGTTCGAGACCGTCACCGACCTGTGGGTGGCGCAGGATCCGTACAAGCACCGTGCGATGCGGATCGCGGGCGTGCCCGAGGCGCTGATCACGGGGCCGTCGTCGTCTCCGCGCGAGAAATTTGACGCGTGGGCGGCGACGGTGCCGAAAACGCTGGGCAATCCGCTCTCGCATTGGACGGCCTTGGAACTGGACCGCGTATTCGGTGTGCATGAGCCGCTGACGCCGCAGAGCGCCGACCGCATTTGGAACGCGGCCAACGCGAAGCTGCGGACACCGGGGTTCACCGCGCGGCATCTGCTGAGCCGCTTCAACGTGTCGTGCGTCTGCACGTCGGACGGGCTGCTGGATGATCTGGCGGCGCACCGCACGCTGGCGGCCTCGGACTATGCCGTGCGGGTGCTGCCCTCGCTGCGCGGCGATGACGCCGTCGCGGCCGAGAAAGAGTGGCTCCGGCGGCTGGGCTGTGTGTGCGGTGCGGAGATCACATCGTTCGCGACGTTTTGCGCGGCGGTGCGCCAACGGCTCGACGCGTTTGGTGCGCTGGGATGCCGGCTGGCCGACCATGCGTTGGACGCGTTCACGTATGAGAGGACCGACGAGGCGGCGGCCGTCCCGCTTTTCGCGCGCTGGCTGTCTGGCGACGCGTTGTCGCCCAATGACGCGCTGCGCCTGCGCTCGGCAATCTTGCTTTTCCTCGGCCGCGAGTACGGCCGGCGCGGTTGGATCATGCAGCTCCATCTCGGTGCGCAGCGGCGGACGAGCACGCGGCTGCGGCGCTTGGCCGGCCCCGCGGGCGGCTACGCCGCGCCGGGCGGCGCGTGCGATGTGGCGAGCCTGTGTGCTTTCCTCGATGACGTCGAATGCGGCGGCGCGCTGCCGCGGACGATCCTGTACACGCTCAATCCTGCCGACAACGCGGTTTTGGCGACGCTCACCGGATCCTATTCGGAGGACGGCGTGTCGGGCAAGATCCAGTTCGGCCCCGCATGGTGGTACAACGACCATGCCGCGGGCATCCGCCAGCACCTGGAGACGCTGGCAAACTACGGCCTGCTCTCGACCTTTATCGGCATGACCACCGACTCGCGCAGCCTGCTTTCGATGGTGCGGCACGAGTACTTCCGGCGGCTGCTGTGCGGGACGCTTGGCGCTTGGGCGGAGCAGGGCATCGTGCCGCCGGACTTCGGCGCGCTGGAGCAGCTGGTGCGCGCGGTGGCGTACGAGAACGCGCGGGAGATGGTGCTGGGACAGAAGTGATGCGACGGGTGTCGACCGGAATCGAAAGGAGCCGAGATGACAGATCCTTTTTTTGAGGGGCAGACGGCGGTGGTGACGGGTGCGGGCGGAACGCTCTGCTCGGAGATCGCCAAAGAGCTGGCGCGGCGCGGCGCGAAAGTGGCCTTGCTCGGCCGCACGTCCGCGACGTTGGAGCGCGTCGCGGAAGAGATCGCGGCGGCGGGCGGAACGGCGTTGCCGCTGGCGGCGGATGTGACCGATGCGGCCGCCGTGGAGCGGGCGCGGCAGACGGTGACGGAACGGCTCGGGCCGTGCCGCTTTCTTCTGAACGGGGCGGGCGGTAACCAAGCGGTTGCGACGACCACGACGACGGTTTTCGATCCGTCTGAGCTGGACACGGAGAAGGCCGAGGGCCTGCGCGGCTTTTTCGATCTGGGGCTCGATGCGTTCGAGTCGGTGGTGCGCGTCAACACCCTGGGCACGGTCATCCCGTCCAAGATCTTCGGCCGCGAGATGGCGGCGCTGCGGCGCGGCTCGATCCTGAACTTCGCCTCAATGAACAGCTACCGTCCGCTCACGCGTGTGCCGGCATACGCCATGGCCAAGGCCGGCATCGTCAATTTCACGCAGTGGCTGGCGGTCTACCTCGCGCCGGCAAACATCCGCGTGAACGCGGTGGCCCCGGGGTTCTTCGTGAACGAGCGCAGCCGCAAAATCCTGATGACGCCGGACGGCGGACTGACCGCGCGCGGCGAGAACGTGATGCGCCACACGCCAATGGGGCAGTTCGGCGAGGCCAAGGATTTGCTCGGCTGCGTCTGCTGGCTGCTGAATGACGAGCAGGCCGCGTTCGTGACCGGCGTCACCGTGCCGGTCGACGGCGGTTTTCTGGCGTCCAGCGGCGTATGAGCAGAGAGCTGCTATGGCGCAAATAGAACTTGGGCTTGCACCGCTGTCGTGGTAGATTATCGGCATGAAAAATCTGTTGAGAGCCTTCGCCCTGTTCATCGTTGGCCTTCTGCCCGTCGAGCTTTTCGCGGCCGTCGCTCCGGGCGAGAATCTGCTGATCAACGGCACGTTCGAGGCTGAGCAGGTCGACTTCCCCGAGTTCTGGAGCCCGAGCTCGGCCAAGGCCGTGGCCTTCCTGCGCACCGGCGGCCCGGAGGGCAAGAAGGCGGCCGTCGTGCTGAAAGGCGACGCCTCCGCGACCGAGGAGGCGAGCGCGCGCCAGCAGGGTCTGACGCTGGCCGCCGGCGGCACCTACAAGCTCAGCGCGTTCGTGCGCACCAAGGGCTTCAAGAGCCGCAACGCCGGGCTGATCGTGCACAACAGCGGCTGGTTTAACGACGTCGGGCTGAAGACGTTCCCGACCGACTCGGAGTGGACCTTCCTCGAGAAGACCTTCAAGCTGTTTCCCTCGAATGGGAACGAGTATGGCGTCGCGCTGTTCGCCGTGGACCTGGCGGGCGAGATCGCGTTCGCCGACGTCAGGCTCGAGGCGGTCAGCGAGGACGCGCTCAAGGGCTCTTCGTCGCAGATGTCGCTGGTGCGCGTGCCGCGCCTGATTCCCTTTCAGCCGCTGCTCAACCGCATTCCCGTCTCGCGCCCGGAGCTGACCTTCAAGTTCTACGGCGCGCTGCCCGACAAGCCGGAAGCGTACGAATGCCTCGCGACGGTCGGCGGAAGCCGTCTGCCCCCGCAGGCTGTGCCGCTCGAAAAGGGAAAGGTGACCGTCAGTTTGAAAGGTGTCCCCTGCGGGGACTATCCGCTCAAGGTCGCGCTGCGGCACGCCAAGACCCAGGAGCAGGTTCTCGAAGCCGGCTACACCGTCAGCGTGATCGACGCGCCCGCGACCGGCGGCGCGGCCCGGCCGCTCAACAACCTCGTCTCCGAACTGCTCGATCAGCCGGTCAAGGCCGCCGCCGCGCCGCAGACGTTCCGCTTCGTCAACCCGCGCGACGGCTGGGTGTTCTTCGCGGCCGCGCCGGCTTCGCCCGCGCCGGAGCTGAAGGTGACGATCGACGAAAAGGACGCCGCCATCACCGCGGCGACGGACCGGCTGGAGGCCTTCCGCGAACTGGCGGCGGGCGAGCACCGCGTCACCGTTAGCGGCGCCGCGGACGCGCGGCTCGTGGTGCGCGCGGTCCCCGAGATCTTCGACTATCCGCCCTGCGCGAACTCGCAGGTGCGGGAGAACGGGCCCTACGACTGGGCCTTCATGAAGCGCCACATCCTGCCGGCCGTGACCACGCTCAACGGCGGCACGCTGCCCGGCGAGGCCCTGCCCGAGGCCAAGGCCCGCGGCCTCAAGTGGCTGGCGAATTTCAACGTCGCGCCCGTGGACTCCGCCACCAACGTGCTCGAGCGTATGCAGCGGCACGCGGGCCTGACGCAGCCGCAGTACGACGGCCTCACCAGCGACGAGCTCTTCTTCGGCCGCGCCACCATCGACAACTACACCCGCGCGCTGTGGGCGCTGCGCAATCCCGAGTCCCGCCTGGTCTACACGTGGATCGTCGGCAAGCCCGGCATCGCCTCGCTGCACACGGACTTCATGTCCGCCAGCCTCAACGCCTCCAAGGGCCGCGGCCGGCTGCTGTTCGAAGCCTACTGCCACCCGCAGGCCGACGAGTCCGCCGCCGCCGCGTATCTGGACAACATGATCGGCGAGACGATGCGCCGCTTCAACGCCTTCTTCCCGGGCGCGGCCGCCGGCACGGGCATCATTTTCGGCAACTTCAACCAGATCCCCATCATCTCGCTGGAGCACAACCCGGCGGTGGACTTCAAGTACTTCCTGGACATGCAGGTCAACCTTGTCGCGAACGGCCCAGACTTCAAGAACCTCGCCACCGTGGGCTACTGGGGCACCTACTACGGCGACGAGGAGCTGGCGCGCTGGTCGTTCCTGCTCATGCGCCACTACGCGGTGGAGGGGCGCAAGGAGATGCTCTCGCAGCGCTACGGCTTCACCTACGCGCCGGGCTTCCTCGCGGACGGCGATTTTGCGGAGGGCTTGAAGGGCTGGACCGTGTCACCGGCCGCGGCGGGCTCGGTTCGCGCCGAGACGCTTCCCGGCTACGGCAAGAACAGCCAGGGCCGCTGGGGCGGGGGCAAGGCGGGCGACACGGTCTGCGTGATGGTCCGTCAGTCCGCCGCGACCAATCGCGTCGGGCAGACCGCGCAGGGGCTGACGGTCGGCAAAGCCTACTGCCTGCAGTTCGTCACCGCCGACCGCGCCGCCGTGACCGGCAAGAAACCCGCGCCGCGGCGCTACGGCATCGACGTGGAGCTGGACGGAGCGGAGCGGATCGACGCCAAGAGCTTCGTCCACATCGACCGGCGCAAGGGCGGGCGCTACGAGCACAACGACAACGTCGGCCAGATCAATCTCCACCGCATCGTCTTCCGCGCCACGTCGCCCCGGCTGGCGGTCACCTTCAGCGACGCGGCTGCCCGCCCCGGCGAAGAGCTGATGCTCAACTTCGTCCAGCTCAAGCCGTATCTGGAATGACGTTGCCCGCGCGGCGGTCGGGCCCAAATATGCAAGGCGCGACGTTTTCCGCCCCTCTGCGGTAGGGTCGGCTCCCGGAGCCGACCGTTGATATGCAGCGAAATGCCAGACAGAAATGCCCCGCCTGTGAACCGCGGGGATACTTTTTCGGCTTGAACCTTGCGTTGGAGCTGTGCTGAGCCGTCTCCTGCATTGTTCTGGAGTGCGGTGACAAGCGCAGCGCGGCACCGCTTTTCCCTTGGTATCCCCGCAAAAGCGGCGTCGCGCGCGAGGCGTGTCGGCCGCGCGGGCGAGCAGACGCTCGCCCCTCCGACTCACAGAACCCGGCCGCTGGGGGAGGGACACGCGTCTGCGTGTCCTCTCTGCAAATAGACGGTGTGCGGCTCCGCCGCTCAACCTGTTACATCTTACCTGCTAATTCTTCTTGTTACGCCTTTTTACCCGGTTCGCAACAGATTAGGCCGCTGCGGCCCAACATGCGTAAGCGCCAGCATTTGTGTCAGGATTGCCGGCGCATTCAGCCCTTTACGCCTGTCCCGCCCCTACATTAGGCGGCTGCGGCCTAACATGTTGAAAAACCATGCATTGTGTCAGAAGACATATGAATTAACGCAAATCAAGCTTGATTTGTCCACTAAAATGTGAAAATCTCATCCCGTGGTCGGCCAGGACATCAGCAAATGTGTCAGCCGACCAGAATACGTTCGGAACTATAACCAATGAAACACAAACGCGAAGAGATAATTAGGTTCGTT
>DAOPZC010000010.1:0-92592 GCA_035353175.1 Kiritimatiellia bacterium | reverse complement strand
CTGTGGATGGCATCAGCCGCCTGACCCAAGCAAGTGAAACGGAGATGCGCCCACGAAGACGTCCGCGCCCTCAGAAAATTTGACAGAAAACACGATCACGCATAAGATACCGTCAACGGTTTTGAAATATCCTTGATCATGTCCGCACGCTCTTTTCCGGACAGAACAGGGTTGCGGACAAAAATTCGGAGGTCGGCCATGAGCTCTACCCCGTCACGCATGATCGTGTTGGCCTGTGCAGCCGCGTTCTTCTGCCGGGCATCCGCAGTCCTCGCACAGGGAAGTCTGACTCCGCCGGGCGCACCTGCACCCACGATGAAAATGCTGGAGCAGGTGGAGCCGCGTATCCCGCTCGACAGGGCACCGGTCGCGATCGAGCGCGCGGGGTCCTATTATTTGACGGACAATCTGCAAGGGACGGTGACGGTCTTGGCCGACAACGTCTCCCTCGACCTGATGGGCTTCACCATCACGTCGCGCGAGGGCGAGAACGCCGTCGTGCTCGACGATGTCTGCAAGAACTTCCGCATCCACAACGGCGTGCTCAGTCTGTTGACGCAGGACGGCGTCGGTGTGGCCGCCGCGACCGGCGCGTCGGTGGGGCTGAACGGACGGATCGAGTCGCTGCGGGTGAGCGGCGGCCGGTACGGGATTTCGGTCGGGAACGGCTGTACCGTCCGGGACTGTCAGGTTTACGGGGCTGACACGGGGATTCGGGTGAGCGGGAATTCCGTGGTGCGGGACTGTCGGCTCGAGGGCAATGTGACGGGGCTGCGGGTGACCGGCAAAGGCGCTTTCATCGCGGATAACATCGTCCGGGCGAACACCGGCAACTACGATCTGGTGGCGGGCAATCAGCTGCAGCTGATCCTGAGCGAAGTCCCGGTGACGCTGGCTTGGCCCTGTTCCGCGAAGCTCGCCGGGAGCCTCTCCAGCACCACGCACGGGGTGACGGTTTCGGCTAGCGGCGTCACCCTGGACCTGATGGGCTTCACGCTCTCCGGGGATCTCGGGAGCACGGATTACGGGGTGTATCTGGCCGGTACCGCCGCGGTTCCTCTGAACAGCGTCGTCGTCCGCAACGGGGGCCTGCGCAATTTCGGCATGGGCGTGTATGCCGAACAGGTGGTCGGCAACCGCTTTGAAGGCCTGAACGTGTCCAGCAACAGCAACTACGGGGTCTACTTCTATGGCCAAGGGGGCCAATGCAGCGGCAACGTGATCGCCGACTGCTCGCTGGTCGGAAACGCCTTTTACGGCTGTTATCTGTACAGCTCCACCGGGCGCTGCAACGGCAACACCCTCGACAGGTGTACGATCTGCAACAACGGCAACCAGGGCCTTTATCTGAGCGGCGCCTACGGGCAATGCGTCGGCAACGCCGTGACCGCGTGCAGCATCAGCGGCAACGGCTCGCACGGGGTTTACCTCAGCGGTTACGATGGCCAGTGCGACGGCAACACCATCGCCAGGTGTCGGATCAGCGGGAACGCGGCGCGCGGGATCTACATCTACGGCTACTTGGGGCAGTGTGACGGCAATGTCATCAGCGATTGCACACTCAGCGGAAACAGCTACGGCATCTATCTGTATGGCACGGGAGGCCAGTGCGACGGCAACGCGCTTTCCGCCTGCACGGTGGACGGCAACGGCAGCTACGGCGTCTATTTCAACGGCAGCTCGGGGCGCTGCGACGGCAACAGCGTCGTGGGCTGCGTGATCCGGCAGCACACGGCGAGCGGCATTTACGTGAAGGAAGCGCGCAACAACCGCATCGCCGATAACCAGGTCTCCTGCTACGCCGGAAGTGCGCCGTACGGGATCCTGTGCGAATCGACGAGCGACAACCTGATTCTGAAAAACATGTGCGCGGGGCACACGAGCAATTTCAGCATCACCACGAACGACACATACGGGCCGGTGGTCAGCAGCGGGGGCTCGTTGGCCACGTCCGGCACGTCCGCCCACCCGTGGGCCAACTTCTCCCGTTGAGCATCGGCCGACATCGTCCACGACGTGATGTTTCTGTGCGACCCGAGGAGCGGCTTCATCACGGGCCAGAACCTCTCCGTCGACGGCGGCATGACCAAACTCATGGCGTACCGCAACGATTTCGGGTGGACGTACAAGCCTGATGCGGTCGGAAACTGAAGGGGGCCTGTAAGCCTGCATGACCATCGTACGCCGAACGCTGAGCAGAATACCCTTTACAGGACGGCAACCTTCTCGCAAAATCAGACTATTAAATTTTTGTTGAGTGGGCCTGTTTGACAAGGAGAGCGTCATGAACCTCAGCGTGTGTGTGCGGTGTGTCAGTGTGGCGGTGGTGGTGGCTTCGCAGGGATTTGCGGACACGATCAGTTGGCAGAACGGGACGGGCGCGTTTTCCGACACGGCGCACTGGGTCGGCGGGTCGGTCCCCGGTCTGGCGGACACGTGTGTCTTCCCAGACAATGGCTCCTACGCGGTTTCGTTCACCGGGAGCGTCACAAACGACAAGGCCAGTTTCAACTCGACGGATGGCGGCGAAGCGGCGTTCGATCTGGGCGGGTACGCCTGGGGGCTTTCCAAGGGCTTGTCGTTTGAGGCCGCGGGGCTCAACAGCAAGGTCAGCTTGGATAACGGCAGCGTGCTGCTGGATGGCGACGGGATCGTTCTGGGCTGTTTCAATGATGCTCAGCCTTCGTTTCTGACGCTCGGAGCCAACACCGGCAGCCAAATCAGCAAAGTCAGGCTGGACAATGCGCATCTCGCAATCAAGGGCGGCACGCATGCGGTCACCAACGAGGCTTGGGTGACTTCGCAGTGGAGCACGGGCAGCAAGATGACGTCTCTGACGGTTTCCAATGCGACCGTGGTCTTGAGGTCTCACCTCTGGTGCGGTCAGGGCAACGCTTCGACCGGCCTTGTCACTCTTGCCGGCGGCGTCATGATGGTCAGCAACTACTTCAGCGTCGGCGATGCGACGGCAACCTCTGTCGGCATGGTGAACATCACGGGCGGCGATTTCTTCACCTATGGGCCCAACTGGCTGGGCAATGCCTACAAAGCCACGGGCGTGCTGAACCTTGACGCTGGCACGTTCACCTGCCGCAACCGCTTTGAAGTGGGGCATCGGGCCGGCGCCAAAGGCGTGCTGAACATCTCCGGCGGAAAGTTCACCGCGAACGCCGACCTGGTGGTCGGCAACTTTGAAAACGGCTTGTGCGACACGACGGGAAAAGTCACGGTTGCCGGGGGTGAGCTTGAGGTCAAGTCGTCGCTCACGATGGGCCTCAGCACAAACTGCTACGGCTCGTTCCGGGTGACGGGCTGCTCAACGTCCACGCTGCAGCTGGTGAGTGTCGGAAACGGGCCTTTCGGCTACGGCGAATGGGTTCAGACCAACGGCTGGGTGAGCCTTGCCGGCGACCTGGAAATCGGCACCCAGGCCCGTTCGGCCGGTCTGGTCACCCTCGACGGCGGCGTGTTGTCGAATAAGACGGGGAGCATTCAGGCGGGCATGCGCGGCGACGGCCGGATGGTTGTGAACGGCGGCGAGGCGTTTGTGAACAGCCTGATCTACGTCGGCCGATACGGGGGGAGCCGCGGCGCTTTCGAAATGAACGGCGGATCGGTTTCGTGCAATAACCTGACGATCGGCGACGAGGCCGGCGCCAGCGGCGGGTATGTGCAGAGCGGGGGGACCATGTCGAACCGGACGGCCTCTTGCGTGATCGGCAACCTGGCGGGCTCGACCGGCAGCCTGTCGGTCGTGAATGGCGCGCTGCATGCGGAGGCGACCGTGTTTGTCGGCAATTCCGGCATTGGGACGATGACGGTGTCGAACGGCTTTGTCCGGCTGGCAAACGGGATCTACGTCGGCAACAACGCCTCGGCAACGGGAACGCTGATTTTGGCGGGAGGCTTTTTCACTAACCGGTCGTCTGCTTTCTGCGGATCGAGCGGCGTCGGAAACATGATTATTTCCGGCGGAACCAATATCTTTACAGGGGGGTTGGTGGTCGGCAACAGCAAGGAGGGACATCTGACGATCTCTGGCGGAGAAACGTATGTGTCTGGCCAAAATCAATATTTGAAAACGACGCTGAATACCGGCTCTTCGGGCAGAATCGATGTGAGCGGTGGCTATCTGAAGGTGGAAACGAGCAACTACCTTGACGTAGGCTCGAAAGGCGCCTGCGTGTTGCAAATGACCGGCGGGCAGATCGACACCTATTACTTGCGTATGGTCGCTAATGGTACCTCAGCTTCGTCTCCGGTTTCAAAAATTATCATGAACGGCGGACGCCTGAACGTTCTCGGCACGCAATACCTTGTCGATGCTGCGGGGGCAACCGGCGAGGTTTATCTGGTGAACGGCGTGCTCTCGGTCAACCAGCTTCGCGGCTGGTGGGGAACCTTGAATGTGTTCTTTGACGGCGGAACGCTGGAGGCCCGGCAAAGCAACAGCGACTTCATCATGGACAATCAGAGCACGCCTCTGGGGCATGTGCTGACCGCGCGCGGTCTGGTGCTCGACTCGAACGGCTACACGGTTCAAACAGGCCTTGCGCTGCCTGACGCTCCGGGCGAACACGGGAAGTTGACCAAGAAGGGCGCCGGCATCTTCATTCTCAAAGGAAGCACCTCTTTCACCGGCCCCGTCGCGGTTGAGAAGGGCGAGGTCGAGCTGGGCAGCAGCGGCTTGGTGACGCTGCAAGGCGGCGTGCAGATCGAAGGTGCCGGCTTGCTGGATCTGCACAACCGCAATCAGGATTTCACCAATGGTGTCGGCTCGGTTTCGCGGGTGGACGGGACGGTTCAGCTGGCTTCTGGCAAGGCGCTGATCATTCCGGGCACCGCCTCGCTCAGCGGCACCGGCACGGTGGACCGGGTGACCGTGCAGAGCGGCGGCATCCTGGCCAAAGACAAGGCAACCGGCGCGTCTCTCTTGCGCATCGCCAATCTGACGATGGCTCCGGGCGCGGCGGTCGCGCTGACGGGCTACACCGAGGCCGAGTTCAAGGCCGGCATTCCCTTTGTCAACGGGACCAGCCTGAGCCTGCCGCCTGCGCATCAGATGACGTTCACGCTGAATGGCGAGGTTTACAGCCCTGTCGGGCTGAAAACCTCGCCGGATGGCGCGGGCGGCTATCAGGTCTCGGCTTACTCGTACAGCAACGGCACCCTGCTTCGCGTCTTTTGAGCGGGGGGCGGGTCGGGTGGCGCAAGGGGTGCGGCGGACGCGCGACCCGCGACTTCCGGCCGGCGACAAAGAATGAGACGCGGCGGAGCGCCGCGTCTTCAGGGGTTGGCCTACAGCCAACAGTCTGCCGCCTTCTCTTCCCCTCAGCTCCACTGGCGGTCGTTGGCCCACTCGTTGTCCCACTGCTCGGTGGAGGCCCAGGGCTCGGGAAACTGCGGGTGGCACTTCTCTTTGATGAGCGCCTCGTTGAGCGCCTCGATGCCGAGGCCGGGGGCGTTCGGGACGGCGATGAAGCCGTCTTTGATGAGAGGCTTGGGCAGGCCGGTCACGAGGTCCTCCCACCACGGCACGTCCACGGAGTGGACTTCCAGCGCGGTGAAGTTGCGCGTGGCGGCCGCGACGTGCACGGCGGCCATGCAGGCGATCGGGCTTTCGGCCATGTGGATTGCCATGGCGACGCCGTGGTCCTCGGCCAGGTCGCCGATCTTCTTGGTCTCCATGATGCCGCCGGCGGTGAGCACGTCGGGGTGGACGACCGCGAGGCCGCCGGATTTGAAGAGCGGCATGAAAGCCTCTTTGAGGTAAATGTCCTCGCCGGTGCCGATCGGCGTGGTGGTGGACTGGGCGAGGCGGACATACTGGTCGGTCATCTGCCACGGCACGGGGTCTTCCATCCAGCCGAGGTTGAACTTCTCAAGGCGCTTGGCCAGCTTGATGCAGTCCTCGAGCGGGATGTGGCCCAGATGGTCGATGGCGAGCGGGATCTCGTAGCCGATCTCGGCGCGGACGTCGGCCATGTACTGCTCAAGGAAGTCGAGCCCCTTCTCCGTGATGTGGATGCCGGTGAAGGGGTGGGCGGTACTGAAGAGCTCGTAGGCCTCGCCGCGCATGGCGCGCGGGTCGATGGAGCCGTGCGGGGTAGAAAAAACGGTTTTCTTGTAGTGGCGCATGGTCTCGAGAAAGCCGCCGGGCGCGCTGAGGCAGCCGGGGTGGCTCATCAGCAGCTCGATGCCGAGGTCCATCTTGAGGTAGGTGAAGCCCTGCGCCATGCGCTCTTTGAGGGCCTTGCCCATGTCGCGGCCGCCGCCTTCGGAGTCGGTGTCGCAGTAGATGCGCACGGTGTCGCGGAACTTGCCGCCGAGCAGCTGCCACACGGGCACGCCCCACGCCTTGCCCGCGAGGTCCCAGAGCGCCACCTCGATGCCGCACACGCCGCCGGCCTGGCGCGAGTGGCCGCCGAACTGCTTGATGCGGCGGAAGATCTTCTCGACGTTGCAGGGGTTCTCGCCGAGGATGCGGCTCTTGAGCATCGCGGCGTAGGTGCGGCTGGAGGCGTCGCGCACCTCGCCGTAGCCGATCAGGCCCTGGTTGGTGTAGACCTTGATGAGGGTGCAGCGCTTGGGCGCGCCGTCGATGTCGGCAAAGCGGACGTCGGTGATCTTCAGTGTGGACGGGTCGATTTTCGAGGTCATGAACGTAAACTCCCTGGATAGCTTGTGCGGGCGTGCTTGTCCGGACGGACGGGCCGCCCGTCCCTGCCCGGATCAACAGCGTCATCATCTTACGCGAAGCCCGCCGCCGGATACTACCGGATTTTGCGCATAATAATTATTAGTTTTGCGTAACCCCCGGCTTACTGCAGCAGGAACAGCGTGCCGGGCGACGTGACCGCGAGGTTCAACGCGGTCCCTGTCAGCTTCAGCGAGACGGTTCCCGCCGGCAGGTCCCCGTCGGTGGCGAGCGTCCAGTTGGCGAACCCTTCGCCCGCGGTCGCGCCGCAGGTGATGAGCGGATAGGTGCCGGCGGGCGGCTTGACGGTGAAGTGCACATAAACCGTGCCTGCCGCCGCGACGGCGAGTGAGCCGGGGACGGAGATCGAGGGCGTCACCACGTGGGCACCGACCGCATTGGTGGTGAGCGTGAAATCGAACGCCGTGCCTGACAGCGCGACGGTGCCGGTGAAAGTCTCGGACAAGGCCGGCAGCTGCTGCGGCAACGCGGCGGTGACGGTGCCCGAGCCGGCGACCGTGGCGGCTGTGGCGTCGCTGTAGCCGGCGCGGGCTTTGCCCAGCCACTTCTTCATCAGGTAGGCCTCGATGGCGGCGCGAGTGCTATCGCTTAGCGCAGACTCGAAGAGGATGATTTCACCGAGGCGCTCGCGGTTGGGCGTGGCGACGTTGTCACCGCTGAAATAGCCGAAGTAGCCGGCTTGAAAGACGACGTTCGCCGCGAAGGAGAGCAACTCCTCGGTGCCACGGAAGCCGGTGGCCGCGCCGTTGACCGGCTGGCCGTCGAGCCAGGTGGGTGCGTCGCGAACGATGTTGGTCGTGCCGGCACCCCAGATCGGCGCAGCGTACGATTGACCGTCGCGGCGGATCACCTGGTCGGCGTACACATTGTAGGTGATCGGCACGCCGCCGCCGCGCGAGCTGTCCAACACGATGAAGCCGGTGCGGACGTTGGTGACGGTGTTCTGCGTGTATTCGGTGCCGAGCTTGCTGAGGTCGCGCATCATGCGCAACGTGTTGCCGCGGCTCTCATCGTAGATGTTCTGGTAATCGAGCCAGTGAAGCGTCTCCCCCCAGGGACCGGCGGCTGCTGCCAGCCAGGGGCGGCGGTCGACACTGTTGGTGGAGACGCCGCCACAGGTGCCCAGCAGGTAGAGCCCGTCCGATTCGCGGTCAAGCAGGCCGGTAACGGTCAACGGCCGGGTGGGGGTGTAGGCGGCACCCAGCACGACGCGGTTGGTCTGGCTGGGGTCGAACCAGGCGGAGCGGTCGGCGGCGGGTACCGCTTCGGGACCGGGGGGCGCGGGCTGGTCCGCGACATGAAGGACGCCGCCGCTGAGCTGCAGGGTTCCGCGGAAAAGTCCGCCGGGGGTGAAGTCTGAGCTTTTGGCGATCGTGATCGTGCCATCGCCGTAAAGCTGACCGACGTTGAAGGTCTGTCCGATCTCCAGCTCCGCCCCGGCCGCGACCGTGGCGGACGGGACAAGCGCGTTCAGATACGGCAGCGCCCACTTCTCGGCGAGGTAGGCCTCGGCGGTCATGCGCTCGAGGTCGGTGAGCGCATTGGTGTAGACCAGCACTTCGCCATAGTTCTGTCCGCCGGCGTTCTGGTAGTCGGTCCGCCAGCCGAGCGCGTTCACGATCTTGCTTTTCGTGTTGAGGGTCAGGATCTGGTAGCCGCCGTTGAAGCCGGTGTTGGTGGCGGTCACGGCCACGCCGTTGGTCCATGCCGGGTAGTTCTCCGCCAGGATGGGCGTGGCGGGATTACGGAAATCGGCAACGGCCGAGCCGGCCCGGCGCATCGCCCAGTCCCCGCCGGCGGCGGCTGCACCGCCGCCGCTCTGGCTGCCGAACATCATCACGACGTATTGCGGGGCAAGGTTGGTGGAAAGGGGAAGTCGCCGCGCCTCGAGACGGCCGCCGTATTCAGCAGAGAGATAGCCCTGGTACGAGCCCATCGAAACAACCGGCAAGTGGTTCTGGTTGTTGGTCATGACATAAGGGTAGACCTGGAAATTATTTTCGCCGCGCGTGTTGATGCCGTAATAAGGTGCGCCCGGACGGCAGTCCTTCCAGCGCTCGATAACCTTGAAATTGTTGGTGAAAAGATAGCTCTGGTATTGGGTGAAGACCCCCGGCGCGGCGGCATCGAGCCAGAGGGCCGGCCGGCTACCGAGCACGCCTGCGGGGTCGGGCGCGGCGAGCGTGAGTTTGCCGGCGTCGACTTGGACGTTGCCGGCTCCAAGGTTGAAGTTGACGCGCAGGGTTTCGGCGCCGCGCTTGACGAGCGTGCCCGCGCCGCTGAGCCGGTTGACCGTAAAGGCGCCCGAGACGGGGATCGCGCCGGAAGAGAGGATGAGCGTGTCGAGCACGTTGTCTGTGCCGGAGACCGCGAGCCGTGTGGCGGCGCCGGCCAGCGTGATCGAGGCGCCGGGACACACCGTGTCGACGGAGACGGCGAGCGTGCCGGTGACGGAGACGGCGGCATTGCTTCCCAGCGTGTGGATGTGCAGTGAGGCGTTGCCGCCTTCGAGCGTGAGCGCGCCTTCCAAGGTGTCGACAGTCATCGTCTGGTATTGGGGAACGTAAAGCTTGCCGGACATGTTGGCGCCTTTCAGCGTCTTGATCCAGGCTTCGGTGGGTGAGCTCCCGTAGCCCGCGGGATAAAGGGCAAATGCCCCCGTGGCGTTGACGGTGACGGTGTTGTTGGAGTCACCGGCGGTGGAAGCCTCGAAAATGAGGATGGTCTGGTTGCAGATGATGTCGCCGACGACGGTGCTCGCCTCTCTGATTTGTGCGCGTCCGTTGCCGGTCTTGTACACGGTGCCCGTGCCGGTGATCTTGCCTTGGAGATAGAGGTCGGCGTTGACCGGCAGATTGAGCGACGGTCCCGAACCCTCGAGCGAAATGTCGTTCGTGAGGGTCATGGCGGCCCCATACCATGAGCCCAGCGAATCGAAGACGCAGGGCTTAACGGTGACGGTCAGGTCGGTTCCCCGGACGTGGACCGTGGCGTCCTCGGCGACGGACTGCGGTCCCAAGACGGTGAGGTTGTGGTTGGTGAGCGTGACGTCGCCGTCGCCCAGCAAATTCTTGCCGGCGAGGGCAAGGGTTGCGCCGTCCGCCACGCGCCACGCGCAAGAAGTCGGCCATGCGAAGACCGTGCTCTGGTCGAGGAAGGTCACGCCCGTGACGGACGCCGCGTTGCTGAAGACGACATCTGAGTTGAAGGGCGGGTAGTTGATGTCCAGTCCGGAGGCGCCGAAGCTCAGCTCGCCCTGTCCGTTCACGGTCAACTTGGCGGTGACGGCGGCGTTGGTCAGCGGAATGAGACCGCCAGCCAAGCGGAGGGGCGCGGCCATGTCGTAACCGGTGAGATCGAACGTCGCTTCGCCGTCGATCATGGTTTTTTGCATCAGGCAGCCGTTGCGGGCAGTGCGCAGGACGCTGCCGTCGCCGGGGTCGACGAAGGGGAAGGCGTTGGTCTGGTTGGCCACGCTGATGAGATCGTTGCTCGGGCTGTAGAGAATCCCGCTCTTCAGCGTGCCATTGACGATGCCGCCGCCGCCGACGCCGTTCTGCATGCGGACCTCCAAGTCGTGCCAGCCGGCGGTGAGCGCGACGTCGCGCGTGCAGGTCTCGGTGTTCCACTGGCTGTTGCGGATGAGGACGGTGCCGTCGACGGCGATGGCGTCGGCGTCGTCGATGTGCTCGTAGAAGCTGTACGTGCCGTCTTGGGGAACAAGCCAGCGGGCCGTGTAGATGTATTCGGTCTGGGCCGCCGTGATGTTGGTGCCGGCCCAATAAAGATTGGTGACGCTGCGGGCCCAATCGCCGTATGCGGTCACGCACGGCAGGCCGCAGCCCGTGGCGTTGGTGCGCACGTATTCGTTTAGACCGGGGGTGCCGACTGCGGCACCCCCGAAAACGAGCGTGGCTCCGGTGCCGAGCTGGAGAGGGGCCGCGGCGAGGTTGAGACTCTCGGTGTTGGTGACCACGCGGGTCTCGCCGGCTCCGACGAGGGTATCCGCCCCTGCGGGAAGGGACAGGGCGGTAGACAGCAAGACAGTCAGAACAGTGTTGGTTTTCATGTGCGCTCCAAATCCGCCATGCGAAATTCAAAAACATTAAACTATGGAAATAAATGTAACACGTATGGTTCGTTCAAACCATTCGGATTGCGCAAAAAAACTATCGGTTTTGCGAAGGGCCGTTACCGTCACTGCAGCAGGAACAACGTGCCCGGTGACGTGACCGAGAGACTCAGCGCGGTCTCGGTCTCCTTCAGCGAGACGGTTCCCGCCGGCAGGTCCCCGTCGGTGGCGAGTGCCCAGTTGGCGAACCCTTCGCCCGCGGTCGCGCCACAGGTGATGAGCGGATAGGTGCCGGCTGGCGGCTTGACGGTGAAGTGCACATAAACCGTGCCTGCCGCCGCGACGGCGAGTGAGCCGGGGACGGAGATCGAGGGCGTCACCACGTGGGCACCGACCGCATTGGTGGTGAGCGTGAAATCGAACGCCGTGCCTGACAGCGCGACGGTGCCGGTGAAAGTCTCGGACAAGGCCGGCAGCTGCTGCGGCAACGCGGCGGTGACGGTGCCCGAGCCGGCGACCGTGGCGGCTGTGGCGTCGCTGTAGCCGGCGCGGGCTTTGCCCAGCCACTTCTTCATCAGGTAGGCCTCGATGCCGGCGCGCGTGCCGTCGCTCAGCGCCGTTTCGAAGAGGATGATCTCGCCCAGCCGCTCGCGGTTTTTGTTGCCGTTCGCCGGGTCGCCGCCGCCGTAGTAGCCGAAGAAGGCGGCCTGCACGGCGTTGGTCGCGACGAAGGAGAGCAGCTCGGGGGTGCCGTTGTAGCCGCGCGCGTACCCGTTGACCGAGACGCCGTCGAGGAAGGTCTGGCCGTTCGTGACCGCGCTGGCGGTGGAGGACCCCCAGATGGGCGAGGCGACCGACTGCGGGTTGCTGCGGGTGAAGACTTGGTTGGCGTCGACATTGCGGGTGATGGGCACGCCGCCGCCGCGCGAGCTGTCGAGCACGATGAAGCCGGTTTGCACGTTGGTGGGGGTGAGATTGCCCGTGTCGGCGGTGCCGATGAAGGCGGGATTCCGGTACATGCGCAGCGTGTTGCCGTTGCTGTCGCCGTAGTAGTTGGTGTAGTCGAGCCAGTGGAGCGGCGTGCCCCACGGGCCGTTGGTGACGGCCAGGAAGGGACGACGGTCGAAGCTCATGTCGGTCGGGCAGGTGCCGAGCAGATAGCGGCTGGTGGTGGTGCGGTCGTAGAGCGCCGCGACGTTCAGAGGCCGCGAGGGCGTGTAGGCGCCGCCGAGCACGACGCGGTTGGTGAGCGAAGGGTCATACCAGCCGGTCAGGCTAGAGGCGGGCACCGTCTCGTCGCCGGGCGGCGCGGGCAGGTCGGGGATGGCGAGCGTGGATCCGTCGCTGAGGGACACGGAGCCCGTGAAGAAGCCCGCGAGCGTGAAGGCTGAGGCGGTGGAAACGGTCAGGCTGCCCGCGCCGTAGAGGGCCCCGACGGAGAAAGCCCCGCCCATTTCCAAGGTGGCGCCGGTGGCCACGGTGGCGGTCGCGAGCGGCATGACGTACGGGTAGGGGAGGCCCCACTTGGCGGCGAGGTAGGCTTCGGCCGTCATGCGCTGGAGCGTGGTCAGCGCGTTGGTATAGAGCAGCACTTCGCCATAGTTCTGTCCGCCGGCGGTCGTGTTGTCGGTGCGCCAGCCGAGCGCGTTGACGAGCAGGCCTTTGGTGTTGAGGGAGAGGATCTGGTAGCCGCCGCTGAAGCCGGTGTTGGTGGCGGTCACGGCGACGCCGTTGGTCCAGACGGGGTAGGCTCCGTTCGACAGGATGGGCGTGGCGGGATTGCGGAAGTCGTTGGAGCTCCAGCCGGCGCGGTTGAAGGCCGGGTCGCCGCCGACGGCGGCCGCACCGCCGCCCTGCTGGCTGCCGAACATCATGACCGCGTACTGCGGGTAGAGATTGGTGGAGAGCGGCAGGCGGCGGGCCTCGATGCCGCCACCTTCTGGGCCGATGTAGGGCGGGGAGAGAATGAGCTGGTAGGACCCCATGGAGACCACGGGTTTGCCGTTCTGGTTGTCGGTCATCACGTAGGGGTAGACCTGTTGGTTGTCGTTCCCGCGGCTGTTGTAGCCGTAATAGGGCGCGCCCGGGCGGCAGTCGTTCCAGCGTTCGATGTTGATGAACCCGTTGGTGAACGCATAGCTCTTGTACTGCGTGAAGACGTTGCTGGCCGAGGCGTCGAGCCAGAGCGCGGGGAGTTCGCCGAGGACGGTTTCGGGCGCGGGCGGCGCTACCACCAGCTGGCCCTGGTCGACCTTGACGCCTGCAGTGTTGGTGCTGAAGTAGATCCGCAGCGTCTCCGGTCCCTGCTTGAGGAGCGTGCCGCCGCCGCCCAGCAGGTTGACGGTGAAGCCGCCCGTGACCGGCACCGCGCCGGAGGTCAGGGTCAGCGCGTCGAGCACGACGCCGGAGCCGGTGACGGAGAGCGGCGTGGACGGCCCGGCCAGGGTCAGGGAGGCGCCCGGTGCGGCTGCGTCCAAGCGCACGGCGGCCTGTCCGGTGACCGAGAGCACGGCGTTCGTGCCCAGCGTGTGGATGTGCACGATCGCGTTCGCGCCGCCCTCGATCGTCAGCGCGCCTTCTAAAGCGTCCACCGTCAGGGTCTGCCGGGCGGGGACGTAGACCTTGCCGGAGGAGCCGCCGCCGCGCAGCGTCTTGATCCACGCGGTCGTGTCGGCCGTGCCGTAACCGGCCGGGTAGAGCGCGAACGTCGCACCCGCGCCGACGGTGACGGTGTTGTTGGAGTGGCCCGCGGTGTTGGAGCGGAAGGCGAAGGTGCCTAAGTCGGAGCAGGAAACCGGGCCGACAAAGGTGCAGGGCTCGAGGATCTCGGTGCGGGCGTTGCCGGTCTTGGTGACCGTGCCCGTGCCGGAGATCGTGCCTTGCATCACGAGGTCGACGTTGATCGGAAAGAGGGCGGTCGAATTGATGCCTTCGAGGGAGATGTCGTTGGTGAGGGTGGCGGACCTGCCGGACCACCAGCCGTTCGAGTCCAGGGAACAGGGCTTCAGGGCGGCGGTCAGGTTGGTGCCTTGCACGCGGATGACGGACTCGGGGGCGGCAGCGAACGGCGAGAGAAGGTAGAGGTTGTGGTTGGTGAGCACGATGTCGCCGGCGCCGAACAGGTTCGTGCCGTAAAGCGCGACCGTGGCGTTGTTGGCGACGCGCCAGGCGCAGGAGGTTGGAACCGTGATCAAGGTCGAGAAGTCTCGGAACGTGACGCCGGCGGGGTCGCTGACACCGGTGAAGGCGATATCCGCGTTGTACGGCGTGTACTGCGCGCCGAGGTTGGGAGTGCCCAGCTGCAGCTCGCCGGGGCCTCCCGTCACGGTGAGCTTGGCGCTGCCTGCGGTGTAGGCGGGCAGCAGTCCGCCTGTCAAGGCCAGCGGCACGTCCAGTCCTTGGGCCGTGACGTCGAGGGTCGCGTTCTCCGCCACGAAGACTTTCTGGAAGAGCGTTCCGTTGTGGACGGGACGCAGCACGCTGCCGTCGCCGGGGTCGGCGAACGGGTAGGCGTTGATCTGGTTCGCGACGCTGATCAGGTCGTTGCTGGGGCTGAAGAGCAGGCCACTCGCCAGGTTGGAGGACATGACGCCGCCGCCGAAGGCGTTGTTGAAGAGGCGCAGCTCAAGGTCGTGCCAACCCGCCGTCAGCGCGATGTCGCGCACGCACGTGGCGGTGTTGTAAGAGCCATTCTGCAGCACCGTGCGGCCGTCGATCGCGATCAGCGCGGCGTCATCGATGTGCTCGTAGACGCTGTAGGTCCCGTCCGCCGGGATCAGCCAGCGGCCGGTGTAGATGTACTCGGTGGAGGCCGTCGAGATGTTGGTGCCGGCCCAGAAGGCGTTGGTTGTGAAGCGGGTCCATGTGCCGTAAGAGGTGACCCCAGGGACGCCGAGACCGCCGGCGTCCGTGTGCGTGTACTCGTTCAGCCCGGCGGGGCTTGCGGCCGCTCCCGAAAACACCAGTGTGGCGCCGCTGCCCAGTTGGAGGTTGCTGAAGCCCAGATCTTCGGCGTTCGTCACAGTGAGGGACTGCCCGGCATCCACAAGGGTGTCGCCTTGGGCAGAGAGGGTCAGCACCGCACACAGTATCAAACCGGCATACGTTTGGCAGGTCATGGCGTTACTCCTGAAATAATTACGGTCCGCACGAATATAGTCGACAACAGCAGAATCAGTATAGCACCGGAAATGAGGCGCGCGCCACTGGGGTTTGCGCAAAAACAAGCGCCGTTTTGCGCAAGGTCGAGGCCTGATGGCAGAAACAAGAGATCCAAGGGGCGTTGTGCCCTTATTTTGGCGGCCGATAGATGAACGAGTCCCAATACTGGCGGTCAAGGGCGTAGGTGTCCACGGGGTCTTTTCCGATGTCGAAGGCTTCGGGCAGGATGGCGTAGCGCTTCATTTCGCGCAGGTACTCGGGGCGGGGCCGGAAGCCGGGCATGTCGAAGCGCTTGATGGCGTCGAGCCGCCGGCGGCCCGCGTCGATCATGGCGTAAAGCGCGGCGTAGCCCGGGTCGGAGGTGGAGGTGAAGACTGCGGACGGGCCGTCCGCGCCCCCAGAAGTGCAGAGGCCGAGGCCGCCCGCTTCCCGCGCGAGCGGCGCACGCAGGAAGAGCGACTTCTCGGGCCGCGTCAGATCGAAGAGGTTGTGGCGGTGCGCGCGGATGCGCGGATCGTCCATCTTCGGCTCCCAGAAGCTGAGCCCGTTCTCGTCGCTCAGATGGCGCGGGAGCGGTTTGCGGTCGTGGGTGTGGCAGGCGGCGCAACGCTGCTCGAAGACCGGTTGCGCGGCGGTGGTATCGGGCCACGCCTTGTCGTTTTCCAGCACCTGTTTGTTCTGCTCGTAGCCGCCGATCATGCCGCAGCCGAGCGCGGCGTAGGTGCCGGGGTAGGGGGCGCTGGCGTCGAGCCAGAGCGCGACGGCGGCGACCTCCTGCGGCGCGGGCTTGGCGCCGTGGTGTGAACCGTCGAGCTTCCGCATGAGCGGGCTGCCGCCACTCCCGAGCGCATAGGGGGCGTAGTTGCTCTTGGCGTAGTTGCGGCCGTCGGCGATCTGGCCCCAGGCGACGAGGTTGTAATAGCCCATCGAGAACATCGGGCCGCGGTCGCCGCAGAGGTCGACCCCGCCTTTGCGGTCGTCGGGGTTGTGGCAGCGCACGCAGTGGCGGTCGAGCACGGGCTGGACGTGGCGCGGGAAGTCGGGCACGTCGAAGGCGCGGTCCGACGCGTCGATTGCCGAGGGCCGGCGGCGCGCGGCGGTGGCCGTTCCGGCGGCGTAGGGGCGCGGCGCGCTGGTGCGCGGCTCGTGGCAGCCGGTGCAGCCCTGGCGCTCGCCGGGCATGAGCTGGGTGAAGCTCTGCATGCGCTTGACCGCGCGGCCTTGGCGGTCGAGCGCCACGAAGAAGAGCGGGCGCAGGGCGGGTGCGCTGAAGTGTGCGGAGCCGTCCGGCGCGACGGGCACGGTGCCCAGCACGCGCGGCAGGGTGAAGGTGCCGACGTAGCTGAGCGGGTCCATGCCGCCGGTGAAGTTGATGGGCTTGGGCAGGGACTCCAGGATCATCAGCCGCGTGACGGTGCCCTTGGCGACGCCGGCCATCTGGCGGCCCTCGTAGACGTTTTCGAGGAAGAAGACGCCGTTGGATTGGGCGGGGTCGGTCTTGTCGGCGATGAGCGGTTCGCGCTCGCGCGGCTGGATCGGGCGCGGCTCGTGCAGCCAGCAGTTGGTGAAGGCTTCCGGAAGCGTGAAGAGATTCTTTTCGGTGCCGAGGTGATCCATGAGCACGAGGTCGCGGTCGCGCGCGACGAGAAACAAGTCGTTTGCCAAGGCCCACGGATCACGGAACGAGTTGGTCTTGCTGATGCGGCGCAGATTCTGCTGGGCGTCGGGGCCCTGCTTGGCGGAAACGCGCGCGACAAAGCCCTTGTGCTCGACATTGCCGTGGCCCGGCGAGTCGATGAACAGCACGTCGTCGCTGTGCGGCATCGGCTTGGCATCGATGAAGAGCCCGCCGGGATGCAGGTTGCCGAAGAAAACGCTGTGCTGTGTGCCGTCGGGGTTCATGGTCCAGAGGTGGTGAAAGTTCACCTGGTTGCGGTCGACGTACTCCCAGCGCATGTAGAGGAGGCGTCCGTCGGGCAGCGGCCAGGGCGTGTTGTCCTGCTCGATGTTGGCGGAGAGCATGCGGACGTTGCGGCCGTCGGCGTCGCAGCGGTGGACCGTGGCGACCTGCGTGAGCCAGCAGTTGACCCAGCGCCGGGCGCGGCCGGAAACGAAGACGATGCCGCCGTCCGGAAGCCAACAGGGCTCGATGTCGTCGTAGCCGCCATCCGTGAGCTGCCGCAGTCCCCGGCCGTCGCTGCCGATCTCGTAAAGGTGGTAGTGGAGCGTGCCGGCGGGGCGGTAGGCGAAGACGATTTTTCTGGCGTCGTAGCTCACGCAGGGGTCGCGGACCGCGCCGTCGGGATCGTCGACCAGCAGGCGCAGCGCGCCGGTCTGGAGGTTCCATGCGCAGAGGCGGCCCTGCGTGCCGTGGGTGCGGCGCTCGGGCGAGGTGCAGTAGTAGCCGAAATTCGCGTACCAGTGTCCGTCGTTGACGTTGTTGCGCGTGGCAAAGACGATCTCGTTGAAGAGCCCGTAGACCCCGGAGCGGAGCGCCACGGCGCGCGGCTCGAGGTCGGGGGGCGCGTACGCGGCCGGCACTTTTGCGCAGAGCATGACGTAGTCGTAGATGATCCAGCTGCCATTGTCGAGTGTGAGGGACAGTTCGTTGCCGCCCGGACGGAAGAATGCGGCGGGGATGGTGAAGAGCGTGCGGCCGGGCTGCGTCCGTCCCTCGGCAAGTCCCGAGGCGTCGCCGGAGCCGGCGGGCGCGGCCGCGCGGCCGGCCTCTTTGCCGTTCACGGAGAGGATCAGCGTCGGGGTGGAAAGCGCGTTGACCTGGCCGACGACGAAGGTGAGCGCGCCGGTGGGGGCCTCCGGCAGGGAGAAGCGCACGGTGAAGGGGTGAGTTTTGCCGCCGGCCCAGGTGTCGGCCGTGTTGGGATGGATGTAGGGCCAAGCGGTGCCGGGCGTTGAAATGCCGACGGTGAAGACGACCGGCAGAGCGAAGGCGGTTTTGTATTTCTGCCAGCCCGCGCCTTGGGCGAGGGCGAATTCGGCGGGGCTCTGGTCGTCCTTGCCGATCGAAAAAAGCACATCGGGCAACGCGGCCGGCGCGGGCGGGCAGAGAAGTGACGTCGCGAAAAGGAGAGCGAGCAGGTTTTTCATGAACTTCCTCTTGCGGCCGTGCGATTCGGTTTATTGTCGGTTGGCGACCGGCTCGCCGTTCCACCCCAGACGCCGCGAGATCCGCTCGGTGGCGGCGGCCAGGACGGCACCGATCTTGGGCATGCGGCTCTCCGTCACGGTCGCGGAGAAGCCGGTGGCGGTCAGGGCGCCGATGCAGGCCCCGTTGGCGTCGCGGATGGGCGCCGAAACGCAGTTCGAGCCCTCGAGCGCTTCGCCCCTGTCAACGGAATACCCCTGCTTACGGATCACCGGCAGCTGGGCTTTGAGCGTCTCTCGCCTGAGTGTCTGCGGCGCGCTCTTGACGATCTTGTTCCGGCTGAGATAAGCGGTGGCGCCGCCCGCCGGCATCAAGGCCAGGAAGAGTTTGCCGGGGGCCGTGTTGTAGAGCTCGAAGCGCGCGCCCGGCTCGACGCGGATGTGGATGGGCTTGCGCGGCGGGACCTGCTCGAGGGTGATGCCGTGGTCGCCCATCGGAATGTTCAGCAGGATGGTTTCGTCCAGCAGGTCGCGCACGGCGTACATCTCTTCGAGCGCCTCGCTGACCAGATGACGTTCGCCCAGGCTGGCGCTGCCGAGGTGCAGCAGCTTGCGGGTCACGCGGTAGCGGTTGTCCGCGGGGCCCTTCATCACGAAGCCCAGCTCCATCATGGCGGACAGGATGCGCCCCATGCTGTTCTTTGGTGCGCTGAGCAGGCGCGCGAGCTCGGCCGCCAGCAGCCCCTGCGGATGCGTGGCCAGCTGCTCGAGAGCGACGAGCCCGCGGATGAGGTTGGGAACCCCGCCGTCCTTGAGTGAGTCCTCGCCGTCGTGCTTCATCGTGAGTTCCAATCAATTAACTGGTTCCATAGATAGCACAGAGTGCGGGCGCTGTCAACCGGCGGCAGCGGCGTCAGTCGGCGGCGGTCAGGACGAGCACCCAGTCGACGGGGTGGCGCTCGGCCGGGGGCGCGATCTTCAGTTCGCCGCTGTTGTCGCGCGGGCCTTGGCCGTGGGTTTGCCCGGTGCGGGGGTCGAACCACGCCACGTCCATTCTGGGCTTCGCGAGGACGGAGGTGTCGAACACGGCCTCCACGTTGTGCGGGAAGTAGGCCATGATGAAGGTGGCGTTTTTCTGGCCCGGGGCGCGGTCGCTGGTGACGGCGACGTGCCGCCACTCCTCTTTGGGCCCCTGTTTGAGGAGCGCGGGATCGGGGATGCGGGTGAGGTAGGGCTTGGCTTCGATCAGGGCGCGCAGGTGGCGCATCTGGTTCGCCCCGGGGAGGTCGAGCGCCTCCTGCCACGGGGTGAGCGGCGTGTTGACCGGCGCGCGCCCGGGCTCCCACATCTGCCACACGGCATGGCAGCCGTAGGTGTGGCCGCAGGCGCCCGAGAAGACCGCCCAGTAGGCGCTGCGGCGCGCGTCGTGCGGGCCGAGCCAGCCGTTTTCGGCCTTGAAGCCGTTGGGGTGGTCTTCGTAGCCGGGCTCGCCGTCGAGGCAGGGCTTGGCCGGCGTGCGGGCGTAGTCGCGGCCGATGAACTCGTAGTTCTTGGCGTTGCGGGCGTGGCCGGTCTGCGACATGTTGAAGTCCAGCCAGGGCGCGTCGTGGAAGTACTGCGAGGACTGCTGCTGGCCGCAGGGGTGGAAGGTGATGAGGTGGGTGCCGCCGTCGCCGGCGCGCAGGCCCTCGGCCATCTGGGCGATGATGGCGCGGTGGCGGTCGTCTTTGACGGGGCGGTCGCCGCCGAGGATCCAGATCACGGGGCGGTCGCGGTAGCGGCGGCCCAGAAAGGCGCCGTAGGCGCGGGCGTTCTCGGGAGTGAAGATCTCCGGGCCTTTGCCCCAGGCTTGGTTCCACTTGTCGCCCCACGTGGGGAGCAGGCCGGCCACAAGGCCGTGGCGCTGCATGCGCTCGACGACGCGGTCGACGTGGCGGAAGTAGGTCTCGTTGGGCGTGGCCGGGTCGTTGTCGAGCAGCGGCAGGTCGCCGTTGGCGTTCGGCGTGCGCACGCCGTCGAACTCGGCGAGGAGCACGCACTGGATCACGGTGAAGCCCTGCTCGGCGCGCCGGGCGAGGTAGCGCTCGGCGTCCTGCTCGGTGAGGCGGTGGAAGAGCTCCCAAGCGGTGTCGGCCAGATAGAAGAAGGGCCGGCCGGACGCGTCCACGAGGTAGCGGCGGTTCTCGCTGACCGCGAGGCGAGTCGGCGCCTCGGCCGCGAAGGAGAACACGGGAAGAAGCAGGAGAAGACTCAGCCAGCGACGCATCACACACCCTCCGTTCTGTTCGGGAGCCCCGGTGCGTATGGCCCGGTCGGGCACCCTTTGACAATATACAGCCTCAAAACGTATCACAAAGCCGAGGGCGGCTCAAGCGGGGGCAGGGCCGGTGTCGGGTCCGGGGAAGGTGCGGTGGGGCACGGCGCATTGAAGACTTCGATGACCGCATGCCGCAGCTCCGCCGCGGAGAAGGGTTTCTGTAAAAAATGGATACCTTCGTCGAGGACGTTGTGGTGGGCGATGACGTCTGCGGTGTAGCCCGACATGAAGAGCGTCCGCAGCTGGGGGCGCTGCTGGAGCAGCCGCAGCTGGAGCTCGCGCCCGCTCATGTCCGGCATGACCACGTCGGTGAGCAGCAGATGGATCGCGTCGGGATTGGCCTCGGCGAGGCGCAGGGCCTCGGCGGGGCCTTTGGCGGCGAGCACGGTAAGTCCCATTTTCTTGAGGAGTTTGACCGCGAAGTTGAGCAGGGAGGGTTCGTCCTCGACCAGCAGCACCGTGTGGGGCGTCAAGGCGTGGGCGGCTTCGTCCGCTTTAGCCGACGGCGCGGGGACGGTGTCGGTGCTGCTGGGCAGGTAGATGCGGAAGGTCGAGCCATGACCGGGCTCGCTGTAGACGTTGACGAACCCGTCGCACTGCCGGACAATGCCGTAGACGGTGGACAGGCCGAGCCCCGTGCCTTGGCCGGTGGGCTTGGTCGTGAAGAAGGGCTCGAAGATGTGGGCGCGCGTCGCTTTGTCCATGCCGCAGCCGTCGTCGCTGACCGCCAGCACCAGGTAGTGGCCGGGGCCGATATCGAGCTCGTCGAAGGTGTCTTCCGTGTCGACGAAGAGATGGGAGGTCTCGACGGTCAGGGTGCCGCGTTCGCGGATGGCGTCGCGCGCGTTGACGGCCAGATTGGTGAGGATTTGGTTCACTTGGGCCGGGTCCATTTTGACCGGCGGCAAGCCTTCGCCGGGGAGCCAACGCAGGGAGATGTGCTCGCCGATCAGGCGGCCGAGGAGCTTGAGCTGGTCGGCGATGGTGGCGTTCAGATCGAGCGGGCGCGGTGCGACGGTCTGCTTCCGGGCGAAGGCCAGCAGCTGGCGGGTGAGTTCGGCCGAACGCTGGCCCGCGTTGCGGATGTCGCGCAGCGTCTCGGCGAGCGGCGACTCCGGCACCGACT
Source organism: Kiritimatiellia bacterium (assembly GCA_035353175.1). Classification (GTDB taxonomy): domain Bacteria; phylum Verrucomicrobiota; class Kiritimatiellia; order RFP12; family UBA1067; genus DAOPZC01. The sequence continues at coordinate 71,093 of DAOPZC010000010.1, read as the reverse complement.
CCTGCAGCAGCAGCTCGGTGTTGCCGAGGATCACCTGCAGCATGTTGTTGAAGTCGTGGGCCACGCCGCCGGCCAACTGGCCGAGGGACTCGAGCTTCTGCGACTGGTGGAACTGCTCTTCCAGTTTGCGGTGCTGCTCTTCCGCGCGTTTGCGCGCGCTGATGTCGCGGGCAAAGACCAGCGCGCCGTTTTCGCCCCAGAAGCGGAACGGCACGGCCGAGATCTCGACGGCGACGGCTTGTCCGTCGGAGCGCACGATGGTTTCCTCGATGGCGGGTACGGGCTGCCGCTTCTCGTTCAGCCGCCGGATGCGCTCCTGGACGGCATCGCGGTTGTCCGGAAGGGAGAAGTCGAGGACCGCGCGGCCGATCAGCGCCTCGCAGGAGGGCGCGCCGAACAGGATTGCCGCGCTGGGGTTGAGGAAGGCGAAGGTTCCGCCGGTTTGCACGAAGATCGCGTCTGGCGCACCGTCCACGAGCGAACGGAAGCGCGTCTCGCTTTCCGCCAGCGCGTCCGCCGTTTCGATCTTGTGCAGGGCGAAGCCCAGGTCGTCCGCGAGCTCGGTGAACAGGCTGGCGGCCATCCGGTCACGGGCGAGCGGGGAGGGCAGGGCGACGGCCAGCACGCCGTAGACGCGGTTTTCGAACTCGATCCGGGCGGTCATGCCCATGCACGTCTCCCGAGGGGCGTCGCCGCCGCAGAGCGACGGGCAGACTTCTTCGGACGGCGGGTTGAGGGCGATCCGCTGTCCGCTCAGAATGGCTTGGATGCAGGGCGGGTAGTGCCGCTCCGCGACTTTCTGGCGGAAGCTCTCGGCGGCGTCGCCCAAGCCGGACGAGGCGAAGGCGGAGAGGGCTCCGCCGTCGTCGAACAGGGTGATCCAGGCGGTGCGGTAGCCGAGCGTTTCGGTCAGGTTCCTGCACGCGGCGTGCAGCAGGCTGTCGATGTTCTGCTCGCGCACAATCAGCTGGTTCACGTTGCGGATCGCCATGAGCATCTGGTTGAGGAGGTGCTCGCGCTCCTCGGCCAGCCGGTAGTTGTTCTCGCTGAGGCGCAGCGCCTGGGTGCGACGCTCCACCAGGAATTCGAGGTCGGCGTGCCGTCGGATGAAAAAGACGGTCAGCAGCGTCAGGAGCGCGGTGATCGTCAGGCCGGACGCGACGGTTGGCCAGACGGGATCGACGGGATAGGAGGAGAGGAAGCCCCGGCCCGGTGAGCAGGTCAGAGCGTAGGCGCACCCGAAGGCGAAGATCGGGAAGACCATGCCCGTCTCGCGGGCCGTGCGGATGTGGAGTCCTTGCTGTGTGTCACCGTTTTGGCCCCATTCCGCCACAAACAAGGGGGGCTCCTGGGTTTGAGAGAGCTGATGGATCGTGACGTGGGAGGAAAGGGCTTCGGGCGGGACCGGGCCCAGCAGGGCCTGAAGCAGATCCTTGGGCTTGAAGGCGACCATGGCGATCCCCATCAGCCTGGCGGTCCCGTCCGCCGTGCGGGTTGCCCGATAGGCCAGCAGGCCCGTTTCGTCGCCGCCGCTGGAGAGGTGCAGCTGCAGCGGAGGGGTGGCGGTGGTGAGCCCGCTGCGCACGGTCTCCTCAATCGCCGCCCGCCGCGTCGGACAGGCCCCTTCATCGAGGCCGACGACGAGACCTCCGCCGCGGAGTTCGAGGGCGTGCAGCACGGGGTACAGCAGCGGACGTCCCTCCAAGTCATAGGGCCGTCTCGGCCCGAGTCCGGCCGGCGGTGTCCAGACCTTGGCGTTCGGGTAACCCTCGAGCAGGGCGTGGCTGGACCAGGCCTCGCGGTCCTCTTGGCTGATGCGTTCCAGCCAGCCGATCCCGAAGACGCCGTTCTGTCTGAGCAGGGTGGCGGCGAAGGATTCGAACTCGGCGCGGCTGACCCGTTCGGAGCTCCGAAAGAAATGAGAGATCCCGCCCAACACGTTGTCGCGGACCTGATGAAACTGCGCGGTCAGCCGGTGAGCCTGGTTGGAGGCCAGCTGCGCGAAAACCTGCCGCTGGGCGAGGTGGGCTTTCGCGTGCGACTCATAGGCGACCAGCAGCGTCAGCGAGAGGAAGAAGAGCGCCACGGTTACGGCTTCGGCATAGCGCAGCCGCTTTTTGTGCTCAGGGGGCAGCCGCTTGCGTCTGTCGATCAGCCAGAGTCCGGCGAGCAGGATCAGGCCGGGCGGCAAGACCCGCAGCGCGGCCAGGAGGCTGGCCTTGAGCAAGATCGCCCGCCACTGGCGGCTCAGCAGGTCGACGCCGACGGCCAGGCACACGTTGCCGGTGTGCGGCTCAAGGACCGGCGCCACGGCATACACGAACTCGCCGTACTCGTCTTTCTGCGGGCCTTTCACATAGGCCTTTCCGTTCTTGAACACGTCGAATTCGGCGCTAGACGGTTTCAGGTAGGGCGTCCCCGGTGGCGAGGCGAGCGGCGTTCCCGGTGCGTACGACTCCGGGCCGAAGATCAGCTTGCCGTCCCGGAGGGCCAGGCTCCAGATGCCGTTGAAAGGGGTTTGGCTTTTGAACGCGGCCATCTGCGCGCAGAGGCGCTGATAGGCGGGCCGATCCCCGTCTGCCGGCGTGAACGAAAGCTCGGAGATGTGCTCGGCGTTGATGGTCTGGGCCAGCGCGACGGCCTGGTTCAACAGCGCGTTGCGCAGGTCGCGGTCGGTCAAGGCGGCCTGCTGCTGCGCCGCCCACAAACAGAGGAGGCCGGTCGCGACCGCCGCGATCCAGCTGGTTTTGGTTGCGAGACCGCTATGGTTGAGAGCTTCCATGATCGTCCACGCTCTGACACCTTTTGTGGCACAGCCCCCTGCGGGGCCGCGTCGCACGATCAGCCCATGCACCCGCGCTTTACACTCGCCAGTATATCAATGCGCGCGAGCGATCACAATGTCTCTTTGTGTGAAGTTATTCGGGGCGGCGAGAACGGGGCGGCGCTCTGCCGCCATGTGCGGGTGTCCTGATGGCTGGGCCGCGTATCGGAGGCCTTGACTTGTGCAATCCTAGTGCATATCTAAGAAACGGTTGTCCATATCCTTGCGCTTGGATATCAGGCTGTCCTGTCGTATTTTAAAAGCGTTTCCATCGCACAGGGCGTCGTACGGACTGCAACGGGGAGAGCGAGGTATGAAAAGAGCGTGGGCCGCAGGAGGAATGATCGCGGGCTGCTTGGTTTGGGCTCCGCTGGCGCGGGCCGAAACGGTGCTGCTGTGTTATCCGACGAACGTGCTGCGTTATGCGGTGAGCGACGGCGTCTGGCGCGCGCAGGGCGATTTCGTCAAGACGAACAGCTACGGCGGGAAGATGCAGATCTTCGGTGGCATCGCGGGTGATGGCCGGCGCGTGTTCGTCGGCGAGTTCGCGACGTCCGCCTCGCGCATTCTGGAGTTTGACGCGGCGGGCGCGTACCAGCGCGTGTTGGCCACGGTTGGACAGAATGTGGAGTACATGTGCGCGTCTCCTGACGGGGGGTGGATTTACGCGACGGCGGGCGCCAATTTTTCCGCCGCGACCACCAACGCCGCCGTGTACCGCTATCATCCGGTCACAGGCGAGGGCGGACTGTTCATCGCGAATTCCGGCACGAATGCGGCCGGCGCGGTGCTCTGGACCTTTCAGGTTCCCCGCGGGGTGGCGGTGGACGGCGGAGGGTCGGTCTGGGTTTCGGAGCGCAGCAGCGGCAAGGCGTATGTGTTCAGTGGAACGGACGGGGCCTTTCTGGGCGAGGTCTCCGGGCTCTCCGGCATTCAAGGTCTTCACTATTCGGCCCGCGACAACAAGGTGTATGGGTCCTCCAACAACAACGCCACCTACGTGATTGATCCGGTGACGCGGACCGCCGTGACGCGCACGGTCTCGGACGCCAGCAACCGGCTCGGCGTCACTGAGGTGAACGGGCAGCTCTGCGGCGCGCGGTGGGATTTCAACGACATCTCCGCGTTCGATCTGGCAACGCTGCAGCGGACGACGCTGACCGCCTGTCCGAAGAACCAGCGCCAGATCGTCGTGCTTCCCGACGAGCCTTTGCGGGGGACGGTCGGACGGCTGCTGGTCTCCGAGCCCGTTTCGAACCGCGTCAGCAGTCTGACGGTGGACGCGGGGGGCGCGGTCGAGCGGGAGCGGACTTTTGCCGGCGGCGAGGGGGCCGCGTATGACGGCCGGCCGCTGCGTCAGCCGCGCGGGCTGGCGGCGCACAGCAACTCGGTGTATGTCGCAGAGGGCGTGGCGGGCGGCCGCATACTGAAATTCAGCAAGTGGGGAACCTTCAAAGGCGTGGCGCTCGACTTCGCGCAGATCGCCTACTCCAACTGCGTGCCGACCGCGCTGGCCGTCGCTCCGGACGGTAGCACCCTCTATGTGACGGACGCGCGCACGCTCTATCTGCCCGGAAACAATGCCGCTTGGGCCAATGTGGCGACCAACGGCTACTACGCGACGAACAGCTTCGGCGAGACGGTTTATCAGGTGCGCGTCAGGACGCGCGAAGTCTCGGTCTTTGCCGACGTCTCGAGTTGCGTGCCGGGCAACACGCTGCTCGACTGCCACGGCGTGGCGGTGGACGGCGCGGGCCGCGTCTACTGCACGGCGTGGTTCAACCGGACCAACGCGCTGTTTCAGAGCACCGGCACGCTCTATCAGTTCGGCTCCGACGGTGCGCGGCAGGCGACCTTGACGATCGGCAACGCCAGCGCGTGCCACTACGACGCCTCGGGCTCCTACGTGCCGGCCGCGGGCAACGCGTCGATCAGCGGCCCCGGGATCCTGTTCTCGGGAAACGGCATGCAGGACTTCTGGTGGAGTGCGGCCGGCGGCAATCTGTCCTCCTCCTACAAGCTGCTGGACCTGGGGGACTGGCGCAACTATCTGGATGTGGACGTCGTCGATGGCCGGCTGTTTTTCACCGATGTCGAGCAGGGCGTGCTGTGGCGGCGGACGGGGGACGCCAGCCGGCAGGCGGCCCTGTCCGGGCTCTTCACGCCGGCCTATCTCGCTTTTACGCCCGAGACGGGGCCCGAGCCGCCGTTGGTCGGGACGCTGGTGACCGTGAGGTAAACGAATTGGACGAAAGGACGCATGCGATGTTGCCGAAACCGTTGAGAGGGGTGGTGCCGCCGATGGTCACCCCGCTGTTGGACAACGACACGTTGGACTGCGAAGGCCTCGAGCGGCTGGTCGAGCATATTCTGGACGGGCACGTGCACGGCCTTTTTCTGCTGGGCACGACCGGCGAAGCGCCGGATCTGCGCTATGAGCTGCGGCACGAGCTGGTCAGGCGCGTCTGCCGGCAGGTCAAAGGCCGCGTGCCCGTGATGGTCGGCGTGACCGACACGGTGTTTCCCGAGAGCCTGCGCCTGGCGCAGACGGCCGAGAAGGCCGGCGCGGCGGCGATCGTGGCTGCGCCGCCTTACTATTTCGCGCCCGGCCAGCCGGAGCTGGTGGAGTACTACACGCATCTGGCGAACCGCTCGCCGCTGCCGCTCTTTCTCTACAACATGCCGTCGCACACCAAGGTGATGATCGACCCGTATACGGCGCGGATGCTCTCCGATGTGCCCAACATCGTGGGGCTCAAGGACAGCTCCGCGAACATCGTCTATTTCAACACGGTGCGCCACCTGCTGCGCGACCGCCCGGACTTCTCGATCCTGATGGGCCCTGAGGAGGCCTTGGGCGAGGTGGTGCTGATGGGCGGCCACGGCGGAGTCTGCGGCGGCGCGAACCTCTTTCCGCAGCTCTTCGTGGACCTCTACGAGGCGGCTTCGGCTAAGGACGTGGAAGCGGTCGTGCGCCTGCAGGAGCGTGTGATGACGATCAGCGGCTCGCTCTACGGCGTGGGACGGCACGTCTCCAGTTTTCTCAAGGGCGTCAAATGCTCGCTTGACCTGATGGGCATTTGCAGCGACATTATGGCCGAGCCTTTCAGCCGGTTCCGCGAGGAGGAGCGCGCGATCATCCGCAGCCGCTTGGCCAGCCTCGGTGTGAAGGTGAAGAAAGATTAAGGACAGTCTTGAAGCGTGCGCGGGCCTGGCCTGCGCCGCTGGATCTGCATTTTTCAGCTCCGAGGACCTCATGCAACTTCCGCTCGTCGACCTGCTGGTTTTCGTCGCCTACATGGTGGGTATCATCCTGTTCGGCTGCTCGTTCTATTTTCGCAAGGAGGCGAACGCGTCGGAAGCCTTCACTTCCGGCGCCGGACATCTGCCCGCCTGGGCGGTGGGCATGTCGATCTTCGCGACGTTCGTCAGCAGCATCAGCTTCCTGGGCCTGCCCGCCAAAGCCTACACTGGGAATTGGAACGCGTTCGTGTTCAGCCTCGCGATCCCGGTGGCCTCGTGGATGGCCATCCGTTTCTTCGTGCCGCTCTACCGCAGCCTGGACTGCGTCTCGGCGTACAGCTATCTGGAAACGCGCTTCGGCCCGTGGGCGCGGGTTTATGCCTCGCTCTGCTATCTGGTGACGCAGGTGGCGCGCATGGGGACGATCATGTATCTGCTGGCGTTGCCGCTGAACGCGCTGCTGGGCTGGTCCATCCCGCTGATCATCGTGATCACCGGCCTCGGCACGCTGCTCTACTCGATGATGGGCGGCATCCGGGCCGTGATCTGGACCGACGCCGTGCAGGGGATCGTACTTATCGCCGGCACCTTCCTGTGCCTGGGCGTGCTGCTTTTCTCCATGCCCGGGGGCGTCGGGCAGGCGTGGGAGATCGCCACGGCGGCGGACAAGTTCAGCCTCGGCAGCTGGAGCCTGACGGACTGGGGCAGCGAGACTTTCTGGGTCTGCCTGGTCTACGGCGTGTTCATCAATCTCCAGAACTACGGGATCGACCAGAACTACATCCAGCGCTACATGACGGCCCGCAACCAGCGCGACGCCGTTCGCTCGACGCTCTTCGGCTCGCTGCTCTACGTGCCGGTGTCGCTGCTCTTCTTCGCGATCGGCACCGCGATGTTCGCCTACTACCAGGCCCGGCCCGAGCTGCTGCCGCCGGAGATCCAGGCGCGGCCGGACCAGATCTTGCCGTATTTCATCGTCGCCGGTCTGCCCAAGGGCATCACCGGGTTGATGATCGCCGCGATTTTTGCGGCTGGCATGAGCACGGTCTCGACGAGCCTCAACAGCGGGGCGACCGTCGTGATGACCGACTACTACCTGCGCTATCTGCGGCCCGGCGCGGATGACCGGCAGCGCCTGCGCGTGCTGCAGCTGGGCACGCTCGCCCTGGCCGCGCTGGGCGTGGCCTGCGCGCTGGCGATGATGCGGGTCAAGAGCGCGCTGGACGCGTGGTGGATGCTCTCGTCGGTGTTCAGCGGCGGCATGCTGGGCCTCTTCCTGCTAGGCTATTTCGCGAAACGGGCGCGCAATCCCGAGGCGGTCTTGGGCGCGGTCTTGGGCGTCCTGGTGATCGCGTGGATCAGCGTCCTCCAGAAGGATCTCCCGCTGCCGCTGACGCTCCATAAAAACCTGTCGATCGTGCTGGGCACCTCCGTGATCTTTGTGACGGGGTTCGTGCTGTCTGCGGCCGTGCGGAAAAGAGACCGTCCGGAGTCGGCTATCCGTCCCGGAGTTTAGGACCATGAAAGGGAATAACATGAAAATCAGAGGGGCATGTGCAGGAACGGTTCTGGCGCTCGCGTGGCGGGCCGTTGCGGTCGAAGCCGGCGGCGCGGTCAAAGCGGCGGAGTTTGTGAACGACCCGATGCCGACGCCTTCGTGCCACGCGTCGACCGTGGCGGAGGTGCCGGGCGGCTTCGTGGCGGCGTGGTTCGGCGGCACGCGCGAAGGCGGCAAGGACGTCGGGATCTGGTCGTCGCGACAGGTGCAGGGCCGCTGGACGCCGGCCGTCGAGGTGGCGAACGGCGTGCAGAGCGAGACGCTGCGCTATCCCTGCTGGAATCCGGTGCTGCATGCGGCGAAAGACGGAACGCTGGTCTTGTTCTACAAAGTCGGGCCGGACTGCACGTGGTGGTGGGGCGAGCGCCGGACCTCGCGTGACGGCGGCCAGACCTGGTCGACGGCGGTCCGCCTGCCCAACGGCATGATCGGGCCCATCAAGAACAAGCCGCTGCTGCTGGACGACGGTCGCCTGCTGTGCGGCGCCAGTTCGGAGTACGGGCCGTGGCTCGTGCACGTCGAGACCACGCGCGAGGACGGCGTGACATGGACGCGGACCGGTCCCTTGCACGGCCGGACGATCAACGCCATCCAGCCGAGCTTTTTGGTCCATCCGGGCTCGAAGCTGCAGATGGTCGGCCGGACGAAGGAGAAGCGGGTCTTCTCTATTTTCTCGACGGACAACGGCGCCACGTGGGGCGAGATGACGCTGCTGGACCTGCCCAACCCGAACGCGGGCACCGACGCGCTGACCCTGAAAGACGGCCGGCATCTGATCGTGTATAACCCGGTCGAGAAGGGCCGCTCGCCGTTGTCCGTGGCCCTCTCCAAGGACGGCCTTGTATGGCAGCGGGTGCTGGATCTTGAAACCGAGGAGAAGTGCGAGTTCTCCTATCCGGCAGTCATCCAGGCGGCGGACGGCCGCGTGCACATCACCTACACGTGGAAGCGGGCGAAGGTCCGGCACGTGGTGCTGGACCCGGGAAAATTGGGGGAATAGCAGGAGTCTCGGCGTGGACCGCCCGTGCGCGGGGACGCGCACGGCACTTTGGAAGTGGCGCGCCGGTCCTCCGGCGCGCTGGGGCCGTGGACTGAGCCGTGCGACTCAACGGAGGGAACGATGGGCTATCTGTCTGGCACCACACTCAGTGACCTGTGCGTCGCGCCCGATTGGGGGTCGCTGAAGGTGTCGAGCGGGCCATTGTTGCCGCACTGGTCGGCTGAAAAGGCGATCTATCACGTCTGTTTCCGGTTGGCAGATTCGGTGCCTGCCTCGCAACGGCGACGTTGGTTGGAGGAACGCGAGTCGCTCGCGGCTCAGTTGCGGACGGCGCATGGGGCCTTGACCGAAGCGGACGTTAACGACCTGCGAGGGATGTTTTCGGATAAGGTGAATGCGTATCTGGACCAGGGTTGCGGGGGCTGCCTGCTGCGCGAAGCTGCTTGCGCGAAGTGCGTGGCGGACGCCGTGTCGTTCTTTGACGGGATGCGCTATCGTCTGCATGCGTGGTGTGTGATGCCGAATCACGTCCATGTGATCGTGGAGCCGGCAGGCAGGTGGGCGCTTGGAAAAATCGTGCACGGATGGACGTGTTTCACGGCGAAAGCGCTGAATCGGATTTTGGGCCGGAGCGGTGCAATCTGGCAACACGAGCCGTATGATCACATCATCCGGAGTGTGAGAGAGTATGTTTATCAGGTGAAGTACGTTTGGGAGAATCCGGACAAGGCGGGGATCACAGCTCCGCGCTGGAAGTCGGCGATCATGGAAGAAGAGTGCGCAGGAGTCTAGGCGTGGACGGCCCGTGCGCGGGGACGCGCACGGCACTTTGGGTGGTGGCGCGCCGGTCGTCCGGCGCGATGGGCTCGTGAGCGACACGCACACGGCATAACAGAGAGGGAAACGAGAAATGAAACGGATGGCGATTTTGGGTGTTCTGTGCGCGGCGGTGGCCTCTGCCGACGAAGCGGCGCAACGCGTGGAGGCGGACGGGCTGGTCGTGACGGGCAGCGGCTGGACGCTGCAGCCGCTGACCAACGGAAAGCGCGCCTTTTCGAATCGGGACTACGTGTGGGCGGAGCTGCCGAAAGAGTCGGCCGGATGGACGTACACGCAGACCGCGGGCGGCGGGCGCGCCGAGATCACGGTCGAGGCGCGCAGAAATGTGTCTGCACACCTCGCCACGGTGCCCGGTCAGGCCGGCATCGACCTTTCGGGCTGGAAGCCGCAGGGCTTTTCCTTCCGCTATACCGACGGCGGGCGGACGTCCCTCCAGGTGTTCACCCGTGCGCTGAAGGCGGGTGAGAAGTTGTCTCTGCCGCAGGGCAACTGGTCGGGCGGCCTGCTGGTGCTGGGGCTGAGCCTCGACGGCGCACTGGAGCGCCTCGACTACAACAACCCGGGGCTGACGGTGGACCTCGGCGTCGGACTCTGGGCTTGGCCGCTCCCGATGGACCTCGATGGCGATGGCGACCTCGACCTCGCGGTGGCCTGCCCCGACAAGCCCTACAACGGCGTCTATTTTTTCGAGAATCCCACGCCCAAGGGCGAGCGGAACCCGATGCCTGTATTCAAGCCGGGGCGCTGGATCAGCCCGGCACCGGGCAATGCGCAGGTGAGTGATGTGGACGGCCAGCCGCAGGTGCTTTCGCCGGGCACCGCCTATCCCGGTTTCAAGGATTCGGGGTTTGCGAATGGCGTCAAGATCGAGGGCCTCAAATCGAACATCCATTCAAATGCCGTGCGCGCCAATTTGTGGCGCTACGCGGACTATGACGGCGACGGCGCGCAGGATCTGATCGTCGGCGTCGGCGACTGGAAGGCGTACGGCTGGGATAACGCGTACAACGCGGCGGGCACCTGGACGAACGGTCCGTTGCGCGGCTATGTCTACGTGCTCCGCAACCGCGGCACGACCGCTGTGCCGGCGTACGAGGAACCGCGGACGGTCGAGGCGGGCGGCCAGGTATTGCAGGTGTTCGGTTGCCCGTCGCCGAATTTTGCGGACTGGGACGGGGACGGCGACCTCGATATCCTGTGCGGGGAGTTTCTGGACGGCTTCACCTACTTCCAGAACACCGGTACGCGCAAGCAGCCGGTCTATGCGGCGGGCGTGCGCGTGAAGCGGGCCGACGGCCAGCCGCTGGCGATGGATCTGGAGATGATCACCCCCACGGCGATCGACTGGGACGGCGACGGGGACCTCGACCTGATCTGCGGCGACGAGGACGGGCGGGTGGCCTTCATCGAGAACACCGGCGCGCGTGGCCCGGACGGCGCGCCGCTCTTTCAGGCGCCGCGCTATTTCCGGCAGGAGGCGCAGGACGTGAAGTTCGGCGCGCTGGTCACGCCGGTGGGGTGCGACTGGGACGGCGACGGCGACTGGGACCTGATCTGCGGCAACACGGCGGGCTACATCGCCTTCATCGAGAACCTCAGCGGCAAAGGCGTCGCGAAGCCGAAATGGGGCGAGCCCCGGCGCCTGTCGGCTGGCGATCAGACGCTGCGCATCATGGCGGGACCGAACGGCAGCATCCAGGGGCCGTGCGAAGCCAAGTGGGGTTATACGACGCAGACGGTGGCGGATTGGGACGGCGACGGGCTGCCGGACATCGTGGCGAATTCGATTCTGGGCAAGGTGGTCTGGTATCGCAACGTCGGCACGCGTGCGGCGCCTCGGCTGGCCGCGGCCCAGCCGGTCGAGGTCGAGTGGGAGGGCCCGCAGCCCGCGCTGGCGTGGGGTTGGATGAAACCGGAAGGCAAGGCGCTGCTGACCCAGTGGCGCACGACGCCGGTCACCGTGGACTGGAACAAGGACGGGTTGGTCGACCTCGTGATGCTGGATCAGGAGGGGTATCTGGCGTTCTTCGAACGCGCCCTGCGCGGCGGCCGGCGCGTGCTGCTCCATCCGAAGCGGGTCTTCACCAACGAGAAGGGCGAGCCGCTGCAGTTCAACAAAAACATGGGCGGGCGCAGCGGCCGCCGCAAGCTCTGCATGACGGACTGGGATGGCGACGGCAGGCTCGACATCCTGATCAACTCGAAGAATGCCGAGCTCTGGCTTCAGACGGAGCCTTCGGACGGTCGCTTCCGCTTCGCGAACAAGGGGCATCTGCACATCAAAAACATCGAGGGGCACGACGTGAGCCCGACCGTCGTGGACTTCGACGCCGACGGCATTCCCGACTTCATCGGAGGCGCGGAGGACGGCTATCTCTATTTCTTGAGCAACCCGCGGTCGTCCGGCACAAGGACGCCATGAGGCCCCAAGGAGGAGTTGGAAAACACGTAGATTCACGCTTGTCGAATCGTACAAGTTATTTTTGCTTTCAACGTGTTAGAACTTCTAACTCCTCCCTCCCGACTCTTTCTTCGGGTGCGGATTCAACGAAGTAAAATCACACCCGCGCGATGAGCGGGTGACAGGATCGGGGGAAATCGGGTAATATAATGCTGAATCTACGATTTTTACGGATCGCGTGCGATTAAAATAAGAAAGGTCGGCCTATGAATAACTGGAACGTGTGGACGGTTGCGGCGGCATGCGTGTTGGCGTTTGGTCTGGTTTTGGACGGATCCGCACAAGCCACGTGGAACGGCGGTGGAACGGACGACAACTGGAGCACGCCCGCCAACTGGAACGGCACGACGCTGGCCGGCGGAGAGGCGCTGGTGTTCGGCGGCCTGCAGCGCCTGACCAACGTGAACGACACGGCGGCGGACACCGCGTATGCCGGCATCACCTTCAACAGCACGGCCGGGGCCTTCTCGCTTTCGGGCAACCGGATCACGCTCGGCGGCTCCGTCGTCAACAACGATGCTGAGACCCAGGTGGTGGGCTTCGACATGATCTTAAACGACACCCGCACCGTCGGGACGGTGTCCGGGAACCTATTCCTGAACGGGGCGTTGAGCGGCAGCGGCGGCTTGACGAAAGCGGGCGGAAGCAATTCCCGGACCTTGGTGCTGGGCGGTGACAACACGTACGACGGCGAGACCACGGTGAGCACCGGTATTTTGCGTGCCGCCCACAGCCGGGCTTTGGGCTCCACCGCGGGAGGCACGACGGTGGCGAGCGGGAACTGGCTTGAATTGGCGGGTGGCATTACGGTCACGGGCGAAACCGTCACGATTTTCGGCAAAGGCAACAACAACGGGGCCCTCCAGGTTCAGGCCGGAACCAACACGTGGGCCGGCAGGATTGTGATCGGTTCCTCTGACGCCCGCATTGGCGTGAATCCCGCCAACGGCGAGCTGATCGTGTCCGGTTCTATCGAGGATGGCGCCAACACGTTCCCGCTGGTGGTGCGGTGCGCCGATCCCGGCGGCCCGATCATTCTGTCCGGCACCAACACCTATAAGGGCGAGACGCAGCTTGTGGTGGGCACGCTGCGGTTGGACGGAGGGAACGACCGCCTGCCGACCAACACGGTGGTCCGGCTCGGCAACGGTTCAAACGTGGCCTATGCGACGCTCGACCTGAACGGGTTCAACCAGACCGTCAAAGGAATCACGGCGGATGGCAGCACGATGGTCCGGAAGATCGGGAACTCGGCCACCAATTATGTGACGCTGACGGTGAACGCGACCTCGGCCTACACGTTCAATGGGGCCCTCGACGGGCGCTTGAACCTCGACAAGCGAGGGCCCGCGCGCCTGACACTCTCCTCATCCAACACCCACACCGGCATGACGAGCGTCATCGAAGGAGAGCTGCTGCTGGATCGGCCGCTCGTGATCGGAGACTCCACGTTCAACACCGGCGACGGCCCGATGGGCACGCTGGCGTTCGGCACCAACACGGTGGTCAATTTCGGCGGACTGGTCGGCACGAACGACTTGGTGCTGACCAACGCGTCGGGCGCCGCCGTCTCGCTGCGCGTGCGGGGCAACCAGGTGTGCGCCTTCGACGGCATGATCACCAACGGGTGCGACTTCACGAAGGCCGGCTTCGGCACCCTGGCCCTGAACAACGTCAACGTCTACACCGGCCGCACCTACCTCGCAGGCGGCACGCTGAAAATCGCGTCGGAAGCGGCGCTGGGCGCATATCCCTCGGCCTTCGTGCAGGACCAGATCGTGTTCGACGGCGGCACGCTCAGGTTCGAGACCAACTACACGCTTGCGGTGAACAACCGCGGCATCACCCTGGCGGCCGGCGGCGGCACGCTGATGACGGCCAGCCTCACAAACCTGCTTACGGTCAACAGACCGCTGGTCGGCCCCGGGCCCTTCGCGACCCACGGGCTCGGCGTGGTGCTGGTCACCGCGTCGAACGCCTACGACGGCGTGACCACGGTCAATGCCGGCGCGCTGCGCATCACCGACCGCCACGGTCTGGGCAGCACGGCCGGCGGGACGGTCGTGCTGACCGGCAGCCAGCTGGAGCTCGGCGACGGCGTGGCCGTTTCGAACGAGACCGTCACCGTCAACGGCGCGGGCATCACGCCCGAACCGCCGCCGCCGACGGTCCCCAGCACGAACCGCGGCGCCTTGCAGTCCGCGGCCAACGCCACGGCCGAATGGGCCGGCCCGGTCATGCTGGGCTCGAACCAGGCCCGCTTCGGCGCGCAGAACGGCGGCCACCTGATCATCAGCGGGGTGATCGACGACGGGGCCGCCACCTATGCGATCCGCACGAGCAGTTATTTCGGAGACCGGACGCGCGGCGTGGAGCTGCGCGCGCACAACACCTACGGCGGCAGCACCGACCTCACGCGCGGCACGCTGCTTCTGGGAATCTCCGACGCCTTGCCCACCGCCACGGTGCTCGATGTCCACTGGGCGGACTCGAACAACGGCGAATACACCGGGCTGGACCTGAACGGGTTCGACCAGACGGTCGGCGCGCTGAAGAACAGCGGCAACACGGGGCTCAACGCGATGATCACCAACCGCAGCGCCTCGGTCTCCACGCTGACCGTGAACCAGGCGGTCGACACGACGTACGGCGGCACGATCTACGGGCCGGTCGCGCTGGTCAAAGACGGCGCGGGCCGCCTGACGCTCGCCTATCCGACGCGCTATTCCGGCACGACAACCGTCCGCGGCGGCGCGCTGGCGCTGGGCACCCACAGCGTGATTTCCAGCGCCTCCGCGCTGGTGGTCGACGGCGGTACCCTCGAGACCGGCGCCACCACCAACACCTTCGCCTCGCTGACCGTCTCGTCCGCCGGCACGATCGACCTCGGCAGCGGGCAGATCCTGTTCTCGGCGCAGACGGCCGACGCGTGGAGCAGCCAGCTGGCCCTCACCGGCACGCTCGGTCCGACCTCGTTCCGCACCCAGCCGCTGCTCACCGCCGACCAGCTGGGCCGCATCCGTTACAACGGTGCGCGCGTAACGCAGGATGCTTCAGGTTATCTCTCCCCGTTTTACGGAATGTTGATCAGAGTTTATTAAACCTCAAAGGGTCAGCGTTTCGCTTCGGGGATGCCGCACGCCTGCATCGCGCCGAGAAGGTGGGCGCGGGCCTGGGGATAGTCTTTCGGCCCCACGTATTCGAGGATCAGCGGCGCCTTCGGCGTGCGCTCGGCCGCCAGCGTCACGAACCGTTTGTAGTCCACATCGCCTTTTCCTGCGGCGACGCCCCGGCTGGTGTGGTGCTTGCGGTCCTTGGCGTGCAGGCAGTCGATCCACGGCGCAAGCTGCGCGAACATCTCGTCGAGGTCGTTGAGCTCGATCAGGTTGGCCGGGTCGAGCAGCACGCGGACGCGCGGCGAAGACACCTCTTCAATGAAGAGCCGCACGCGCTTGGCGCTCGCGAAAAAGCTCTGGAAATAGGGCTCGAACAGCACCTTGGCGTCGTGTTTGGCGGCCAGCTCGGCGAGCCGCCGTCCGGTGGCGACCATGCGCGGCCACGCTTCGTCCTGAAACTCCAGCGGCACATGCGGCGCGGGCACCTGATCGTTGTAGTAGTGGCCCGCCTCGCTGACGAACGCGCGCACGCCCATGTGCCCGCCGATCTCCATCATGGCTTCGAAGTAGGCGAGGTTGGCGTTCAGCTCGGCCTCGTCGGGGTGCATGAGGTTGGTGTAGACGCCGATGCTGTGGATCTCGAGCCCCGCGTCGCGGTAGGTCGCGGCGATCTCTTTGCAGCGCGCGGGGGTCAGGCTGGAGACGTCGGCGCGGCTGTTGTACTTCCAGAAATTGCTGTCCTTCTGGAGCAAGAACAGCTGGATGGTGCCAAAGCCGGCCGCCGCCAACTCCTTGGCGAGTTCCGCATTGGTGTGTCCGGTGAAGCCGAGCGTCGAGATGCCGACCGTGAGCCCAGGCTTCGGTTTTTCGTCGGCGGCCCGCAGGGGCGCGGCGGCGGTTCCGAGGCCGCACGCGGCGGCGGTTTGCGCGAGGCGCTGAAGCAACAGGCGACGTGAGAGTCCTTTTTTCATTGCGTTCTCCTTGGGGACTAAGCCCCGCATGACCGTAATACCCTCGTCCGAGTGACTTCACTATACCGGATTGGCGAAGGGCCCGGCAAGCGCGGGGCGATGATATGGGGTTGCCAACCAGGGGCGTTTCTATTTGGCCTTCCGATCCCCATCAACGGTCGGCTCGGAGATCCGACCCTACCGCAGAGGGCCCGAAAGCGTCGCGGCTTGCACGCAGGTTTTGCGTGACGCCCAAAAGATATGTTAAAGTGAAGCCTTAAGCCAAGGAGGCGGCACCCATGTCTATAGCGGATCGCTCTCGGCGCTTTGTCGAAAAGGGAATGGCTCAACATCGGCGACAGCCGCTGGTGGGGGGTGCCGTTTTGTTCCTGGCCGGCATCGTGTGCGGTTACCGGTGCGGTGTGTGGCCGCTGGCGGCCGGGGCCGCGCTGGGCTGCGCCGCCGCGCTGGCGTGGACCGCGCGCGGGGGGCGGCGCGCCGCCCTGGCCGCGCTGCTGACCGTCGCGCTGGGATGGGGTCTCGCGGCACGCGACCGCGACGGCCGCGGCGAGGAGGCGCGGCAGTTTCGCGAGCTGCCGCCGAAGCAGACGTACGTGTGCCGGGTCGGGCCTGAGGTCGCGGTGACCCCGCTGCGGGGCCGTTCGGCCAAGTACACTTTCCGGGGCGAGCGCTTCCGGTGTGAGGCGGGGCCGTTCAGATGCCGCCAACTGCCGGTGGAGATCACCTGGTTCGGCGCGCGTCCCGGCGAAGGCGGAACCTCGCCGCAGCCCGGCGAAGTGTGGCGCCTGGCCGGCAGCGGCAAGATCAGGAAAGGCCGCAACGGGCTGCTGATGCTGAGCGTGAACGCCGGGGAGGGGCGATCGCGGCGCCTGGCCGTCACCGATGCCGGCTCGTGGACCGCCCGCGTGGAGCGGGCCCGGCGGCTGGCTGCGGCGCGCGTGACGATCGGCATCGAGTCCTGGGGCGAGATACCCGCGCTCAACTTGGCGATGCTGCTGGGCAGCCGGCATGCGATGTCGGCGGGCATGCGGCGCGTGTTTGTGGATTCGGGCACGATCCACGTGTTCGCGATCTCGGGGCTGCACATTGTGCTGGTGGCGTCGGTGCTGGTGCTGGCCGTGGCCTCGCTGGGCGTGCCGCGCACCTACTGGATCGTGTTCGTCGCGCCGCTGCTGATCTTCTACACGGTGACGACCGGCGCGCGCCCGAGCGCAGTGCGCGCCTGCCTGATGGCGGTGCTCTATTTCGCGGCACCGCTGATCGGTCGCAAGCCGAGCGGAATCGCCGCGCTGGCGGGTGCGGCGGTCATCGTGCACGCGCTTCATCCGTGGCTGATCTACGACATCGGCTGCGTGCTCTCGTTTGTCGTGATGGGCGGGCTGGTGGTCTTCTGTAAGCCTTTCTGCGCGATCGCGCGGCACGTGTGCCGCATCGAGCGGATGGAGACGCAGGCGCGGCTTCTGGCGGCGGCGGGGGAACGGGGGCGGGCGCGCCGGCTCCGTTGGCTCAAGACGGCGGTGCAGTTCCTGGCCGACTCGTTGGCCGTGTCGCTGGCGGCGTGGCTTGCGTCGGTGCCGCTGACCGCGTATTATTTCGGGCGTTTCACACCGGGCGGCCTGTTCGCGAATCTGGTGATAGGCCCGTGCTCGTTTTTCATCGTGGTGGCCGGGTGCCTGGGCATGGCGGCGAGCCTGCTGAGTGAGTGGGCGGCCTCGATCTTCAACCACGCGGCCGGCTTCTTCACGCTGGTCATGGTGCGCACGGCGGAAGTGACGGCCGCGTGTCCGGGCGGCAACGTCCGGATCGCGAAGTGGGCGCCGTGGATGGTGTGGGCGTGGTTCGGCGTGCTCGTCGGCGTGGCGGGCTGGCTGCGCGCGCGCCGGCCGGACGGTTTGGCCTGGCTGGACGAGGGCGTCGGCCAGAGAGAGGAATTGCAATGAGCGAAGTGGTGCATGTGTCGGGGATCGGCGGCGTGGGCATGAGCGCGCTGGCGCAGGCCCTGTTGGACCAGGGCGCGGAGGTCACGGGCTCGGACCGGCTGCTGGACACCGGCGATATGACCGAGACCCTGGCGTGCCTGGCGCGGCAGGGCGTGCGGCTGTTCCCGCAGGACGGCTCGGGCGTGACGCCGCAGACGGCGCGCCTGGTGGTCAGCAGCGCGATCGAAGCGGACAATCCCGAGGTCGTCAAGGCCCAGGCGCAGGGCATTCCCGTGGTGCACCGCGCGGCGGAGCTGGAGCGCGTCGTTGAGGGACGGCGCCTGATCGCGGTCACGGGGACCTGCGGCAAGAGTTCCGTGACGGCGATGCTGGGATGTCTCCTTGAAGGCGCCGGGTTTGACCCGCTGGTGGTGAACGGCGCGGCGGTGGCGGGCTGGGGCGCGGGCGGCACGCGGATCGGCTCGGTCCGCAAGGGGGCCGGGGCGTGGGCGGTGATCGAGGCGGATGAGTCGGACAAGTCGCTGATGGTGTTCCGTCCGGAGCATGCGGTCATCACGAACGCGTCTGCCGATCACTTCGGCATCGACGAGACGCTGTCGCTCTTCTCCTCCTTCCGGGACCGCGTGCCGGGCGTGGTGATCGATGGCCGGCAGGAGGAGGGACGTCCGGAAGGCCTGCGGCTGGAGGGCTGGAATGGCTGTTTCACCTTCGAGGGCGTCGAGTATCTGGTGCCGATGCCGGGCGCGCACAACGTCTACAACGCGTGGCACGCGGTGCGCATGGCGCGGGCTCTGGGCGCGGAGCCGGCCCGGCTGGCCGCCGCGCTGCGGGCCTTCGGCGGCGTCGAGCGGCGGCTGCAGCGGGTCGGGACGTGCGGCGGCGCGGCGGTGGTGGACGATTACGCGCATAATCCGGAGAAATTAGCGGCCGCGTGGACCGCGTTGGCGGCGGCGTTCCCGAAGGGGGTGTGCGCGGTCTGGCGTCCGCACGGCTATGCGCCGCTGCGTAAAATGCTGGAGGGCCTGGTGGCCGTCTTCTCCCGGGTGTGCCGTCCGGAAGACACGCTTTTCCTGTTGCCGGTTTATGATGCCGGAGGCACGGCGGACCGGAGTGTCGGGAGCGACGTTTTGGCTTCACAGCTCACGGAAAAAGGTGTTAAAGTGACGCTTCTTGAGACTTTAGAGGCGGCCGAGGTCCAAATGCGCGCGCGAGCGGTCCCGGGTGGGGCGCTTGTGACGCTGGGCGCGCGGGATCCCGGCCTGCCGCGGTTGGCCGCAAGGTTGGCCGGCGCGTAAGGGAACGCAAGAAAGGGGTGTCGGGATGAAGCAGATGATCGGTATGACATTGGTTTGCCTGATGGCCGCGTGCGTCCAGGCTCAGTCGTGGGCCAAGAAGGATGTTGTTCCCGAGAAGACCAAGGGATGGGTCGACGATTTCGAGGTGGCCAAGAAAGAGGCCGCGGCTTTCAAACAGCCGATTCTCGCGTTCTTCACGGGCAGCGACTGGTGCGGCTGGTGCATGAAGCTGCGCGAGGAGTCGCTGGACACGCAGGTCTTCGAAAAGTTCGCGGCCGACAACCTGATCCTGTTTGAGGCCGACTTCCCCAATCAAAAGAAGATCTCATCGAAGACGAGGAAGCAGAACGAGGAACTGGCCGCCAAGTATGGCGTCCGCGGCTATCCCACGATCTTTCTGCTGGACGCGGACGGCAAGCAGCTCGGCCGGACCGGCTATCAGAGGGGCGGCGGCGAGGCTTACGTGAAGCATCTCAAGGAGATGCTCGATCAGGCCGGCATCAAGACGGAAAACAAGCCCGAGGCGGGCAAGCCCCTCTCGGCCTACGAGAAGATGAAGGCCACGAAGACGGCTCAGCCGAATGGCGCGAAATAGGGCGAGGGAGAGAGCGCAGTATGGATTTTTCGTATCCGCTCGGGCGGATTCTGTTGGGCGAGACCCAGGCGGTGCGCCAGGCGCATGAACGGTTTCAGGCGCAGCCGGTCGATGTGGCGGACCTGTGTGAAGGCGATGCCGGGTATTCCCCGCGGCGCACCACGCTCGGCGGCGAGCGGTCCGTCACGGGACCCGGAACTTTTTCCGGGCGTGCGCAGCGTACATTGACCTTCAAGCCGTCGGACGAATACGGCTGGTGGATCGACCGCACCGACCTCGCCGAGCAGCTGAAGACGCATGTGACGATCCGCAACGTGTGGACCTCGGCGCGCAACATCGTGCTGCGCAGCGGCAACCCCCACAACTACCTGCGCATGGTCGAGCACATCGTCGCGCTGCGGCTCGGCATGGGCGTGGACGACGTGGTCATCAGCACCAACGCCGGCGATCCCCCGCTGTTTGCGCGCAGCAGCATGGATCTGGTGGAGGCGATCGACCAGTGCGGCATCGTCGAGCGCGACGAGCCCGCGCGCTATGTGACGGTCAAAGAGCCGGTGACCTTCGGCGGCGACCGCGGTGATTTCCTGACGTTCCTCCCTCCGGAAAAAGGCGAAAAGAAGCTGCGCCTCGACGTGGCGATCGATTTCAAATCCGTGATCGGCAAGCAGCGCATCGTCTTCGATGTGACGCCCAAAAGCTTTCGCTACGGCGCGTTTGCGCGCACGAACGCCTCGCACGCGCAGATGCTGATGGTGCGGGCTTTCGGGTTCCTGATGGCCGACACGCGCAACCTCGGTTACACCACGGACAATATCCTGATCCACGGCAAGCGCAAGTTTTACGGCGAGCCGCGCTTCGTGCAGGAGGGCAGCGGCAAGGCGCTGGAGCCCGCTTGGCACCGTGCCACGCTGGACCTGCTGGCCGCGATCGCGCTGATCGATACCGGCCGCTTCGTCGGCACCGTGGTCTCGTACCGCGCCGGCCACACGCTCGACGTGCGCGCCGTCGGCCTGCTCTACCTGAACAACCTGCTCACGCCCCTGGCGTAAGGGGAGACTTGCCGCGGCGCACGTTACGCGCAGCGCAGATCTTCTTCCTGCGCCAATCCGGTTTGCAGTCTTCGTCGGATGGTCACGAGCGCGGGAAAAACGCGCCAGAACAGGTAGCCGTTGATCAGCACGCAGGCCAGCACCAATCCGTCGGCTTGCCACCGGGTTAACCATCCGGCGTTGGCGAACCCGCTGTAATCAGAGTCGGAGATCGCGCCGATCATCGGCAACACGAGCCCGAGGGGAGAGACGAGTAGCGTGGCCAGCGTGAAAGACCAGAAAACGTCCACGATGAATCGCCTGCTTCTGAGGGCGGTCCCCCGGCGCGACCGCCAAAAGGCGAAAAGCGCGTATCCGGTCAGGATTGGAAGCAGGGGCCCGGCAGCGGATTGGACGGCGCCCTGCCAAGCCGGAAGTTTGACCCAGGGCTTGATGCCCGAATGGGGCGAGCCGGAAAGTCCGAAGAAATCGCTCCGCTGCAGATCGAAGCTGCCGAAGGCCATCGAGGCCAACGCGTGGCCGCCCTCATGGAGCAGCAGGTAAACGAACAGGATGAACAGTCCAAGCCCCAAAAAAAGGCGCGCGATGCGCGCCGACACGTAGGCCGGCGCGGCCAGGCCCCTTCGCCTGCGGCGCACTTGCCACGCCTCCACACCCGCGCTCAGAGCGAGGAGCGAGAGGAGGAATGCCATCGACTTCTGCCAGCGCGTCACGCCGGCTCTCGAAGCGGCTTCGATGCGATACCATCCTGAAACGCCATCCTCCCGGACTCGGAGCGTGTAAGTCCCTTGGACGTTGGATCCGCAGCTGAAACTTTTGACCCCCGGCGTGATCAGAAAATTGGAGAACAACGGAGCGCCGTTCTTGTCTACGCAATCCAGATGCAAGCGCCCCGCTTTTTTCTCAAAGCGGGTCTGGACACAAAGCCGCGGAAGCGCGTCCCTGATCTCGAAGTCGGCTTCCCAGGCGCCGGTCGCGGAGCCGGCACGGCGATCGACCGTTCTTTGGAAGACGGGGCCAGACATTCCCGACGGGCGCAAAAGCATCAGGGTCAGGAGACATAGGATCGCGATCGCGCCGAAATACAACCTGATGCGAGGCGTTCTCATGGGATTCAATCCCCCGGTTGGGCATCGTTTAATGCACAGACGGTGCGCCGCCGCAGCACGCGCAGGTTAACCGCGGCTATTGCGACTCAGATCAGCTCGCACTTGCCGCCGGCGCAGGCGACGGTCTGCGTGACCGTGGTGTTGTCTTGGCGTTCGATCAGCTGTGTGTAGTCGACCGGCGCGTAGGTGCGGGTGAGGTCTTCCCAGTGCTTGCAGGCGTTGACGCGCTTGAGGCAGCGGGTCGTCTTCAAAACGTCGTTATCGAAATAATTCATGGCGAACTTGCGGGCGCGGCGCACCCAGTCCTGCTTGGCGGCGCGGACGACCTCGATGGCTTCGTAAACGCGCTTGGGATAGATTTTGGGCGTCGGCGTGTCCAGGTTTTCGCCGCGGCCGAGCGCGCAGTCGCAGGCGGCCCAGAGGTTGTCGTCGAAGGCGTGCAGTCCGTCGACGATCAGGCCTGAGGCGAGCAGCGCGCCGACACCGTAAATATGAACAATCTCCTCGGCGGTGAGCACTTCGCAGAAGGGCGCCTGCGGGTAGTCAAGATCGCCGCCGTCCGGCAGGAGCGAGATGCCCGCGAAGGCGTGGCGGTGCTCGAAGATGAAGGCCGCGACGCTCTCCCATTCGCCGTCCTTGACGGAGATGGTGTTGGAGACGTTGTGGCTGAGCCAGGGCTGGGCGCACAGCTCGGGACGCTTGCCCGCGTCGATCCAATTCTCTTTGGTCAGCTTCACCTTGCGCAGCAGCTCCACGGCGTCCACGTCGCGCTTGGTCAGCGCGTCGGGGCTGGCCTCCACGCAGAAGGTGAGCACCACGTCGGTGCCGTTGGGGTTCCAGACCGACTTCTCGACGGCCTTGGGGTTCTGCGCCTTGAAGAAGTCGACGAGCAGCTCGTCCTCGTTCGCCTGCGCGCGGCGGAAATAGCGCTTGGCGTGGTGGGGGTGGATGCCCGAGGAGGTGCCCAGAATGCTGCTGGTGGTGCCCGCCGGCTTGACGCAGGTGGTGCGTGCGGCAAGGTTCACGCCGATGCGCTTGGCCACCTCGGCGTTGACCTCGAGGATGTATTTGGCCATCTCGCACTGAAGCGCGGGGTCGAAAGAGACCGCCGGGTGCTCCATCATGCCGGTCATCGAGATGCCGAGCAGCGCCTCGCGCTTCGCGATGCGCGTGCTGGTTTCGCCGAGGTAATCGAAGTCGGTGTAGTCGGCCTGCAGGGTGCCCAGGATGGCGGCCGCTTTGCAGGCGTCGCGGAACTTCTCCGCGCTGTCGACGATGCCCATGTTGATCTCGCAGAGATTGCAGAAGGCGAAGCCCGTCTCGCCGTCGATCTGCGGGTAGAGGCCGATTTCGCCGCAGGGGTTGAAGGTCATGTCCAGGTGGTCGGTCCAGACGAAGCCCGGCTCGCCGAACTCTTTGACGGACTTCATGAGCTTGGAGAACTGCTCGCGCGTGGTCTGGTTGCGCAGCAGGATGGCCGAGTTGTTCGAGCGCGCGCGCTGCGGGTTTTCGGTGAACCAGTTGCCGGTCTTGGCCGTGGCCATGAGCTCGTCGTCCGGCGAGAAGAGACAGATCGTGGCGCTGCGGCGCACGCCGCCGGAAAGCACGGCGTCCGAGGCGTGCATGAGGATGTCGTAGGCGTCGACCGAGCGCAGGCACGCCAGGCCTTCAGCGAGGCGCTTGTCCAGCAGCCCCCGGATCATCTCCAGGCTGCGGCGCAGCGGCTCGGGGCCGGGCGCACGGCCCATGCCGGACGAGATGGGGCGGCCTTTGGGACGGATCAGGGTGTAATCGAACTGGAGCGTCGCGCCGGCGTATTCGGGGAAGGGCTGCCCCGTGACGAAGTAACTGGAGAGCAGCGCGCCCAGCGCGTCCGCCCAGCCCTCGATGGTGTCGGGGATCACGAAGGTCTTGTTCGTGCCCGCGGGCTTGGCGATGCCCGGCAGCTTGGCGATGTGGTGGGTCTGCACCGAGAAGCCGACGCCGCAGCCGCAGAGCAGCAGCCAGAGCGCCTCCTGAAAGAAGCGCGGGCGATCGCAGTACGAGGTGGTGCAGTTGTAGATGCGGGCGTGCTTGCGCAGGATCGGATCGCCGCCGAACTGCATGGCGCGCTGGCTGCCCAGCACCATGCGCTTTTTCATGGCCTGCTCGCAGAGGGTCAGCAGATCTTCCACCTCGATGCCCTTTGAGGCGAAGTGCCGCCGGTGCATGTCGATGACCCGCTCGACCGCCTCCTCGAAGGTTTCCCGGCGCATTTTCTCGGGGATGTAGCGGCTGTATTTGGAAGTGAAAACGTAATTTTTCAGCGATTCGATGCTCATGGCGGGTCCTCTGATGTAAAAAAGGGGAAAAGATGGTTGCGGAGTCGGTCTAGCGATCCAGATCGTCCATCAAACAGCGTCTATATATAGTGGTTGTCTTGGATGAAGTCCACCACATTTTGTGCTTTTTCGTAAGTTGTTGTCGTTCAAGGAAATCGGTTAAACCATTTTGGGCTTCCGTCCTTTCGGGCGGGCGGGTATGATGGTCGCATGGTGAGAACGGGAACGTTTTGCGGGGTGCGGGGGCGGCTGGCGCCGAGCCCGACGGGCGCGCTGCATCTGGGGAACGCCCGGACATTCCTGATCGCTTGGCTGAGCGTGCGCAGCCGGGGCGGCACGGTGGTGATGCGCATGGAGGATCTCGATCACCCCAAGAACAAGCCGGGCGCGGCCGCCGCCGCCTTGGAGGATTTGCGCTGGCTGGGATTCGATTGGGACGAGGGCCCCGACGTGGGCGGGCCGTACGCGCCCTATACGCAGAC
This sequence comes from Kiritimatiellia bacterium, assembly GCA_035353175.1. Lineage (GTDB taxonomy): Bacteria > Verrucomicrobiota > Kiritimatiellia > RFP12 > UBA1067 > DAOPZC01. The sequence continues at coordinate 46,289 of DAOPZC010000010.1, read as the reverse complement.
GGCACGGACGGCGTTCTACGCCTGCGCGCTGGAGAGGCTCAGGGCTCAGGGGTTGGTCTATCCCTGCGTCTGTTCGCGCCGCGATGTCGAGGCGGGCCAATCCGCGCCGCACACCGAGGACGGACTCTACTATCCCGGCACGTGCCGCGGCCGCTTTGCGGACTACGAGGCGGCCCGCCGGACCTTGCCGGACGGGCGTATGCCCGCGTGGCGCTTCCGGGTGCCCGCGGGCGAGAAGGTGATTTTCGAGGACGGTTTTCACGGACACTACGAACAGGACGTCTCGGCGCTGAGCGGCGACTTCGTGCTGGCGCGCGAGCCTTCGGGCGCGGGCTATATGCTGGCGGTGGTGGCGGACGATGCGGCGATGGGCATCACCGAGGTGGTGCGCGGCGACGATCTGCTCCCGGCGACGCCGCGCCAGCTGCTGTTGTATCGCGCGCTCGGGCTGCCGCCGCCCGCCTTCGTGCATGTGCCGCTGGTGGTGAGCGAAGAGGGCCGCCGTCTGGCGAAGCGCCACGGCGACACGCGCGTCTGCGCTTTCCGCCAGGCGGGGCTGCCGGCCGGAAAGGTCATCGGCCTGTTGGCGTGGTGGTGCGGCTGGGCCGAGTGGGACGAGGACCTGACGCTGCGCGACCTGCTGCCGCGCTTCGACCTGCGCACCCTGCCGCATGCGCCGGTCGTGCTCACGCGGCGCGTGCGGGAGGCGCTGGGAATCAGGGTTTGAGACGGGCGGTCGGTTGAAACAAGAGGGGGAAACGATGCACGATTATCAGGCGAGCGGGGCCCGGTACGGGCAGATGCACTATCGCGCCTGCGGGCGGAGCGGTTTGAAACTGTCGGCGATCGGGCTGGGGCTGTGGCACGGCTTCGGTGCGGAGGAGACGCATGAAAACTGCTTCCGACGGGTCGCGACCGCGTTCGATCTCGGGATCACGCACTTCGATCTGGCGGACAACTACGGGCCACCTCCGGGGGGCGCAGAGAGCATGATCGGCTCCGTGCTCGTGCGCGAGTTCAAGGCCTACCGCGACGAACTGGTGGTGGCGACCAAGGCGGGCCACGCGATGTGGCCCGGGCCGTATGGCGACTGGGGCAGCCGCAAGCACCTGATCGCGGGGCTGGACCAGAGCCTGCAGCGGCTGCGCCTCGAATACGTGGATGTTTTCTATCACCATCGGCCCGATCCCGACACGCCGCTGGAGGAGACGCTCGGTGCGCTGTCCGATGTCGTGCGCCAAGGCAAGGCGCTCTATCTCGGGTTGTCCAAATACCCCGCAAAGCTGTTGCGGCGCGCGGTCGAGATTCTCGCGGAGCTGCGCGTGCCGTGCATCGCGCATCAGGTGCGCTACAATCTGCTGGACCGCGTGGAGGTGGAGACCGAGCAGCTTCCGGCCGCCTGCGAAGCCGGGCTCGGTACGGTCGTGTTCTCGCCGCTGGCCCAGGGCGTGTTGACCAACAAGTACGCGCAGGGCGTGCCGGAGGATTCACGCGCGGCCAAGGGCAGCCCCTTCATCGAGCGCTACCTGCACGACGAATGCGTGGCGTACGCGAAGCGGGTCCGGGACGTCGCCCAGGCGCGCGGCCAGACCCCCGCCCAGACCGCGCTCGCGTGGGTGCTGCGGGATCCGCGCGTGGCGTCGGCGGTGATCGGCGCCACCCGCCCGGAACAGATCGTCGAGAACGTGGCCGCACTGGAGAACCTGCGGTTCGACGAGACGGAGCTGAAGGCGCTGAGCTGAACGGGAAAGCGCACGGCTCCGATTCACTGACCGGCCGTTTTCTGAAAAGGGCCGGTGACGGTCTGCCTTAACTTTTTGTTGAAGACAACGTCCGTCCGTGTGCGGTAAAATAACCGGCAATGAAAGAAAATAATAAAGAAAAAATCGCGATTCAGTATTTGTTTGAATCTGAGCCCGAGCATGCGTGGACGGCCAAAGACATCAGCCGCACGCTGGGCTTCCGGGGAAAGCAAATTAAGCGTCTGCATGAGCTGCTCCAGGAAATGGTCCGCGACGGCGAAATTGTGCAGATTCGCAAGGGCGACGCCTACACGCTCGGCAAGCAGGCCGACCTCGTGACCGGCCCGCTGCGCATGGTGCGCAACGGCGCGGGCAACGTGACGGAGAAAGAGACCGGCAAGACCATCTGGGTCGAGTCCGAGGATTTGGGGACTGCGCTGCCCTATGATATCGTAACGATCCGGCTTTACCGCAGCGGCGGGGAGTCCAAGGGGAAAGTCATCAAGATCGTCGAGCGTTCGCCGCGGGACATCGTGGGCACGCTTATGAGCACGGGCAAGTTCCTGTACGTGGTGCCGCTGAATCCGGTCTACCGCAAGGACTTTTATGTGCCGGCGGCCAACAACGCCAAGCCCGGGGACCGCGTCGTGGTGCGCTTTACGGGCTGGGAAAACCGCTATGTGGCGCCCGAAGGCGAGATCGTGGATGTGATCGGCCCGGCCGACCAGCCGTCGCTCGACACGCTGGTCGTGATGAAGCAGTTCGACCTGCCGGAAGCGTTCCCCGCGGAGGTGATCGACGAGGCGGAGAAGGTCACGCAGCGCTTGACGCGGCCCGGCAACCGCGAGGACATCCGCAACAAGTACATCATCACGGTGGATCCGGCCACGGCGCGGGACTTCGACGACGCGATTTCGCTGGAGAACGACGCGCAGGGCAACCGCGTGCTGGGCGTGCACATCGCGGACGTGAGCCACTTCGTGCGGCCCAATTCCGCGCTGGACGAGGAGGCCCGGCAGCGCGGCACGAGCGTTTACCTGGTGGACAAGGTCGTTCCGATGCTGCCCGAGCAACTTTCCAACGGCGTGTGCAGCCTGCGGCCGGACGAGGACCGCTTGACCTTCTCGGCCTTCATGACCTTCGATGCCTCGGGCCGCATGATCGCGCGGCGCTTCGCCAAGACGCGCATCCGCTCCAAGCTGCGGCTGAACTACGAGCAGGCGATGGCGATCATCGTGGACAAGGTGCCGGAAGGCCTTGCGGTGGTGCCGTCGGAAGCGCGCAAGATACTCAAAGAAACGCTGAATTTGTCGATGCAGATGCGCAGCCGGCGTTTTTCGATGGCCGCGCTGGACTTGGAAGTCCCCGAGGTCGAGGTGGTGCTGGACGAGCACTCCCGCATGACCGGTATGCTGGTGCGTGCGTATGACGAGTCGCATCAGCTGATCGAAGAGTGCATGGTGGCGGCCAACGAGGCGGTCGCGACCGAGCTGTGGACGCGCGGCATCAAAATATTGGCGCGCTTGCATGAGCCGCCGGATGAGGAGAAACTGGAGGAGCTGCAGGCCAATCTGGCGATGCTCGGTTTCCATCCCGGCAACCTTTCCGATCCCAAGAATCTCGCAAAATTCCTGAAGGACACGCAGGAGCATCCGTTGCGCTACCATGCGCACACGATGGTGCTGCGCAGCATGAAACGCGCGCTCTACTCCGCGGAGAAGATCGGCCATTTCGGCCTCGCGAAAGACTTTTACGCACACTTCACCTCGCCGATCCGCCGTTATCCGGACTTGGTTCTCCACCGCCAGCTCGCCGATTATCTCGACGGCAAGGGCGGGAAGATGCCCCAGAACTATCTGGTCCAAACGGCGTTCCTCGCCACCGAGCGCGAGCAGGTGGCGGACGACGCCTCGCGGCAGCTGATCGAGATCAAGAAATTCCGTTTCCTGCAGCAGCAGCTCGATGAGAAAAAGCCGATCGAGTACCGCGCGGTGGTCGCCAAATGCACCAACTACGGGGTGTTCATCGACATTCCCGATTTGGCGATGGGCGGCATGATCCACATCTCCAATCTCTCCAAGCAGTTCGTGCGCTTCAATCCCGCGAACGAATCGCTGAGCGCGGGCGCGACGGTCTACCGCGTCGGCACCGTGGTGAAGGTGCAGGTGGCTACCGTCGATTTCAACCAGCGGCGCGCGGACTTTGTGCTGGTCGGGGAGGAGGTGCCGCGGACGGATGACCGAGGCCAGAGGTCGGACGCCAGAAGGCCGCGGGCCGAGGGCCGCGGGCCGCGGCAAGAAGGCCGCAGCCGGAAACCGGCGGCGGGCGGTCTTTCTCGGCCGAAGGGCTGCGGGCCCCGCCCTGACGGCCGTAGCCCCAGGGCCGATGTCGGCAGGACTGGCTCTGCGGACAACAGCGGCCAACAACAGCACCGTGGCGGCAAACCGCGGCCCGGCTCGGGCGGCGGGCGGAGGCCTGGAAACGACGCGCGCCGGCATCCGGGCGGACGCCGTCCCCGGTGAATCACCCCTGTGTGACGCCGGCGAGCGTGTCGGTCGCAAGGCCCCAGGCGTGAGCTTGGGGCTTTTTTCAAGGGCAAGTTTATGGTTGTGCCGCGGTTGTCGGGGATGGATCCGTGGCGGCAGGGAGGGCTGCGAGAATGACGCGGTGGAGCAGAAATGTCTGGGCGATGTTCGGTCTGGCCGCTTGGAGTTGGGCCTCAGGTGCGGCCGCGGCGAATTGGCCGTGCTGGCGGGGGCCGGAGCGGAACGGGATCTCGCGCGAGACGGGATGGACGCACGCGTGGGGTTCAGCCGGGCCCGCCGTCTTGTGGCGGGCCTCAGTCGGAAAGGGCTTCTCCTCGTTCGCGGCGGCGGACGGGCGTGTCTATACCTTGGGCAACGCGGACGGCGCGGACTCGGTTTTCTGTTTCGAGTCGGAGACCGGCAAGCTCTGCTGGCGGCACACTTACCCGTGTGAGCCCCAGCCGCTTTCCTACGAGGGCGGCCCGTCTGCGACGCCGGCGGTGTCGGGCGGCCGCGTCTACACCTTCAGCAAAGGGGGCGACCTGTTCTGCCTCGACGCGCGGGACGGACGCGTGATCTGGTCAAAGAAGTGTGCCCCGTGGCCGTGGCGGGAGGGGGATTGGAAGAACACGTGGCGCTACGCGGGTTCGCCGCTGGTGGCGGCGGACCGGCTGTACATGAGCCTGGGGGAGTCCGGCGCGGCGCTGGACGCGCGGGACGGCAAGGTGCTGTGGGAGAGCCCCGCCGGCCATCCCGGCTATTCGTCGCCCGTGCCGTACCGCGCCGGCAACGAGGCCGCGCTCGCGTTCTTCTCAGGGCGCGCCGCGATCGGCATGGTTGCGGATTCCGGCAAACGGCTGTGGAGGATCCCGTGGCAGACCGCGTGGGACATGAACGCGGCCGATCCGATCATCCATGAGAACCGGCTTTTCGTGTCGTCCGGGAACGGCGTCGGCGGTGCGCTGTACGACCTGTCAACCGAACCGCCGCGCGAGCTGTGGCGCAACAAGCACCTGCGGCTGCCGATGAACAGCGCGGTGCTGTGGCAGGGCTGCCTGTACGGCTTCAACGACGAGAGCTTGGTCTGCGTGGAGTGGGCGACGGGCGAGAAGAAGTGGTCTGAGTCGTCGGTGCGGCGCGGGTCGCTGACGGCGGCGGACGGCCGGCTTGTGCTGCTGAGCGAAAACGGGAAGCTCGTGGTGGCGGAAGCCGCGCCGCAGGCTTACCGTCCGCTGGCGCAGGCGCAGATCCTCGAGGGCCGGTGCTGGTCCGTGCCGGTGCTGTCCGGGGGCCTGCTCTTCGCGCGCAACGCGCAGGGCGACGTGGTCTGCCTTTCCCTGCGGCCGGGGCCGAAATGAGGGCGGCCTGCCGGCGCGGCGCGATAAAAACGAGTTGTGTGGCGGCGCGGCGGCGGTTAAACTGGCACGCATGAAATCTAAACACTCTTTTTTGCTGGGGCTTCTCGCGGGGGCGGTTTTGGTCGCCGGTTGCGGCAAACAGGGCGCGCCGCAGGACGGGGCTAAGAAGCAGACGTTCAAATTGACGTACAGCGTCTTCTTCCCGCCGACCCACGTGCAGGCCAAGCTGGCCACGGAATGGGCCGACGAAGTCAAAAAGCGCACGGGCGGCCAGGTGCAGATCACGGTGTTTGCGGGGGGCGCGCTGACCAAGGCCGACCAGTGCTATCAGGGCGTGGTGGACGGCGTGTCCGATATCGGCATGAGCGCATTCGCCTACACGCGCGGACGCTTCCCTCTGCTGGAAGGGCTGGACCTGCCGGTCGGGTATCCGGACGGCATCAGCGCGACACGCATTGTCAACGCCTTGACCGCCAAGTACAAGCCCGCGGAGACGCAGGACACGAAGATGCTTTATGTGCATGCGCACGGGCCGGGTATCCTGGCCACGAAGAAGCCGGTCGCGAAACTGGAGCAGATGAAGGGGCTCAAGATCCGGGCCACGGGATTCTGCGCAAAGGTCGTGGAGAGCCTCGGCGGCTCGCCGGTGAGCATGCCGCAGGGTGAGACCTACGAGGCGCTCCAGAAGGGGGTGGTCGACGCGACGTTCTGCCCGGTCGAGACGCTCAAGGGCTGGAAACAGGGCGAGGTGATCGGCTGCATCACGGATTCCAAGTGCATCGGCTACACGACGGCTTTCTTTGTGGCGATGAACAAGGCGAAGTGGGCGAGCCTGCCCGGCGACGTTCAGAAGGCCATCGAAGACGTGTCGGCCGAGTGGGTCGCCAAGCACGGCCAGTCGTGGAATGAGGCCGACCGCGAAGGCCTCGCGTATATCGATGGGCTGGGCCGCGACATCGTGACGCTGACGCCGGCCGAGCAGGCGATGTGGATCGAGAAGGCCGCTCCGCTGCTGCAAGACTATGCGGCGCGCGCCGCGCAGAAGGGGCTGCCGGGCGAGGCGTTTCTGAACGAGCTGAAGGCGTCCGTCGCGGAAGCCCGCGCGGCCCAGGAGAAATAGGCGAGATGCAGAAGCCGGTGAGAAAGCCGCTCGGGCCGTTTTGGCGCGCGGTCGTCTGGTTGGGGCGGGGCATGACCTTCATCTCATGCCTCGGGCTGGTCGCGATGATGACGGTCATCTGCGTGGACGTGTTCCTGCGGGTCGCCGGGCATCCGGTCAAGGGCGCGTACGACATCGTGCGCGTGGCGGGCGCGGTGACGATCGCCTGTTCGCTGCCGATCACGACCGCGATGAAGGGGCACGTGGCGATCGAATACTTCTTCCAGAAGCTGAACCGTCAGTGGCGCGTCATTGTGGACTCGGCGATGCGCCTGCTGGCGATCGGCGCGTTTCTGCTGGCGGCGTACGAGTGCGTGGGGTACGGAGTCCGGTTCTTGCGGAACAGCCAGGTGACCGACACGATCGAAATGCCGATTTTCTGGGTGCCGTGGCTGATGGCCGTGTCGTTCGGGGTGACGGCGCTGGTGGTGGTGTTTCATCTGATGTATCCCGGACGGGAGATGGTGCGGTCATGACGCCTTTGGTTGTCGGCATTCTGGGTGTAATCGCAATGCTGGTCCTGCTGGTCTGCAGCCTGCCGGTCGCGATCGTGATGGGGCTGGTCGGCGTGGTCGGTTATGCGGCCGTCATCTCCGGCAAGGCGGCGCTGGCGATGCTGTCGGCCGACCTGTACGACGTTTTTTCAAACTACAATCTGACGGTTATTCCGCTTTTCGTGTTCATGGGGCAGGTGGCGTTCCACACGGGCATCAGCCGCCGGCTGTTCGCGGCCGCGAACAGCTGGCTCGCCGGCCTGAGGGGCGGGCTGGCGATGGCGACGATCGGGGCCTGCGCGGCGTTCGGCGCGATCTGCGGCTCGGGGCCCGCCACCGCGGCGACGATGGCGGCGGTGGCGCTGCCGGAGATGAAGCGGTACAAGTACGACGACGCCCTGGCCAGCGGCACGGTCGCGGCGGGGGGCGGGCTCGGCATGCTGATCCCGCCGAGCGTGGTGTTCATCGTGTACGGCATCCTGACGGAGCAGTCGATCGGCAAGCTTTTCATTTCGGGCGTGATCCCCGGCATCGTGGTGGCGCTGCTCTTCTGCGGCGTGATCAGCATCCAGTGCTACCTGAACCCCAAACTGGCGCCGCCGGCCGTGCGCGTGGCGTGGCGCGAGCGCTTCAAGACCTTGGCGGGCGTGGTCGAGACGCTGGTGCTGTTCGTGTTCGTGATGGGCGGGATGTTCGCGGGCTGGTTCACGGCGACCGAGGGCGCGGCCATGGGCGCGGTCGGCAGCGTGGCGATCGCGGTGGCGGGCGGCAACTGTTCGTTCAAGATGCTGTGGCAGGCCGCGCAGGAGACCATCCGCACGTCGTGCATGGTCATGGTGATCGTGGCGGGTGCGACGATGTTCGGGCATTTCCTCGCCGTGACGGGCCTGCCCACGCAGTTCGCGGGCTGGCTGGCGGGACTGCCGGTGCCGCCGTGGGTGATTATCGTCATGGTGATCGTCTTTTATCTGTTCGCCGGCTGCTTCATCGATTCGCTGGCGCTGATCCTTCTGACGATTCCGATCTTTTATCCCGTCATCGTCGGCCTCGGCTATGACCCGATCTGGTTCGGCGTCATGATTGTGCTGGTGACGCAGATGGGCGTGATCACGCCGCCGGTGGGGGTGAACGTCTATGTGGTGAGCGGGATCGACCGGAGCATCCCTTTGCAGACAGTGTTCCGCGGGTCGATGCCGTTTCTGCTCGCGCTGTTCGCGGCGTGCGGGTTGCTGATGGCCTTCCCCCAGTTGGCGACGTGGCTGCCCCGGATCGTGCAATAGACCTAAAGGAGGACACCATGAACGAGTCAGAGCTGCGGCAAGGACACTACCGTAAGATTCTGTTTTGTACGGATTTCTCCGAGAACGCGAAGTTCGCGTTCGATTTCGCGGTGGACGCGGCCATCCGCAATGTCGGATGCACGCTCTGTCTTCTGCACGTCATCCCCGAGCCGGACGCCCAGTTCTGGAAGGGCTACATCTACGAGGTCGGCGACATGGACGCCAAGGCGCGCGCCGACATCGACCGCGCGATCGACGCCGACTACCGTCCCCGCGTCCCTCAGGGGGTCCGCTTTGAGGTGGAGATGCGCATCGGCGACGCGGCGCGGATGATTCTCGACTTCGCGGAGCAGCAGGGCGTCGATCTGATCATCCTGGGACGGCAGGGCCGCGGCGCGATCACCCAGTGGCTGCTCGGCAACGTGACCGGGAAAGTGGCCCGCAAAGCCACCTGCCCGGTGCTGGTCGTGCCGATGGCGTTCAAGGATAAGCAGCCGGCTCTGGCGGCTGAAAGTCCTGTGTGACCGCGGAGAGGTCCGGCGTGCCGACGAAGTCGGCGTCCGAGGCGTACCGGTAGGTCACCGTCAAATTGTCGTCCATTTGGGCGAGATCGGGCAGGCTTTCGTTCGTGTCGTCCAGTTTGATCCGGCGGGGCAGGTAGCGCACCACATGCGCCTTTACGGCGCGGCCGAGCGCGTCGTTCGCGGCGACCCGGTGGCCGTACGCGGTGAAGCGCTCCTCGTCCAGTCCCCGGATGCGCCGCCATCCCGTCAGACGGCCCCGCGCGTCGTACTGATACACGTCCCGCCAGTTGCGCGTGAGGCTCATGAGCGGGTCGTTGTAGGGGCTTTGCCGACGCGTATAGTCGACGGCGAGCAGCCTTCCGTCTTCGGCGTAGGAGCGCTGTTCGTTGCCCAAGAAATAAAAGCTGACAACCGCCGGCAGGGAGAAGGCCGTGGCGGTTTCGGCGATGACGCCAATGTCTACGCGCGAGGTCAGGATGCGCTGCTTGCCGCCGGCAGGGGTTTCGAACGGCGTCGTGTGGTAAGCGACGGTGAGCGACATCAGCGACGGATTGGTAGGACAGGGCGTGAAGGCGATTTTCGCGGGATCGCCCTGCAGCACCACCCAGTGGAGCCGCGCGTCCACGCGCGGGCAGCGCGCTTGAAGGTCGAGCGTGCGCGTTCGGGCCGTGCCGCGGAAGACGCGCGCGATCGCGAGGGGCGTGTCGATGAGCTGCTCGCTGCGGACGATGTCGAAAAAGTCGCGGTCGGGAACCATCTGAGTCTCGCGGCGCACGCTGAGCAGGACCAGCGGCGGCAGGCCGTTGGTGGTCAGCGCGTGAGCCATCTGGACGAGCCGGGCGGTGTCGAGGTCGCGCGCCTGGAAGACGGGCGGATGCGCGATGCCGGTGAGGTAGTCGCGCGGGTTTCTGACGGTGCGCTGCGAGGCTCTGAAAAGCATGTTCAGGGCGGGCATCAGCAGCCCGGTGCGCGTGAGCTCGGCTCGCGTCTCCGGCCGCAGGGCGGCGAGCGCGGCGGCGGCGGCTTCCACAAAGGGGCGCTCGGCGTTGCTCTGCCCGGCCACGGCGATGAAGTAGGGCAGGTTTGCCGGGAAGAGGTCGCCGGTGCGCGGGGCATAGTCGTCATAGACCGGATAGAAGAAAAGCTGGTTTCCCAGCAGGAAGAGCGATTGGAGCGCGGCTTGGCGCGGGTCGCCGCACACCGCGCGCGGCTGGCTGCGCCAGTAGGGCGAGTTGAGATAGCCCATCGAGGAGTGCCCGATGACCGGCGCGAGCAGGCCGCTGTTTCCGAGGGCGAAAAGGGTGTTGGGCAGGCCGATGTTGAGCCTGCGCTCGACCATTTCCTGCGGGTATCCGAGCCGCGCCATGCCGGGGTGGTCGGCGACGTCGAGCGGCCGGGTGTCGTTGTCGCGGTTCACATAAAGCACGCCGGCCGAACCGGCGGCGGTGCCGTCGCGGAGCCAGCCGTTGATCGCGTCGGCCTCCGGGCCCCGGTAGCCGGTCGCGGCGGGCGCTTGGGGCAGGTCGATGAAAGCGTGGAAGAGCCCCGTCTGGAAACTCCAGAGCGTGTTGGAGGCGCTCTGCATGACGGTGTGCGTGACGTCGGGCGCGAGCGCGACGAGCCGGTTGGTCTCGGTCCCGGGCGGACCGCGGAGCTCCGCCATGCGGCCCATGCGCGCGTTAAAGCCTTCGTTTCCGCGCAGGGAGGCGAGGTCGGGGTCTTGAGAAAGATGCTCGGAGTCGAGGAAACCGGCGGCGATCGCCTGGTCCAGCGCCTCTAGCGCCGCCCGCGTTTTCCCCTGCAGGGCCAGCGCGCAGGCGAGGTTATAGGTCCAGAGTTCGTCGGACGAGCCCAGCTCCACGCCTTCCCGGCAAGCCGTCTCCATCGCGCCGAAATCCTTCCGCGCGTGAGCGGCGTCCATCAGCGCCAGCAGCTGGAGATGGCGGAGGTGAAGTCCGGGCATGTCGAAGACGCTGGCTGCGGAGCGGCCGGAAAGGACGGCGAGAAAGAAGAACAGGCCTGCCGCCAGAAACAGAGGTAATAGGAGACGGGTGCGTTTCATGGGGCTGCCGTGAGGGTTGCGGTGACCGCATCGGCGGACACGCCGCAGAGTTTGACGCGCTTGAGGCGCGAGGTGTCGCCGGTGAGGATTTCCACGGCGCGTTTCGGAATGCCGAACGTTTTCGCGAAGAACGCCGTCAGCTCCGCGTTGGCCTTGCCGTCGACGGGCGGCGCCTGAAGGCGCACCCGCAGCCACTCGGGGTCCGCGCCGGCGATCTGCGACTTGTTGGCGCGCGGGGTGGCTTTCACCGTGAGGATGCAGCCGTCATGTGTGGAGAGGAGCCAGGACATAAGATTGTGTCGGGGCGCGGATTCAGTTGAAGAAAGGCGAATGGATGAGCTCGTAGAGTCCGCGGCAGATGCTGTTGTACATGAGGTCGACGACGAAAAAGAAGATGAGCGGCGTGAAGTCGAACCCCATGCCGGCCGAACCGCGCCGCGCGAAGCGTCCGAGCAGCAGTTCCACGCCCTCGCTGCAGATGAGGGCGATGCCGTGCGACTGCAGGACCGCCGCGCCGAGGTTGGCGATGATCAGGATGAAGAGCCCGCGGGTCATGAACATCAGGCCGTCCGCCAGCGAGAGCGCGGCCAGCCAGCCCGTTTTCAGGCACTGGGCATAGAGCGGGCCCTCAAGGAACGGCGAGGCCAAGACCGGCTTGGCCGCTTCCAGGGTTTGTCCGAAGACGCTGAGCGTGCCGGTGCGGGAAACGGCGAGGGCCATGGCGGCATGCAGCGCGACCAGCACGACCGGCTGCGCCAGCAGCGGCAGCCGCGAGAAGGGACGCGTGAAAAAGTCCAGCGCTTCCGAGGCTCGGGAGACGCGGAACGGCGGGGTGATCAGCCGCACCAGCAGGGAAAGCGTCCAGAGCCTGAGAAGGAAAAGGGCAACATGCAGGACGCTGAAGATCAGCAGGGGCGTGATCCGCTCCCCGACGGCGTCTGGCGAGAACTGGAAAGTGGAGCCGATGCGGATGGCCCAGGAGACGTTGAGACGGTAGAAAAGGAGGGTCTTGAAAAGCGTGATGAAGAGGATCACCACGAGCGCGGCGGCCTGTTCCGGCAGAAACAGGACCGGGCGCAGGAACGCGAGGACCGAGTCGGTGAATTTGACCGTGCCGGAGAGGAAGGGGTTGAAATAGAACTCTTTCTCGGGGGCCGACCAGAGCCGGATCCAGAAAAGCAACAGAAGAAAGTTGAAGGCGTAAATCAGATAATCCATAACGTTCCTAAGAGGTGGACAGGCACAAGGATACGGGTTAGGCCGAGGCACTTCAAGGGGAAAGGCACCGGCGCAAGGGACGCTCCGGGGACCACAACTGCGGCGGGGCGCGTGACGGCGGATCAGGCGGGGTCGTCGCCGCGCTCGTCGAGCATGGCTTCACCGATGTTCAGGCAGTCTTCCTTGATGCGGCGGTAGACGTTCAGAATGTCCAGGAGGCAGACGACCTTGATGGGCTCGGAATGAGGCTTGTGGTCGGTCAGCCGCTGGAGTTGGGCGCCCCGGATGTCTTTGATCCGCCGCGAGATCGCCTCGGATTCGGTGTGCATGTTTTTCAGCACGTCCGGCGCGAACGCTTTCCCTTTCCGGAATGCTTCGGTGACCTTGTCCGCAAACTGAGCGCACTGGTCGTGGAGCGAGAGCATTTCCGCCTTGCCTTCGGCCGACAGCGTCAACTCATTGCTCCGCATGCGCTGCATCATTTTCAGGACCGAGCGCACCTCGTCGCTGACCGATTCGTACTCGTCGGCCACGCGCAGCAGCATGCGGGCGCGGTAGGCGACATCCATGGGCAGGTGCGCCGACATCACTTTGCCCAAGAAATCGGAGACTTCGTGCTGGTCCACGTCGAGCTGGTCTTCCGCCTCGAAGATGCCGCGCTCAAGCTCTTCCTTTTTGATGCCCTTCAGGACCTCCCTGAAGTCGGCCAGCATTTTTTGTGTGCGGGCGGCCATGCGGTCCACCTCTTGGCGTGCCTGTTCCACGGCGATGACCGGGGACATTTTCAGGGGGTCTACCTTGTTCAATCGCGGTTGTTCTGGCACGCTGCCTTCCGGCACGAGGCGCCGGACGAGCGCGGTGAACAAGCCGAGAAACGGCAGGAAGAGGCAGGTGTTGATCACGTTGAAGCCCGTATGCACGATGGCGATCGGGGCGGCGATATGGGGGTAAACAACGCTGCCGTTGGACGTTGTCAAGGGGTCCGTCATGGACGGGAAGTAGCGGTGGATCAGCGGCACGAACACCGGCAGGAAGAGGGGGGCGAGAAGGATGACGCCGATGCAGTTGAACAGGGTGTGCGCCAGCGCGGCCCGCCGCGCCTCGGTGGTCGCCGTCAAGGCGGCCAGCCACGCGGTCACGGTGGTGCCGATGTTCATGCCGAAGACGAGCGCCGCGCCGGTCTCGAACGAGATGACGCCGTTATAAGCCAGCCCGATGGAAATGGCGGCTGCCGCTGCGGAGGATTGGATGATGCCGGTCACGATGGAACCCGCGATGATGCATTTTAACACACCCAACGCGTTTCCCGCATGAAACATGTGGAACCATTCGATGAAGGACGGGTCGTCGCGGAGCGGGGCGAGGCCCTTGCTCATGAGTTCGAGGCCGAAGAAAATCATGCCGATGCCCAGGCTGGCAAGCGCGATGTAACGTGTGCGTTCCCGCTTTGAAAAAAGGTAGAACAGCGCCGCGCCGGCGATGATGATCATGCTTTGGTCGCCCAGTTTGGTCGGCATCAGGGCGACGAGCCAGGCGGTGGCGGTCGAGCCGATGTTCGAGCCGACGATCACGTTGACCGCCTGCCGCAAGGTCATCACGCCGGCGGTCACCAGTCCGACGACCATGACTGTGACGACCGAACTGGACTGCACGATGCCGGTGACGACCGCGCCGGTGGTGATCCCCGCAAATCGGTTGCTCGTGACGGTCGCGACGATTTTCCGGAGGCGCTTGCCGGCGACCGCCTGCAGCCCCTCCGAAAGCTGATTCATGCCCAGCAGAAAGATGCCGAGCCCGCCGGCGGTGTTGATGAGAATGGAGCAGGTCGAGACCATGTGAACCTTCTGAACGAGTGGAATGAGAGCAGCCGCTTCTAGGCTTTTCTTGAATGCGTCATGTTTTTTATCGAAACGCTGCGTAACAGTCAAGGCGTATGAATAACGGGTTGCGTTCGGCGGGGACGTCCGCGGTCATCCGAATTTAAAAAAAGGACTCTTGCGGCTGCGGCGGGGAGTCTGTTACAGTACCTGACAACGCAACGGTTCGTTGTGTTCATGTATTCCGGGTGCTGGCGCACGTCGCGCCAGCAGGCAACGAGATGGTCGGGCCGCCATCCATTGAACTGCGCTTTTTCAGCGCAAATGAAATGGATGGTGCGCCATGCAAGACCAGCCACCTGTGGAATATTCGAGCGAGGCGGGTTGCCTCCTGCGTCTTTACTGGATGTTTCTGGGCAATGCCCTTTTGGCCATCGTGTTGGCATATCTGATTCAGAAACATCCTCCGTTCCCCTCTCTTTTGGATGCCGGTTATCTGTTTTCTCTGGCGTCCGTCGTGGCGGCCCGCTATGTCGATATCCGCCACATGAAGGGCGAGACCTGCGAGGGCGGAGCTCCCGCCACGCTGTCCGATTGGCGCAAGTACGCCGTTCTCATCGTGGCCGGCTGCGTGTCCGTCTGGCTGGCGGTGCGTCTCGCGGTTCCCTTGTTCGTGAAGTAACCGGCCCTTTTTTCGCGCCGGGAAAGGGCCCCGGCGTCAACGTGCAATGCCGAGGCCGGTGCTGCCGGCCATGAAGGAGGATGCCATGTTTGTTCAGGGTTTGGTTCTGTTGGTCGCGGGCGTTTCGATCGTTTTTCTTTTTCTCAGCCTGCTGGTGGTGGTGCTGTCGCTGAGCTCGCGGGTTATCCCGCGTTTCAACCATATCCTGCCGGACGAACAGCCGCGCGTGAAAGCGCCGAAAGCGAAGACGGCGAAGCCGCAGGCGCACGACGAGGAGGTCGCCGTCGCGATTGCTGCGGCGCTCGCGCATCAGCGGACCGCGGCGGGACAGTGAAGAAACGGGGAGGTGTGTCATGTGGCAGCGAGTGCGGAAAAGCTTGATCCGTGCTTTGGAGATTTTGCTGATGGTGCTGGTCGTGGGGTTGACGCTGACGGTGCTGTGGGGCGTCTTCACCCGCTTCTGCCTTGGGAAACAGGCGGAATATACGGACGAGCTGGCGCGTGTGCTGCTGGTCTGGATCTCGATGATCGGCGCGGCCTTGGCGTTCGGGGAGAAGGCCCATCTCGGCGTGGACTATTTTGTGGCCAAACTGCATCCCGAGGCGCGTAAGACGCTCAGCGTTATCGTGCAACTGGTTGTGTTGTCTTTGGCGACGGTTGTGTTCGTGGTCGGCGGATGGGCGTTGGCCATGGGGCAGATGGGCCAGCAGTTGCCGACCTTGCCGCTCTCGCGGGGCATGGTTTACCTCTCCATTCCGCTCGGAGGGTTGCTCATGATCCTGTTTGCCATCGAGAACGTGGCCGAGATCATCCGCACGCCGGCCAGCCAATTGGGTGCGCAGACGAAGTCGGAGGGATGAGGCCGGCGGTGCGCGGGACGGTCAGCGGGAAGGCGCGCCTTCCGGCGCATAATTTTCCGCCGCCGGCTGTATCTGAACCCGCAAAGGCTGCGCCGTGTCCAGGTGAAGGTCTCGTTGCGGGAAGGCCATGACGATGCCGTGTTCCGCGAAGGTTCCCGCGATCATGTGCCTGAGATCGCTCGCCACCTGCGAGGAGTTGTGCTTCAGCACGTCCACCCAGTAAAGCAGGTCGAAAGACAGGTTGCTGTCCCCGAAATTCGAGAAGAGGACCTGCGGCTTGGGCTCTTTCTGCACCTGGCCGTGCCGCTCCGCCACCTCGCCCAGCAGTTGCGCGACGTGGCGGGTGTCGGAGCCGTAGGCCACGCCGACCGAGACGGTGAAGCGCACCACCTTGTTCGAATAGGTCCAGTTCGTCAGATTGTTCTCTAAGAGCGCGCTGTTGGGGATGAGCGTCTCGGTGCCGTCCCACAGCTGGATGACACTGGAGCGGATGCCGATGCCGGTGACCTTGCCGCGCTGCCCGGCGACGTCTAGCACGTCCCCGACACGGAAGGGCCGCTCGAAAAGAATGATGATGCCGCTGATGAAGTTCTTGAGCAGATTCTGCGTGCCGAAGCCGATGCCGATGGCCAGCGCGCCGCCGGCGAAGGCGAAGATCGTCAGCGGGATCTTTACGGAGACCATGCTGAACACGACGAGCACGGCCACGAAAATGACGTGTGACCAGCGCCGGATCAGGTTCGCCTGATTGGGGTCAACCCGCAGCCGGCGGATCGAGAGCCTCTCCAGCCCCCGTGCGATCCGCTTGGAAATCCCGTAGCCGACGACCAGGATCAGGACGGCCAAAAGGATTTTGCCGACGGTGATGCCGCGGCGACCGGTGAGCTGCTGTCCCTCCACCGTGATGGTGTCCTGGACCACGAACAGCTCGAAGTTCCAAGCGCTGCTGGCCAGAGTGCGCAGGATCGCGAAGAAACCGCGGATCCGCTGCCCGAGCGGCTGAATCTTCTGACTCCCCTCAAGTGCCTCCCGCCAGCAGGAGATCATGTGCTCATGCTTTTCCAGCGCTTCCAAAACCTGCCGGTAGGACTGCGCCTGTTGCTGGTAGGCTTCCAGACGTTGCTGTGACAAGACCGGGTCATAGTCTTTGCCGTTGTTGACGCGGCTGGCCTGCTGTTCCGTGATGAGGCTGGTTATCACTTCAATCTGTTGGACATAAAAGGGTTTGGCGGACAGGATCAGGTCGTACAGCTTTTCCAGTTTCTTGGCCGCCGCCTGAATTTCCACGGGGTCGTGTTTTTGCAGAATGGCGAAACGCGTCTGCCAGAGCTGGTTCTCCATGTCGATGCCCCGCTGGAGTTGGCGCTGACAGGCGACGGCCTCGGTGTTGGCTTGGGCCTGTGCGTTGCGGGTTTCAACGATTTCCTGAAGGTGCCGGATGGCGGCGGGATCCGTGACGGCGCGGGTCGTCGCTTGCAGGGCTTGCACCAGGTTGGTGCGGGCCGTCGCGAGGACCTGCTGGCTCGCTTCGAGCCGGGCATAGGCGGAAAGTTCATCCGCTTTCGCGCGACGCCGTGCCTCGTTGAGGGGGCTGAGCGCTTTGTCGAGGTCTTGCTGCGTGAAGCAGACGTCGCGGTTGAGGAGCGTCAGCTGCCGGCGGGCGAAGGCGAGGCGCAGACGGTTTTCCTCCAGTTCCACGTTTGTTTTTCTCGATATCGTGTCGAAGGATGCAAGCGTGGCCGCGGCCGCTTGGCATCGGGCCTGCTCCAGTTCCTTCTGCCAGCTGATGCGGATGAGGAGGGGCTGTTCCGTTAGGCGTTCTAACTGTTCGCTGAGATGGCGAACCTTGCCTTCGGAGGTTTCCATGAATGTGCTGGTGTCGGAGCCGAGCCGGTTCATGAACGCGTGGGCCGTTTCCAGCATTTCAATTTTTTTTTCGAGCGACTGGATCGTGTCCCGGGTCTCGTCCACGCGCAGGATCGAATAGGGCGGCTGTTCCGCGAAGCCGGCCCACGTCTTGACGGACTGCTCAAAGTCCTTTAGCCGCTGGCGGTTGGTTTCATACGTGGCCGCGTCGTTCAGATGGGTCTGATAGGTCTGGGTCAACCTTCGCAGCAGCGACTGGTATTCGATCGCCTCGGCCTGCGTCGCACCGGGGGGAATGTTGGTGGTCGATCCGAACTCGGCGGTGTAGCGGTTGAATTTCGCATGCGCCTCTGCGAGCTTTTCGCGCAGTTGCGGTGCCAGCGTGTCCGGGATGCCTGCGACGGCGGCGCCGGACTGTGGCGGGACCGCTGCCCCTGTGCCGTCTGTGCATAGGGCCGCCAGCGGCGACCAGAGGAAAAGGAACAGCAACAGGTGCCTTTGCGGGCGGAAGATCGTTGTGAGAGAAGTCAGACGGTGGGGCATAAAAAACTCCGTTCCCGGAACGTCGCGAAGCCTCTGGGTGAGGCCGAACAACGTTCTCAAAGAAAACGCGTTTAGTTTTTCACATTTTGGAAAGCGCATCAAGGGATACCCAAGGCGAACGATTCAGCTGGGAGTTGACGGCGCGGCCATCATTTGGTTGTTACACCAAATAACAAAACGAAGGCGGTGCGTCATGACGAAAACGGAGACAGCGATGCTGGCGGCGAAAACGAAGGTGCTCAAAGCGTTGGCTCATCCGGCGCGACTCTGGATGGTGCAACAGCTGGAGGGCGGCAAACAGGTGTTCTACTCCCTGAAAGTGCCTTGCGTGCTGAATTTCATGCACTGCGTCGAGGCGGTGATCAAAAAAGGAAGAGAGGAATAGTGGAATGATGGAATGCTGGAAGATGCTCCAACAGCACATTTCTGTAATCTGCGTTTGTCTCTCCGCCCCCCCCCCTGCATTTCAGTGTTCCACAATTCCATCATTCCAACGAGGGCGCCAATGGAGTTGAGAAAAGAATGGCAATCGGCGGCGTGGATCGTGGCGGGTTTTCTGGCCTGCTTCTATCTGCCGGTGGGGGCCGCGAGGTTTGACCACGCGCTGCTGGAGGCGGCGCATCTGGTCAAGTGGTGCGCGCGGGGGCGCGTGCTGCTCTGCCTGATACCGGCTTTCTTCATCGCGGGCGCGATCGGCGTGTTTGTGAACCAGGCGGCGGTGATGAAATACTTGGGGCCGGGAGCCAAGAAGGTGCTGGCGTACGGCGGGGCGTGGTCCAGCCTCAACCGCATTCGGGATTGAGGCCTTCTTGTTCTGCGGTGCGGGTCTTCCGCAGTTCTCTTATCGGCAGATTCAAGCCTGCGCCCCCGGTTTGGAAGACCTTCGGGAACCCACTGAACGATGTGCCGTAGGGCGGTGCATGTTACTGGTGTCGGCCTTGGGGTTGCATGTTCACGTGCCGTTTGTTTTTGGCTTGCGCTTGCAGGCTACAGGCGTACGGCCCCGGCACCAACGTTTCTTTAAAGGATTTTAGGGGTTGACTGTTTTCACCCCGTCAGCATAATGAGCACCGATCATGGGGGTCTGTATTTTGCTGGGGAAGCCTATGGGATGCTAATGGTTCTGAATATGAGAGGGAAATGCTGGCAGGAAGGACAACACGGGATGTAAGCGAAAGTGAATCAGAAGGAATTCATTAAGAGGGCGTCGACGAGATCGCGAGCCGGTTCGCGGCGCTGAAGCCGTATCCGAAACAGGGCGATTCCTTTGACACGCGATAAAACCGATGCCAAAAACACATAAGGGGCGGGCCGACGGCCTGCCGGGCACGCTGACACTGACGGACGACGCGAAGGTGACGCTTGTGGGCGGGGACGAGGAACTCGATCCGGAGCGGTGCCACGCGCTCACGCTCCTCACGGTCGACGGCGACATTACCTATCCCGCGACTTCCTCGTCGGTTGACGGAATCCCCGACAAAGGGCGGATACGGTTGGCCGCAAAGACGATTGAGCTTTATTATCCCCGGGGCACGTTGTTGCTCTTCCGTCGAGCCACAGAAGGACGAAAATGAAGAATCTTATGCATCGGTTGCTCCTGGCCGGGGCGGTTTCGCTGGCTCTGGTCGCAGGGGCGCAGACCTCTGGCGAGGCAGACGTGCGCGCGTGTCCTTCGCCTGTTCTGGTACGCGTGAAACCGGGCGCAGGGACGCTGGAGAAGGGGCTTGCCGACGTAGGCGCCCTCCTCGCGGCCCAGAACGGACGCGCGCCAGAGGGCGGCGTGGTGCTCGAATTGGAAGACGGCGTCTACCCCGTGACGCGCACGTTAGAGGTGACGCAGGCGGAGAGCGGACGCGCGGGGGCACCCGTGGCGATCCGCGCGCGCCACCGCGGCAAGGCGGTGATTACGGGCGCGAACACGTTGGCGCCGTGGCGTCCGGTGACCGACCCCGAGGTGTTGTCACGTCTTCCGGAAGCGACGCGTGGGCGGGTGGTGGCGTGTACGGTACCGGGGACGGGACCGCTGCCGGGTTTTCGCGGTGGCGGGTGCATTCGCCGTCACGAACTTTCCGAGAACCCCGTGCAGCTTTTCCAGGCGGGGCGCCGGCTCGTCTGTGCGCGCTGGCCGAAGCATGCGCCCGCCTTCACGGGGTATCCGCTGGGGCCTGTGATTCCAAGCTTGAAGACGTGCGACGGACGCATGTACGACGGCGGCATTTTTCGCTTTCCCTCGCCGCGTCTCGCGGCGTGGGCGCACGAGCGCGATCTCTGGGCCGGCGGCCAGTGGTTCTATGAGTGGTCCAACACGGTCGCGCCCGTGGAAAAGGTGGATCCCGTGCGCGGCACGCTCACCGTGGACATGCTTCAGAACGGTTTCGGACTCAAGTACGGCGCTCCCTTTTTCGTGCTGAACGCTCTCTCCGAGATGACGGAACCCGGCGACTGGGTGGTGGACCGTGCGGCGCGGACGATCTATCTGCTGCCGCGGGAGGATACGGCCGGTGCGCCCGTCTCGATGCCGTGCGCCTCGTCCGTCTTCCGGGCGCGCGGATGGCGGCATGGCGTTTTGGACGGACTGGTCTTCGAACTGGCCCTTGGCAACGGCGTGATTCTGGCGGATACGGTGGATGTGACGCTGCGTGCGTCCTGCATCCGCCACATGGGCGGCACGGGCGTGCAGGTGGAACGCGCGCGCTGTACGCGCGTGACGGGGTGCGACCTCTACGACATAGGCTGCGGCGGCATTTCCCTCAATGGCGGCGATCGTCTGGCCCTGACGCCCGGCTCGAACGTGGTCGAGAACTGCCATATCCACGACTACGGCGTCATCGTGCCGAACTACATGGCCGGCGTGGGCGTGGGCGGGTGCGGCAATCGCGTGGCGCACAACCTCGTGCATGACGGCGCACATCAGGCTTTCATCTTCGACGGCAACGACAACTATCTGGGCTACAACATCGTGCATGACGTGTGCAAGAGCTGCGACGCGGGCGCCATCTACTGCTGTACGCGCGACTGGACGCGGCGCGGCAACGTGGTGGAATGCAATATTGTGCACATGAGCGGCAAGCAGCCGCGCTGTTCCCACACGAACGGCATCTATCTGGACGACTATTCCTCGGGCATGACGGTGCGGAGCAACATCATCAACCGCGCGTCGATGGGCGTCTACCTGGGCGGGGGGTCACAGAACCTCGTGGAAGGGAATCTGATCCTGAACGCGCCGCTGCCGTTCTGCCTGGGCACGCGCGATGCGCGTTCCTGGTGTGCGCGCATGTGGGTGAAAGAGGGGACGAACGGCATTCTCCACGAGGCCTTTCTGAAGCATCGCGACGTGTATACGAACGCGCTCTGGACGGCGCATTATCCCGCGCTGAAGCGTCTGCTGCGCTTTCCCGACCCGACATTCCCCTACAACGCGCTGGAAAATGTGATCCGCGACAACGTCGCCGCTGGCGCGAAGGAAGGATTCAACCGCGAGAACTGGGCGGTGATCGCGCCCTACAACATGATGACAAACAATCAGATCTGCGCGGGAGACCCCGGATTCGTGGACTACGCCAACTTCGACTGGCGTCTGCGCGATGATTCGCCCTATCGTGCGCAACTCGGATCCATCCCGGTCACGCGCATGGGCCTGTATGCGAGCGCCGACCGCTTTTCGCCAGCCGTGCGGTTCGGACCGCAGGTCACGCCGCCGCGTTCCATCCGTCCAGAGCCGACGCTGGCGGAAATGAACGTGACGATCCAGCGCGTCGGCACGGACTGGAAGAAGGACCGTGCGCAGGTGAACTTCACCGGCTACCAGGGGTGCGAGCCGCCAGATGGCAGCGCGGGGCATGGTCTTATGGCGCGCCTTGGCCCGGCCAATCCGTTCACGGGCGACTGGCGCACGTATGAATTCGCCTTTGTGCCCTGTTTTGACGGGAAGGTCCGCGTGGTCTTGGCGGGAGGTCCGGGAGAACCCACGGACGTGCGTAACGCGGTGCTGACGGGCGCGAAGGGTTTTCGGACGGACCTGTTCCCCGCTTCCGTGACGGATCGGAAGTCGGCTTTTTGCGACGTTGAGGTGAAGAACGGCGTCCTTGTGGATGGACGTTTCGAGGCGCGCGCCGCCCGCTTGGACGACTCGATGCCGGCGCTAGAGCAGGAATTGGACGCGCTTTAAGCCCAGTTGTATGATTCGCTTAAAATCACCACTTGCCGGGGCACCTTGAATTCTCACATTAAAAGTGCTAATCAAACGGCGCGATAAAGGAGGTCTGATGAGAGTGCGTGTTTACGGTAAGAACGTGTGGGGCATGATGGCCTGTTCACTGGTCGGGGGCCTACTGTCCTTTACGACGTTCGCCATGGATTTTGCTCATGTTCTCAAGCCCGATGGCATTCAGCTTGATGGCGGGCCTGCGGGAAACCGCGTGTCCATTCGCGATGATGGCAGCGTTCTGCTGCACGGAGGAAATGCGTCGTGGGTGAAACTGTCTTGGGATGCTTCGTTTGGCGGAGCGGCGCGGACGCTCGGCGGCATGTGGGAGCGAACCTACGGCGATTCGGGGTGGACGGCGCTTTCCGCGACGAACCGCGTGCGCGGGGGGACGATGCCTTGGTATTTTCTGGTGACGGACGGAACGCGCACGGACGGCTACGGCGTACGGGTGCAGCCGAACGCGTTTGCGTGCTGGAAGGCGTTCCCTGACCGGCTGGAATTGACGCTGGACGTTAGAGCCGGCGTTGATCCCGTCGAACTGGGATCGCGGACGCTGGAGCTCTGCCGTCTTGTTTCGCGCAAGGGCAGCGTCGGCGAACGCGCCTTCGCCGCCGGGCGCGCATTTTGCCGAATGATGTGTCCACAATCTCGTCTGCCGAAGGAGCCCGTCTACGGATACAACGATTGGTACTGCGCGTATGGCAACAACACGGCCACGAACTTCCTTGCGGACGTGCGCCATCTGGTGAATCTCATGGATGCGCAGCCGGGGCCCAAGATCGTCAATCGTCCCTTCGCCGTAGTTGACGACGGGTGGCAGTGTTCGCGTTTCCGAGGGGGCGATCCCCGCGCGGATGGCGAACAGTGGGGGCGTTCGCGCCCGAAGTGGGACATGGCGATGGATGAGTTCGCGCGGCGGGTGAAGGCGCTGGGCGCACGGCCGGGGCTTTGGTATCGCCCGTTTTATCCGGATGCCGGCGAGGGCGAACAGCCGATCGATCCCACAGATCCCAAATGGGCGCGGCGCATCCGTTCCGAGATGCGTCAGTTCGCGGACTGGGGCATGGAACTCGTCAAAATCGATTTCATCACGTACGATTGGAACTTCACCTGGGGATATGAGTTGGAGGAGTCGCCTGTCAAGAAGCTGAAAACGAGTTGGCGCGACCGTACCCGGACGACGGCCGAAGTCGTCTGCGGCCTCTATCGCGTGATGCGCGAGGCGGCCGGGGACAACATGTATATCATCGGGTGCAATGCCATCGACCATTTCGCGGCCGGCGTGTTCGAGCTTCAGCGCATTGGGGATGATACGAGCGGGAAGGAGTGGGAACGGACGCGCAAGATGGGTCCCAATACGATGGGCATGCGGGCCATTCAGGACGGCATCTTCTATTCCAACGACGGCGATTGCGTGGGGCTCGTCAAAAAAGGCGACGTTCCGTGGCACCTGAATCGCCAGTGGCTGGATCTCGTTTCGCGCAGCGGGACGGCGCTCTTCGTCAGCTGGAAGCGCGGCTTGGCGACAGATCCCGACGTGGCCCGCGCTTTGGGAATGGCGTTCCGGCGGGCGTCGATGCGTGTCCCCACGGCCGAGCCGCTTGACTGGCAGGACACGCTTCGCCCGGCGAAATGGCGATTCGGCGATGGAACGAATGGCGACTATGATTGGGATGCGGAGGAGCTGGCAGGGAGCGCCCCGGCCTGGCAGGCGGCAAAACCCACATGGCCCAAAGGCCGCACGCAGGAGAAGAATCTCTCCGTGGGGTTCCGCGCGTCGTTCGCCTGGGACGGCGCGGGACAGCCCGTGTTGCGCCTCACGGGATCTTCGGTTTACCGAGCGAAGCTGAACGGCGCGTTCGTGGGCCACGGCCCCGCGCGGACGGCGGGCGGCTGGTTTCGCGTCGATGAATGGCCGCTCGCGGCCACGTCGGGCGTGAATACAATTGAACTCGACGTAGCAGGCTACAACACGCACTCCATGCAGTACATCGATCAGCCTGCATTCATTCAGGCTGAAGTGGTGGACGGCACGCGCGTGCTGGCCGCCACGCCGCAGGCGTTTACGGCGCGTGAGCTGCCGCGCGCGAAGACAGGGCCCGTCTACAGCCGCCAACGCGGTTTTGCCGTCGAGGCCTGGACGCTCGGCGGTCCGGAAGCGCCCGCGCTTGAACTCGCCGCAACGCCGCCCGTCCTGTACCTGCCGCGTGAAGTGCCTTATCCGGACACGTCGATCAACGCGGCGTTCGGTCTCTCTGCCGATGGCGACGGACGTTCCCTCTACGCGCTGCCGGCAATCGACACGGGCTTCGTCGGTGTACGGGTGGTCTGCACACAGCCGGGACGTCTCGTGATCCAGTTCGACGAAGCTCTGACGAACGGTAAGCTGGACCTCTTCCGCAACGGCAATCCTTCAAATTGCTGGCACGCGATGATGAACCGCATCGCTTGGGATTTTCTTAAGCCAGGCGTGTACGACGTGGAGACGTTCGAGCCCTACACCATGAAGTATGTCCGTGCGTGGATGGAAAGCGGAGCGGCGCAAATTTCCGCGCCGCATTTGCGTCGTCTTCGCAATCGCGCCGCGCTGAAGGCCAGCTTCAGCTGCTCGGACCCGCTCGTTGAGAAAATTTTGGCGGCCGCATGCGCGTCATTCGCACAAAATGCCGTGGACGTGTATACGGATTGTCCCAGTCGCGAACGTTCGGGCTGGCTGTGCGACACGTGGTTTACGTCGCATACGGGCGCTTGGCTCACGGGCGACTTCGCGATTGAGAAGTGTTACCTTGAGAACTTCGCGCGCCTCGGTTTAAAGGACCCCATGCCTTCGCAGTTTCCAGGCAGCTCGATGCTTCCGACGTGGACGATGTGGTATATCCTTCAGTGCGGCGAATATGCTGCGCGGGCGGGGAAAGATGCGGAATCGTTTAAGCGATTTGTAAAGGCGCGCGTGGAGGGAAACGTTGCGTTCCTAGCGAAAAGCGAGAACGCGGACGGACTTTTGGAAGACCTGCCGGGATGGGTTTTCGTCGAGTGGTCGCATGCGAACCAACTCGTGAAGGGCGTGAATTATCCCGTGAACATGTTATGGGCGGCCACGCTCGACCGCGTGGACCGTCTCTACGGGCGTCCGGACCTCGCGGCGAAGGCGGCGCGCGTGCGCGCGAAAGTGCGCGAGCAGTCATTCGACGGCACCTGGTTCCATGATCAGGCGCTGCGCGAGAAGGATGGAACGCTCAAGCTCGTGCCCGACCGCACGGAGACCTGTCAGTACTATGCGTTTTTCTTCGGTACAGCCACGCCCCAGACGCATGCGGCACTCTGGCGCACGATGACGGAGGAGTTTGGCCCGGGCTTGAAAAAGCATCCTGACATTTTCCCCTCGGACATGTTCTTCGGTCGTCTTCTGCGCCTTGATCTGCTCGGGAAAGCCGGCCGTGCGGATACCGTTGTCCGTGAAATCAAGGGCTATCTCGGGAGCATGGCGGAGGAGAGCGGCACGCTGTGGGAGTTTGCCGACGGACACGACAGCCGCTGCCATGCGTTTACGAGCTACGCGGTTGTGTTGATGTGCCGCGATGTGTTGGGCATCGCCGAACTCGACCACGTCGGTCGGCGCGTGGTGCTGCGCGAACCCACGGCGTCGCTCACGCAGTGCGCCGCCACATTGCCTGTGGCGGACGGGCTTGTGCGCATCTCCTGGCGTCGCACGGACGGCAAGCTCATCCGCGAGGACGCCGTTCCCGCAAACTGGCGCGTCATCACCGCCGCACCGTGACAATTATGTCTTCAGAGCGGAACATCTACTATGGGGTCTATGCAAAGACGTATTGATGTCTCGCGCCTTACTTTCAAGGGGGAGCGGTGCGAGCGCCATGGCACATGCGGAAGGATAGTCCTACCTAAAGCGAACGATTCAGCCGGGAGTTGACGGCGCGGCCGTCATTTGGTTATTATACCAAATAACAAAACGAAGGCGGTGCGTCATGACGAAAACGGAGACAGCGATGCTGGCGGCGAAAACGAAGGTGCTCAAAGCGTTGGCTCATCCGGCGCGACTCTGGATGGTGCAGCAGCTGGAGGGCGGCGAACGTTGTGTATGTGAGCTGGTGGAGGGTCTCGGTTTGGATTTCTCAACCGTTTCCAAGCACTTGCTCGTGCTGAAAAACGCCGGCGTCGTGGCGGACGACAAGCGCGGCAAGCAGGTGTTCTACTCCCTGAAAGTGCCTTGCGTTCTGAAATTCATGCACTGCGTCGAGGCGGTGATCAAGGGGGAAGGCTGATTTATGGACTGGAAGAGCGAGTGGAAAAAGTTGGTGTGGATCGTGGCGGTCTTCCTGGCCTGCTTCTATCTGCCGGTGGGGGCCGCGAGGTTTGACCACGCGCTGCTGGAGGCGGCGCATCTGGTCAAGTGGTGCGCGCGGGGGCGCGTGCTGCTCTGCCTGATACCGGCTTTCTTCATCGCGGGCGCGATCGGCGTGTTTGTGAACCAGGCGGCGGTGATGAAATACTTGGGGCCGGGAGCCAAGAAGGTGCTGGCGTACGGTGTGGCCGCGGTGTCGGGCAGCATCCTGGCGGTCTGTTCCTGCACGATCCTGCCGCTCTTCACGGGGATCTACCGCATGGGCGCAGGCTTGGGGCCGGCGTGCGCGTTCCTCTACTCGGGGCCGGCGATCAACGTGCTCGCCATGATCATGACGGCGCGGATTCTGGGGCCGGAGCTGGGCCTCGCGCGGGCGGTCGGCGCGGTGTCGTTCAGCGTGGTGGTCGGCTACGCGATGCACCTGATGTTCCGGCGCGAGGAGGCGGCGAAGCTCGCGGCGGCGATCCAGATGCCGGAGGAGGAGGGCGGGCGCCCGCTGTGGCAGACGTCGCTCTATTTCGCCGCGATGGTTCTGATTCTGGTCTTCGCGAACTTCGGCAAGCCGCAGAACCCGGAAGGCGTGTGGGCCGCGCTCTACGGCGCGAAGTGGATCCTCACGGCAGCCTTCTCGGCGGGGCTCGGCGTGATGCTGGTGGCGTGGTTCAAGATGCGCCTGTGGAAGGTCGGCCTGGTGGCGGCCGCGACAGCGCTGACGGCGCTGGGCACGGGCGGCAATCCGCTGGCGGCCTTCACCGTCGGTTCGCTGGGCCTGGCGTGGCTGACGGCGACGGACAAAGGCGAGGGCGGGCAGTGGTTCGAGTCGTCCTGGACCTTCGCGAAGCAGATTCTGCCATTACTGTTGATCGGCGTGGTGGTGGCGGGTTTCCTGCTGGGCCGGGTGGGCGAGGAGGGCATGATCCCGTCGGAGTGGGTGGCGAAGGCCGTGGGCGGCAACTCGCTGCGGGCGAACTTCCTGGCTTCGTTCGCGGGGGCTTTCATGTACTTCGCGACGCTGACCGAGGTGCCGATCATCCAGGGGCTGATGGGCTCGGGCATGGGTAAGGGCCCCGCGCTGGCGTTGCTGCTGGCCGGACCGGCTCTGAGCCTGCCGAGCATGCTAGTCATCAACAGTGTGCTGGGGCCCAAAAAGACGGTGGCGTTCGTGTCGTTGGTGATCGTACTCGCGACGCTGGTGGGGTGGGTGTTTGGGATGCTGTTTTAAGATCGAACGGATCGGGCCGATCAGACGGATCCGTCCGATTCGAAGAAATGAGGAAAAAATCATGAAGATTCAGATTCTGGGCACGGGGTGCCCGAAGTGCAAAGCGCTGATGGCCAACGCCGAAGCGGCGGTCAAGGCGGCGGGGATTGAGGCGACGGTCCAGAAGGTCGACCAGATCGCGGACATCATGAAAATGGGCGTGATGATCACGCCTGCCCTGGCGGTGGACGGGGTCGTCAAGAGCGCCGGCAAGGTTCTGAGGCCTGACGAGATCCGGAAGTATTTGTGACGGGAAACTTGAAATTGGAAACTGGGGAGGCGAGAACACGGGCAGGGGTGGCTTCTTGTGGAGCGAACGGTAAGCCTTGTCCCATGTCACGAGTTTCCAGTTTCGCGAAACCACGAAGGGAGTGATACGATGAGCGAGAAAAACGTGTGCGCGTGCGGGACGGCCCCGAAGCTGGTTTTCGCCTGCTCGGGCGCGGCGGATGTGGGCGCGGTGGCTGACCAGGCGGCGCGGAAGATGACGCGGGACGGGACGGGCAAGATGTTCTGCCTCGCGGGGATCGGCGGGCGCGTGTCCGGGATCATGGCCACGACCGGGGCGGCCGCCAAGATGCTGGCCATCGACGGGTGCCCGCTGAACTGCGTGAAGCTGACGCTGGAGCAGGCGGGCTTCTCTGGATTCGAGCACCTGCAGCTGGCGGATCTCGGCATGGAAAAGGGCAAGACGCCGCTCTCTCCCGAGGCGATCGAAAAGGCCGCCGCGGCGGGCGCGGCGAAACTGGCCTATTAAAACAGAAAAGGGGGGGCAAGATGAATGTGAAGAACATGGCGATTATCGGGGCGGTCGTCGTCGCGGCGGCGGCCATTGTGTTGCTGAAGCAGGGGAAGAAGGCGGAGCCGGCCGGGGCGGCGGCGAAGACGGCCGTTGAGGTATCGGCCCCGCAGGGAAAAACGCTGCCGAGGCTCGTTGACCTGGGCGCGGGGAAGTGCATCCCGTGCAAGATGATGAAACCGATCCTCGACGATCTCAAGGCGACCTGCGGGGAGACGTTCAAGACGGAGTTCATCGACGTGTGGGAGAATCCGGACGCCGGGAAGCAGTACGGCATCAACCTGATCCCCACGCAGATCTTCTACGGTGCCGACGGCAAGGAGCTGTTCCGGCACGAGGGCTTCTTCTCAAAGGAGGACATCCTCGGCAAGTGGAAGGAATTCGGCGTAGGAAGCGGCAAGGCGGAATAGTGGAAGGAGGGAATGCTGGAAGCGTGCGCTGGGAAACTTGAAACTGGAAACAGGACAGTGCCCGGTTGTTTAACGCAGTGACGCGGAGACGCGAAGTGTTTGAGAACGGATTGCGGCTAACGGAATCCTCAACAGTCCACTGTTCCAGTATTCCATCATTCCAGTCTCGCTGTGTGAAAGGAGTCATAGATGTTGAGTGATTTGTTTGCCGCGCTGACGCGGGCGGTGGAGGGAACGCCGGCGATCGCGATGACGGCGGCGGTGGTGTGGGGCATCCTGAGCATCGTGCTCAGCCCGTGTCATCTCGCGAGTATCCCGCTGATCGTGGGGTTCATCGACCAGCAAGGGCGCATGACCACGCGGCGGGCCTTCTCGATCTCGCTGCTCTTCTCGCTGGGCATCCTGATCACCATCGGGGTGATCGGAGCGATCACGGCGGCGGCGGGACGGATGATGGGCGATGTGGGACGCTGGGGCAACTACGCGGTGGCCGCGATCTTCTTTGCGGTGGGCCTGTATTTGCTGGAGGTGATCCGGCTGCCGCTGCCCAACGCGGCGCAGCCGGGCATCAAGAGCAAGGGCATGCTGGCGGCGTTCGTGCTGGGACTGGTCTTCGGCGTGGCCCTCGGGCCGTGCACGTTCGCCTACATGGCGCCGATGCTGGGCGTGACCTTCCGGCTGGCATCGACGAATCTCCCATACGGCGTGCTGCTGCTGGTGCTGTACGGCGCGGGGCACTGCGGCGTGATCGTGATGGCGGGGACCTTCAGCGAGGCGGTGCAGAACTACCTGAACTGGAACGAGAAGTCCAAAGGTGCGTTAATCCTGAAGAAGGTCTGCGGAGTGCTGGTCCTGCTGGGCGGGCTTTACCTGATTTACACGGCGAGGTGAATAAGCCGTTCACCCCGTCCCGCGGCTTGTCATAATTACCGTTGTCCGCCCGCCCCGCATCCCGCCGCTCCCTCGAAAACGCAGCTTGTAGTCCTGTCCCTTCCGGCCATCCTGAAAGGCGCGTCAGAACCAGACCGAGAAGACGACCGCGCTCTTCCCAAACGGATCGTCCGCCGCACTCTGGTAATCGCAGGCGCGGGTCTTGATCGTCGGCGCACCCGGCTTCGTCAGTTCCACGTTCCACGCCGCCCACACGCCCTCGCATGCGCAGGGCGTGAGCTTCACGGAATAGCCCTTGCCATTCACCGTGGAGAGATCCAGCAGACTATTCATTGTGGCGCCCGTACGACGGCACTTCGCGAGAAGCAGTGGGCCATTCCACACGGTCGCCGCGGAGGTCGTGCGGTACATGTCCTGAAGACCGAGTTTCTCCGCCGTTTCACTGTTCTGGTAGCGTCCGTAGTGCCAGCCTTCCTTCTTCACCGTCACGGCCGGGCCATCCACGACACGCGGATTCATATCGAACGTCAGTACCCACTGAAGCCCATCCTTCGACTGCTCAACATCCATCTTCGGGCACCACGCCGGCTTGCGGAACTGCGTCGCGACAACCTTCGACGTCTTCACGCGCACAGCGTTCGACGCGGGGTAGTTACCGGAAATCTCGAAGGTAACGCCGTCGAGAGTAACCTTCGCATCCTGATAGAAGTTCACGTGGAAGACACCTGAATGATCCACCGTCACCGTGCCCTCCGCCATGTCCATCCACGTGCGCGGCACGTTGTTCACACAGCAGTGGTTATAGGAATAGCCGCACTGGCGATCATGGTTGTGGCGTGTGGCGCCGCGTACGAGGAACATGGACCAGGTGCCATCCCGATAGACGCTCGCAAGGAAGGCATTATAATACGCGATTTCAATCGCATCACAGTACTTCTTGTCGCCCGTCATCAGGAACAGGTCGAGATTGAGGCGAATCCAGTGGATCGTGTCGCACACTTCGGTGGAGGCGTTCGGCTGTTCCGCCGCGCCGTAGAACTGATCCGCATAGCCCACGTCGCCCAGCACGTTGAGTTCCGTGCGGTTCACGTTGTCGCGCAGCTTCTCGACGGTCTCGAGGCAACGGGTGTCACCCGTCACGCGGGCGTATTCAAGCAGGCCCTCCCAGCAGCTCATCATCTCATAGGTCTTTCCCCATGCCTGCGGGTTCGGGTACCATGTGTAGAGCGGGCCCGTGCGGTCCGCATTGCGGAAGAAGTTCGGGCACGCGCCATCCGCACGGTCCCAGTCCGGCAGCATCTCCTTCGCGTAGTCGAGGTACTTCCTGTTTCCCGTCTCCGTGTAGAGCATGAGGAGTGGCTTGAGAATGGACATCGACGGCAGACCCACCTTCTCCGGCTGGCCCGTCACGAAGAGCGAAAGGTTCAGACGATGCATCATGTCGATCATCTGGTTCACCTGACGCTCGACGGACGCGAGGATCTCCCTGTCGCCCGTGGTCTTGTACGCCATCAACATCGCCCAGACCGCGTATTTGCGGTTCCAGAGATTCCAGACCGTGTTCCAGCCGTAGACCTTGGCCATCGCGGGCTTCACGTCCTCGGGGATCCAGACGTTCTCCTTGTCCGCGTAGCTTCCGAGGTAGCCGTCGGCGTCCTGGTACTTCATCAGACGATGGCACTCCTCACCCACGAACTTCGTGAGCGCGGGGTCCTGCAGATAGTCTGCAACGCGCGCCGTGCCGAGCATGAGCTTGCCCCAAAACTCACCGCGCCAGAGTCCCCCCATCTTCTTCCCCGGCACCACGACGCGCTCATCGTCGTCGCGGTCGCGGAACGCGCTGCGCGCCTCGCCAAAGACATCGCGCTGTGCAGTCTCCGAGAGAATGCGCTCGCGGAAAAACGTCTGCATCTTCTCGCCGGGAACTCCCTGGAGACGCACGTCGCGAAGCGAAGCGCCACGCATCGCATCCGGACGCTCAGCCGGCACCCCCGCGAATCCGTCAAAACAAGCCGCCAACGCGACGCACGCCGCGCACACCGATGCTGCTTTCGTGTTCATAAAAAAAATTTTACCAAAATGCCCCATAGCCGTCACGCACGGACGAAACGACACGCCCCGTATCCCGCAGCCCTCTCGAAAACGCAGCTTGTACGTCCTGTTCCTCTACTCACAGCCGCACATGCATGCACATCCGTTGACGAACGCCGCAATGTGTGCTAAATTCGTCATATAACGAAATGAAATCGTTTGGACGGAGTTTAAAAAGATGACCGATAGCGCTCAGGAAGGTGATGCCCACACCCGTTTTCTAATGGGTGTGCATGCGAAGCACCCCGGTCTGACGGAGTTCAGCATCGGGGCGGCCCGGACGGCGGACGGGCTTTCCAGCTACGAGGCTTTTTGCCGCTTTGTCAATCCCCGGCAGGGTATGGCCGTTGTGGACCTCGCCTGCGGCAACGGCCCGTTGTGCGAGCTTCTCGTGAAGCGTGTGGGCGCCGATGGGCAAGTGGTCGGAGTCGATCTGAGTGAGGCCGAGCTCGGGCTGGCGGCTGACCGTTTGCGCGGGATCAGCAATGTTCGTTTGATCCGCGGGTCGGCGGCGCAGTTGCCGCTTCCGGACGCCTCCGCGGACTGCGTGGTCTGCCACATGGCTTTCATGCTTTTCACCCCCTTTGATGAGTCGGTCCAGGAAATCGGGCGCGTGTTGAAGAAGGGCGCTGTTTTTGCTGCGGTGATCCCGACGCTTCGCGCGCCGGACGAAATTTTCCGCACGTGCGCGGGCGTGTTGCGGGACGCCCTGCGGGAGGAGCGGCACTCGCTGGAGGCGCTCAGCGGCAATGCTGTCAGCCTGAATAGCGTGCCTGACCTCGCGCGCGTGTTTCAGGGTGGCGGGTGGCGTCCGGAAGGAATCGAGGCCTGCGATATCGATGTGTGCCTATCTGCCGCGCCTGATGAACTTGTGGCGCTGGTGGCTCCGGCGTTCTATCACTACCAG
Source organism: Kiritimatiellia bacterium (assembly GCA_035353175.1). GTDB lineage: Bacteria > Verrucomicrobiota > Kiritimatiellia > RFP12 > UBA1067 > DAOPZC01. The sequence continues at coordinate 13,230 of DAOPZC010000010.1, read as the reverse complement.
TTGCTTTCAGACGCGGGCCGGCGGCGGGTCAACGAGAAATGGCGCCTGCTGTTCAAGAGAGTGAGCGACGACAAGGGAATGTCCCGGTTTTACTTTCCGCTTTCCGCTTTTTCGGTTAAAAGAGATTTTTAAGAGAAAGGTGCTCGTATGCGAAATGATGAGATCAGGGTTACGTTGCGTGTGACGAAGGCGCTGTCGGACGGCCAGCGTATCAGGATCATGATGTTGCTGCGCGGCGGCGAACTGTGCGTCTGCCGCATCGTCGAGGTTTTGGCGCTGGCCCCTTCGACGGTCTCCAAGCACCTGTCGATCTTGAACGAGGCCGACCTCGTCGAGGTGCGCAAAGACGGGCGGTGGGCGTACTACAGGTTGGCGCAGGGCGAGGCCCGGAAAACGGTCCGCCCTGTTCTGAAGTGGCTTGAAGACATGCTTGGCGGAAACGAGACGGTCATCCGCGACGGTCAAAAGCTTGCGGACATACTCGAGAAGGCCGGCTGTCCGAGGAAGTCGATCTCAAAGGAGTGCTGAGCTATGGGCGACGGGTGTTGCTGTGGGTCATGTGGGCCGTCCGCGCCGGCGCGTTGGGTCAGCGGATATGCTGACACGGCGGTTGGGCGCGTGCCGCGTGCGGTTTCGCGCTGGACGTGGCGTGACTGGTTGGGCGCATGGTCGGTCCGCTGCGGTCTCGGGCGCATGAGGTACACGGTGCCGCCGGGCCTGTATGCGGTGGGGGCGCCTGGACCTGACTCGCCTCTGTTGGTGTCGGCGAACTACAAGCTTTCCTTCGACCATGTGCGGCGGGCGCTGGCCAGTTTTGACGCCTGGTTGCTGGTGCTCGACACGAAGGGCGTCAACGTCTGGTGTGCGGCGGGAAAGGGTACCTTCGGGACCGAGGAACTGGTTGAGCGCATCGCGCGGACAGTGGCCGCGCGGATCGTGAGCCACCGGTTACTGGTGGTGCCGCAACTGGGTGCGCCGGGCGTGGCGGCTCACGAGGTGGCGAGGCGGACGGGCTTCCGCATCGTCTACGGACCCGTGAGGGCGGCGGACCTGCCGGCTTTCCTTCAGACGGGCATGCAGGCTTCGCCGGAAATGCGGCGCGTGAGCTTCACGCTGCGCGAACGACTGTCGGTTGTGCCGGTGGAACTGGTCAGCCGCTTCCTGCCGGCTGCGGGGCTGGCTCTGCTTTTCGCAGGGCTGACGGGAATGGGCCGTGGCGGGTATTCGTTCGAATCCCGGCCTGCTCTGTGGGCCGCGGCGATGGTCTCGGCCAACTACGTTGTCGGCATTGCGGCGACGCCGGCGATGCTGCCGTGGCTGCCGGGCCGCTCGTTTGCCGCCAAAGGGCTGGCGACGGGCGCGGTCTTGGGTTTTGTGCTGGGGTGGCTGTCTCCGGAACCTTGGCAGGACCGCGTTTCAGTTGGGTTGCTGAGCCTCGCGGCGTGTTCGTTCCTGGGGCTGATGTTTACGGGGTCCACGCCGTACACGTCGGCTTCCGGTGTCCGCAAGGAGATGGCATGGGCGCTTCCTGTTCAAGGCGGACTCGCGGCCGTGGGGCTCGCGGGCTGGATTGCGGCCCGCTTCGCTTGAGGTGAAAACATGTCGATGATCTATCTGGAAAACGTGGTGACGCTGAGGCTGGACGCCGCTTCGTGCGTCGGGTGCGGCCGTTGCGTGGAGGTGTGTCCGCACGCGGTCTTCACGGTCGAAAGCGGCAAGGCGCGCATCCGGGAACGCGACGCGTGCATGGAGTGCGGCGCCTGTGCCCGCAACTGTCCGGTTGGCGCTTTGTTCGTTAGAAACGGGGTGGGGTGCGCGATCGGGATTCTCAATGCGAAACTGGGCCGAACGTCTTCTTGTTGCGGCGGGGCGCAAGAGTGTTGCTGTTCGTGCGAACCGAATAAGAAGAAAGACAATGGATGACGCGCTTAAAGAACTGATCGCGATCGGAGCTTCTGTGACGGCTCACTGCCAGCCGTGCGTGACTTATCACGTGGAGAAAGCCAGGTCTCTCGGCGTCGGAGAGGCGGAGATCCAGGAGACGGTCGGTGTCGGGCAGATGGTGGAACGGGGTGCCGGTGCGGCCATGCGCGACTTTACCCAAAACCTTTTGGAGAAGCCGGGATCGGGGGACCATCCCGAAAATGGCCGGGTGGAGACGCCTCCCGGGGACGCGCGGTGCCATTGCGGTTGAAATCCGGCAGCGGCTGTTGACACGGCCTGCCGACAGTGCTACATTTCGCCATATAACGAAATGAAGGAGTATGTTTTATGAAGAAACTGGATGTCTATGATCCGCCGATGTGTTGTTCGACGGGCGTCTGCGGGCCGAACGTCGATCCTGCTCTGCCGCGTTTCGCCGGCGATCTGGAGTGGCTGAAGGGACAAGGGGTTAAAGTGGTCCGGAACAACCTCGCTCAGCAGCCCATGGCTTTCACGGAAAACGCAACCGTCCGCGACGCGCTGGAGCGGGAAGACGTGGCCTGTCTCCCAATGATTTTTGCGGACGGGGCCGTTGTTTCCAAAGGACGCTATCCGACGCGCGGGGAGCTGGCCCGCTTTGCGGGCATAGAGGTGCCGGGCGATGCCGGCAAGGAGCCAACATGCTGCTGTTGCCGGACGACGATGGGCGCTTCTCAAGAGAACTGCTGCAGGTGAAAGGATCGGCATGAATTTCTTGGCAAACGCAACGCGCTATCTATTCTTCACCGGTAAAGGTGGTGTCGGTAAAACGTCGCTTGCCTGTGCGACGGCGTTGGCCCTTTCTGACAGGGGCGAGAAAGTGTTGCTGGTCAGCACGGACCCGGCCTCGAATCTGGACGAGGTTCTGAGGGTCAAGCTGTCCACCGTCCCGGTCGGCGTTCCTGAGGCTGAGGGGCTTTTCGCGATGAACATCGATCCCGAGGAGGCGGCCCGGCAGTATCGGGAGAAGGTCGTCGGCCCGTACCGCGGCAAGTTGCCGCCAACGGCGTTGCGCAGCATGGAGGAGCAGTTGTCCGGCGCGTGCACGATGGAGATCGCGGCTTTCGACGAGTTTTCGCGGCTGCTCGGGGGTGATGGCGCGACAGCCGGTTTTGACCATGTGATTTTCGATACGGCGCCGACGGGGCACACGCTGCGGCTTTTGTCGCTTCCTAAAGCGTGGACGGGCTATCTCAATGCCAACACGAGCGGCACGTCGTGTCTGGGGCCGCTGGCGGGTTTGGACAAGCAGCGGTCCGTATACGAGCGCACGCTGGCCGCGCTCGCGGACGGCGCCCGCACGACTCTGGTTTTGGTGAGCCGGGCGCAGAAGGCGGCGCTGAAAGAAGCCAGCCGCGCCAGCGAGGAACTCGCCAAGTTGGGTGTGGTCAACCAGCGGGTGATGCTCAACGGGTTGTTTCAGCCGAAAAGGTGCGATGACCGGTTGGCTTCGGCGCTGGAGCGCAGGGACCGGGAGGCGCTGGAGACGTACCGGGATTGGCTGGCGTCGTTCCCTGTGTCCCGGTTCTATTTGAAAGCCCACAATATTCTGGGGATCGGCGCGCTGCGAGACCTGTTTGAGACCTCTGGCCAAGGTGAGCAGGCGGCCGTGGCTATCGCTCCCATCGGGTTCATTCGTGCGGATACGCTGTCGGAGCTGGTTGACGATCTGGCGAAGGCGGGGCGCGGCGTGATTATGACGATGGGCAAAGGCGGCGTCGGGAAGACGACGATCGCGGCGGCGATCGCTTGCGAGCTCGCGAAACGCGGGATGCCTGTGCGTCTCAGCACGACCGATCCGGCGGCCCATGTGCAGACGGTCGCCGGCGACGGTCTCCCGAATTTGAGCGTGAGCCGGATTGATCCCGTTGCGGAGACGCGGGCCTACACGGACGAGGTTCTGCGGGTCTCCGGCAAAGGGCTCGACGCGGATGCGCTGGCCCTGCTGGAGGAGGATCTCCGTTCGCCCTGTACCGAGGAGATCGCCGTATTCCGTGCCTTTGCCAGAACGGTAGCGGCGGGTGAGAAGGTTTTTGTCGTGCTCGACACCGCCCCCACCGGGCATACGCTGTTGCTGCTGGACGCTTCGGAGGCCTATCACCGCGAGGTCTTGCGACTTGCAAGCGACATGCCTGCCGAGGTGCGCGAGCTGATGCCCAGGTTGCGCGACCCGGAATTCACCAAAGTCTTGGTCGTGACGCTGCCCGAGGCGACGCCGGTGCATGAGGCCGCCTACCTGCAGGAAGACTTGCGGCGGGCGCAGATCGAGCCGTGCGCGTGGGTGGTAAACCAGAGTTTCGCAAATAGCGCGTCCTCCGATCCGCTGTTGGCGGCGCGTGCCCGGAACGAGATCCCCCACATCGCGGAAGTTGCGGAGAAGCTTTCGCATCGTACGGTGATGGTTCCTTGGGTGCCGGAGGAGCCAGTCGGACTTGACCGGCTGGGTCAGTTTTTTGATTGGAACGGTTGAAACGGTGTAATTCACAACGAGAAAGGACAGAAGTATGAGCGATCAGGAGCAGGATGTGCGAGTCGGTGACGGGACCTGTTGCGGCCCGGGATGCAAGTGTGGCACAGGCGGGCTGGGCAAGGGGAGCAAATGGCTGGTCAGCGGTGTAGTGGTTCTTGCCGCCTGCGCGGTGGTGGCGGCGCGGGTTGCCGGCGAGAAAGCGAGCGCGCCGAAGACGGATCAGGGATTCGCGCTGCCGGCGGTGGCTGCGCCCGCCGCTGCGGCAGCAGGCACATCTGAGCTTGCCGGCTGGGACGCCCCTCTGAAAGGGCTTGGTGAACTCAATGTGGTGGCCACCAACACCGAGGCGGTCTTTGTGGTGATTCCGGCTGACGATGCGGCCCGGACGGCGGCGATCCAGAAGGAAGTGGCCGCGGCTTCCGCGACCATCTCAGGCCGAGGGACGAAGATGGGCAAGTATCTGCTCAGCAAGGATGCGGAGGACTACAAGGGCGTTGTGGCGCAGCTCGGGGCCCCGTCGGTCTTGGCGATGGTCAAGAACCGCGGCATGGCGGTTGTGGCCGACAAGGACGTTACGCAGGATGCCCTGATGAAGGCGTTTGTGGGCGCGTCGCGTCCCCGTTCGGGTTGCGGCGCGGGCGGCTGCGGTCCGTCGGGCTGCAAATAGGGAAGGTGTCCTATGGAATGGTTCCGGTCACTGTTGACGAGCGCCACGGCGGCGTTCGATCAGGCGGGCGTCGGTTTCGCGGCGATCCCGCTCGCTTTGGCGCTCGGGCTCCTGAGCGCGGTGGTGAGCGCCTGCTGCACGCTGCCGGTGCTGGGCATTATCGTGGGGTACGCGGGCGCCCGCAAGGACAGCAGTCTGCGCTCGCGGCTGATGTCGGCGGGCTCGTTCTTTCTTGGCGCGGTGCTCTCGCTGGTGATCCTGGGCGCGGTGGCGGCCATGGTCGGGCAGGTGGCGCAAGGCACGCTGGGGCGCTACTGGAAGGTGTTCGCGGGCTTCGTGGCCATCGTGCTGGGCTTGGGCGCGCTGAATCTGCTGCCGTTCAAGTTGCCGCAGGGCAAGGCCAAGTTCGGCGTGAAAGGCCGGTCGGGCGGAGTTGTCGGGGCGCTGTTGTTCGGCATCGTCGGCGGCGGGGCGGTGAGCGTGAGTTCGCTGGCCTGTAATCCCGGCATCTTCATCATCATCGGCGCGGCGGTGCTCCAGGGCGTCACGCTGTGGATGTCCGCTGTGCTGGTGGCGTACGCGATCGGGTTCTCGCTGCCTCTCGGGGCGCTGATGCTGGGCGTCTCGTTCGGTGCGGCGGCGGTCAAATTCAAGGGCTTGGAGTCGGCCGTGAGAGGGCTCGCCGGCGTGCTGCTGGTGGTCGCTGGCTTTTACTTCCTGTGGACGTTCTGACGGCAGCGGCCGGAGGGCAGAGAGCGGAAGACAGAGGGCGGGAAAGGAGCAGGCGATATGCGGAAACTGAAAATCCTTTTTCTGTGCACGGGAAACTCGTGCCGGAGCCAGATGGCTGAGGGCTGGGCGCGGGCGCTCAAGGGCGACCTGATCGAGGCGTACTCGGCGGGCATCGAGACGCACGGGCTGAACCCCAACGCGGTGAAGGTGATGGCCGAGTCGGGCGTGGACATTTCCGGACACACCTCGAAGCATGTTGACACGCTGCGGGAGGTGCCGTTCGACTACGTGGTGACGGTGTGCGGCCACGCCAACGAGAACTGTCCTTTCTTTCCGGGATCGGCCAAAGTGGTGCATGTCGGGTTCGACGATCCGCCCGCGCAGGCGCGGTTGGTCGAGGGCGAGGAGGCGAAACTCGAGTGCTACCGTCGGGTCAGGGACGAGATCCGGACATTCGTTGAAAAGTTGCCCGAAGGCTTGGAGAAAATGTGAGAACGTTAGACACCTTTCTATCCTCTTTCGCCATCTGTCTTTTGGTCTGTTCCTGTGGCCGTGACCACAATGGCCATGTCGCAAAACGCGGTACGATTGCCGGCAGCAATGCTGTGCCAAACGGCGAGACCCAATTGACAACAACACCCATAATCATCGATACACGTTCGCCGCAGGAATATGCGGGCGGGCACCTTGAAGGCGCGCTGTTGATGCCGCACGACATGATCGGCAGCATGATCGAGGCTCGTGTCCCGGACAAGAAGACGCCGATTTCGCTCTATTGCCGCAGCGGCGGTCGGTCTGAAATGGCCCTAAAGACACTTGTTTCCCTGAACTACACAAACGTTGAGAATCTCGGCGGCATACAGGCCGCCGCCGGCAAGCTGAAGAAAGCGGTGGTGAAATGAATGAAAAGCAAAAGCTGGACATCGGTTTTTTTGACAAGTATTTGACCGTGTGGGTCGTGTTGTGCATGGTCGCGGGCGTGCTGATCGGCAAGTTTTTGCCGGCCGTGCCGGCGTTGTTGGGGCGGTTCGAATACGCGAATGTCTCGATCCCCATCGCGGTGCTCATCTGGCTCATGATCTGGCCCATGATGATGAAGGTGGATTTCGCCAGCATCAAGAACGTCGGCAGAAATCCGAAAGGGCTGTATGTCACGTGGGTGACCAATTGGCTGATCAAACCCTTCACGATGTATGCGATCGCGGCCTTTTTCCTTTTCGTGGTCTTCAAAGCGCTGATACCGAAGGAATTGGCCAGGGATTATCTGGCGGGGGCCATTCTGCTGGGCGCCGCGCCCTGCACCGCGATGGTTTTCGTCTGGAGCCACCTCACGCGGGGCAATCCTGCCTATACCGTGGTGCAAGTCGCGACCAACGATTTGATCATCCTCCCCGCCTTTGTTCCGATTGTCGCCCTGCTGCTGGGCGTGAGCGGCATCAAGATTCCGTGGGATACGCTCTTCCTGTCGGTGGGACTCTTTGTGGTCGTTCCGCTGCTGGGCGGCATGCTGACCCGGTTTCACGTGATCAAGACAAAGGGGCTGGACTATTTCAACACGGCGTTCATCCCGAAGTTCAGCAATGTGACGATCGGCGGCCTGCTGCTGACGCTCGTGCTGATATTCTCCGTGCAGGGGAAGGTGATCGTCAACAACCCGCTGCACATCGTCCTGATCGCCGTGCCGCTGATCATTCAGACGTATCTGATATTTTTCATCGCTTATTTGGCTGCGAAGAAACTGAAGCTCGCGCATGACATTGCGGCCCCGGCCGGCATGATCGGGGCCTCCAATTTCTTCGAGCTTGCGGTGGCGGTCGCCATCTCGCTTTTCGGCGCGTCCTCGCCGGTGGTGCTGGCCACCATCGTGGGGGTGCTGACCGAAGTGCCGGTCATGCTGCACCTGGTGAAGATCGCCAACCGCACCGCGCATTGGTTCGGACATGCGAAGTCATCGGCGGGGGCACCTCGCAGTTGATCGCAAGGGCGGCTTCCGGTGCGAGGTTCCGGTCTGAGGAAGGAGGATGGGCTTTATGGCAAGCAGACGCTTTCGTGTGCGTGGCATGGATTGTGCCGAGGAGATGGAGGCGTTGCGCCTGACGGTCGGCCGTCTGCCGGGTGTGGCGGAGATCCGGTTCAATTTGCTGAACGGTCTGATGGAGGTCGTGACGCCGGGTCAGGAGCCGGATGAGGCCCGGGTCATCGCTGCGGCCAAGACGGCGGGGCTGGACGTTGAGCCGTACGGAACAGAGTCCGCCGGCTCGTCGGCGGGGAGTGGCGGAGCCGGGTATTGGCGGCGGAACGGGCGCGCCGCGCTCTGCGGGTCCGCCGGGCTGCTGATCGTGGCGGGGTTCGCGTCGCATGCGGTGCTGCACGGCGATTTCTTCCATGCCCTGCTGGGCGTCGACGGCGGCAGCGCGCACCGGTATCCGCTGGCCTCGATCCTGTGTTATACGGCCGCGGCGGTCGCCGCGAGCGGGTTTGTTTTGCCCAAGGCCTGGGCCGCCGCGCGACGGCTGCGGCCGGACATGAACCTGTTGATGACGCTGGCCGTCGTCGGGGCCATGGCGATCGGCGAATGGCTGGAGGCCGCGACGGTCTCTTTCCTGTTCGCGCTGTCGCTGCTGCTGGAGTCTTGGAGCGTGGGGCGCGCCCGACGGGCCATCCAGTCGCTGCTCGCGGTGACGCCGCAGACCGCGCGCATGATTTGTCCCAAGGACGGCGATGTCTTGGAACGGCCCGTCGGCGAGATCGCCGTCGGATCGACGATCCGCGTCCGGCCCGGCGAGCGACTGCCGCTGGACGGCGTGATCACGAAAGGCGCGACGGCGGTCAATCAGGCGCCGATCACGGGCGAATCTGTTCCTGTGCCGAAAGGTCCAGGCGATGAGGTGTGGGCCGGAACGATCAATGAGAACGGCACCATCGAATTCCATTCGACGCGGCTGTCGGAAGACACGGCGCTGAGCCGCATCATCCGGATGGTGGAGGAGGCGCAGTCGCGCCGGGCGCAGTCCGAGCAGTGGGTCGAGCGCTTCGCACGCTATTACACGCCCGCGATGATGCTGTTCGCGGTGCTGGTGGCGGTCGTTCCGCCCCTGGCGTTCGCGGAGGCGTGGGGCGCTTGGTTCTATGAGGCGCTGGTGCTGCTGGTGATCGCCTGCCCCTGCGCGTTGGTCATCTCGACGCCGGTGAGCGTCGTGGCGGCGCTGTCGGCGGCGGCCGGCGAGGGCGTGCTGATCAAAGGCGGTGCTTATCTTGAAACGGCCGCCCGCCTCAAGGTGATCGCGCTGGACAAGACCGGAACCGTGACGCTGGGACATCCCGAGATCCAGCGGATCGTGCCCTTGAACGGGCACACGGAGCAGGAATTGCTGGAGCGCGCGGCGGCGCTCGAGGCCCACAGCGGCCATCCTTTGGCGCTGGCCATATTGCGCTATGCCGAGGCCCGGCAGGTGTCGGTTCCGGAAGCTGAAGCCTATCGGATCTTCAAAGGCAAGGGTGCCGAGGGCCGCATCGGGCAACGCCTGTTCTGGCTCGGCAGCCACCGGCTGCTGCACGAGAAGGGTCTGGAGACGCCGGACATCCACGGGCAGATCGAGGCGATGGAGGATCTCGGGCACTCGGTGGTGGTGATCGGCAACGACGCCCACGTCTGCGGGCTGATCAGCATCGCGGACCCGGTGCGCAAGGAGGCGGCCATGGCGGTCCGTGAAATGAAGTCGGCGGGCGTCGCCCATCTCGTCATGCTGACCGGCGACAATGAAGGAACGGCCCGGGCCGTGGCGCAGGCCATCGGCATCGGCGACGTCAGGGCCGAACTGCTGCCCGAGGATAAACTACAGGCGGTCGAACGTTTCGGCCGGGAGCGCGGGCCGACGGCGATGATCGGGGACGGGATCAACGATGCGCCCGCGCTGGCGGCGGCCGCGCTCGGGATCGCGATGGGGGCGGCCGGGAGCGACGCCGCCATCGAGACGTCGGATATCGCGCTCATGTCCGACGATCTGGAAAAAATCCCTTGGCTGATCCGGCATGCCCAGCGTACGCTGCGGGTGATCCGGCAGAATATTTTCTTCGCGCTGGGCGTGAAGGCTCTCTTTATGGCTCTGGCGCTGATGAATAGGGGTACGCTGTGGATGGCGATCATGGCCGACATGGGCGCGTCGCTGGTCGTGATCCTGAACGCCCTGCGGCTGCTCCGCGCTGGCCGGTGATGCCGGAAGACGGGCGGTGACCTGTCGGCCGGAGGGCGATTACACCGTTGTAATGCTTCTGCAAGATGTCGGCAATCTGCCGGCCATACACTTTGTCTTGTTTGAAGTTGCGCCAACTTCGGAAGGGGCAAGGCAATGTGTGTGAACCGATCGATCATCATACCCGCTTTCAACGAGGCGGGGCGGATTGGCTCCACCTTGGCCTCGGTGGCTTCGTATCTCGGGCAAACGGGGACCGCCGGGGAAACCGAAATCATTGTGGTCTGCGACGGCTGCGGGGACAACACGGCAGAGGTGGCAAGGGCCTACGCCGGCCGATTGCCGCTACGGATTCTGTCTTACCGCAAGAACCGAGGCAAGGGATACGCGGTACGTAAAGGGATGGCGGCCAGCTCGGGACGCGTCGTCGCCTTCATGGACGCCGACGGCTCGACACCGGTCCACGAGTTCGGGCGGCTGGCGGAACCGATCCTTCGCAATGAAGCGGACCTCGTGGTCGGGTCGCGGCGGGCGCCGGACGCGGTGGTCGACGTCCGTCAAACGATTTTTCGCCAAGCGCTGGGCCGCGCGTTCGCCTGGCACGCGCAGGCGGTTCTTGGACTGCGGATTCGCGATACCCAATGCGGTTTTAAGGTCTTCGACGGCGTCAAGGCCCGCTACCTGTTCAAGCGGCTCGCCTGCAACGGCTTCGCTTTCGACCTGGAGCTTCTGGCTGAAGCGCGAGAGTGCCGGTACCGCGTGATGGAGCGGGGCGTGGAATGGCATGAGGTTCCCGGTTCGACCGTCCATCCCGTCCGCGACGGGGTCCGCATGTTGCGGGCGGTGTGGCAGATCCGCGCGCACATCCAGACGCGCCGCCGGTACGGGGTCTATGACCGCGTGTATCCCGCCCCACTGGCCGAAACCCGTTACGGCGGGAGTCCGTCATGACACGGCTGATCTTTACTCCGCGTGCGGCCCTGTGCGCGCTGTGCCTGGTGTTGGCCGCGCGTCTGGCGTCGATGGCGCTGTTGCCGCTGACCGATCCGACCGAGGGACGCTATGCGCAGGTGGCGCAGGAGATGGTGGCGACGGGCGACTGGGTGACGCCTCGCGTCTGGATGAACGAGTCGCATATTCCTTTTTTGGGCAAACCCCCGCTCTACTTCTGGGCCGCCGCCGGCGCGATGCGCCTCTTTGGCGAAAGCGAGTTCGCCGCGCGTTTGCCCAGTGCTTTGGCGGCTGTCGCGGTACTGGGGTTGCTCTACGCCGTCATGGGGCGCTACGGGGGGGGCTCCGGCGCGGGCTTGCTCAGCGTGATGGTGTCGGCCTCCTGCGGCTTCTTTGTGGCGATCGGCGGCAGCGTGGCCGTGGACATGCTGTTCAGCGCCTGTGCCGCAGGCAGTTTGCTGGCCTATTTCGCCTTTATCAGCGAGTCTGAACGCCGGATCCGCCGGCGGTGGAGCCTGCTGGTCTTCGTACTGCTGGCGCTGGGCTTCATGACGAAAGGGCCGGTGGCGATCGCCCTGTTCGGCCTGCCCGTGTTGATCTGGACGATCCGTTGGCGCGGATGGGCGCTGCTGCGCGATCATCGGTGGGTAGCCGGCACCGCGCTTTTTCTGGCGTTGGTCGTGCCGTGGTTCGCGGTGTGCGAACTGCGCAATCCGGGGTTCTTGAAGTATTTCTTCGTGAACGAGAACCTGTTGCGCTTCGTGACGCACGATTACGGCGACGCGTATGGCAACGGGCACGTGTATCCGCGCGGTTCGGCGCTTCTGATGTTCCTGGCCGCCGCCGCGCCGTGGAGCCTCGTGGGACTCTGGCGTGCGGCTCGGGGCGGATCGGAGGTCCGCACGTTCGGCATGCGTGACCGGCAGGCTGGATTCCTGTTTCTGGGCTTCGCGGCCGGGACGGTTTTCTGGTGCCTAGCGCGACAGCTGCTGTTCACGTATCTCCTGCCGATGGTGCCGCTTTTCGCGGCGTGGCTGGTCTGGGTGACGCGGGACGGGGAGATCCGGAAGCGCATGCTCGCGGCGGCGACGTCGCTGGTGGCCGCGCTTGCGGTTGTGAGCCTCGGGGTCGTTCCGTTTTTGCGGAACACGGACACGACGCGCGAGATCGTGGCGGCGGCGCGCCGTTTTGACGATGGGAAAGACGCCCGCCTGCCGCTTGTTTTCGAGCGCAAGACACCGTATAGCGCGCTGTTCTACGCGAGGGGTTGGGCGATGCCGCATCCGAAGGAATCCCTTCAGGACAGCTTGCGCCGTTGCGTCGGCAAAGGTCGCCCGGCGCTCGTCGTCATCGCTTCCGTGAGGAAAAAAGAACTGAAAAACTTCGATCCCGGCGTCTGGAGGGAATTGGCGGTCGCGGGCGGATGGATTCTGGGACGGGTCGCCGTCCCGGAAACGGGGCCGTAATGTTCTGTCCGCCGGGGCGGCTTTGGAAGGTTCCACCGGATCATGAAAGTGCTGGTCATAGAAGACGATTCGAAGATTTCCTCTTACCTGTGTAAAGGGTTGCGTCAGGAAGGTCATGCCGTTGATGCGGTTTCTTTCGGGGACGACGGGGTGTTGATGCAGGAGACGCACCGGTATGACATGGTGTTGCTCGACCTCATGCTGCCGGACGAGAGCGGATTTGAGGTGCTCCAGCAGATCAAGAAACGTCCCGATGCCCCGCCGGTGATTATTGTGAGCGCGAAGGGCTCCGTCGACGACCGCGTGAGAGGGCTCGAACTGGGCGCGGACGATTATATGACGAAGCCGGTTTCTTTCGCGGAGCTGTCGGGCCGGATGCGGGCGATCATGCGACGGAGGCATGCGGGTGAGGCGTGCGACCCGCAGGCGGAGGTGTTCCGGATGGGGGAGCTGACCTTCGATCGCGTGCGCCGGCAGGTCATGCGCGGTTCGTGTTCAGCCGGCCTGACGGAGCGCGAGAGCCTGCTGCTGGAGTTCCTGATGCAGAATCATGAGCGTCTGGTGACCAAGCGTCTGATTTTCGAGCACGTCTGGAGCTACGACACCAACCCGCAGACCAATGTGGTGGATGTGCTGGTGTGCCGCCTCCGGGCGAAGCTGCTGACCGTGCTCAACTGCGATGCGATTCAGACTGTCCGCGGGCTGGGTTACATGTTCAAGCTCAGCTGAACAGGCCCGTTGCGTCAAATGAAAACGACACCGAAATTCGGTGACGTTTTCGTTTGACGC
>DAOPZC010000009.1:0-101047 GCA_035353175.1 Kiritimatiellia bacterium | reverse complement strand
CCCTGTGGATGGCATCAGCCGCCTGACCCAAGCAAGTGAAACGGAGATGCGCCCAGTTCGGCGGACTTTAGGATTTGACTCCGAACCTCGGCCTACGTAACATGGAACGTAAAGGTTACAAACGGGATTTTGAAAAGCTTTTGCCGATATCCAGGCTGTTAGGATTGAAAACGAAAGGGGCTTTATGACGTATCGATCCGCACGGAGAAGCCGTTTGGGTGTAGTGTTGTCGGCGCAGATGCTTCTGATCGGCGGCCTTTCGCAGCAAGCCGGCGCGGCGCCGCTGGGCGTCGGCTATCGGGAAGCGTTCGACCTGACTGTGGCGGACGCGGCGACATCGAATCTGACGGACCGGCTCTGGGTCTCAGAGGGGACACTCAATAAAACCGGCGCGGGCACGCTTGTTCTGGCCACTTCGAACCTGACGGTCCAATCCGGCGGCGCCGTGTTCGTGCGCGACGGCTCGCTGCGGGTCTCCGGCAGCACCAACGCGGTCGCGGCCCTGGCCCCGTGCCCGACGGAGGTCATGTCCCTGGCGGCGTTCTGGGTGGACGCCTCCACCAACCTGGTCACCGCGTCGTCGAACGGCAACACCTATGTGGACGCGTGGCTCGACGCGCGCGAGCCTGACACCGAGGCGCCGTACATCTATCCCCGCGCGGTGGCGAACCTTTCGCTCACCAACTGCGCGCCCCAAGTGATCCTCAACGCCGGCATCGGCGGCACCCTGCCGTCGGTCTGGTTCGGCCGCTACAAGTCGCTCCGCACGATGACGTGGACCACGCCCGCCAACGCCGTCGCGGACATCACCAAGATCTGCCATGTGTTCGCCGTCCACGGCGTCTTCCAGTCCTACGGCTACATCTTCGGCACGATGGGCGGCGAGCCGGACTTCCACATCAACGAATATTCCGGCGGCTCGCCCACCTCGACGCTCTGGCACCCGGGAGAATGGACGACCACGGCGGTCCGTCAAGGCCGGACCTATCTGGACGGCGAGCGGGTCGACGGCACCGTCACCTCGCCCAAAGCCGGCTGGCAGTTGCTGGAGGTGGCGATGGCTACGAAACTGCCCCACGCCGCCAATTTTTTCAACGACCGTAGCATCAGTTCCACGGCAAACGGGTTCAGACAAGGCGGCGACAACCTGTGCGAGGTGGCCGTGTTCACCAACCGCCTCTCCGAAACCGACCGGCTGCGCGTCCAGAGCTACCTGATGCAGAAATGGCTCGCGCCGAAGCCGGCTCCCGCCTTTGCGGCGTCCGCCGCCGCGACCGGGACGCTGATTGCGGACGTGGCCGCGGGCGAGGCCTTCACGGCCCGCCTGAACGGCGACGGCGCGCTCCAGAAGCAGGGCGGAGGCACGTTGGTCCTGGAGGATGTCGCGGCCGTCAAAACCCTGTTGCGCTCCGCCTCTCTGTTGGAGGGCGTCCTGGACGCGCGCGTCCCCATTCCGCTCGCGCTGGCCGCCGGCGACCGCGTGACCGCCGCCAACACCGCGCTGGCCCTGGCGCAGGACGCCGGCGCGGACCGGATCGTCAAGACCGGCGCCGGCAGCGTGACGGTCACCGCGATCCCCGCGGACCTCGGCCGGCTCGAGGTCCAGCAGGGCACGCTGATTCTGACGCCGCCCGCGCTCAGCAACACGGTCGCCGCGCAAGCGTCCGGAGCCGTCAGCAACGCCACGTTCGAGGCGGAGCTGCTCACCTCCTACCGCCGCAACATCGCCAACGGGGAGACCTACAACGGCTGGACCGCCAGTTTTCCCGCCCCGACCGGCAGCGCCGACAACGCGGTCTTCATCTTCAACCATACGGTGGCCGGCACCAACGTTAATCTGAACTGGGCCTGCCCGTACGATGCGCCTGAAGGCCAGCAGGTCCTTGCCCTCAAGCAGGACGCGTCGGTGTCCACCACGCTGTCGCTCCCCGCCGCCGGCATCTACGATCTTTCATTCTATACCTCCGCGCGCTCGATCCTCTCTAACCGGCACGAGTTCGACCTCTGCCTCGTCGACGGCGCGGTAACCACCCGCGTGGCCACGGTCCAAACGGTCAACCAGCCTTACGTGCGGCAGACCTTCCGCCTGCCGTGGCTGGAGGCGGGCGACCACACGCTGCTCTTCCGCCGCACCGTGATGGGCGTCGACACGCTGGGAACGATCGACGACGTCAAGGTGACGCTCGTCTCCGAGACGACGCCGAGCCTCTTAAGCATCCCCAACGGCGATTTCGAGCTCACCGAGTATCCCCGGAACCCGACGGCCTTTACCACGTCGAATCTGGCGTCCGGCTGGGCGTTCACAGCGACGACCAACAACCTGGCCACCGCCGGAATCACCATGCCTGCCTCATCCACTTACTTCTACAACCCGTCGACGGCCTACGGCTCGGTCATGCTGGGCATCTTCAGCAACGGCGTCGCCTCGACGACGCTGACGCTCCCGGCCGGCACCTATAAGCTGCAAGGCGACATCTGCGGCTGGCCCTGTTCCCTCAATGGCTACCAGCTCGGAAGCCCCCATCAAGTCACGGCCACCGTCTCTCGGGCCTCTTCGGAGAACGTCGTCCTCGGCATGGTCACGACTTACGCCAGCATCCTCACGACGACGGCGTGGCCTACGGCCTTCACCGTCACCAACAACGAAACGGTAACCCTTTCGCTGGCCGGCAAACCCCAGAGGGTGGCCATGCTGATCGACAACCTCGCGCTCGTTCCGCAAACAAGCCCCATCGTGTTGAACGGCGGCTTTGAGGCGAGCGCGAACTGGACATTTGCCTACAACACGAACGTCCAGCCGAAAGACAACGCGACTTACAACTCCCTCTCCTCGTCGAACGACTACGGCACCGCCATTTTCGACGGCACGCGGCGGCTGCTCTTGGTCCAGACCGGCATCGCTTATCAGGACATCCAACTGCCCGCAGCCGGGCTCTACCGGCTGGTGTTCCACGCCGCCCAGCGCTGCCCGCTGACCTACGGCAACAGCTACGGCCACAACCCGGTGCGGGCGTGGCTCGCGCAGAACGGCACCACCAACGTGCTCGGCTGGACGCGCGTCGACGACACGCCCTTGGTGCGTCGCGAGTTTCTCTTCACGGTGGCCGCCGCAGGCACGTACCGCTTCGGGCTGCAAGGAATGACCGACAACTCGGCCGCTTTCCCGGGCACCGATCAGAACGCGCTCCTCGACGGCGTCTCCATCGAGCCCGTGAACAACCTGGGCGACGCGTCCTTCGCGCTCCCGAAGGAGCTGTCGCTGAGCGTCGCCGCCGGCGCGCGGCTGCAGCTGTCGTTCTCCGGGACGCAGACCGTCGACGAGGTCCGCTACGACGGCCACCTCGTGACCGGGGTGATGAGCCAGCAGACCTGCCCCGAGTTCGTTTCCGGGCCGGGCGCGCTCTTCGCCAACCGCAAAGGCACGGCGATGCTCATTCGCTGACGCCTCCAACCGGCCGCCTCTTCGCCGGGAAGAAGGCTTCACCCCTCCGCGCTACGCACGCCGCGCGGGGAGCGCCCGAAGGTGTCCTCCATTTCGGCCCAAACCAGACCCATGCGGATCGTGATGAGGGTCATAAAGGAGGCCACGAGGATCGCGATCACGCCCATCAGGTAACCGGGCGCATTGAAGTTCAGCGCGATGAACAGCACGCAGACCAGCGAGGCCAGGTTCATCGCCTGCCCCGCCAGAATCGCGTTGGGTCGGCGGCGCCACGCGGCCAAGCCCTCGGCATGCCCGCGCAGGGACTGGAGGATCGGCAACGCCGAAATCAGCAGCATGGCGCGCATGGCCAGCGGGACATCTCCGGCCGGCACGTTCTGGATCTGGCCGAAATACCACTGCGCCACCGACGGGATCTGTCCCACCAACGGGAAGAAGGCGAGCAGGAGCCCCGCCACCATCGAGAATAGGAAGACCGAATGGTCAGCCTTGTGCCGCGGGGGAAACGCCAAGACCACCGCCTGCATCCGGAGGGCGGCGAACCCGACGGGATTCACCACCCCCATCGTGACGTAGTGGATCGGCAGCATCCGGACGGGCTCCGCCGCCCGGGTGATGAACGCGCCGATCATGAAGCCGGACATCGCCAGCAGCACGCCGCCGAAGGAGAGCGGAACGGTGAAAAGCAGTTGGGTCTTGAGCCCCGCCGGCTGGTCCACCGCAGGGCCGAGCCTGCGGATGTAAGGCGAGGCCATCCACCGCACCAGCAGCCACTCCACCAGCACGGGCCCCGTCATGGCGAAGGTTCCCATGAGATGCCCCACCCAGCCGAAACGCACGAAAAGCGGGGTCAGCGCGGCGGTCAAGATGATGCGGCAGAGCGTGCCCCAGTTGGCGGCGGCGCTGGCGCGGGCGTTGTAGAGCGCCACCAGCCCCGGGTTGCGCAGGAAGAAGAAGATCTGCAACGGGATGCTCCAGAAAAGCACCTCGCGGGCCGTCTCGTCCATGGGGGCCGCAAGCCCCAAGATGCCGTGAAACATGATTTTGTCGAACGGGTGGATGCAGGCCAGCGCCTGAACCACGGCGAGGATGCCGCACATCCAAAGATTCAGGCGCTTGAATTGGCGGAAGCCCTCTGCATCGTGCCCGAACACCATGCCGGTGGTCAGCAGGCCGCCGCCCAGCGCGCCGATCATGAACATCACGGCCTGCCCCTGCGCGAACGCCGCCAGATCCACCACCCCGTTCTTGCCATGTGAGACGATCGCGGCCACGAGCGGATAGGTCAAGCTCTGGGATGCCGCTTGAATCAGCAGCGGAATGTAGAATTTCGCGGCGCGCCAAGGCGTATAATCGGCGGCCGGATCGGTCGGACCTGATGTCTGCATGTCGTTCCATCATAGCAGGCCGCCCCGCTAAAGCAATCCGGGATGCCGCGAAGTATTTGCCGCCAACTTCAAGTTGGGGGATGTGCTTTTCATGAGCGATGTGTTAGAATCCATGCGCTTTTAGACCGTTTCAGGCTCTGGAAGCGACCTTCCGCACGTCAGGATCCACTTGATCACGATGAAGGCTGCCATGACACTATCGAAGTCTTCTTTACGCCACCTGCTCCCTGTCGCTCTGACGCTGGCACTCGTTGCCGGCTGCAAAAAAGACCCCAAAGGGCTGGGGCCGGATAAGATCTCGCTCATCACTCCCGAGACGCAGCTCGGCCTGCCAGGCGCGACGCAGCCCAAAGGGATCCGTCTGGAGATCCTGAGCAAGGCCTGCCCCGGCTTGCTCGGCGGGGCGGGCGAACAGTACCCCGTGACCGGCGAGAAGGTCACCGTGGTCCCGGTCGACTCCGCCAGCGGCATCCAGGCGACACCTTCCGAAGGCGTCACCGATCAGGGCGGCGGCTTCTCCTGCGACGTGACCCTCGGCAAGACCTTCGGCGACCAGTACCTCGATATTTTCTGCACCGAGTCGCCCGAGATCCGCAAGCGGGTGCGGTTCGTCGCCGGCGTGACCGCGGAAAACGACAGCCAAGAGGTCGCCGCGGGCGACACGCTGCCCAAACCCGTGCGCATTAAGCTGACCGGAGCCGACGGGAACCCGATCGTCAATGAACCCGTCTATTTCACCCTCGCCGCACAGCCCGGAGGCAAAGGCCGGATCACCCGCCCGATCGTCCGGACCGACACGAACGGCGTGGCCGAGATCGGCCTCAAAACCGACCCCGCGGCCACCGGCATCTATGAGATCCGCGCCGAGGTTTCCAACCCCAAAAACGACCTTGTCACCCGGCCCTTCTTCGTCAAAGCCATGGCCATGTGCACCTACGGGGTCTTGATCAGCATCTTCTGCGGCATCGCCCTCTTTATTTACGGCATGACCCTCCTGAGCGAAGGCCTGCAGCAGATCGCGGGCAACAAAATGAAAGCCGCGTTGTCCTATATCACGCAGAACCGTCTTTCCGCCATCTTCGCAGGAACCGTGGTCACCGCCTTGGTCCAGTCGTCCAGTGCCACCACCGTCATGACCGTCGGTTTCGTGAACGCCGGCCTGCTTTCGCTGCGCCAGGCCATCGGCGTGGTCTTCGGCGCGAATATCGGCACCACCGTCACCGGACAGATCATCTCGTTCAAGCTGGACGGCATCGCGCTTCCGGCCATCGTCCTGGGGGTCATCGGCATTCTTATCGCCCGCAAAGCCGCCTGGCAAGGCCTCTTCCGCACCATTCTGGGCTTCGGCCTGCTCTTTTTCGGCATGACTCTCATGGCCTCGGAGCTGAAGAGCGCGGGGGCGTTCCCCAGCTTCGTCAGGTTCTTCCAGATGTTCGACTGCACGCCGCTGCCCGGTCAGCCGATGCCGATCGGCGCCGTGCTCGGCGCGATCGGCATCGGCACGCTCACGACCATGGTCGTCCAGAGCAGCGCCGCCACCATCGGCCTCGCCATGGCGTTGGCCAACTGCGGCCTGCTGAACTTCTGGACCGTCTTTCCCATCGTCTTGGGCGACAACATCGGCACCACGATCACGGCCATCCTTGCCGCGCTCAACACCAACCGCACGGCCAAGCAGACCGCCGCCGCCCACTCGATGTTCAACATCATCGGCACCGGCATCATGGTCGCGCTCTTCTACGTTCCCTACCACGGCGTGCCCTGTTTCCTCTACTTCATCGACAGCATCACGGCCGGGGCCGTCTTCCAAGGCGAAAACCTCAGCCGCCACATCGCCATGGCGCATAGCTTCTTCAACGTCACCAACGTCTGCATCCTGACCTTCTTCATCCCGCAGCTCGCCTGGATCTGCGAACATGTGATGCCCGCCAAGAAAGCGCCCACCGGCAACGTCCGGCTCGAAAAACATCTGCTCAACACGCCGCCCCTCGCGCTCGTCTGCGCCATGACCGCCCTCGCCGACATGACCGAAAAGGCCTGGCGCGCCTCCGTCGACGTCTTGCGCGGATACCGCGACGGAAAACCGGTCGACGTCGACGTCATCAAGAAGATCGAAGACGAGGTTGACCAGATGCAGGCCGAGATCATGGACTACCTTGTGCAACTCACGCGCAAAGAGCTCACCGAGCCGCAGGCGCAGGCCATTCCCGTGCTCATGCACTGCGTGAACGACGCCGAGCGCATCTCAGACCTCGCCTTCCTGATCGCCCGCCGCGCGGCCACGCAGTCCAGCAGCACCACCAAGTTCACCGACGGCGCGCTGCGGGAAATGAAAGACATCGTCGACAAAGCCAGCATCATCGCCGACCTCACGCTGGAGAGCCTGCGCGACGGAAAAGGCGTCGACAAAGCCGTCGCGATCGTGATGCAGGAGATGAAAGCCATGACGCGCAAGTCCATCAAAGGCCATGTCGACCGCCTGCAGGCCGGCCTGTGCAAGCCGGACCGCGGCATGATCTACGTCGAGGTCATCACCGCGCTCGAGAACATCGTGCGCCACCTCGAGAACATCGCCCAGCGCTCCGATCAGCTCGCCAGCACCAAATAGCCGCGAGCCCACGCTTTCAGTGAAATGGCCTGGTTTTCGGATTTCCGGCCGCATTCGTGTTGCGCGGTGTTAAAAACCCGTTATACTGGGTGATCAGAAAGGATGTTTTTATGATCACCGTGGCGCTCTGTATCCGGAAACGATTGTGGCTCTTCTCCTGCGGATGTCTCGCGGCGCTCACCCTTTCCGCAGCACCGTCGTTCCGTTCCGACAAGAACTACCCCAATCTCGGACTTCGCATCCGCACGCTCGGCGGCTCCGCGCCGGAACCGCTCGCCCAGCATAAAACCTACACCTACACGTTCACGCGCGACGGCGAGAGCACCAAACGCGACCTCTATGACCCCCGCGAGCTCTGGTACGCCACCCAGCACGCGGGCCAGTGGCGCGACAAGGACGACAACGTCCTGATCCTCGGCCGCCCCACCCGCCAGCTGCCCGCCGTCTCTTCCCCCGTCCCGGCCGGACACGTCAGCCGCGAGGACTTCGACGCCGCCTTGGCGGATCCCGCCGGCGCCTTCGCTCCCGAGAAGACCGACGCGCTCAGCGCGTGGATCCAAGCCTTTGCCGCCTGCACCCCCCAAACGCCGGAGCCGCTGAAGACCTCCTTCAACCTGACCCACGCCCTCTTCGTCCCGGTCGAGGAATCCGCCACCCTCGTCTACGCCTTCCGTGCCAAGGTCCGAAAACCCAACGGCCAAACCGAGCCGTCAGACTGGTTTGTCGCCGTGATCAAAATCGCCGACAATACGCCGAAAACCAAGGTGCGAAAAGACTTCGAAACCCAGTTTCTCGTCAACGTCGCCGCCGTGCCCCAGACCGGCCTGAACGCGGGTTCGGGCGTCCAGTCGAAAGCCCTCACGACCGCGCCGGCCAACGGCAAAAACCCTGCGGTCGAAATCCCGGACCACCCCAGCCGCGACGCCGCGCGCAAAAGCATCGCCAACATGAAAGGCTGGTGGTTCGCCGAAACGCCCGAGTACATTTTCCTTTCGGACATCCGCAGCGCCACCGGCAAGGCGCTCGTCAAAGAGCTGCAGACCACCCTGCCGGCGCTGCGCGGAGCCTTCGCCCTGCTCGTCCCGCCCTTCGAGCCGGCCACCGACGTGAGCGTCGTGCGCATCTACGAAGAGCGCGAGGCGTACCGGCAGTACGTCGGCAAGGAACACGAGTGGAGCATCGGGCTCTGGGCCCCCATGCGCCGCGAACTCGTCATCCTGTCGCAGGGGAAAGACCGCGACCACACGCTCCAGATCCTCCGCCACGAGGGCTTCCACCAGTATCTCTTCTACGCCACCAGCGGGACCGAAAACGCCATGTGGTTCAACGAAGGCCACGCCTGTTTCTTCGAGCCCGCCGAGGTCGGCGCCAAGGGACGCGTCGAACTGCCCGAAGACAACCGCGTCAACCACCTGCTCGACAATCTCGACGCCGCGGCCGGCCTCCTGCCGAAAATCATCCGCGCCGACTATTCCGCTTTCTACGGCGGATCCGACCGGCAGCGCCAACTCAACTACACGACGGCCTGGGCGCTCGTCTACTTCTTGCGCAAAGGCGTCCCTTCGCAGCAGCTCACCGCCTACGAGGGGATCATCGGCACCTACCTCAAAACCTTGGCCGCGACGAAAGACGGCGAGGCGGCCACCGCCGCCGCCTTCGAGGGCGTCTCCCTGCCCAAGCTACAGGAAGATTTCATCGATTTCTGGAAAAAAGGCCGCAATTCCGGCCGCCGCTACGACCCGCTCGCCGCAAAGAAACCGGCCGACTGAGGCGGGTGCGACGCCCCGACGCCAAGAATAACCGGCCCATCACGGAAGAGGTTTCTCATGGACACCGACCCGGCCACGCTCCAGCTCTCCCCGCTCGAAGCCCGCATCCTCGGTTCGCTGATCGAAAAAGAGATCACCACCCCCGAATACTATCCGCTCACCTTGAACGCGCTGCTTGCGGCCTGCAACCAGAAGAACAACCGCGCGCCCGTGCTCACGCTTGACGAGGAAACCCTCGCGCGCGGCATCTACAGCCTCCAGGATAAGCGCCTGATCGAATCCTTCGCAGGCGCCAATGCCCGCGCGCTCAAATACCGCGAGCGCCTGACCGGCCGGATCGCGCTTGCGCCCGACGAACGGGCCGTACTCTGCGAGCTGCTGCTGCGCGGCGCGCAGACCCCCGGCGAGCTCCGGGCCCGCGCCGCCCGCCTGCACCCGTTTAACACGCTCGAAGAGGTACAGGCCACACTCGACCGTCTCGCCTCACGCCCCGACGGACCGCTGCTGGCGGAGCTCCCCCGGCAGCCCGGCCACAAAGAGTCGCGCGTGGCCCACCTGCTGGGCGACCTGCCCCCCGCCGCCGAGGCCGCCCCGGCCGAGCTGCCCCCGCCCGACGCCGTACGGGCCGTCATGGGCGAAGCCGCGCGCGCGGCGGAACTCGAAACGCGCGTGGCCGCGCTGGAGGCCGAGGTGGCCACCCTCAAGACGCTTTTCCAAACGTTCAAGTCCCAGTTTGAGTAACGCACCCCACGCGAAAGGACGAACCATGCGCACCTCTTCCTCCCGCCGCGATTTCCTGAAAGCCGCAGGGCTGAGCGCAGCGGCCGGGCTGACCGCCTCCTGCACCTTGCCGGGGCATGCGGACCGCCCGCCGAACATCGTGGTGATCTTTCTCGACGACTCCGGCTTCGCGGACTTCCGGCCCTTCGGCGCGCCCGCCTACGACACGCCGAACGTGCGGCAGCTCGCCGCCGGCGGCTGCCGCTTCTCCAATTTCCACGTGCCCCAGGCCATCTGCTCCGCCTCGCGCGGCGCCCTGCTCACGGGCTGCTATCCCGAGCGCACCGGGCTCGTCGGCGCCCACGGACCGCGCGCCCGCGGCATGGACCCGAAATGGCCGACGATCGCGCAGGTGCTCAAGCCGCAAGGCTACGCCACCGCCGTCTTCGGCAAGTGGCACATCGGCGACCAGCCCGACACGCGTCCCCCGGCGCGCGGCTTCGACGAGTCTTGCGGCCTGATGGTTTCCAACGACATGTGGCGCCACCATCCCGAGTCGCGCCACTTCGACGCCTTCCCGCTCCAGTTCTGGGAGAACGGCAAGGTCGTCATCGACGACGTGACCCCCGAGGACCAGACCCGCCTGACCCAGTGGTACACCGAGCACGCCGTCGATTTCATCCGGCGCAAAAAAGACCAGCCCTTCTTCCTCTACGTGCCCCACAGCATGCCGCACGTGCCGCTCGCCGTCGGCGAACGCTTCAAGGGCAAATCCGGCGCGGGGCTCTACGGCGACGTCATGCTGGAGATCGACTGGTCGGTCGGCGAGATCATGCGCGCCCTGCGGGAAACGGGCGTCGAAGACAACACCCTCGTGGTCTTCACCTCGGACAACGGTCCCTGGTCCTCCTACGGCAACCACGCGGGCGCGACGCCTTACCGCGACGCCAAGGGCACGGGCTTCGACGGCGGCACGCGCAGCGCCTGCGTCATGAAGCTGCCGGGGCGCATCCGGCCGGGAATTGTCTCGGACGCGATGCTCTGCACCATCGACCTGCTGCCGACGTTCGCGCGCCTGGCCGGCGCGCCGCTGCCGCAGACGCCGGTCGACGGCCTTGATGTCTGGGATCTCATCGCCGGCCGGCCCGGCGCGGCAAACCCGCACGACTACTATGCCTTCACCACGGGCAAAACGTTCGAAGGCCTTTTCAGCGGCGACGGTCGCTGGAAACTCCACCTGCCGCACGCCTACCGCTCGCTGGTCAAAGCCGGACACGACGGACGGCCCGGAACATATGAGAAAAAAGAGATCGGGCTCTCCCTTTTCGACATGGCGGCGGACCCCCGCGAGACCGCCAGCGTGCTCGACCGCCACCCCGATGTGGCGGCCCGTCTCCAAGCGCTCGCGGCGCAACACCGCCGCGAATTCTTCGGTGAACCGCCGAGTGGTGAGGCGGGCCGCCCCGGCCGTCCAGCGCGCGGACGCGCGCAGTGAGCTTTCGCTTGCGCAGACCGGGGGTCCCGTCTACACTATGTCGGCTTCTATGCAAGCACCTTGCCCAGTTTTTGATTTCCACGTCCACCTTTATCCCGACCAGCTGGCGGGCAAGGCGGTCGGATCTCTCGCCCAACGTTTCGGCAATCCGCCCGCCTTCGACGGAACGGTCGGCGGCATGATCGCCGACCTCCAGGCGTCCGGCATCCGCGGCGCGCTCAACCTGCCGGTCGCGACAAAACCGGCCCAGGTCGACTCGATCAACGCCTGGGCCGCCGCCAACAACTGCGGCCCGGTTTTCAGCCTCGCCACGGTCCACCCCGACACGTCCGACATTCCCGGCGTGCTGGCGGCGGCGCGGGCCGCCGGCTTCCGCGGCGTCAAGCTGCACCCCGAGTACCAGACCTTCACGCTGGACGATCCGCGCGTCACACCGGTCTGGGAGACCTGTTCCGACCTGGGCCTCTTCGTCTTTCTGCACGCGGGCGGCGAACGCGTCTTCACGCCCCCCTTCCACACCACGCCCTCGGCGATCGCCGCGCTGCTCGCGCGCTACCCGCGGCTCGCGGTGGTGGCCGCGCACCTCGGCGGCTTCCAGATGTGGGACGAGTCGGAGGCGGTGCTGATCGGCAAGAACCTCTATCTGGACCTCTCGCACACGTTTTTCTGGATGCCCGAGGAGCAGCTCCTCCGCATGGTCCGCCGCCACGGCGCGGACAAGATCGTTTTCGGTTCCGACGCGCCGTGGCAGGTGCCCGCCCAGGTGCTCGGCGCCTTTCTCGCCCAGCCGTTCACACCAACCGAGCTGCGGCAGATCCTCTGGGACAACGCCGCCCGTCTTTTGAACCTCCCCAACCTCGAACCCCAAGCCCCCTCATGAAACTCTGCATCATCGGCCTCGGCCTCATCGGCGGCTCCTTCGCGAAAGACCTGCGCAAAGCGGGGCTCGCCTCGGAGCTGCTCGGCGTAGAGTCCTCGCGGGAACACGCCGCCCGCGCCCTGCAGCTCGGGCTCGTCGATCGCATCGTCTCCCCCGAAGAGGCGCTGCAGCAGAGCGAGGCGCTCCTGCTGGCCATTCCGGTCAACGCCATCGCGGCGCTCCTGCCGCACCTGCTCGACGGCGTGCGCCCGACGCAGACCGTGATCGACATGGGCTCCACCAAGTTCCAGATCGCCGAGGCCGTGCGGCAGCATCCGAACCGCGAGCGCTACGTGGCGGCACACCCCATGGCCGGCACCGAAAACGCCGGCCCCGACGCCGCGCTCGAAGGGCTCTTCAAAGACAAAACCGTCCTGCTGTGCGACCTCGAATGGAGTGCGCCGGACGCCTGCAAGACCGCGCTGGAAATCTTCCACGCCGTGGGGCTCAAGTTTGAGTTCATGAGCTCCGAGCAGCACGACCGCCACGCGGCCTACGTCTCGCACCTCTCGCACGTGGCGGCCTACGCGCTCTCGCTGGCCGTCCAAAGCGAGGAGAAGGCGGGGTATGCCGTGCCGCGCCTGGCGGGCGGCGGTTTCGCCTCCACCGTGCGCTTGGCCAAAAGCGCGCCCGAGATGTGGGTGCCGATCTTCAGGCAGAACCGCGAACACATCCTCACGGCGATCGACGCCTTCTCGGAACGGCTGCAAACATTCCGGCAATGCATCGCGGATAACGATCCCGACAAGCTCGAAGCCCTCATCCGCGAGGCCAACCAGATCCGTGACATGCTGTAAGGCCGGCGACCGGAACTCGGCCCTTGCGCCGTCTGTCGCAGCGTCTTGCGGGGCTGCGGCAAACGTGTTATTGTTTTTCATCCGCCATTGACAAAGCGACAACGACCATGAATAAAATCGTAAAAAAGACACAACTCTCGGCTGAGGTTTTCCGGATGGAGATCGAGGCCCCGCTCATCGCCCGCGAGCGCAAACCCGGCCAATTCATCATCCTGCAGATCGACACGTCCGTCGGCGAGCGCATCCCCCTCACGATCGCCGACGCGGACCCGGACAAGGGCACGATCGACCTGATTTTCCAGACGGTCGGCAAAACCACGCACCTGCTGGCGGAAAAAAATGTCGGGGACACCATCGCCGCCCTGCTCGGGCCGCTCGGACAGCCGACCCACATCGAGAACGTCGGCCACGTGGTCTGCGTGGGCGGCGGCATCGGCGTCGCGCCGCTCCACCCGATCGCCCAAGCCATGAAGGCCGCCGGCAACAAGGTGACCCTCATCATGGGCGCGCGCAACCGCTCGCTCCTCATCATGGAGGAAGAGATGCGCAAGATCGCCGACGAGCTGATCATCGTCACGGACGACGGCTCCTGCGGACGAAAAGCGCTCGTGACCGAGCCCCTGAAAGAGGTGTGCGGGCGGACGCCCAAACCCGACATGGCCGTGGTCGCCGGACCGCCCATCATGATGAAGTTCTGCGCGGAGGCGACCCGCCCCTACGGCGTGCACACCGTCGTCTCGCTCAACACGATCATGATCGATGGCACGGGCATGTGCGGCGGCTGCCGCGTCACGGTC
Source organism: Kiritimatiellia bacterium (assembly GCA_035353175.1). Classification (GTDB taxonomy): domain Bacteria; phylum Verrucomicrobiota; class Kiritimatiellia; order RFP12; family UBA1067; genus DAOPZC01. The sequence goes on along the minus strand of DAOPZC010000009.1, from coordinate 87,112 downwards.
GGCGGCAAGACCAAGTTCGTCTGCGTGGACGGCCCCGAGTTCGACGGCCACCTGGTGGACTTCGACAACATGATGAAGCGCCTGCGCGCCTACAAGCCGCGCGAAGACGCGGATCACAAAGACCACCACTGCAAACTCGATGCGGCGGCCAACGCGCTTTCGCACACCTGACCGGCAGGACGGCCGCCCCTAAGCCGCCGCGGGAAGGCGCACCCCACCACCCCAAACCTCCAACCCTGAACCTTACCCATGCACGCAACACCCGAATCTCTTCAGCACGCTGCCGCCGCCAAGCTGGCAGAGCTTGACGGCAAAGCCCTCACCCCCAAAGACCGCATGTCCATCCCCGCCCAGGAGATGCCTTCGCAGGCGCCCGAGGTGCGGCGCCACAACATGAACGAGGTCGCGCTCGGCTACACCGCCGAACAGGCGCAGCTCGAAGCCAAGCGCTGCCTCCAGTGCAAGAACGCCCCGTGCGTGAGCGGGTGTCCCGTGCGGATCCGCATCCCCGATTTTCTCAAGGCCGCCGCCGAGGGCCGTTTCGGCGACGCCGTGGCCGTCATCCGCGAAAACAGCCTGCTGCCCGCGGTCTGCGGACGCGTCTGCCCGCAGGAGGTGCAGTGCCAGGCGCCCTGCACGCTCGGCAAAGCCCTCAAGGATGTGGACAAGGCCGTCGCCATCGGCCGCGTCGAGCGTTTCGTCTCCGACCTCCAGCGCGAGAGCGGCCACCAGTCCGTCCCCAAGATCAAGCCCGCGACCGGCAAGCGGGTCGCGGTCGTCGGCAGTGGCCCCGCCAGCATCACCGTGGCCGCCGACGTGCGCCGCGAGGGGCACGACGTGACGATGTTCGAGGCGTTCCACAAGCCCGGCGGCGTCCTGATCTACGGCATCCCCGAGTTCCGCCTGCCCAAAGCCATCGTGCAGAACGAGATCGACAACCTTGAAGCCATGGGCGTCAAGCTGGAGACCAACTTCGTGATCGGCCGCACGCGCAAGCTCAAAGACCTGCTCGAAAAAGACGGGTTCGACGCGGCGTTCGTCGGCACCGGCGCGGGGCTGCCCAAGTTCATGAACATCCCGGGCGAGAACCTCGTGGGCGTTTTCTCCGCCAACGAATACCTGACGCGCGCGAACCTGATGAAGGCGTACGACACCGCCATTGCCCACACGCCGCTCTATAACTCCAAGAAGGTCGCCGTGCTCGGCGGCGGCAACGTCGCCATGGACGCGGCCCGCATGGCGCTGCGGCTCGGCGCGGAAGAGGTCCACCTGATCTACCGCCGCACCGAGAAAGAGATGCCGGCCCGCGTGGAAGAGGTCGCCCATGCGCGCGAGGAAGGCGTCCTTTTCCACCTGCTGCAGAACGCCGTGCGCATCCTCGGCGACGCCAACGACTGCGTCACCCAGATCGAATGCCTGCGCTACGAGCTGGGCGAGCCGGACGCCTCGGGACGCCGCAGTCCGGTGCCCCTCACGGGCAGCGAGTTCCTGATGGACGTGGACACCGTGATCGTTGCGATCGGCAACGGCTCCAATCCGCTGATCAGCCAGACGACCACCGGCCTCGACGTCAACAAACACGGGAACATCCTCGTGGACGAGAACGGCAAGACGTCCATCGACGGCATCTACGCGGGCGGCGACATCGTGCTCGGCGCCGCCACCGTCATCCTCGCGATGGGCGAGGGCCGCCGCGCCGCCGCGTCCATCAACGCGTATCTGGCGGAAAAGTAAGGCCCGCAAGGGCGCCTCTCCGAGGAGCGCCCAGCCCGCTGATTCCGCGTTCCGAAAGGTAACACCATGCGTTTTACCCCAAGAAATTATTCGGTTGCGGAAGAGATTTCCCACAGCGCCATCCACGCCGTTGGAAGCCATTTCGGTGCCGCCATGCTGGCCCTGATGGTGGTTTTCGGCGCGCAGAGCGGCACGCAGGTGGTGTGGAAGATCGTCAGCGGCGCGGTCTTCGGCGCCACGATCATCCTGCTCTACACCGTCTCGTCGGTCTATCACGCGGTCACGCACCAGCGCTCCAAGCAGGTCCTGGAGATCTGCGACCACATGGCGATCTATTTCCTGATCGCCGGGTCCTACACGCCTTTCACGCTGGTCACGCTGCGACAGACCCATCCCGTCATCGCGTGGACGATCTTCGGCATCGTGTGGAGCTTGGCGGTCGCGGGCGTGATCTTCAAGCTTTTCACGGCCGGCAAGCTGCGCTTCGTCTCGACCCTGGGCTATATCGGCATGGGCTGGATCGTCGTGATCGCCATCAAGCCGCTGATGGATTCCCTTCCCGCCGCAGGGCTGGCGTGGCTGGTGGTCGGCGGCGGGCTCTACACGCTCGGCACGGTCTTCTACCTGTGGCGGCTCATGCCGTTCCATCACGCGGTGTGGCACCTCTTCGTGCTGGCGGGCACGGTCTGTCACTTCTTCTGCGTGCTTTTCTACGTCATGATGCGATGAGGGCGGCGCCTTTCGGCACCGCCCCCGCACCCGCGTGAGACAAGCTCCGCGATCTGCCGAACCGGCTCACTTCACATCTTTGATCACGGTCATGGCGGCCTTGAGCACGCCCGCGACATTCGCGAGGTCCGTCGGGATGATCATCGTGTTGTTGGCCTTGGCCAGCTTGCCGAACTCGGTCAAGTACTGCTGACCGAGCTGCGTGTTCACGGCGGCGAGGCCGCCGTCGGAGCTGATCGCGGACGCCACCTGGCGGATGCCGTTGGCCTGGGCTTCCGCCACCAGGAGTATCTCCTGCGCACGGCCGGCCGCCTCGTTGATGCGTTTCATCTTCTCGCCTTCGGACTTGGCGATCGCCTCCTGCTTGTCGCCCTCGGCGCGGTTGATCTTGGCCTGGCGGTCGCCCTCGGACTCGGCGATCAGCGCGCGCTTTTCGCGCTCGGCGCGCATCTGCTTCTCCATCGCGTCGCGGATGGTCTGCGGCGGCGTGATGTTCTTGATTTCGTAGCGCGTCACCTTGACGCCCCAGGGGTCGGAGGCCTTGTCCACGGCCTCGACGATCGCCATGTTCACCATCGTGCGCTCCTCGAAGCTCTTGTCCAGCTCCAGCTTGCCCATCTCGCTACGCATGGTGGTCTGCGCGAGCTGCGTGGTGGCGAAGAGGTAGTTGCCGATGCCGTAGGAGGCCTTGGCCGGATCCATCACCTGGAGGTAGAGGATGCCGTCCACCTCGACCGTGATGTTGTCGCGCGTGATGCACTGCTGCGGCGGCACGTCGATGGCCTGCTCCTTCAGCGAATGCTTGTACGAAACGCGGTCGATGATGGGGACCAGCAGGTGCAGCCCCGCGTCCAGCGTGCAGTGATAGCGGCCCAACCGCTCCACGATGAACGCCTGTTTCTGCGGGACGATGCGCACGCACTTGAGAATCGTGTAGACGACCACGAACGCGATGAACACTGTAACGTATAACATGATGTCTTGCTCCTTGTTGAATCGATCCGACTGACCCCGACGGATCCGTCCGATACGACGTTTTTATGCCGACTGAACCGTGAGCGTGAGATTTTTCTTGCCGGTGATCCGGACCGATGCGCCGGCCGCCAGATCCTGCTCCGCCTCGGCCTTCCACGTGGTGCCTCCGAACTCCACGCGGCCCGGCTTGTTCGGAGCGACCGCCTCCGTCACGACCGCCAGCTTACCGGTGTATTCGTCGGCCGGGTTGTCCGAGATCTCGCGGTCGCCGTTAAAAACGTTTTTCAGGCTCTTCCGCAACAACAGGATGTACAGGACCGAGAAAGCGGAAAAGGCGAGCCACTGCCAGACCTGGCCGAACCCGTCGCCAACCAGCCAGGCGATCAGCGCCACCGTCAGCGCAGACAGGCCGAAAAACAGCGACACCAAACCGGGCGTCATAACCTCCAAAAGAATCAGCGCGATCCCCACATAGAGCCAGTAAACAGGCGTCATATGCATACCTGCACCTCCTTCATAATCGTCCACGCGTTTATCGCTTTCAAGTTAAACACGTCGGCTTCCGGTTGGCAAGCAAAAGCGGCGTGAATGCGGACGATTTTCTGCAAAAGCGTTTAAGCTTCGATTGACTATCGGAGAGGCTTGGTTTATTATAAATCATCCTTTTTTAATAGGAATGAAGGGTTTGTCCATAAAACCGCGTGAAACTTAGGGAGCTGTCCCCATGATGGATCAAGGCGTTTTTCGAGCGAGTATGTGTGTGGTGGCTGCGGCTTTTGCGGTGACGGTCCGTGCCCAGGACGATGCGCAGCCGGCGGCCGCGGCCGCCGAGCAACCGGCACCTGCCGCCGAACAGGCCGTCCAGCCAGGTAAAGTTTTTGACCCGTTGGTGCGCGTGATGAACATCCAGGGCCTCTGCGAAGTGAACAATCCGGACGTGGGCCAGTTCGCCCCCGCGCAGGACAACAAGGCCTATCCGCTCGGCACCGTCTTCCGGACGGGGTTAGACGGCGCGGCCGTTCTCGTTTTCTCCGCGCAGGAGACCGTCCAGATATTCTCCTCTTCCGAAGTCGTCGCCGCCTGCCCCGAAAAGAACCCCGACGGCCGCGTCGTGCGGCTCGTTTCCGGCAAAATCAAGACCTCGCTGCGCGACAACCTGCCGGAGGGCAGTTTCGGCGTCGAAACCCAGAACGCGAGCTGCAAGAACCTCTCGGGCCGCGGTGAGTATACGCTGACCGCGGACGCCGACGGGGAGACCTTCCAGGCCGGAACCGTTACCGGCACCACCCGCATCGAGGGCCCTCAGTTTCAGATCCCCGCCTTGCGCGCCGCGAACACGGTCAATATTCAAACGGCCACCGACCGCTCCTTCAGCCGCATGACCAGCGTCTCCGGCGACTTCTCGATCCTCCTTTCAAAGGGCGCCGAAGACCCGGTCAATTTCACCATGTCGCCAAAGGCGGTCGTCAAGATCTGGCGCGAGAACGCCCCCGTCGGCGGGCGGGCGATCATCTCCACCCTCGTGGTCAGCCCGACCGGCATCGCGCGCCACCGTTTCGCCTATGCCGAGGGCCGGGCAAACCTGGCCACCGGCGAACTCGTCGAGCAGCCCGACGCCGAAAAGAAAGAGGAGCTGCCGGTGCTGCTCACGACGCCCGCCAGCAAGGATGAGGGGGCCGCCGAAAAAGAAGAGAAAAAGGACGCGGAGCCCGCGGCTGAAAAGAAAGACGCACAGTAATCCATCCGTGAGTTGATCTTCAGAGGACCGGCGGCCTGCGCAGCCTCCGGTTTTTCTTGTCAAAAGTGTTTGCGCGAGTGTTAACCTATTTTGGATTATCAACCGTGTTCATTTATCACTTCAACCGACTCATCCGCAGCCGCATCCTGTGGGGCTTTTTTGCAATCATCATCGCCGTCGCCTTCGTCGCCGTCGATTCCTGTTTCCAGAGCCCGCAGGACACGCAAACCGCCGGAGTCATCAACGGCAAGAAGATCCCCTACAGCCAATTCGAACAAACGGTTCAGGCCATCCGTGGCTTCGGGCGCAACCGTGACAACGAAACCTCGGCGCGCGTCGTGGACCGCAAGGCCTGGGAGCAGATTTCGGCGCGTTTGACCGCCGAAAAGAACGGCATGGCTTCCGGCAAGGAAGAGATCCGCAGCACGCTGCGCGAAGTGCCCGGCTTCCAGGGCGCCAACGGTTTCGACATCAACCGCTACCGCAGCGTGCTCGCCGACCAAGGCCTGACGCCGGCGATGTACGAGTCCCTCGTCTCGCACCAGCTCGCCATGATGAAGAACGGCGCGCTCGTGGACTCCGCCACCTGGATCTCGCCCATGGAGATGGAAGACGAGCTCGCCGCCATGACCGATCGCTTTACCGTGCAGGTGGCCAACGTCAGCAACCGCTTCGCCCAAGTCGAAATGCGCCTGACGGACGAGGACACCCGGAAGTACTACGAGGAAAACAAAGCCTCGTTCGCGTTGCCCGACCGCGTCGCCGTGCGCTATTTCGCCATCCCGGTCTCCAACTTCCTGGCCTATGTCACGGTGCCCGAAGAAGATCTGCAGGAATATTACGACAGCCACACCGAGACCTTCAGCCGCACCACGACGAACAACACGACCGAAACCATCCCGTATGCCGAGGTTCGCAGCAAAATCCTTGCCGAACTCCAGATGGAAGAAGCCCGCTATTGCGCCTCCACCTCCGTCACGTTCAACATCTACGGCAAGCTCGCCAACGCCGGCTCCAACGCGCTCGTCATCGCCGCCGCGCAGGAAAAGGCGGCCATCAAGACGTCGCCGCTCTTCGGCGCGGAAGACACCCTGTACTGGGTCGAAAATTCGAAAGAGTTCGCCAACGCCGCCTTCGAACTCGACCCCGACCGCACGGACTCCCGCTTCGGCATCGTGAAGGGAGACAACTTCATCTACGTCATCGAGCCGATCGCGCATTCGCCCGCCCACACCCCGGCGTATGAAGACGTCCTGAAAGACCTCCGCCCGCGCGCGATGGCGAAAGCCCGCAGCGACGCCTTCCAGAGCTACGCCAAAGAGCTGCGCGCGGACCTCCGCAAGCGGGTCGACGAGGGCAAGAGTTTCGCCGAGGCCGCCAAAGCCAAAGCGCTCAACGTCTCGACCTCGATCACCTACACGGTCAGCGACATCCAGAACCAGAAGTTCGACAACAGCTTCTCGGTCGCCTACGGCGCCATGACGCTCAAGAAGGGCGAGATCTCCGAGCCGGTGCCCGCCTCGGCCGTACAATCGCTTTTCGTGTACGTCCAAGACCGCCAGCCCGGCGACGCGCTCGCCGCAGAGATGATGCGTTCCCAGATCCGCTCCGGCATCGCCCGCCGCCGCAACAGCGACCTCTTCTCTGAGTGGCTGAAGTGGAACCTCGCGAAGCAGGATTTCAAGCCCTCCCGCACCTTGGCGGAGAGCGACGACGAAACCGAGATCACGGGCGAAGAAGAGGGCGGGAAAGCGGCTTCGGCCAAGAAAACCAAATAACGCCGCCCCTCTGTGCGGGACGGGACCGTGCGAACAAAACGGGAGGAGCCCCAGCGGCCCCTCCCGTTTTTTTATGCCGCCCGCAACGGCTCACTCCGCAAGGCGGAACCCGAACGGGTTTGAGAAGGTTGTGCCGCCCTTGCCTTTCACTTCGGCGCGCACGTACCGCCCGATGCCACGCACGCGGCTGTACGCCAGCACCGGCCCTTCGCAGACCGTCTGCCCCTCCGCGATCCAGCGACACTGCTTGGCGCCCACGACCGCGCCGTCGGCGGCAGCAGAAAGCGTGATCGTCTGCGCGGCCGGGTCATGGACGATGGACTGGATGACGGGCGGGTCACCGGCCGCCTCCTTCCCGTGGCCGTTCTCGCGCGCGGAAAAATAGAAGTGTCCTTTCAACATCGCGTGGCGCAAAGCGACTTCGTCTAAGGTTTCGAGCAGAAAGATGTTCCAGGCCTGCCCGATATGCTTGCGCTCGTGCATGTCGTCGTTGGCGAAACCCCAGACCGGCCGCGCCGGCATCGCGGCGCCGAGCAGGGCATCCCACAGCGCCACATCGTGCGGGCTCCGGTTGTTCCGGTTCACGACTTCGATTCCCAAAATCAGCGGGTTCTCGTCCAACAGCTTCACGTATTCGTCGCGCGTTTCCGGCGGCACCGCCCCGCTCACGTCCGGCTTCCAATACCGCCCCGGATGGTTGATGACCGCAAAGCCGCCGTGCGTCGTGATCTCGCGGGCCAGCGCCGCCGTGTCGCGCATCGGCACCTCGCGGTTCAGGAAGAAGCCGTTGACATGCTGGCCTTTGGAGTACTCTTGCCCCATCACCGGCAGGATGCCGAATTCCTTCACGGGGTCGAGCCCGGCTTTCTCCCACTGCGTACACAGGTCGTGGTCCGTAATGGCGAGGATCTCGTACCCGCGCCGGGCATATTCGGCGAACACCTGGTGCAGAAACAGCTTGCCGCCGCTCGCCACCGTGTGCGTGTGCAGGTTGGCCTTATGCTGCGTCACCTTCTCCCAGTCCACGTCCTCGTACGGATTGAGGACGAGTCGCATCTCGGCCGCGAAAACGGCCGTAACCGAGGCACCCAGAACCAACGCCGCACACCACCATTGTTTTCTCACAAGCATGTGTGCAAAATACCATCTCACCATTACACCGGGCTTACGGGAGTGTTTCATTTCTGTAAGCCGCCTATCCGGTCAGCCGGTCCAGCCGCAAGCGCTCGCGCCCGTCGAACAGCCGCCGCACGCAGAGTTGGATCGTCAGCAGGCTGCCGAAGCCCGCGCCCGTGGCGATCAGGTACATGATCATCATCTGGTACCGCACCGCCGCCAGCGGATCGCTGCCCGACAGGATCTGGCCGGTCATCATGCCCGGCAGGCTCACCACGCCGCACACGGCCAGCGAGTTGATGATCGGCGTCATGGCCGTCCGCACGCTCTCGCGCCGCAATTCCGTCACCGCCTCGGCCGCCGTCTGCCCCAGCGCCAGCCGGTTTTCGATCACGGCCCGCTGCTTCCACGCGCTCTGCGTCAGCGTGTCCATGCCGAGCGCGATCCCCGTCATGGTGTTGCCGAGAATCATGCCCAAAAGCGGGATCGCGTATTGCGGACTCCACCACGGCGACACCCCGACCAGCGCCAGCAGCGCGAAGACCGTCACCGTGAACCCCGCCGTGAACATCCCCAGCACCGCGAACCCGACGGTCCAGCCGGCGGCAAAGCGCCGGTGCTGCCGCCGCGACACCTCCCACGTGCCCGCCGCCAACATGACCAGGGAGAAGCCCACCGTCCAGACCGGATGCGCGTTCTGGAACACGCCTTTCAGGACAAACCCCACCAGCGCCAGCTGCACGAACGTCCGCACCGCACCGATCAGCATCGTGCGGCTCAACTCCAGCCGCTGCCACGCGAAGACCGCCGCCAGCGCGGCCAGCGGCAGCGCGGCCAAGAGGATGTCCGCCCACGACAGCGCGATCACGCCCATGACACCGCCTCCTTCCACACGCCCTGCGCCGCCATGCGGTACCCGCGCGTCGCCACGCGCCGGAGCTGCTCCGGATCATGCGCCACCCATACCGCCATCATCCCTTCCGCGCACCGGCGCTTGACCAGCGCCTCGAAGGCCCGCGAACGCTCCGCGTCGAGGTGCGCGGTCGGCTCGTCCAGCAAAAGCACGGACGGACGGTTCGCCAGCGTGCGCAGCAGGCCGAGCCGCTGCTTCTCGCCGCTGGAGAGGCGCGCCACGGGCCAGGACAGCACCTCAGGGTCCAACCCCAGCCCGCGCACCTCCTCAGTCTGGGGCGCGGCCACGAAGTGCGCGCCCACGCCGTCGAACCACCACTGGCTCTCGGCGGGCACATACGCCACGCGCCGGCGCCACGCGCTGGCCGACATCTCCGCGGGCCGTCCCGCGCCGAGCCGGATCTCGCCCAGCCACGGATCCATGTCCGCCAGCGCGCGCAGCAGCCGCGTCTTGCCGCAGCCCGACGGCCCGGTCACGCCGACCGTCTCGCCCGCCTGCATCGCGAACGAGACCGGCCCGAACCCGCCATACCTCAACTCGCTCACCTCGAAAGAACTCATCCTTTTCTTCTCCCGGGAGGACCGCCCTCTCCCTCCCCGCACGATTCCGAACGGGGCTGCGGAAAGTGTACCAGCCGCCGGGACCGATCACAAGCCGCGGCCCGTTTCGCCGCAATGTTTAAACTGGCAGAAGCGCAGGCGTCGTGCTATCTTTTTAAAGTTTTTTCGAAAGGAACATGCCTAAAGACACCCAAACAGAACCCACCGTCGGAACGGTCGCGCCGAAAACCATCAAACTGGATCTCCCGCCCGGAGGATTTCGGCTTGAAAAGGGGGGCGTATTGCCGGAAATCGAAGTCACGTATGAGCGCTGCGGCAACATATCCCCTGCGAACGACAACGTGGTCTTCATCTGCCATGCGCTCACCGGCGACGCGCACGTCGCCGGACTGAGGCCGGGCGAGATTGAGCCCAGCGGCTGGTGGGAAGGCATGATCGGCCCCGGCAGGGGCATCGACACGGACCGCTACCAGGTCGTTTGCGCGAACATCCTCGGCGGCTGCAAGGGCACGACCGGGCCTTGCTCCATCAACCCCGCCACGGGCAAACCGTACGGGTCCGCCTTTCCCAAGGTCACCGTGGGCGACATCATCGAGGTCCACCGGCTGCTCCTGCGGCAGATCGGCGTCACGCGCCTGGCCGCCGTGATGGGCGGCAGCTTCGGCGGAATGCAGGTGCTCGAGTGGCTGATCCGCTATTCCGGCGAACTCGACAAGGCGCTCGTGATCGCCTCCGCGGCCAGCCTGAACTCCCAGGCGCTCGCCTTCGACATCGTCGGCCGCCACGCGATCATCGGAGACCCGAACTGGAACGCGGGCGACTACTACGGCAGCGAGAACCACCCGACCCGGGGGCTCTCGAGCGCCCGCAAACTCGCGCACATCACCTACCTCTCGCAGCAGCTCATGGAAGCCAAATTCGGGCGCGAGAAACGTCCCGAATGGCTGACGGCCGACCCCGATTTCCGCAACGCCATCGACCGCAATTTCGGCACGTTCTTCCAGGTCGAGAGCTACCTGCAATACCAGGCCGAGAAATTCATCCAGCGCTTCGACGCCAACTCCTACCTGCACATCACGCTGGCGATGGACGAATACGACATCGCCGAACGCTACAAGACCCTCGACGCGGCCTTTGCCAACGTCAGTTCGCGCGTGCTGATCGTCTCGCTCAGCGGCGACTGGCTCTTCATGCCCGAGCAGTCGGAGGATCTCGTCACCGCGCTCCTGCGCCAAAAGAAGCGGGTCTCCTACTGCCACCTCGACGCGGCGGCAGGGCACGACGCCTTCCTGACGCACATCAGCGACCTCAAGCGCGTGGTGGCGGCCTTCATGCCCTCCGATTCGAAGCAGCAGGTGGACGAGACGAACGAGGTCGGCACGTTCCGTCGCTGGCAGCTGCGCCATTACCAGAAGGTGGTCGACCTGATCCCCCCGAACAGCCGCGTCCTGGATCTCGGCTGCGGCAACGGTTCGCTGCTGAACATCCTCAAGCAGCTGCGCGGAAGCAGCGGCAACGGCGTCGAGATCGACATCGACCAGGTCATCTCCACCCTCGACTCGGGCAGCGACGTCCTGCGCGAAGACATCGACGACGGGCTGGCCATGATCCCGAACAACAGCTTCGACGTGGCGATTCTCAGCGAAACCCTGCAGACCATCAAGCGGCCGCGCGAGCTGCTCCAGCAGATCCTGCGGGTCGCCCGCGAGGCGGTCATCACCTTCCCGAACTTCGCCTGCCTCGAGGTCCGCCGCCAACTGCTCTTCCAAGGCCGCATGCCCAAGGGCAAGCAGATTCCCTTCGAATGGTACAACACGCCCAACATCCATCTGTTCACCCTCAAGGATTTTCTCGCGCTCTGCCGCGACGACCACATCGAGGTCTTAGACCTGATCTGCCAAGGCCGCGGGTTCACCGAGAAAGCCCTGCTGGCGCTGGGGCTGAAAAACCTGGGCGCCTCCCGGGTGATCGTCAGGATAGCGAAGGACGTGTGACAACCGGAAGGATCCCCCCATGGAGAAATGGCTCGAAGAGAACCTGAGCGCCCTCACCGAGGCGCTCTCGCCCTGCAAGAACTGCCCGGTCGCCAACACCGAGCGGGACGTCAACCTGCCCGGCACTGGCGCGGTCATCGCCGTGCTGGAGAAGCTGCTGGCCGTGCTCTACCCCGGCTGTCACGGCCAAGCCCCCGTCGCCCACGAAACCTGCCACAACCACCTGCAGGACACGCTGCGCGACATCGCGCTCAAGCTGCGCGACCAGACGCACCGCGCCTTCGAGTACGCCTGCCGCCGTTCTAAATGCGACGACTGCAACGACTGCGCGCAGAAGGCGCAGAAGGCGGTCGCAGCCCTGCTGAACGGACTGCCCGCCATCCGCGACATGCTCCAGCAGGATATCCAGGCCGCCTACGAGGGCGATCCCGCCGCCATGTCCACCATGGAGATCGTCATGAGCTACCCCGGGCTCTATGCGATCACCATCCACCGCATCGCCCACGCGCTCTACGCTCAGGGCGTCCCGCTCATCCCCCGCGTGATGAGCGAGCACGCGCATTCGAGGACCGGCATCGACATCCACCCCGGCGCCACCATCGGCCCCGGCTTCTTCATCGACCACGGCACCGGCGTGGTGATCGGCGAGACGTGCCGGATCGGGAAGCGCGTGAAGCTGTACCAGGGCGTCACGCTCGGCGCGCTGAGTTTCGCCAAGGACGCCAGCGGCGCGTTGGTCAAAGGCACCAAGCGCCACCCCGACGTGGAGGACAACGTGGTGATCTACGCGGGAGCGACGATCCTCGGCGGCGACACCGTGATCGGCCACGATTCCGTCATCGGCGGCAACGTCTGGCTCATCCATTCCGTGCCGCCCGGCTCGAAGGTCTACAACCAGACGCCCCAGCCGGTGATCCGCCCCGGCTGAAACAAGGACCGGCGCAACCGGGCGCATCGGAAGTTCTATGAACACACCTAGCCGTCCCGCACACGATCTGCCCGCCCCCGAATTCCAAGCCCGCGTCAAACGGTTGCTGGTTTGCCAGAGGCGCCTGCGGCTCGACGCCGTGCTCCTCATCAGCGAGGTCAACCGCTACTACTTCACCGGTCTTTTGACCTCGAACGGCGTGTTGCTGACCGTGGCTGCGGACGCCCCGGCTTTCTTCACCGATTTCCGCTATCTCACCATGGCGAAACGCCTGGCGCCCTGGCTTCCCAGCCATACCCTGTGGCGCCCCTCCGAAGAGCCGCTGGTCTTGTCCGGCATGGGCTCGGGATGGCGCCGGATCGGCTATGAGGGAGCCCTCTGCGCGGCGCGTTTCCTGCGTCTGAAAGCGGCTCTGCCCGACGCCGAATGGGTGGACGTCAGCGACGCGGTGGCCGACCTGCGGGCCGTTAAATCGCGGGCCGAGCAGGGGGCGCTGCGGGCCGCCATCACGGCCAACGACGCGCTCTTCGCCAATGTGATGCGGCAGGTCGCGCCCGGCATGAGCGAGTGGGCTATCCGCAGCCTGGTCCGGCGCGAGGCCGACCGGCTTGGCCAAGGCGAGGCCTTCGACACGATCGCGTGCGCGGGGCGCAACGCCGCGGAATGCCACCATGAACCAGACGACACCCCACTCCGGCGGGGTCAGCCGCTGCTGGTGGACCTCGGCCTCAAGCTGGACCGCTACTGCGCGGACATGACCCGCTGCGCCGTCTTCGGCACGCCCACGGCGCTCTACCGCGAGATCTTCGCCATCGTCCGCGAAGCCAATCTCAAGGCGGTCCGGAGCATCCGGCCCGGGGTCATGTGTTGCGAGGTCGACGCCGTGGCGCGCGGGCACATCGAGAAGGCGGGATACGGCCGATTCTTCGGCCACAGCCTCGGCCACGGCCTGGGCCTGGAAGTCCATGAGTCGCCCAGCTTCTCAACGGCCTGCAAGACCGTGCTCAGGCCGGGCATGGTGCTCACCGTCGAGCCGGGCATCTACCTGCCCGGAAAATTGGGGATCCGCATCGAAGACGTGGTGCTGGTGACGCGCGGCGGCGGCGAAGTGCTCACGCGGACGCCGCACGTGATCTGATCCGCGAGGCGAGACACGCCGATCGGCTCATTCGGGCATCGTGACCTTGAGCCGCAGGAAGCGCTGCGGCGCATTTGTGACCGGCACGTCGTGGCGGGTCGTGACCCAATACCACGTGTTGGTGTATTCGCGCAACATCTCGGTGACATCCACCGTGGTCCAGTCCTGTAAGGTCAGGTCGCTGCACGCCTCCACCTCGAAAAGGATGTCCGAAGCGTCCGGGTTCTCGCGGTGCGACAGCGTCAAGTAGCCGGCCGTCACGCCGCCCGTCATCGCACTCCCAGCATCCTTGACCAAGGGATTCAGCGCCATGGCGAATTCGAGCCAGTTCACGATGCCATCGTCGTCCGGGTCGGCCAAATCTCCGGCGATCGCCTCGTTCAACGCGTCCGTGCCGAAGACATCGGCCTTCCAAAGGTCATACGCCGACGCCGCATAATCGCCCGTCACAGACACGTCGTCGACGCAAACGCCGTAGCCGAACCTCACTGCGCCTTCGAAAGCGATGATATAGGTTGGGGACGCGTTGGGCAGATCCAGCACGAACTTCGTCCACGTCGTGATCGACTGGTTGAAGTTTGTGATGGAGGTCCACGCCGTGTCGGCGGCGTTGGTTTTGTAGTAGACAGTCAATTCGTCCTGATAGGTCTTCTTGGCCATACAGAGCCAGAAGGAAAGCTGCGCGTTCGTCACGCCGCCCATGTTCAGCGTCGGCATCACCAACTTCGTCCTGGACGTGGTGTTGTTCAGTTTCACAAGAAGCGCATTGTTGGTGCCGCTGTGCGCGACCGCCGGAACACCCAAGCTGCTTCCCTTATAAATCGTCCAATTCACCGAGCTGCCTTCCTGCGACCACCCCGCCGGCAATTGTGACCGTCCCTCGAACGTCTGCGTGTACGGCAAGCGCTGGATATTCGACACGTGGAGCGACAAGAGACGGGTCGCCGCGTAGCCGGCCGAATCCGTCACCCGCACGCCCAGCGTCACGTCCGCCTTGACTTCCGGCATGCCGCTCAACACCCCCCCGGCGCTGAAGACCAGTCCAGAGGGCACAGCCCCAGAGACCAGGTCCCACGTGTAGGGCGCGACGCCGCCCAACGCCTGCAGCGTGTGGCTGTAATCGCTGCCGACCGTGCCGTCCGGCAGGGGCGACGTGGTCATGATGATCGGTTCGAGCGACGCGTCCGTGATCCGGACCGCATCGACGCACACGCCCTGACCGAAGCGGGCGGTTCCTTCAAAGGCCAAATAGAACGTGGTGGTGGCGGGAACGGACAACGGCAGCACCCGCCGCGTCCACGACGTCACATTGCTGGTAAAGCTTGCAAGCTGTGTCCATGCGCCGGACGCCGAGGTTTTATAGTAGACACGCAGCTCGTCCTGCTGGGTCACCAGTTTGGTCATGCAGTGCCAGAAATCGAGCTGGAGATTCACGGGCGCGGCCCCGAGGTTGATCGCGGGGGACACAAGCCGGGACACATTGTTGGAATAATTGTCGGCCCACAGCACCGCGTTATAAAGACCATCATAGGCGTTGGTCGGCTGATTGAAGGTGTCGCCGTTGCCGCCGCCGCCGCGGCAGGCCCACGCGATGCCATTCGTCAGAAATACCTGGCTCCAATCGCTCGGCATCGCGCCGCCGTTATCGAAGTTCTCGACAAACAACTCGACGCGCGGCAAATCCACCGTCAGCGAGAACGCCATGGTCACGGCATTGCTCTGCCCGTCCGTCAGCAGCACGGAGAAACTGTGGGCGCCGAGGTCGGCCACATTGGTTGCGGTGCCGCTGATCACGCCGTTCGTGCCGAGCGTCAGGCCGACCGGCAACGCCGTGCCGCCGGCCAGCTCGTAGGTATAGGGTTCAATGCCGCCCTGCGCAGACAGAGCAAAGCTGTAGGGCTCCCTCAACTCCGCGTTCGGCAGTGTCTCGGGCGCCACGATGGCGAACGGCACATATGCGTCCACCACCTCCACGTCATCGACATGCACGCCGTAACCGAGTTTGGCCGAACCACCGAACGCGATGTAGTAGGTCGCGCTCGGCTCCGGCAAACTCACGGTGCGGCGGGTCCAGATGTTGACGGACTGCGTATAGGTCGCCAGCGGTTGCCACTCGCCCGTGTACGCGGTCTTGTAATAAACCCTGAGTTCGTCCTGGAAAATGTTGTCCTTCTCGGCCATGTAGTGCCAGAAGCTCACCTGCGCATGGCTTGACGGCTCGGCGAAAACGATGCGCGGAGAGACCAGGAGCGTCTTGCCATTGCTCTGCGAAGCGAGCGTCACCCGCAGACACGCGTTGCTCGTGCCTCTGTGGGCCGCGGCCGGGTTGCGGACGGTCTCACCGTTCCCGTTCACGTAAGTCCACGGCACCGCGTTGGAGACAAACTCCTGCATCCAGCCGCTCGACAACTGTCCGGCGCCGGACTCGAACGTTTCGCGGAACGGCGCGGTGAACGGCGGCAGAATCGTCAGGCTGAACTGGTTGGTGGCGGACACGCCGGTCAGGTCCGTCACAATCGCCGCGAAGGAAACCTCGCCCGCCGCTTCCGGCAACCCCGAGATGCGGCCGGTCGCAGTGTCGAAAGTGAGTCCCGCTTGCAGCGGCGCTTCCGGCTGCAGCTGCCAGACATACGGCGAAAGGCCGTTGGCCGCCAGCAGCGTGGTGCTGTACGTCGAACCCACCCGTCCGGTCGGCAACGTGCCGGGCGAAGCGATCGAAAGCGGCAGCGGCGGCGGCAGCCCCAAAACGGCGTTCCAAGCCTGCCGCACGCTCAGGACCCACATCTTGTTCAGATCCAACGCGGCCGAAATCCACGCTTGGCGCGCCCCGTAATAGTCGGTGTCCTCGGTAAAGTAAACGGACAGCGCCCGGTACGCCACCTGTTCGGCGTTGGTGATGCCGATGCCCGTCACATCGTACCCGAAAGACACGGAATCATTCGTGCCGGAGCCGCCCTCACACAGCAGATAGAAGAAAAAATTCTGCACGCCCGAGTTCTGGTGAACGCCGCCGTTATCCCCCGCCCCGCTATACCAATACGTGCCTTTGTATCGCGTCGGCTGCTCGCCGCCCGCGCCGACCGTCACGGTGTTGGCCGGATTCCGCATATCGCGCAAGGCCGGCGAGGAACGCCAACAATCCTCGCCCATCAGCCAGTCCGCCTTGCCGGGGCTGGCGGCGGGATAGTTTGTGCGGTCATCCGCCTGGGCGTGAAACTCGACGCAAACGCCGAAGATGTCGGAAAAGGATTCGTTCAGCGCGCCCGACTCGTAAGCGTACACGAGGTTGCAGGCGCGCTCCGTCACCGCGTGGGAATATTCGTGGGCGCACACGTCGAGTACGGCCAGGCTGTCCGCCGTCTTACCGTCGCCGTCGCCGATAAACATGGCGACGCCGTTCCAGTAGGCGTTGGCATAGTTGTTGCCGAGATGCACAAACACGTTCGCATCGGCGCCTTCTCCGTCATAGCTGTTGATCGCGTGGACGTCGCGAAAATATTTCTGGATCAGGTCGAAATTGTTTGCGGCCGAAATCTCCGCGCGGTCCGAGGTGCCCCATTCGTTGGTAGCGCGGTAGGCGTAGGTGCCGGCGTCGCTCCACCCTGACGCCGCCGCATTGAGGATGCACCAGTGCAGATTCGTATTGTACAGGTAATAGTCGCCGGTCTCCTCGCGCCAGCCGATGATCTCTTTGGCCGCGCCGCCCTCACGCTGCAGTACGCTGCCCGTCACGGGCGCCAGCTCACCCTGCGCCGGCGCATCGATCCGCTTGATGTCATTATGATAAGAAAGGATCGTCCCTTGCTGCGCGTCCACCCAGTAGCGCCAGCGCCCCGTCACCTGCCGGTTTTCACGCACGAGCAACGTCAGCTCATGGGCCAGCCGGGGCGCGGAGTTTCGGGCAAACACCACCAGCTCGGGACGCGCCTCAAGTTCGCCCTGGCTTCCCGTGACCTCGCTCTGCTTGGCCTGCGCGATCTTGATCGCCGCGGACGCGGACACCGTTGCCGTGGTCGACACCGCGATATCGGGAATGAACTGCCCGTTCACCTCATACGCGACATCCGCGTTGTCGAAGTGGACGATCAGCCCGCCGCCGACCACGCGCAATCCGCCATACCGCTGAGACAGCCGGACATGGTGGAAGCCCTTGGCATCCGGCAGAACCTTTTCGAGCGCGAACTCGGCCGCCGCATCCTTGATTTCATAGAGGGGCGAGAGGCTGTCGAGCACCGCCACGGCATCTTCCGCAAAAGCGCCGCCTTTCCGGAGCGTCAGACCCTTGCCGCCAGAGAACACCTGCCGTTTGCCGAGATCCGCGGCCCGTACGGACAAGGGCGTTCCCAACCGTTCGTGCCACGCAATCTCAAAGCCGGCCTGAAGCGCCGCTTCAGCCGCCTGTGTCTGGGCTGCCGTCCGATCGCGGGAGACCGGTGCTTGAAGCGCTCGCGCACCCGAGGCTCCGCCCGGTGTGTCCGTCCGCTCCTCCGAGCGAAAAGCAGAAGCGGACAACGCCGCTAAAGAGAGCCAGGCCACAACCGCCAGACGCCCATGCAGATGTTCTATCAACCGTGTCATTCTCAGCACCTTCAACTCCTGTTCACGGTTCGCTCCAGCAGGTTCCGCCTCCATGACCCCATCGCCCTTGACCGCATGAGGTCCGGGTGAAGGACATTAAGAGAGACCCCGTTTAACGGTCCGCCATCTTCATGTCCTTCACCGCAACCTTGATCTAGTTTCCTATTTAAGCAGCTTCACACGGAAGAAGCCCAGGGACGGATCGATCTGAGTGACAGCAGTGATCTTATCCTGCAGACTCTGCACGCCAGACAGCGACACCGTACCGCTCTGGACGGGTTGCCAATTCGGGTTCTCGAGGGACGGCGTGTAGAGCACCTGGTAGGAGACCGTGCTCCCCGGCGCCGTCGAGGACAACAGGCCCAGCGTGTTGCTGTCCGTGCCGTCCGCTTTCTGCACTTCCACCGTCCACTCGACCACCGGCACCAGATCAGCACCCAGGTTGAGGCCCGTGACGTTCAGGCGCAACGTATCCTCAGGCGAGAGTCCCAATGCGACCTTGTCGCCGTCGGCGTAACCATCCTTCGCCGTCGAGCTGGACGCGGCATCCGTGCCCAAGAGCAGCTCGGCGAGATCGCCCAATCCGTCGCCATCCTTATCCGTTGTGCCCGAAGCCAACGTCGTGAAGAGCGTGGTCATGCTGAGGCCCACGGCGCTCAAGGTGGGATTGACTTCCGCCATGCCCGAGGTTCCGGTCGCCGGTCCCGTGCGCGACAGGAAATCGGGGAAGGACGAGTTCTGCTCATACTCCCAAGCATCCGGGAACCAGTCCTGATCGGAGTCGGCGTCCTCGATCACAATGTCCACCACGGGAATATCCGTCGCGTACGCCACCTGCACAGGCCGCGGCACGTAGGCATCGCCGGCCACACCGTAGTAGCAGGCATAACCCCACGACTCCCACACGTCGCGCTTGCTGTTTTGGTTGTGGTCGATGTAGGCGCGGACATAGTAGCTGCCGGCCGTGTCGCTCGCCGCCAGGCCTTTCAGCTGGGCGTTCACGACGGGCGTCACCGCCGACGTCAGCGAGTTCACATCCGTCAGCGAGACCTCCGCCTCGGGCTCGCCCGCGAAGGCGGCGTTGCGGTACGCCTGCACCCTGATCTTGTTGGACAAGTCGGCCGCAGGACCGAAGTACTTGACGCGGGCGCGGACCGCCCCGTATCCCGAAGACGCCATCGGGGTGTTCACGTCGAGGCGGAACAGCCTCCAGTCCGACCACGTGCCGGCGGTGCTCGCGAACTTGGCGTTCAGCGCGATCACGCGCCACGCATACACCTTGTTGACTTCAAACACGTTGTTCGTGCCGTAGGGCAGGCGGGACCCCGCATAGATCGGAGCCTCCCAGACATACTCGCCCAGGTTATTCCGGGGCGGCACCTGCAACGCGCCCGACTGGTAGACCGTCAGTCCGGTGGACGAGTTCTTCTTGATTTCGATCGCGAAGGCCGGATATCCGTCCGGAGCCGTCCACTTGAACGTCGGGCGGGCGGAGTACACATACGCGCCGTTGATCGGAGCCGTGGCCACCGCTTTCGCCTGCGCGACATCAAACGTGTTCGTGAAGAGCGCCACCGCATTGTTGGTCAGCGCAGCCTCCGCACGGTCACCCGTGAACACCTCGTACACCACGGTGGTCCGGTCCCACGAGGTCGAGACGTCCGACATGCCCCAATCCAAAGCCAGCAAGCCCTGGTCGAACAGGTCGCCCTCATGGACATAGGTGCGGTCGGAGTCGATCACCTTGTCGAACACCACCTTCTTGGCCGCCTTGCCGTCCACGGACTTGCGCTGGACACGGACACGGTTCGCGAGGCCACCGGAGAGACCGCCGCCCGCCTGGCCGTAGCCGAAGTAGACGTCTTCCGAACGTCGCCCGCTGCTCAGCGACATGCGCAGATAGCCGGACGTATAGTCGGTCAGCTCGAGATCGAGCTCGACACGGTCATACCCGATATCGACACCGTTGCCATCCGACACGCCGCACGGCTCACCCGCATTCCAAATGCCGTTGTTGTCCAAGTCCACGAAGGCAAACAAATAGTTCAGACCCTCGCGGATCGCGCCGGTGTCGGCGCGCGAGAGGTAGAGCTTCTTCGGCCATCCGTCAACCAGCTTGACGGAGTAGCTCATCTCGATGTACGAGATCTCGCAGTCGATGTAATCTTCGCGCGACTCGATCTCGTCCGAGAGCAGAATAATGGTCCCTTCGTATTCGCGCATGTCGAACGTGAACTCGCCCGTCAGGTAGTTCACCGTGCCGACCTTACGCATGTTGCCCGTCACCGACCCGCCGTACAAGATGCCGTCGAAGTCGAAGCCCGTCCCGGAGGAGATGCCGGTCCACATGTCGGTGAATTTGAAGCTGATGGTTCCGGGCTGGATCGAGCCGGGGCTCATCACGCCCGTCGCCAGACGGTTTTCCCAGTAACCGAGAGCCAGTGTCTTGGCGGAGGCCGTCGTGTTTTTGCCGAACGGCATCTTGAACACCGCGTCGGGCAGACCGTCCATCTCGGCCGAAGAATAGGCGTTCAGGATGATGTTCCCGTCACTCTGCACGCCGCCGTAACGGAGCGTGGTCTCGATCAAGGGAATCGGGAACTCGTACTTCATGTTGCCAAGCGCTTCGGTCGTCATGACGGAATCCGCCAGCACGTTCACCGCCGACTTGGAGTAACGGCACTCGGACCAGTTCGACCACCCGTCGTCGTCGTTGTCAAGGTGCGGGTCGTAGACGAACCGGCTGACATATTTCTGGGCGAACGTCCCCTCCCAATCATCTTCCATGAAGTCGTGGTCAGCCATCATCTGGCCGTAATAGAGCTTGCCCTCTTTCAGGAAGTAGTCCGACACCTTCTGTTCCGCGCTCGACCGGAACTGGTTCGGCCGCAGAGCGGGATTGAAGGCCAGTTCTTCCGCCAGCAGATACTCGGCGAAATTGCTGAGCCCGTCCAGATCGGGATCGCCCAGCGCGCCGTTGTCGCCGCCGCCGTCATTGGTCTTGAGATTGAAGATGTTTTCCCACCAGTCGGGCAGGCCGTCATTATCCACGTCCGCCGTCTGCACCAGACCCGTCGGGCCGGAAACGATCGTGTCGCCGTCACGCCAGCCGTTGGCGATGTCGCGCAGATACTCTTCGCCGTTGATGATGCCGTCGCCGTCCGCGTCACCATACCAGCCGTTGGCGCCCGCGCTGCTGGCCGGATCCAGGCCGTGCAGATTTTCCCACCAGTCGGCCAAGCCGTCCGCATCTTCGTCCGTGCCCGTCTCGGCCCAGACGCCGCTGGGCGTGCCGTCGTCCCACATCTCCGAGATCTGCTTGGCCCACGCGTTGCCCAACGGCAACAGGTCGCTGCCGATCTTTTCTCCGACGCTTTCGGTCGAGAATCCTTGCAGGCTGGTGTTGTACCTCAGGCCATACGGATTGCCGGTGTTCGGGAAGCTGTACTGGGTCAAGCCGTGCGCGCTGGGATCCGTCGGGATCTCGCCGGCCAAGACGTTCGACCAGTAGACGGAGTTCCGCACCACCCCGTTCGTCATCGGGAGATGCTCGACGCTGTTCTCGATCCACGGCACATAGCCGTAGTCGCTGTAAACCTGGCTATGCGTCGCGAGCTCGGACCACCAGCCGACCAGATAGCCCGAAGGACGGTTCGTCGCCGCAGTCCAGTAGTTGAATCCGCGCGGGACACGGGTGACGGTGTTCGTCACGTCCGAGCTATAGAGGTTATCGAACGTATAGTGATAGATCAGCTCGGCCGGCAGCGACACGGCAGAACCCGCGACGCGCGATCCGCCTTCGGCCAAGGCCGCCTGGATCTCTTCGCGGTTCAAGTCCACATCGTCGCGGGTGAACCGCTTCGTGTAGCCTTCGAGGATTTCGTTATCGGTGCGCGCGCCGTCCCATACGCGGACCTCGTCGATATAACCGGCATAGAAGTTGGTGTAGTTGCCCCACGAGGCCGGCTCGCTGGGGAAGGGATTCAGATTCGAGGCGCCCAAGACGACCAAGCCCGGATTCAACGTGATCCGATACGGCGTGGGATACTGCGCGCTGTCGGGATCCGACAGGATGTTCAGCACGCCGTTGGCCGGGATCTGGGTGGTCGGCACCGAAAGCTCGGTGTTGCCGTTCACGAACAGCTTGAACAGGCCCGCCGAACCGTCCATCTTCGCGGCGATATGCCACCACACCCCTGCGCTCAACTTGCGCCCGTACGCCTCGACGACGCCCGTCTGGGCATCTTGTCCGCCGGCGTTTTGGAACAGGCCGTAAACGCGGCCGTCCGCCGCAATGCCGAGCCGGAAGTTGACGCGCACCACATCGCTCGTCGTGCTCAGATCGCTCGCTCCGTATACGATCGGGCGCTCGATCAGCACCTGGTCGCGGCTCACGTCCTCGGGGCGGACCCACAATTCAACCGTGAAGCTGCGGAACGCCCACTCGTTGTAAGAGTAGCCCGTCAGCGTCTGGGCGGCAGACTGCACGCCATCGAACCACATCGCCTGACGGCGCAGCGGATCGTCCTGATCCTGCGGGTCGGACAATGCCGTCGCGGCCTGGACTTTCTCGGCCTTGTCGGAGACGCCGTCGTTATCGGTATCGTAGCCTTCGTTCATCTCGAACGAGTACATCTTGTAATCCTCGTCCAGGGTCAGGGCTCCGGGCCAGAAGAACTCGCCGCCCCAGCCGTAGAAGCGCGCGGTCAGGCTGTTCGTGCTGCTGAGGTCGGTCATCCACATCGGCGTCGGGTCGGTGTTCGAGCAAGACGCCGCCGCCGTATCCGGCTGGATCTGCTCCTCGAGGTTCCGCAGCCCGTCCGCGTCGGGATCCGCCTCGTCCATGCCCGCGAGCCAAGGATATTGCTGGAAGTCCATCGGCAGGCCGGTGCCCCAGTCGTTGCCGGGATCATCGGATCCATAGTCGATGGTGTTCAGATAGGCCCTCGCGACCCGGTCGCCGTACGCGTGGGTCGTATCGCCCAAGATCGGGTTCAGGCCATGGAACATCTCGTAGTAGTCGTCCATGCCGTCGAAATCGGTATCCGGCTCACGCGGATCGGTCGAGACAAAATAGCCGGCGCCCACGGGCAGCAGCATCTCCTGGGTCACCGCGAACGGCAGCCACCAATAGGAATACACCGCGAGGTCCCACGGGTTCGTGATCGGCGTGAAGAACACCGACGGGCCGTCTGAGCCGTCCATGGCGGCAAAGTCCGCAGTATAATCGTAGCGGAAATGACGCACCGCCTGGACCCAGTATTCCTGATAGTTCTCCAGGCCGTCACGGTCATAGTCCATGTTGCGGTTCACGGCCCCGCTGCCCGTGACATACATGTCATACGCCGTGTAGGCGTCGCCGATCGAATAGGCCGTTTCGTTCGCCGGACCGTGCGTGCCGTCCATGCCGTCGTCAATGAATCGCCTGCCGGTCACGCCGGAGAGCGCGTTGGTGCCCGCGTGGTCATACTCCCACGAGTCGGTCAGCGCATCCCAGTCGGTATCCATCGTGCAGGGGTTGAGGCCCGCGCCGCGGATACAGCCCTTGCCGTTATCGACGCCGAGACCATACTGCAGCGTCGTATCGCCGACCGTCCACCAGCTGCCGTCCATCAGGAAGGCCACCGGCACTTGGGTGGCGGACTCGACGCCGTCTTCCAGCGCATCGCCATCCGTATCCGCGTTCCACGGATCGGTCGGCCAGAATTTGTTGAGCCACGCCGTATCGGTGCCGGGACGGACGATCGTGACGCGTCCGGGGCCGGAGGCGTAGAGCGCCGCATTGGTGTAGGCCGCGCACGAGTCCGTGCCCGCGAATTCGCGGCGGTTGTTCAGCACGGGGTTGATGTTCTCGTCGTTGTTGTCGCGGCCGTCATCGGGATTCCACGGGGAGATGGCGAAGACACGCGATCCCGGAGCGCACGCCACATACAGCTCCCAGCCGTCCGGCATGCCGTCGTCCTTCGTGGCGTTCGCGTCGCTGTCGGGCGTCAGCGGGTTTGTGGAGAATGCGCTCCACTCCCGCGTCTTGTTTTCCGCGTTGCCGGCACCGATCGTGGCGCCTGCGCCGTTCACGCGGTTCTCGGACATGAACTTCATCAGCAGATACTCGTCCAGCGTCGTGAACGCCTTGGTGTTCGGGGCGTTGCCCGCCAAATAGCTCATGAACCGGTTCGGGAACTGGGCCGGATTCACCGACCGCGTCCACGCCGTGCGCGGATCAAAGCCCAGCACCTGGTACGCCTGGAAGTGCAGGACCAACACGTCGAGGCTCGTCACCCCCTCCTCGTCCACCGCCGCGCCGACCGGCAGATCGACGGGACGGCCGAGCGCGATGGGGGCATTGGAGGCGCCGTAGTTGAACCAGGTGTAGTAAGCGGGCAGGGGGTCGTTGACGGTCGAGACGCGCAGATAATAGTTCGTGGCGCCATCCAGCACGACCGGCACGTAGTCGCCCTGCACCGTGCCATAGGCCATATAGTCGCCGTCGAGGTTGTTCATGCCCGCATCGGTGGCGTCGCGCGGCTCGGTCGGGTTGAGCCCGCGCAGAATCTCCCAGCCGTCGCACATGCCGTCGTTATCGCTGTCCCAGTTGATCGGGTTGGTTCCCGAAACCAACTCTTCGTAGTCCGTGATGCCGTCGTTATCCAAGTCGCGTGTATCGAACGCGTCGGTGGCCGGCGTGATCGGATCGAACTTGGCGTAGATTTCCGGCCAGTCCAGGAGCTGCCCCGAGGCGATGTCGTTCGGGTTGTAGCGGCGGCCGGTCAGATGGTTCACCACCGCGTTATACCAGAAATAGTATTCCCAGCCGTCCGGGAATCCGTCGCCGTCGGTATCGAGCTTGGTCGGATCGGTGGGACGCTCCGGGCTCATGTCATACGCCGTGACTTCCTCTTCGCCGGGGCCGAAGTCGTCATCGGAGCCGTAGTCCTTGTTGTTCAGGCCCTCATGGTAGCCGCGGATCTCGAGGAACGCGGTGAAGGGACGGCCGACGGCCGCCCACGTGGTCAGGTTCCCGCCGATGAGCCCGCCGCCGTCGCTGGCCGCACCCGGCAGGTAATCGAGGTCGGCATTGTAGTCTTTCGCCGACGTGAGGTCGGTTCCCAAGAGCGTGGGGAACCCGTACAGGATCGCCAGCGGATCGGGAATGCCGTCGTTGTTGATGTCGCCGATGTTGTCGGTCGCGCGATACTCGCGGCTGAAGACCGCCTGCACCAGACGGATCTCGACGCTGGACGACGACGATCCCGTGGTGGCGGCGTCCGTGGTGGAGGCGGGCAGCGTGACGGACGTCACAGGGCTCGCGAGAGGCACCACCGCTTCGGCGGGCAGCCCTTGATCGGCGCCGACCCACACATAGAAGAAGCTGTCAAACTCGACGCTGCCGTTCGGAGTGCCGAACGCCGACACGTTCGGAATGCCGCTGACCCGCGTGATGTAGTTCGTCAGCGTGTACGGGACGATGTCGCCCGCCACGTTCTTGGAGGTCTTATAGGGCTCGGCCACCAGATCGGCCGAGGTGACGCTGGGGTTGTACTTGAAGAAGAAGACGTTCTGTTCGATGGCGCGGTTGACCGCGTCATACGAGCGGATGATTCCGTTGCCCAACCCCTGGGCACCGGCGTAGGCTCCCGCACGGACCGGTCCGACCGGCGTCACGTTGACGGCTTTCGCCGGCGCCACGCGGATCTTGAAGGAGGCCTGGTCGCGTCCGCCGTCTTTGTCCTCCGCCACCATGCGCACGATCAGGTCGCCGATCGCCGTGTAGGTATGCGACACGGAGCCCGACCGGCCCCACAGCGCGGGCGAGACTTCGCCGTCGCCGAAGTACCACGTCACCTTCATGCCGGTGCCGACCGTCGAGGTCGAATCCAGCGCCACATCGGTGATGTCCCAGTAGTACGTCCAAGCGGTGCCCTGCGCGACCGTGTACACCACCGTCTCGGCGGTCGTGTCCGTATCTTCAGGGGTGTTGATCTCCGGCTTTTCGTTGCGGATATACACATAGCCGGGCATGTTGTTTGAGAAGAACGCGTCGGCGTTGTTCTGCGCGCCGACCACGGGGGTTATCATGAAGCCGGTGTTGCGCGAGATATCGGTGCCGTCCTTCACATTGCTGATGTTGATCTTCGCCTCGATCTGGCCCGCCGGAATCACGACCGTGTAGGCGCTCAGCGTCAAGGTGCCGTTCCCCGTGCTGTTCGCGGGCGTGACGTTCAGCGTCACCGTCGTCGCATAGGTGTACGGCGTCGTCAACCGCACATAAATCTGATCGGGGATGCCCGCATTGGCCGTTTCGGAGAGTTCGCCGGCCGGCGTGATGATCTCGACGCCCGGAGCCTGGCCGACATACACCGTGAACTGCACCTCGTCGGAGACCCCGCCGTCCTTATCCACGGCCTGCATCCACACCGTATTGGTGCCCTGCGACATATAGGTGTAGGCAACCGAGCCGACCGCGCCGGTCACCGTATAGATCGGACCACCTTCGGTGAAGCGCCAGTTCACGATCATCGTAGAGAGATCCGCCGTGACATCCTTCACCGTGTAGTTGAAGGTGTAGGGCACCGTCGCGGGAATCGGGCCGACCGAGCTGCCGGCCACCGGGCTGCCCACGACCGGGCGGTTGTTCTTGACCGTCACGAGGGCCGACACGAGATCGGTATAATAGGCCGCCGCGCTGGCGTTCGTCACCGTCGGGACAATCTCGATCCCGTACTGCTCGCTCAGGACCGTTCCGTCGGGGACGCTGAACGTGACCGGGATCGCGTTCGTCAGCTCGCCCTTCAGAATGCGGATCGCGTTCGTTGTCGAAAGGATGAGGTTGTTCTGCACTGCGGGATCGGTCGAGAGCTTGACATACACGTTCTCCGAATAGGCTTCGGACAACACCACCATCAGAGATCCCGTATTGTTGGTCGTGGTTTCAAAATAGGAGGCGGAAGGAATGACGCGCACGCTCGGGCTCGGCGTGGGCGGCGTCGCCGTCACGTAGATCGCGGTCGTCTCCGACTGGTCGCCGTCCTTGTCCGTCGCCGTGATCTCGACTTTATACACTTTTGCCGCCGGCGTAATGGGGAAGGTGTGCAGGATGGTGCCGGTGGCGCCGGTCACGTTCGTGGCGGGATCCGTCCCGAACTTCCATGTCACGGTCATGCCCGACAGCTTGTCCGCATTCACGTCGCGGACCGACCAGGTGAAGGGATACGCCGTGTTCTGCGACACCGTGAACGTTTCGTTCGTCTGCGGGCTCACGATTTCCGGGGTGACGTTCGCGACATAGACATAGCCGGACTTCATGCGCGAATAGAAGGACTGCGCCGCCGTGTTGGTCACGGAGGGAACGATCTCGATTCCCGCGCTTTCGCTCAGGACCGTGCCGTCCGGCACGCTGAAGCGGACCTCGGAGGAAGAGGTCGAGCCCGCCGGGATCGTCACCACCGGCAGCGCCGCGGCGAACGTCAGGTTGCTCTGCCCCGACGGCAGCGTGCTCAGGCTCACATAGACGTCGTTCGAGAACGCCTGCGAGATGTCGACGATCAGCGCGCCGGTGTTGGCGGCGGCCGACTCGCTCAGCGTCGCCGAATCCGTGCCGGACGAAGTCATCCGGATGGAGACGGTCGGCGCGGGGGCGGTCGTCACCGTGATCTTGCGCTTGATGTAGTTGGTGACGCCGACGGTCGCGTTATTGGCGTAGTCCTGCGCGCGCTGCAGGTAGATTTCGGTCTCGCCTTCCACGAGGCCCTTGACGGGGAAGTCCACATACGTGGCGCCGCCGGGGATATTGACGGGCAGCGCCGACTGGCCCGCGACGGTGCCGATCTGCACGACATTGCTGGGCGTCCAGACCACGCAGTCGACCACATTGGAGGGGGCCACAGGGTTCACGGAAGACACGCGCCACGAGGTCGACTCCGTCGCCGCGACGGTGATGGGCGACCGGACCTCATCGAACTCCAGCGTGCGCAGCTTCACGTTCGCGCCGGAGAAATCCACGTCGTAATAGTCGGTCACCCCCGGCTCCAGACCGGTGTTGGCCATATTCAGACGCCACACCGCGTTGCTGGTGGTGACGGTGTTGTAGATCTCCCAGTTGTTCATATAGAACTGGAAGGCGGCGCCGCTGCCCGAACTGCCGGCCGAACCGAAAATGCGCAGGGGGGTGGCCATGTCGCCCGGCTTGATCGTATACGTGAAGACCGCTTCCGTGCGGTAGTGCGGATTGCCCGCGGCCACCTGGTACGCATTGAGCCGGGACAAAGGCGCCCACGCCGCCTTGCCGTTCACGACCAGCCGGAGCTCGGGGGGGAAATACTCCGACGGGGTGGTGCCGGTCACCGCACGTTTAGAAAAAATGCCATTTTTGAGGATGCCGCCGTCCAGCTTGATCTTGATCTCGACCTGGTCTCCGGAGGCCGAATAGGTGAAGTTCGGCTGATCGGAGAAGATGCTCACGATGTCGCCCAACTGCGCCCACGCCGAAGCCCCTGTCCAAAGGAACCCGCAGGCCACCAAGGGGAAAGCCAGCTTTTTCAATACGTTCTTCATGCAGCTCGTTTTCATGCGTATTCTCCTGTTCTCACAGTAAATCGTTTGTTGAGGGCAACCCCTGGCACCTTACTTTGCTGACGGCGGTTCCACCGCAACGGCCCGGCCCTCGGCCACTGCCTTCACGTCCCGCGCCTCGGCCTGCATGCGCTGACGGATCGTTTCCCGGGCCTTCGCCAAGGTTTTTTCGATCTCGCCGCTCGCTTGCGCGTTCTTCGCCTCCAGCGCCTTCCACTCGGGATCTTTTTCCAAGACGGCCTTCACGGCCTTGTCATCCGCGCCCGCCGGCAACGTCGCCCGCGCCCGCTCGATGCAGGCCTCCATTTTCTTGACGATCTCATTGCGCTCGAAAGCTTTCTGACTCTGCTCCTGCCGGTTCTGGTCGAGCGCCTTGCGGTAGGAGGCATCCTGCATCCGGTTGGTCACCACACGCGCCAAACCGGAGCCGGTCGTCTCCGTCGCCTCGCCTTCCGTGCGCTTCCCGCAGCCCGCCGCCAGAAGACAAACAAATACCATTGACACAGCGGACCCGTAAACCGCTGTTACGATCGCTTTTTTCAAGCACTTTTCCTGTTTACTGCTTAAAAAACCGTTCATACACATCTCTTTTGAGCCGTTCTCCGAGCGTTTTTCCATTCGGGAATACACCTGAAAGACACAACTCCGTCATTTTTTTATCGTATCATGAGGGAAACCGCTCGGGCAAGGTCATTTTGTAAAAACCTTCCATCTTTGCGATTGCCTACAACCGTAGGCATGCATTATAGTGAACGCACTATGACAGAAGACCGAACGAACAACGTCGCCGCAGAAACCCTCGTTCTCGCCAACGGCGACAACCAAGAGAGCATTTTCCGCGTCCGCCGCACCAAGCTCCTCGTCATCAGCGGGCCGCTCCAGGGGCGCGAGTTTGTGGTCAACCGCGACACCTTTACGATCGGGTCCGGCAGCCACAACGATCTGACCATCGAGGACTCGACCGTGTCGAAACGCCACTGCGAGATCGTCGTGGAGCAGACCGGCTACCTCATCCGCGACCTCGACAGCACCAACGGCACCCTCGTCCAGGGGGTCCGCGTCTCCTCGGCCCATCTCGCCCCCGGGTCTGAGATCCAGCTCGGCAAGACCCGCATCGTTTTCTGCCCGCTGCAGGAGGCCAACGACATTCCGCTCTCCCACAACGAGGCCTTCGGCGCCATGATGGGGCGCTCCGTGCCCATGCGCCGCATCTTCTATCTGGCCGAGACCTATTCCCCCGCCGACGTCACCGTCATGATCACGGGCGAGACCGGCACGGGCAAGGAGATCCTGGCCGAGGAAATCCACAACCACTCCTCCCGGCGCGACAAGCCCTTCATCGTCATCGACTGCGCCGCCATCTCGAAGGAGCTGATCGAGAGCGAGCTTTTCGGGCACGTGAAAGGCGCCTTCACCGGCGCCAACGCCGATCGCCAGGGCGCCTTCGAACTCGCCGACGGCGGCACGGTCTTTCTCGACGAGATCGGCGATCTCTCCCCCGACCTCCAGCCCAAGCTTCTGCGCGTCCTCGAAAAGCGCGAGATCAAGCGCGTCGGCTGCAACAAGGTCCGCAAGATCAACGTCCGCATCATCTCCGCCACCAACCGCAACCTCGCCAACGAGGTCAACGAAGGCCGTTTCCGCGAAGACCTCTACTACCGGCTCTCCGTCGTGCACCTGGAGCTCCCGCCGCTGCGCCGCCGCCGCGAGGACGTCCCCCTGCTGGTCAAGCGCTTTCTCGTCGACCTCCACGGCGAGGACGCCATCACCCAGCTCGCCGATTTCGACCGCACCATGGAGATCCTCAAG
Source organism: Kiritimatiellia bacterium (assembly GCA_035353175.1). Taxonomy (GTDB): domain Bacteria; phylum Verrucomicrobiota; class Kiritimatiellia; order RFP12; family UBA1067; genus DAOPZC01. Next base: position 56,553 of record DAOPZC010000009.1, on the reverse strand, counting down.
CGCCACGAGTGGCCCGGCAACGTCCGCGAGCTGCGCAACCTCATCGAGCTGGCCTTCTACAGCGAGCGGCGCCCCGTGGACCTCAGCGCCTTCCTCAGTCTGGGGAACCTGCGCTCAGGGCGCAAAAACAACGAGCCGGAAGTCAATTTCGTGACGGACAAACCGTTCAAGGACGCCAAGAACGATCTGATCGAGGAGTTCGAGAAGACGTACCTGAACGACCTGCTTGCCCGCAACAAGCAGAACATCTCCCGCTCCGCGCGCGAGGCCGGCATCGAGCGCGCCTACCTCCAGCGCCTCATCCGCAAATACGGCATGCGGGAGTGAGCGGGGAAGAAGTTTTCTACAGCACCGTGACCTTCAGCCCCTGACGGTCCACGTCGAAGTCGAAGAAACGCGCGTGCGGGTTCGGCGGATTCGCGCCGAACACACGGCGTATGCGCTCCGCCGCCGCCGCGCTCTTGGCGATCATGAAAATGAAGCCGCCGCCGCCCGCCCCCGGCAGCAACGCCGCCTGGGTTTCTTTTTCAACCGACCGCAGGAGCGCCTCGATCGGCGCGTTGGTCGACCCCGGGTCGATGCGCTTCTTGAGCTCCCAATACCGGGCCACGCCCCGCGCGAACCCGTCGATGTCCTGCGCGTCCAGCGCCTCCTTGGCCGCCGTTGCGGCCTCCTTGAGGTCTTCGACGGTCTGCAACACCAGCGGGTCCCGCGCCAGATAGCCCGAAACCACGTTCTGCAAGATATTGCGCGCCATGCGCTTCTGCCCCGTGAAATAGAGCAGGCAGCGCCGCTTCAGCTCGCTCCCCTCGGACATGTCGAAAACCGTCCACCGCAGCGACACCGTTTGGTCCGGCCCCGGCTCGGTCCGGATCAGCTTGACGCCCGGCATGATGCCGCCCACCTGGTCCTGCCAGCCGCCGCCGGTACACATGCGCTGCTCCAGGATCGAGGCCATGCGGACCAGCCGGTCCGTATTGAACGGCACGCCCAGCACGCGGTCGAGGCAGGCGATCACGGCCGCGCCCAGAATCGAGCTCGTCCCCATGCCCGAGCCCTTGGGCAGCGACGAGAAGATCGTCAGGTCGAGCCCGCCGCCCAGCGCCTTCAGCCACTGGGCGAGCGGCTCCTCCGTCCGCGAAGGGCCGATCCCCGCGAGGATCAGCGCGGCCTTGGCCAAGGCCGCCCAGTCGTGCGGATCGCGGTGGTCCAGCAACTCTTCCGTCGTGCGGATCTCTTTGCGTTCGCCCAGATCGATGCTCGAAAGCCGGATGCAGCCCGCGGTGTTGAGCTTCGCCATCACCTGGACCGGATAAAGGCCGTTCAGCGTCACCGCCGCGTTGAGCACCGCTCCGCCCCGCTCCGTGCAGATCGGCGGCGTGTCCGACCAGCCCCCGGCGAAGTCGATGCGCACCGGCGTCGTGACCCACACCACCTGGTCGTGCAGGATCGCCGCTGCGCGCGGCTGGCCGCAGGGTTCGAAACTCACCGCCACGGCCTCCGCCACCGCCGCGAACGCGGCGGCTTGGGGATCAACGACCGGAGATCGGCGGCCGGCGGCCTCTCCCCGTGCCGGCCTTTCCCGCCACCCGTCCTCCGTCTTCCGTCCTCCGTCCTCCGCCTTCCGCCCTCCGTCCTCCGTCTTCCGTCCTCCGTCCCTCTGTCCGATCATCGCCATCAGGCGCAGCACCCGCGCCCGCAGCAAGGGCTTGTCCAGGGCCTCGCCCTCGAGCAGCGCCGCCAGCTGCCGCACCACCCGCGCGGACTCGTCCCGGTTGCGGATCTCCCCGCACACCGTCGCGGCCGGCAGCGCGTCGTCGCCGAGCAGGCGTTCCGCCACGCTCATCAGATTCACCTGCCGCCGGATCTCCTGCCGCACCGCCAGCAGCCGCTCGTGGTTCACCCGCGGCAGCAGCTCCGCGATGCCGTAGCGGCGTGCCCCCCACCCCGCCAGCCCATTGCCCATCGCCCATTGCCCATTGCCTATTGCCGGTTGCCCATTGCCCATGGCAACGGCTTCGGCCAGCACCTCGTCAAGCGTCCCCACGCGCCACAGACGCGCGCGCCACAGCCCGTCTTGCTCGTCGCCCCGCCACAGCCGCGAGGCGGGCACGCCGCTGCGCGCCAGCCACGCCTCGATCGGCGCGTTCAGGAACCGGCACGGCTTCGCGCCGCCGAACGGCGTCTTGAAATCGTCGTCCAGCCCGTAGGCCACCGCCGCCCACGCTGCGTTGCCGATCGGCAGACAGACCAGGCCGACGCCCTTCGGCAGCCGGATCTCTCCGGAGGCTTCCGGCGGCAGGCCCGTCAGGATGTTCTCGCCCTCGAGCGTCAGAGCCTTGCACCCCGCCGCGTGCACGCCCTCGATCAGCGCGGCGCCGGTCTTGAGAGGACACTCGATCCGCGCGTTGAAGATGAACGCCCGACCGGTCTCGCCGCCGCGGGTCACGCACGCGCCGCTGCCGTTCGCGAAGCGGTACTCCTGCGCCGTCCGCGACAGCCCGGCGAAACCCGAAAGCAACTCGCGGCTGCTGCCGATGTGGAAAAACTCGCAGTATGGCACGATGTTCACGCGGAACGGCACGCCGCGCAGCGCGCGGTAAAAGGCCCGCATGCGCCGGCCATGTGCCGCGTCGCGTCCGCGTCCCGTCACGAACCGTTCGAGATACCGCGCCTCGTCGAAGCGCGGCGCCACCGCCATGGTCAGCTCTTCGTACAGGTCGAGCGCCGGACAGCTTCCGCCGACGATTTCCGCCAGCAGCCCCTTCCCGGCGAACGCCAAAAGCCGCGCGCAGGTCGCGGGGTCGAAGCTCACCAGCCCCGTATCCACCGCCACGTGGCCGAACGGGTCCACCGCGCCGCAGGCGCGCGCCTCGTCCTCGGTAGGCTTCTGCAGGAAATCGACCACCGGCACGCACTCGGTCCGCAACGGGTTGCCGCGAAACGCCTCCGGCACATACACGCCATGATGCGACCCGCGTTCGACGGGACCGAAATACGCCACGCCTGTGATGCCCGGAAGCGCGAAGTCGACCGACGCGTGATCGAAGGTCAGCAGCACGTCGCCCGACGTGACCAGCACGTGGCCCTGCGCGGGCGCGGGCAGATTTGACACCGTCTGCAAAATGAGGTCGAACAGCGCGAGCGGCGCGCCGTTCGCCGCCGCCGTCGGCACCGGCGTGAAGACCTTGCCCTGCGCCGCGTAGGCGGGCGTCCGGCGGCTGTCACCGCCGGAGTGGCAGATCAGGATGCGCTTGTTCCTGAAGGCCGCTTCGAGGTCGGAGGCCCGAAGCTTAAGGCCGGCTTTTTTCGTCCCCCCGCCGTCCTCCGTCTTCCGGCCGCCGGGCTCCCTCGCCAGCTCGGCCAGCACGTTCAACGTCGCCCCCAGCGAACCCACGCGCCGACCGCCCGGATCGGTGATCACCAACGCCCGCGTGGCCGGATCGAGCAGGCCGTTCGCCTGCCGCCACGCCAGCTGCGCCCGGTAGCCTTCCGCCTGCGCCTCGTTCGCCGCCGTCAAAACCAGAATGTCAAAGGGTGTCATTTCCAAACGGTATCACGACCGCTTGAAACCCGTCAACAGGCGAAGGAAGCCACACGAATGCCGGTTCTTTCGCACCCGGCCGTGCCGGCTCAGAACGAGAGCAGCATCTGCCAGATGAACATCGCGCCGCCGGCGTCGACCGACCGCCACACGCGTTCGGCCAGCTCTTCGCTGCCCTGCACCGGCCCGGCGAGTTCCGCCTTGCGCTCCGCCCACGGGACGCACTCGCCCGGCGCGCGGCCGTTCCCCGCGGAGAAGCCGCGCGGCGGCGCGGCCGACGCCGGCGCGACGCGCAGCGGCTCCGGCAGCGCGTCGGGAGCATCATAGCCGCCGAACTCGTGCGTCGCCTCAACCAGCGCCCGCATGTTCTCCGGGGTGGTGTCGTTCTGCATGATCGCGCTCGCATCCATGATGTAGCCGCCCTCTCGGCCCACGGTCTCGATCAGCGTGCGGACCTCATGCCGCACCTGCGCGGGCGTGCCGATCGCGAGGGTCACGTTGTTGACGCCGCCGCTCAGCGCGAACTTGTCGTGCAGCGTGCGGTGCGTCAGGAGCGGATTGCCGCGGTCGATGTGATAGACGATGCTGCGCTCCGGCAACTCGCGGAAGGCGTCGAGATGCGCGTCCCAGTTGCCCTCCGCGTAGAACAGGGTCTGATGGCCGCCGCGCCACAGCTCTTCGATGATCGGCTTCACCGTGGGCCAGTAGTGCGAGGCGAACTGGTCGGGCCGCACGAAGGGCACGCAGCCGCGGTGCATCCAATAGCCGATCGGCAGCTGCGACGCCGGATCGGCCGTGGCCGACGCCACCCAGTGGAGGTGCGGCATCAGCGCCTCGCAGGCCTTCAGCACTTTCTCGGGCTGCGCGTACATGTCCATCGTGAGCCCGATATAGCCGCGCAGCTTGTCTCCGAGAATGTCGAACGGCGCCTTGAAGATACCGGCGATCGCGCCGGGCATCCCGCACTCGCCGCGCAGCCGCGCGCAGTGCGGCCCGAAGGCGTTGAAATACTGCGTCATCGCCATGGCTGCCGACACGAGCGCCGCGTCGTGGCGGAAGGTCACGGGCTCGCCCGCCGCCGCGATGCGGCGCGACGCGCGCGGCAGCCACACCTCGTAGAGGAACGCGGTCGGATCGTCGATCAGCCGGTCGTACTCGTCCTCGCGCATGAACGCGGCTTCTTCCGGCGGCTCGCGGTACTGGAAACCGCGGTCGGGCGGCACGTCCACGCCGGGCTCGCCGTAGTAGCGCACGCCCGCGGCGTCGGTGATGCCGGTCCAGACGTAGACCATGCTGGCCGGCACCGCGTCCCAGTCGTAGTCCTTGCAGCAGCGGACCATCGCCTCGAACGCGTCCGGGTAGTGCTGCGTCAGCTGCTGGCAGGTGAAGCCCGCGTGCCGCCCCGTGAACTCCGCCGCGAACGGCCGCACCGGCACGCGGTCCGGCTTCTTGTTGTTCAGCGCGGTCACGAGCCGCCGCAGCCGCGCCTGATACAGCGCCTCCATGTCCTGGCCCATGTATGCTCTCCTTCAGTGTTGAGCGTTCAACGGTGAGCGTTGAGCGCTCCGCGTCACCCCTTCAGCCCGCCGAGCCGGCCGTCGAGCCGCTCCGTATCCTTGGCGATCTCGTCCCACGTCACGAGTTTGCCGGTGTAGGCCGCCTTGCGCCCCATCACCGTGATCAGGTTGCTCTGCACGCTCGGCGCGACGGTCGCGTTCGTAAAGTCCCCCGCCGCGATCGCCCGGTGAAAGGCCGCAACGTTGGCGGTGGCGCCCTCCACGTAGATCTGCCGGGTGGCCCCGCCGCGGTAGAAGTTCTCGCCGCGGATCAGCACGTTGCCGCCGTACGCGGTCTCCAGCACGCCCTTGGTGCCGAACAGGCGGCAGAGGATGCCTTCGGCGGTGCCGTGCCCCTCGAACTGGCGCGACGTGAAATTCATGCCGACGTTCTGCGGGTACTGGTAGACCAGCGAGAAGGTGTCCCAGTTGTCGCCGACATCGACCCGCACCTTGCGCGCGCCGGTCCCGAAAACGTGGAGCGGCGGCCGCTGATGCACCCAGCTCATCACGTCCAGCGCATGAATGTTCTGCTCCGTGATGATGTCGCCGGAGAGCGCCTGGTCGAAGACCCAGTTGCGGAGGCGCCCCTCCTCCCCTTCGGCCGGCGGATGGAGGCCCAGCCGCCCGCACTGGTACGAAGCCTCGCCGAACGCGAATTCGCCGATCGCGCCGGCATGCACGAGGCGGACCGCCTCGCGGTAGAACGGGTTGACCCGCGTCTGGAAATCCACGAGGAAGCAGCGTTTCTTCTCCGTGGCCCGCCGGCCGCTGGCCTCGATCGAGCGGCATCCGGGCACGTCCACGGCGACCGGTTTGGCGACGTACACGTGGATTCCCGCATCGACCGCCGCAGCGGCCTGCTCGGGGTGGAAGTAGGGCGGCGAGGTGACGGCCACGGCGTCCGGCGCCGCATCGAGCACCCGCTTGTAGCCCGAAAGACCCGTGAAGCGGCGCGCGGGGGGCACGCCGAACCGCTCGCCCGCCTCGTCCGCGCGGTCCTGGAAATAATCGGCCAGCGCCACGATCTCGTAGCCGCCGTGCTGCTGAAACAGGTTCCCCACGAACGTGCCGCGGCCGCCGCACCCGACAATGCCGAGCCGGATCTTCGGCCCCGCCGCGGCCGCCGGCTGCGCGCGCGCCGGCGAGGCTGAAGCGGCAAGGCCGGCGGCACTGGTCAGAACGACGAACTCCCGGCGCGAGACCGCGCCGGCCGACCGGACAACACCCGCTTTCCAGCTTTTCACCCGTAGCCTCCTCTCGCCTGATTCCGCCGTGGGACGCGCCGCCCTGCGCCGCACGGCCCGAGCCCCATTTAGTGATTTCAAGATACCGCATCCGCCTTTTCCTTTCTAGCAGATTCGCCCGGTCGGAAACGACTTTGCTTTCCGAACGGGATCGCGGTAAGATGGCCGCACCTGTTGAGGATGTTTTGGGAATGCTGAAAAACCGTGAGAATTTGCGGAGGCTGGTGCGGGGCGCGGCGTGTCTCGCGGCGGCGGTCTGCGCCTGGCCCGGCGCTGAGGCGGCGTGGCAGGCGGGCCTGGTGCCCGCGCTGAGCCCCTTCAACGCCCTGCTCGCCGTCGCGGCGGGGACGGGCGCCCTGTTCATGCTGGGCGCGCTGGCGCTGGCCGCCGTGTGCGCCTTCCGGCCGCGCGCGTTCTGCCGCTGGCTGTGTCCCGTCGGGACCTGCCAGGACGCGGTGTCGTACCGCAGCCGGCGGCGGGCATGGACCGGCCGGGTGCCGCGGGTCGGCGCGGCGCTGGTGTTTGTCGGCGCGGGCGCGGCGCTGGCGGGCTATCCGCTGTTCGGCTGGCTCGACCCGCTGGTGCTTTTTAACGCCGTCTTCGGCCTCGCGCGCGATCACCTCGAGCCGCGCGACTGGCTCGCCGCGGCGGGGCTGCCGCTCTTGCTGGCCGCCGCGCTGCTCGCCCCGGGACTCTGGTGCGGCCGGCTGTGCCCGCTGGGCGCGCTGCAGGACTTGCTGCGGCTCCCGCTGCGCCTGAAGGCGGACGGCGTGGAGAAGGGCAGCCGGGAGGCGGCGGCGATCGGGCGGCGCGCGTTTCTGGGTCTCGGGCTGGGCGCGGGCTACCGGCTCGCGCTGCCGCCGGGGCGCGCGGCGCAGCCGGAGGTGCTCCGCCCGCCGGCCAGCGGACGGGAGGCCCGTTTCACGCGGCTGTGCGTCCGGTGCGGCGCGTGCGTGCGGGCCTGCCCGAGCGGCATCATCCGGTTCGGCGGAAAAGACGCGGGCTGGGCCGGCGTCCTGGCGCCGGAGGTGACGTTCGACTACAGCTATTGCGCGCCCGACTGCGCCGCGTGCGGCCAGTCCTGCCCGAGCGGCGCGATCCCGCGGTTCACGGCGGAAAAGAAATTCGCGGTGCCGATGGGCCTCGCGCGGGTGGACGAAGAGCAGTGCCTGCTGGGCCAAAACCGCGAATGCGGCGCGTGCGCGGGCGCCTGCCGCTTCGGGGCGCTGGATCTGGCGTGGGATCCGGTGAACATGACGAGCCGCGTCGTGGTCGACCCCAAGGCGTGTACGGGCTGCGGCGCCTGCGAGTACGTGTGCCCGGCCTCGCCCAGGGCGATCCGCGTGAAGCCGCTCCGGCGCGCGGCGGAACGTAAGCGGCGCGAGCGGAATCAAAGGAGAGGCCAATGAAACGCGAAACAAAAACATCCGTCTTTGAAAAGGCAATCCGGTTTATGCGGCGCGGCCTCTGGGAGGTGCACTCCGGCGAACTGCCTTGGATCCGGCGCTTCGGCGTACACGCCGTGCGCCTGGGGGCGCTGGTGGTCTCCGGGTTCAAGCGCAACCAGTGCTCGCTTCATGCGGCGTCGCTGACCTTTTTTTCGCTGATGACGCTCATCCCCATCCTGGCGATGACCCTCGCGATGGCGCGCGCGTTCGGCGCCGGGGATGTGGCCCGCGAGCAATTCAACCGCCAGCTGGATGGCTGGATGGTGCAGATGGAGCAGGCCGTGGAAAAGAAGGCCGGGGCGGAGAGCCGGGACGAGGAGAAGGCGCAGGCCGAAGTCACCAAAGCCTTCTCGTCGCAGGTGCGCGAGCTCTCGGACAAACTCTTCACGCAGATCGACCAGCTCAAGTTCGGCACGCTGGGCGGCGTCGGCGCGGTCATGCTGCTCTGGACCGTGATCGGCATGCTGGGCAAGGTCGAGTCCAGCTTCAACCAGATCTGGGGCGCGGAGCGGCCGCGGCCCCTCGTGCGGAAATGCGCCGACTACCTGTTCGTCTGCCTCATCCTGCCCTTCCTGGTCACCGCGGCGTCCTCCGTGCCGGTGGCCGCGCTGCTCACCGGCGTCATGGACAAGACGGTGGGCGGCTCCGCTTCGGACGCCCTGCGCTCGCTCTTGGCCAGCGGCCTGTTCAAAACGTCCGTCACCCTGCTCATTGGCACGCTGACCTTCGCCTTCCTGCTGGGGTTCATGCCGAACGCCCGGGTCAAGCTGCTGCCGGCGCTGGCGGGCGGGTTCGTGACGGTGGTCCTCTTCGCCGGCTGGCTGAAGCTGTGCGCGATGCTGCAGATCGGCATCGGCAAGTACAGCACGCTCTACGGCGGCTTCGCCGTGCTGCCCATCCTGCTGATGTGGGTTTATACGAGCTGGCAGATCATCCTGCTCGGCTCGGAGATCGCGTTCGCGGTGCAGAACCGCGACACCTACGTGCTGGAGCAGAACGCGTCCGGCGCCAGCCTGCGCGCCCGCCTCCTGCTGGCGCTGACGCTCTGCGCCGAGACCGCGCGGCGGGCGCGCGAGGCCGAGGGCGGGCCCTTCGCCGCCGAAGCGTTCGCGAAAGAGCGCGGCATCCCTTACCGCTTCGCCAAAGATATCCTCGACGACCTGGTCCGCAACCGGATCCTGGCGGAGGTGGCGGGACGGCCCGGCGAATACCTGCTTTTCCGCTGCGGCGGCAGCATCACCGTCGCCGACATCACGAAGGTGATGCTCGACGACGGCGAGCCGCTCGAAGCGCTGGGGCTCAACCACCTCAACGCCTCGGTGCTGGAGTTCAGCGCGAAGCTCGACGCCAACATCGACGCGGCGCTGGCGCTTCCCGTCGCGCAGGTGTGAGACGCCTCCGCCGCGCAGCCCGCCTCACTCGTGTTCGCCATCGTGTCCCAGACACAAGCGGCCTTCAAAGCCTCAGTGGATCTCGTCCGTGACGGGCGGAATGTACTCCAGCCCCTCGCGGCACTCGATGACCCGGATGTTTTTCCAGCGCCCCTGCTGCCAGCGCCACCAGAAGCCGACGGCGAGCACGCAAACGTAGACCGCGAGCCAGCCCCACAGGCCGAGGATCCCGGCGCCGGCATGCAGCAGCAGAAGCGAACCGGGCACCAGAACCAGCCAGCTGCCGAGGATCATGTAGACCATCACGAAGCGCGTGTCGCCCGCGCCTTTCAGCGCGCCGCTGAGGACGATGGAGACCGTGTCGAGCAGCCCCCAGGCGGTCATCATCAGAAGCATCGGCCGGCCCAGGGACAGCAGTTCGTCGGCCGTAAACGCGGCGTCCTTGGAGCGGAACAGCTCGAAATAGCCCTTGGGGAAAAGGACGAACGTCGCGCCGATCACGCACATGTAGATCAAGCCCATCTTGAGGCCGGTGTAGCCGGCCCGCCGGGCCGCCTCGGGATGGCGCGCGCCCTGGTGGTGGCCCACGACCGTCGAGGCGGCGAGGCCGAAGCCGAGCAGCGGCGCGAACGCCAGATTGTTGATGCTGAAGGCGATGTTGCTCGCGGCCAGCGCCAGATCGCCCAGGCGCCCGGTGAGCATGATGAACACGGCGAACGAGCCGACGTCCATCACCAGCTGGAGCCCCGACGGCAGGCCGAAGCGGACGATGCGCCCCACCAGCGGGAGGTCGAGCCTCAGGGCCAACCGCCAGCCGACACTCAGCACATGGCGCTCCTTCAGGAAAAGGACGACTTGGACGAGGCAGGTGACGAACCCCGAGATCAGGGTGGCGTACGCCGCGCCCGCGATGCCCATCGCCGGGACGCCCCAGTGCCCGAAAATCATGGCGTAGTTGAGGACGATGTTGAGCGAGCAGCCGAGCGTGTTGGCGACCATGTTGACCTTCGTGCGCCCGATCCCCATGAAATACCCGCCGATGGCGGAGTTGAGCGGCACCATGATGCCGCCCGCCATGAGGATCACGAAATAGGTCTTTTCCGCCGCCAGCACCTCGGGCGCATGGCCGCCCAGCGTCATGAGCCACGTCCCGAACGGGATCTGGAGCAGGATCAGCGGCCACGACGCCAGCGCCAGCCAGAGGCCCTGCACGGTGGCCCGCACGCACTGGGCGGGATCTTTCGCGCCGTGGTAATGGGCAGTGAACGTGCCCGCGTAGCCCGTCAGCGCCTGAAAGAAGCAGATCAGCGTATGCGCCAGCACGCCCGCCGGCAGCGCAGCCTGAATCGTCACGCTGCTGTAGCGCGAGAGGAACACGCGGTCGCAGAACTGCATGATGGTGTACGACGCCATGCTGAGGATCAGCGGGGCGACGATGCGCCACATCTCGCGGTAGCCGCCCGGCGGCGGGGCCCCCGCGCAATCTGAAAGCTCCTTTTTCACCGCGCGTTAGTTTAACAGCGTCGGGAGACGGATGGAAGGGCGCGTTCGCGTCCGTTCGGGCTCTTGGCAGTTCTGTTGCACGATTATGATTACGAGCAAGATTACGATTACGAATCAACGACCCCCATAGAACCGCCTTGCGCCCGCGGCATATCCGGACATGCAGGCAGGCTTGTTTTGGTGCGGGTGACAGAGTACCCTTCGAAACATGGCGCGCTTGGTCCGACATGGCGTTTCAGACCGGCGGCCCTGTCATCCCGCGCGGGATGGTGCGGCGGTCAGCCCGGACACCGTCTCCGCTTGGATCGCCGAGGCGAACCGCATCTTCCGCCAGGTGTCCGTAACCTTCACGCTGGCGGACGTCATTCCTCTAACAGACCATTCCGATTGCTTTGAGATCGGAAATGATGGCATGTTTGATCAGATGTGTTCCTACGCGAACAACACGGGTGGACTGGAACTGAACTGCGTTGGCAAGGGAAGACAATAAATGGCTCTTCCGCGTTTACGACAATATACTTTGTGAACTCAGTCATCACTATGCCGATTCGCATCAGCGGTTTGCCATATTGCTCAGGCTCATCAACTCCCCTTCGCTATGCAAGGGGGATGAAACGGCCATGCCATGGCTCTTAGAACAACAGAAAGTGCTCCAAAAAAGGCGCCTAACCACAAACATCAACACGAACCTTGCGGTCCTCGAATCAACCGATTTCTCCCTGCCCCAGCCTGAGTTTCCGGCGGACGGCGCGGCGGAGGCCGTTCGGGAAAACACAGGCGCTGGCCCCCAAACGGCGGACGGCTCGAAGCGCGGCCCCGGCCATTATGCGGTCTTCGTTTTGCCGGCGCTCCTTCTGCTGGGCTTTTGCGCGTGGAGGTTCATGCGGAGATAAACGGCTGGGCGGGGGACGCGTTTGCCCGCCGCGCGACAGGCCGCTGAAGACCGGTCACGGGTATCGCCGATGACGCTGCCGATCGGGCGGCCGACGAGGCAGGGCGGCGCTCCCGCGCCGCCGCGTGCGACGACCGGGAGCCGGGAGCTTCGGCGTTACCGGATCCGGATGACCGTGCCCTGAACGGTGTTGATGTAGAGCAGGCCGTTGTGCAGCGTGACCGTCGCGTCGATCGGGTTGCCCGCCGCGTCCACCAGCACGATGGTCGGCTGACCGCCGACCCACGTCGCGCCGGTGAAGTCGGCGAGGTGGGTGACGCCCTGCGGCACCGGCGTCGGAACGACGACCGTCAAGACGCCGCCGGGCACCGAGACCGCGCCAGTGACGACCAGCCGCGCGCCGCTGCCGAGCGTGAGCCGGTCAAGCCCCAGCACGCCGGCGGCCGCGCCGTTGGCCGCCACATGCACCGTGCCGGTGCCGGCCGCGACCGTCAGGTTGCTGACCGCGACCGTATAGCCGGTGTTCGCCCTGGAGCCGACGCCGGCGGTGATGTTGAGCGCCGCCCCTGCGCCGAGGTTCAGGCCCGCAAAGCCGATCGAGAGGTCGTCGCTGACCACGCTGGCGGCGAGGTTGCCCGTCAAACCGTCGGCGACGGCCAACGTGTTGCCGAAGTCGGTCGAGGTCGGCACCGCGTCGTACATCGAGAAGTTGCCGACGAACTGCTGCGCCGTGGCGCCGCCCGTGCCGCCGGTGAACCCGACGTACACCGGGCTCCCGCCGAAGGTCGCCGCAAGGTCCACCGCGCGCGTGGCGGTGTAGGTGTTCTCGCCCTGGGTCAGCGTCAGCTTCAACGCCACGCCATCATACGAGAGCGCCACGTCCATGCCGTTGAGCGGGATGATGCCGTTGAGCGCCGTCACCGCATCGACCCTCGAACCGTTGACGATCCAGCCCACCGACGGCGTGTTATAGATGTTGATGAACACGCCGATCGACGGCGCGATGGTGTCGACCCCCAACTGCCCGCCGTTGGCGCCGAGCGCGGACGCGCCGTCCGTGTCGTTCTGCAGGACGAAGGAAACACCGTCCGCGGCCCCGGCCGAATGGGCACCGACCTCATAGCGGAAGACCGCGTACCAAGGCGCGCTGCATCCGACCCGGTTGGTGCAGAAGGCGCTGCCGGCCTGGCTGCCGGTGTTCGGCGTGAGCTGCAGCCACTGGCTGTCGTAGCGATTGGTCCACACCGCCGCGCCGTTCCGCTTCCAGGTGTTCGTGTCCAGCGCGGAGACCATCACGTTCGTGCCCTGCTCGACGTCGGGCAGCACGGCCAGCGTGCCGCCGTCGAGCGCCACGTCGCCGAGGCCGCCCAGGTTGGCAGGCCGCGACACGCGCACCGTCACGCCGGTGAACACGTGCGTCGTGCCCGTGAAGTCGGCGTTGCTGTTGTTCAGCGCCAGCGTGCCGGTCCCGCTCACCGCGAGGTCGCCGCTGCCCGCGAGGCCCGCCATGACGCCGCTCTGCAGCCGCGTCCCCGCGGTCTCGACCTCGAGCGTGGCCGCGTTGGTCACCACGGCCGCCGGGCCCAGCGTCGCGCCGGGCGCGAACGTCAGCCGCCCGTCGTTGATGACCACGGTGCCGGCGAAGGCGTTGGTCGACGTCACATAGACCTCGCCCGGTCCGTCCAGCACGATCCGGCCGGTGCCGGCCAGCGGGCCGCTCACCGTCACCGTTCCCGCGCGGTCGAAGACCAGCGTGCCCGCCGCCTCGATCCGCACCGAAGCGGCCGGCCCGAGCGCGCCGGTCGCGCCGCCGTCACCGACGCGAAGCGCGCCGGTGACGATCCGGTACAAGCCCGCGAAACCGTCGTTCTCGTCGGTCAACGTCAGCGTGCCGGCGCCGTTCTTCTGAACGCTCGTCGAGGCGTCGCCCGCAATCGCGCCCGCATGTCGCGTGTCCGCGTTCTGGTCCAGCACCAGCAAGGCGTCGGGGAGCAGACTCACGACGCTGCCCGCTTCGCCCGCGAGCCCGCGCAGCGCGGCGCCGCCGAAGAGGATCGACTGCGGCATCAGCGTGAGCGCCTGGCCCGGGTAGCCGATGGACACGCGCAGCGCGTTGCCGCCCGTGTTCTCGCGGTAGAGGATGTCGATGGTGTGGAAACCGGCGGTCAGCGCGATCGTGCCGGAACGCGTCGTCACGCCCTGGTCATAGCCGTTGTTCACGACCAGCGTCCGGTCGATGTAGAGCATGCTGCCGTCGTCGCTGGCCGTCGCGAAGGTATAGGTGCCCGAACGGTCCAGATAGATGCGGCCGAAGAGGTAGGCGTCATAGGTGTCGGCCTCGGAGCCGCCCGACTGCTTGTAGGGCGCGGGCCAGTACTCGCCCGACGCGCCGGTGTCCAGATTGGCACCGAGCACCAGCGAGTTGGTGACATAGCCCGGGCCGCCCGAGAAGAACTCGCTGACATAGGACTCCCATGCGGCCAGGGATTGAAACTCGCTGTAGTTGGCGTCGGACGCCGAGCGGTTGTAGAACCACATGTTCAGCCCGGCGAGGCCCGACACGTTCGCGCGGACGCCTTCCGCCATGGACAGCGTGCCGAGCGTGGCAGGCCCGTTAGTCAGCGCCAGCACGCCCGCCCGGATATCCAGCACCCCGTAGAAATCGCTCTGCGGCGAGGAGAGCGCCAGCGTGCCGCTGCCCTCCTTGACCAGGCGGCTGAGCGCGTTCGATCCGAGGATCGCGCCCCCGTAGGCCATGTCGCCCTCGCCGGTGACTCGCAGCTCGGGCAGGCCGGCCGCCGCGAACGCGACGCGCCCCTTGCTGCCGGCCAGCGCGCCGATCCGCGCGGCGCCCGTGTCGAGCCCGGTGAAGAGCAGCGACTGCGGCAGCTCCGCCACGGAGGCCGCGCCCGGCTGTTTGACCCACACGGTCACGCCCTGGTCGCCGCCCGCCTCGTAGTAGGCGATGTCGATCTGGTGCAGGCCCGCCGCGAGCGTCACCGTGCCGACCGTGTTGCTTTCCGCCGCCGTGTAGCTCTGCATGGCGTTGTTGTTGAGCGCCGTCTGGCCGTCGATGAAAACCATGCTGCCGTCGTCGCTGGCGGTCGCGAAGCCGTAGTCGCCCGCCACGGGCGCAAAGAAGAGGCCCGACCAGAGCACCGCGAAGTTGCTCGTGTTATAGGCGTTGAACGGCGCCGGGAAGCGCGCGCCGGTCTGGTTGCCGGCCGAGCTGACGCCGGGATTGAAGGTCGCGCCGAAAGCGAGGCTGTTGCTGACCACCGACGGCGTCTTGCCGTTCAGGAAGTTGGTGACCGCCGCATACGAGACGAAGTCGCTCGTGACCGGCGGCACAGCCAGCTGATAGTACCTGCCCGTCAGGCCGTTGCCGCCGTAGGTCACGCCGAGCGTGCCGCCGGCAAGCGTCACGGTGCCGGTGACCGCCGCCGCGCCGAAGAGCTCCAGCGTGCCCGCCTGGACCTCGACATCGGCCGCCGCGCCGACCGCGTTGGTGAGCGCCTGTTTGCCCGCGCCGATCTTGACCAGTGTGAGCGAAGGATCGACCGCGCCGCCGAACGTCGCGTTGACGTTGGTCTCACCGACGTAGAGCGTCGCCGGCGTGGCGGGCCCGTTCGCCACCGCGCCCGCGCCCTGCAGGCCGCCGACCAGCAGATCGGCGCCGTTGGCCTCGAGCCCCGCGCCCGCCGCGATCTGCACCACGCCTTTGCCCGCGCCGCGCGGCAGCACGTTGGTGGCCGCGACCTTGAGCGAGCCGGCGTCGACATAGGTGACGCCGCCGTACGTTTTCGCTCCGGCAAGCGTCAGATCGCCCGCGCCCTCCTTGCGCAGCGAGCCGGCGCCGGCGAGCGCGTTGCTGAACGCCACCGAGCCGTCGCTCTTGAGCGCCAGCATGCCGTTGAGCGTGAAGGTGCCGGACGGCGACCAGCTGAAGTTCGCGCCGTCGCCGATGCGGATGTTGCGGCCGCCGCTGATGTCCAGCAGGCCGCTGTACGTGTTGGCCGCGCCGCCGAAGGTGACCCAGCCGGTGTCCGTCACCGTGATCGGGCCGGAGCCGGAGAGATTGCCCGCCACCGTCATCGAGTAACCGCCCCACGGGTGGAGCTCCATGCCGCCGGTTCCTGCCGCGACGTGGATGCCGCGGTTAGGAGGCAGCGTGAAGTTCGCGTTGCCGGCGCGGACCACGCCGTTGCTCACATAGAGGTTATCGGCCCCCGCCTCGGGCGTGGCCGGGACCGCGCCCAGGCCGTCTTCCTTGATGAAGAGGACGCCGCGGTTCGTGACGACGGTTCCGCCGGAGTAGGAGTTGCCGGCCTTGAGCTCCACAAGGCCAGGCGTTCCGATCACCACCTTGCGGGCCTCGGTGCCGTCCGTGAGGTTGTTGACCGAGAAGCCGCGGTTCGGCGTGCCGTTGTACGTCGGGCTGCCGCCGCCGAGGCGATAGGCGTCGCTCGCAGGCGAAAGCGTGAGCGTACCGGTGTAGTCCAGGCTCGCGTCGGCGGAGCCCACCACGATCCCGGGGTGGCGGCTGAGATCGATGCTCTTGGCCGCGTTGGCCGCGCCCACCAGCAGGATACCGTTGGAGGCGGTGTCCAGGCGGCCGGTCACCAGCGCGTTGATATCCATGTCCGCCACAAAGCGCAGCGACGCGCCGTTGCGCAGGATGATGTCCGGCGAACCGGGCTGGGCCTGCACGCCGAGCGCGTTGGCGTGGCCGAGCGTCACCGTCGCCGCGTCGACCTCCGTGCCGCCGCTATACGTGTTGTTGCCGGTCAGCACCATTCCGCCGCCCGAAACGCCGGTCACGCTCAGGTGGCCGTTCGTCGCGCCGTCCGCCAACGTCGCGCCGTTGGTCACCGTCGTCCCTTCGACTTCGAAGACGTACTGGTTCTGATAGGGCGTGAACGTGCCGGTGTAGCGGGCGAGCCCCTGGAAGGCGAGCTTCATGTTGGGCAGCGCGGCGAACGTCACGCTGTCCGCCGCGTTGCTGGGACAGAGCGTCAGGTAGCCCGAGGAGCCGGCCGTCAACAAGCCGTTCAGCAGCGACGCGCCGCCGACCGTATTGTAGCCGATGGACCCCCCGTTGGCCACCGACACCGCGCCGCCAAAGCCGGCGGCGAGTCCGCTGACGTGGCTGAAGAAGAGGTCGCCGCCTTGCACGTCGAGCGCCCCCGTAAACGTATTGGTTCCCGCGAAGGTGATGCGGCCCGCGCCGAGTTTCGTCAGGCCGCCCGTGCTGCCGGCGTCCGCCAGCAGCGCCTGCGCGGCCGTCACCGTCGCGCCCGCCGGAATTTCGAAAACCGCGCCGCCGTTCTGGACATATGCGCCCGTAAGGTTGTACAGGAAATCGCTGGCCGAGACCCGGGCCTTGACCGTGCCGCCGTTCAGATAGAGCAGGTTCGTGCCCGCCGTGCTGTCGGCGAAGAACCGCTTGCCTTCGACCGTGCCGCCGTTGAGCTGAGCCTTGCCGTAAGATGTGTTGTTCGCGGTGCCGTTGGACCATTTGAAATCACCGGTCGCGCTGATTGCGCCGCTGTTGACCGTCACCTCGCCGCGCGCGCCGTTCGCGTTCACGACGAAGGCTTTGTCCGCCGTGCGGAACCCGAGCGTGCCGCCGTTGACCGTCAACGCTCCCTGCGCGCCGACGTTGTTCGCCACATAGAACCAGCCGTTGGAGTTGTACACGCCGCCGCCAGGGCCGACCGTCATCGCGCCCGCGCTGCCGCTGCTGTTCGCCAGAACCGTGTCGCGGGGCACCTCAAGTGTCGCCGAGGCCCCGGAAACCCCGACCGTGACGGCCGCGTCGCCGCCGAACTGGCCCATGTAAAGATTCGTTGTCCCGTTGCCGTTTATGGCGAAAAGGCCGTCCTCGACGCTCAGGGCGAAATTGTTCGTGCTTGCCATGTAGACGTTGTCGGCACCTTCGAGCGTCAGCTTGGCGCCGTTCCTCACGGCAAGTCCACCCGCCGTCGGATAGAGATGGTTCAGCGACAGGTCGCCGGAGAGGACGGCGAAGCCCCCGTTCGTGATCCATGCCGTCGAGCCGCTTTCGGCCGCGTTGTTCGAGAGCCAGTTGGCGCTGTTCTCCCACGCCTGTTCCGTTCCCGGCGCGCCGTTCCAGATCGCATGGTAGGTCTCGCGCTCTTCCAGGAAGTTGCTGAGGACCTGCGCCCCGCTCAGGGTGCCGCTGTGCACGCGCACCTGTGCCAGCGAGCCGCTGAAGAGCATCTGCCAATCATTCGTGGCCCGGTTCCACACGCCGCCCATCGCGAACGGCGCGCCGCCGCGCAGGTTGCTCACCGCCGGCGTCTTGGTCGTGCACAGCACGCCGTCGGCATAGAGGCGCTCGGAGCCGTCCGCCGAGCGCGTGACGGCGATGTGGTGCCACACGCCGGCCGTAGGAAGCGAGTTGGTCCAGGGGATATTGCAGGTGCCGTTATGATGCTCCACCGCGTTCGCGGTGTCGGCGCAGTAGCGGATCTCCATGCACGTGCCGTCCGCAGACCCGGTCCAGTTCTCGCGGTCGGTCCACGCGAACTGGTCTTCCGCGCCTTGCAGGCTCGGGTTGAGCACCCAGATCTCCGCACTCCAGATGTTGTTGCTCAGAATAGACGAAGGCGGCGGCACGGTGTTGGTCATGATCGAGTTCGCCGACGCCGCGAACGTCACGGCCGGCGCGCCCCCGACGCTGTCCTGATAGACCGCGCCCTGCCCGCTGACCGCCGGCACGAAATTCCCACCCAGCGTTCCCGTATTGGCCCACGCCGCCACCGCCGCATTGTTTCCCAGACCGGAAAGCGACGACGCCTTCACTTCGACAAGCAGCACGCCGTTCGACTCAATCGCCTGCGCCGAAAATACCGCAGAAATCAAAAGAACCGTTCCCCATCGCCATACGCTCATGACTCGGACTTCCTTTCACGACCCCCGTCTTTGGACATATCACATCGTTACCCGCTTGATGCGACAAAAATTCGTTTCATTCTGTGATTTCTCATGCGGGAAGTCAAGTATTGCGACGGTGAAATGCGTATCGTACGCGCTCTTCGTCTCCGAGGTGTTGGAACTCCTCACTTCTCCGCCCATATTTCTCCTTCGGGTGTGGATGCAACACAGTTGAATCACGCCCGTTCCCATCCTTGAGCCACGCGACACCTTGCCCCCCGCCCCCCAAACCCTGTATCATACCCGGCATGCACATTCTCCAGATCCTTCCGGCGCTCGAGGAGGGCGGCGTCGAGCGGGGCACCGTCGAGCTCAACCGCGAATTCGTCAGGCGCGGCCTCGTCAGCACCGTCATCTCCAGCGGCGGACACTTGGCCGGGACGGTCGAGCGCGACGGCGGACGGCACCTGACGCTGGACGTGAAATCGAAGAATCCGCTCACGGTCCCGCAGCGGGTGCTGGCCCTGCGCCGCGCGCTCAAAGCCCTGAGGCCGGACCTGGTGCACTACCGCAGCCGCGTGCCGGGCTGGCTCTTCGTGCTGGCCAACCGCCCCCTGCGGCTGCCCTTCGTCTCCACGGTCCACGGCTTCAACAGCGTGAGCGCCTACAGCCGGATCATGACCGCGGGCCAGCGGGTGATCTGCCCCAGCACCTCCGTCGTGGACTACATCCGCGAGCACTACGGGACGCCCCCGGAAAAGATCCGGCTCGTGCCGCGCGGCATCGACCCGCAGCTCTTCGATCCGGCGCGGCTCGACGCGGCGTTCATGGCGGACTTCCGGAGCCGCCATGGGCTGGAGGGGCGCTTCGTGGTGCTGGGCGTCGGACGCATCACGCCGCTCAAGGGCTACGACGCGCTCATCCGGGCCACGGCCCTGGCGCGCGCGACAAACCCGCGGATCAAGACCGTGATCGTGGGCGGCGCGGAGGCGACGCGCGCCGGCCACGAGCAGGCGCTGCGGAAGCTGGTGGCTGAACTGGGCTTGGGCGGCCACGTCGCCTTCGCGGGCAGCCAGAGCAAAGTCGCCGAGATTTACGCCTGCGGCCACGTGCTCGTCTCCGGCAACCGCGCCAAGCCCGAGTCGTTCGGGCGCTCGATGGCCGAGGCGCTGGCGATGGGGTGCCCGGTGATCGCAACGCGCTTCGGAGGCGCCCTGGACATCGTCCGCGAGGGCTTCAACGGGTGGCTGGTCGAGCCGGGCGACGAGGCGCAGCTCGCCGACCGGCTGGTGCGGGCGTCAACCGCCGCGTTCTCCGGCCTGCGGGAAGACATTCTCGCCCGGTTCTCGCTCGACCAGATGGTGACGAAAACCCTCGCGGTGTACGACGAGGTATGGCGCGACGCCTCCCCTTAAGACAGGCCCTCGGCCTCTCCCCTTACTGGACCCATACGTGACGGATGCGCGGACCGTCGAATTCGCAGAGATAGAGGCCCTGCCACATGCCGAGCTGAATGTTGCCGTACGCCACGATCACCTGCACAGACGAGCCGATCAGCGAGGTTTTCATGTGCGCGGCGGTATTGCCGCCCGCATGGGTATAGGCCGGATTCTTCCACGGCGCCATCGCGTCGAGCAGACGGAGGAGATCCTCCACCACGTGGGGATCCTCGTTCTCGTTGATGGTCACCCCGCACGTGGTGTGCGGCGTAAACACCGTCACAACTCCGTCGGTGACGCCCAGCGCCTGGACCGCCTTCTGAACCTGGTCCGTTATGTTCACGAACTGGGCATGCCCATTGGTTTGAACATCAAAGCTTTTCATGGCGCGTTCCTTTCTTTTAACCGTGACCGTTGTGCCGTGTTTATCCCCTACCGGTGTTGTATTTTATTCCCACCCCGCGGTCTGCACAAGATGAAAAAAGACCTTTTGCGCCCGCCGCCCTTTGCGCTACACTGAAAGCCGACATTCAAAGCCGGCGGCACCGGTCCGGCGCCGCCTGAATCAACCTCAAAACCGAACGTTTTTTATGGATAACGCAGCGATCCTTTCTCGCGCATGGCAGGTTCTTGACACCGAAATCGAGGGCCTCCGCACCGCGCAGGCCGCGCTGGGCGAAGATTTTCTCGCCACGGTGCGCCTGATTCTCGAAACCCTCGACAACGGCGGCAAGATCGTCGTGACCGGCGTCGGCAAAAACCTGCACATCGCCGAAAAGCTTTCCGCCACCCTCGCCAGCACCGGCTCGACCAGCGTGGTCATGAACCCGATCCAGGCCATGCACGGCGACCTCGGCATGATCGCCGAGAACGACGTGCTGCTGGCGCTCAGTTTCTCCGGCGAATCCGACGAGGTCATCAAACTCATCCCCGCCGTGCGCCGTCTCGGCATCCGCATCATCGGCATGGTCGGCAATCCGGACAGCACGCTCGCCCGCCTGAGCGACGTGGTGCTCTGCGTCCGCATCGGCAAGGAGGCGTGCCCCTTCGGCATGGCGCCCACCACCAGCACCACCGCCACCATGGCCGTCGGCGACGCGCTCGCCATGGTGCTGATCGAGGCCCGTCACTTCAACAAGGAGAGCTACGCCCGCCTGCACCCCGCCGGCGCGATCGGCCGGGCCCTCGTGCTGCGCGTCCGCGACATCATGCGCACCGGCGAGCGGCTGGCCACGCTGCCGCTCTCGGCCACCATCATGGACGCCATCATGGCCATGACGACCGCAAAGAGCGGCGCCGCGCTGGTTGCCCATCCCGACGGACGCCTGGCCGGCATCTTCACGGACGGCGACCTGCGCCGCCAGCTTTCCGAAGGCAAAGACATCCTCCGCAGCCCCGTCCACGCCGTCATGACCCATAAGCCCGTGTCGGTGTGCGACGAGGCCTTCGCCGTCGATGTGCTGCGCATCTTCGAGAAATACAAGATCGATGACCTGCCGGTGGTCGACGCGGAAGGCCGTCTGGTCGGCTACGTGGACATCCAGGACCTGCCCAAAATGAAGGTCATGTGAACCGCGGCCGGGACGCCGGCGTTTGATGACAGGAGCGAGCGTGCGGAAACGCCGCGCGCCGCTGGAGGTTGATGATGTTTTGCTCTTCTTTTCTCGCCCAGGCCGCCCCCGCGGCGCCGCAGGGCCTTTTCGACGCGGCCTTCGCGCTCTTCGACCGCGGCGGGCCGGTCATGTGGCCGATCCTGGTCTGCTCGTTCATGGGGCTCGCCGTGACGTTCGAGCGCCTCTTCGCCTTCTGGAAGTACAACACCGCCAATTTCTATTTCCGCCACAAACAGAAGGCGCTCATCGGGCTCACCCGCGAGGGCAAATTCGACGAAGCCCTCGCCGCCGCAAAACAGGCCGATTCGCCGGTCTGCCGCGTTTTCGCGCAGGCTCTCGAGAACCGCACGGCGGGCTTCCAAGAGACGCTGGAGGCCGCGTCGCAGCTGGAGCTGGACCACCTGCGCCGAGGGCTCTCGGTCCTCGACACCTCGATCACCGTCGCCCCCATGCTCGGCATTCTCGGCACGGTCACCGGCATCATCAACACCTTCAACATGCTCAACGCGGCGGGCATGGAAAATCCGGCCGGCGCCACGGCGGGCATCGCCGAGGCGCTGATCACCACCGCCGCCGGCCTGATCGTGGCCATCGCCTGCCTCTTTCCCTTCAACTTCCTGGTCTCGCAGCTCAAGCGCCGCACCACGGAGCTTGAACAGGCCATCCACCACTTCGAGCTCGCCTACAACACCGGCGTCAGCCTGAACGCGCGCGCCGGCCAACCGGGAGAGTGAACCATGCGCCTGAGCTCAGGATACGAAGACCGCAAGGCCCGGATGGAAATGATCTCCCTCATGGACGTCATGTTTCTGATCCTGGTCGTCTTCGTCTACTCGATCTTCTCCATGTCGGTCCACCGCGGCCTGAAAGTGGACCTGCCCGCCGCCAAAGGGGTGCAGCAGAAAGGGGAGCAGACGATCATCACATTGGCCGCCGACAACCGCCTGCTCCTGAACAAGCAAGCCATGCCGCTCGACGAGCTGGTGATCGCCACCGTCAAGCTCTGGCGCGAAAGCGCCACGCCCGTGCTCATCAGCGCCGACAAGGCGGCCTCGCTCGGCACCGGCATCGAGCTGCTGGGCAAGCTCAAGAACGGCGGCGTGGAACGCGTCGCGTTCCAGGTCAGCGGCGAGGCGAAGTAGCCCAAGGCTCCCACACCGCCGCACAGACTTTCCGCCCGCGCCCCACGCATGAAAAACGGACGCCCAATGAACTGACCGCGCTTTACCCCATGTTCTCTGCCGACCATATCGTGAGCTATACCCTGTCCGCCGCCCTGCACCTCACGGGGCTGCTGCTGCTGGGTTTTTATGCCGTGCATCACAGGGACGCGCCGGCCACGGCAGCCCCCGAGCTGGAAGTGACCGCGGTGGAGTTGACGCTGACCGAGATCGCGCCCGACGTGCCGGGCGCGGGGCCGAAGGCCGCGCAAGCGCCGGCCGCCGAGATTTCGCCGCTTCCGCTTCCCGAGCCCGTTCCCGAAATGGCGGCGCAACCGCAACTCCAGGAAAAGCCCGATTTCACCGACGCGATCCCCGAGCCGGAGGCCGTTCCGGAGCCCAAGCCGGTGCCGGCACCCGTCCCCGTGGCCAAGCCCGTTCCGCCGGCCGAGAAGCCCAAACCCGCACCGGCCGCCCAGACGGCCCCCGCGCCAACCGCAGCGGCACCCGCCGCCGCCGTCATCGAGCCCGCGCCGGCCGTGCCCGGAGCCAGCCAACGCGAGAACGCCGGCGCGGCCGGCTCCGCGGGGCACATCGACGCCCATCCTTCGCTCGACCGCCCGATCCGGCCCTCCTATCCCATCGGCGCGCGGCGGCGCGGCGAAGAGGGGACGGTCATTCTCGATGCGTCGGTGGGCGAGGACGGGCGGACAACCGGCGTCACGCTGGTGTCCTCCAGCGGATTTCCGGACCTCGACCGCGCCGCGGTGCGCGCCGTGGAACAGGCGCGCTTCAAGCCCGGTGCCCGCGACGGGCGTCCGGTGGCGTCATTCGCCCGTCTCACCCTGATTTTCAGGCTGCGGGATTTGTGACCGCTCGCCGCGGCCGTCTTCACGGCCGCGGAACGAGCAAGCCCTCATGCAGCTCCATGACGCGGTCGCACAGCGCGGCGGTCTCGGGCGAATGGGTCACCATCACCAACGCCAGATCGCGCGTGCAGGAGAGGCCGAAGAGCAGCTCCATGATCTGCGCGCCGGTCATGCGGTCGAGGTTGCCGGTCGGCTCGTCGGCGAGGATCAGCGCGGGCTCGTGAATGAGCGCGCGCGCCAGGGCCACGCGCTGCTGCTCACCGCCGGAGAGCTCCAGCGGCATGTGGGTGGCGCGGTCGGCCAGGCCCACCTGCTCCAGCAGCGTCAAAGCGCGCTGCCGCATCTGCGCCCGCGTGATGTTCAGCACGCCGGTCATGGCGGGCAGCATCACGTTCTCGGTGACGTCCATTTCCGACAGGAGGTGGTAGGACTGGAACACGAAGCCGATCTTGGCCGCACGCACGGCCGTGCGCACCCGCTGCGAGACCGCGTAAAGCGGCTTGCCGTCCACGCTGACCTCGCCGGCGTCGGGCCGGTCCAGGCCGCCCAGCACGTGCAGGAGCGTGCTCTTGCCTGCGCCGCTGCGCCCCACGATCGCCACGCGCTCGCCTTTGCCCACGCTGATCGACGCGCCTTTCAGCACGTCGACCCGCTTGTGCGGCAGGATGTACGTCTTATGCAGGTTGGTTGCTTCTAACATCTTGCTCTTTCCGTCGGGGCGGAATGCGGGCGCGCCCCTACTCCTTGCGCAGGGCCGTCACCGGATCCATGCGCGATGCGCGCCAGGCGGGCAGGAAACTGGCCACGGTGCAGAAGAGGATCACCGAAACCGCGACGCTCACGACCTCGCCCGGGATCACGCGCCACGGGATCTCCGCCAGCCCGTACACGCTCTTGGGGAACACCTCTACGCCGAGCCGCGCCAGAAACGCCACCAGCACGTGCAGGTTTTCCAAGATCAGCAGGGCGGCGCCGATGCCCAGCGCGGTGCCGATGAGGCACTGGATCCAGCCGTGAAACACGAAGGCGCCCATCACCTGCCGCGACGAGAAACCGAGCGCCTTGAGCAGCCCGATCTCGTCCGTCTTCTGGACCGTCAGCACGATCAGCGTGTTGGTCACGCAGAAGATCGCCACCACCGTGATGAACATCAGCAGGATGACCATCATGTTTTTCTCCACCGCGAGCGCGTTGAAAAGCTGGCTGTCGATCTCCTGCCACGTGCGGACCGCCTGACGGGGAACCAGCATGCGGACGTCGTTGACGATTCTGCCGAAATGCGCGGTGTTCTGCGGATCGTCCACCTTGAGGTGGATCGAATAGACGCCGGACTTCATGCCCATCAGATCGCGGGCCACGGCGATCGAGGTCACGATGAATCCGGAATCGAAGTCGCGCTGTCCGGAGTCGAAGATGCCGGTGATCGTGAGACGCTCGGGAAAATAGACCTCGTCCTTGGTGACGAGGTTCATGGGCGAATACACCAGAATCGCGTCGCCCACCATCAGCCCGAGCTCGGCGGCCAGATCGATGCCCACCACCACCGAGTCGCCCTCGATGTTGAACTCGCCCGCGGCCATGCGGTCAAGCTTCATCACGCGGCGGGCACGCTGCGGGTCGGTGCCGATCACGATCGGCGCGACCACGCGGCGGCGGTGCTCGACCAGCACGCGCGTTTCGAGCCCGGGCGAGGCGGCGATCACCCCCGGCACCATCTCCAGCCGCTTGCAGACCGACTCCTCCTCTTCAATGACGCCGCCGCCCACGGGCGACACGGTGATGTGCGGCTTGAAGTCGAGGATCTTCTCTTTCCACATGTCGCCGAAGCCGGTCATCACCGCGCGCACGATGATGATGATCGCCACGCCCAGCACCACGCCGACCACCGAGATCAGCGTCACGACCGAGGTGAACGACCGTTTCGGCCGGAGATATTTCAACGCGAGAAAAAGTGAAAAGGGCATAATGAAGAAGTGCGTTCGTTCAGTCGTGCATTAGTTTATTAGTTAACCGCACTCATGCACTAACGAACTAATGCACTTCTTACAGATTCCCGGTGTCCACCTTGATGTCTTCGGTGTCGGTGGAGGTGGCCACGAGTTCCGCCTCAACCTGCACGGCTTCCTTGCTGGTGGTCGGCAGATAGCGGTAATAGACCATGAGCTGCAGCGCGGCCAGGCAAGTGTCCATGACGGGGCGGTCGCTCATCGTGTCCGCATTCGCCCACCAGCCGATGTCACAGTCCACGCCCTTGTCGTTCTTGATCGCGTTCTTCTCGATCTGCTGCGCCTTGACATACCGCGGCTTCATGACCTTGTTCCAGTTTTCCCAATGCTTGCCCCCTTGGTGAAACTTACACTGCGTGGCATAGTAGAAATAGTATTGCGCCGAGGCGGAATAAAACATCTTTTCGGCAGGATCAACCTTCGGGGAAAGCTTATCCTTGGCCACCGCGATAGGGGTCAATTTCTCTTGCTTGCCGTCTTTATCGAGCGTCGGCTTACCGCTCTTATCGCGCTTGATCAAATCGTCGGGCTTCAGCTGCTTGATCACGTCCTCGACCGGCTCATAGGACGAGAAGGACGGCGTCCAAGCATCAATGAGCTCCAGCGATTTCTTCACCTCCGCCTCATTCGACGCGCCGAGCAGCTGCATGCACAGGGTGCCGACGCTCGTGAGGCCGCCGGTGCCCGGACTGGTGTAGCCGAAGCCGCCGTTCGGGCTGGCGTTTTTCTTGAAGCCTTTGACCGCGAGCTTGGTCGCCTTCTCCAGGCCGTCGGCGTGCAGCTTAGCCAATTTGGCGGCTTTGAGCGCCTGCGCGCACCACCCCATGTAGGAGGTGTCGTCGCGGTACTTGCCGACTTCGCCGTGCTCTTTGCTGTTGTTGACGGAGGGGTCCATCTTGTAGGTCCAACCGCCGGTCGGATGCTGGCCCTTGATGATCGGCACCAGCGCCTTCTCGGCCGCGACCTTGACGTTCGGGTTGATCGTCATGCCATAGGCCTCGCAGAGCGCATACGTCGCGATCGGGTGGGCGTATTCATTGCCGTCCATGCCGTTGAACTTGCCGTCGGCGCGCTGGCTCTTGATCAGGAATTCCAGCGCCTTCTGGATCGTCGCGCCGAACTCCGCCGACTCGCCCGGCTTCTCGCCGTGCGCCAAGAACGTCAGGACCGCCAAGCCGGTCATGGCCACCTTCTGTGCGGGCCAAGAGCCGTCCGTCTGCTGTTTTTTCTTGAGCCAACGCAGGGCGCGCAGCACCGCGTCTTCGGTCATGCGGTCGCCGCCGAACTTGGCGAGCTGCGTGCCGCGCGTGCCGGTGTTGCGGGTGCTGCCGTAGATGTTTTTGAGGATCACCGGGCTCTTGACCGTCATCACCGCGTCGAACGCCTGCGGCTGCGGGCTCATCGGCTGATTGTTCGGCGTATCGGACTGCACCTGGACGTTCGGGCTGTTGATGGGGATGTCGATGTTGACGTCCTCCATCTGTTCTTCCGGCTTCTCGAACTCTTCGATCTTGTCGAGGTCCTTCACCTCTTCGGCCTCGAGCACCTGCGTCTCGATGATGCGGTCCTGGACCACCGCGCCGCTCGACATGACCATCAAGACGCCCACGGCGAACGCGGGGAGAAGAATGGCCGCGAACGGTGCCGCCAGACGCTGCACCTCGATCATCGCAACCTTGTACTCTCTGGACTGACGGGGGGCCTTGAGTCCGGAGAACAGCACCTTCATGCGCCGGAACAACGTCTCGTTCGTGTACATCCGAGCGATCTCGTCGAGATGCGAGTCGACCTCGGTCATATCCACATTGCTACTCATGTCTGATTCCTTACATGCTGAAGATCGACAGGTTGGTCATGCCGTGCTTGTTGCAGACGTCCAACACCTGAACAAGGAAGGCGTGCGGCGAATCGGCGGTACACTTGATGATCACCATCGCGGTCTTGCTGTAGCCCGACAGGCGCTCGATCGCGCGGTCGAGCTCCGGCAGACGCATGGGGCGGCCGTTGAAAAGAAAGCCCTGCGGCGCCACGATCACGTTGATCAGATCCTGCTGCTGCTCCTTGACCTTCTCGTCCTGGTTCGGCGCGGGGCGGGCGGCCGACAGCTTGGCGAGAATATCCTCCTGCTTCAGAGTGACCACGAAGAAAATCAGGAGCTGGAAGACGACGTCGATCATCGGCGTCATGTCCAGTTTCGGGCTCTCGCCCTTATTTTCTTTCCGTTTGTAAGCCATAAGATCGTCTCCTACTTTTTCGCCGCCTTGTGCTCCTGAACCGCGACGAACGACAGCTTCCAGATGCCAGCCGCCGTGCAGATGTCCATGACCTTGCGCACCTTTTCGTGCTGC
Organism: Kiritimatiellia bacterium; assembly: GCA_035353175.1. Classification (GTDB taxonomy): domain Bacteria; phylum Verrucomicrobiota; class Kiritimatiellia; order RFP12; family UBA1067; genus DAOPZC01. The sequence goes on along the minus strand of DAOPZC010000009.1, from coordinate 28,637 downwards.
GTGCGGCGGTCCGCCCGGATCAGGACGGGAAACTCGTTGCCGTGGCGGTTGATCCGGTTCTTGATCATCGTCGCCAAGAGCCGCTCATTCAGCGTCGCGTTGTGGATCGAGATGCGGCCCCGGCGGTCCAGCTCGATCTCCAGCGTGCTGGGCGGCAGATTGTCCTGCGTCAGCGTCACCCCGTTCTTGCCGTCTTCGAGAATGATGTCCGGATTGACGTCCGATGTCATTTTCAGCGTGACCACAAAGAAAATGATCAGCTGGAACACGACGTCGATCATCGGCGTCATGTCCAAATCGCACTGTTGTGTTGATAACCCTCTAGCCATGGTTTCAAACCTTTACTGCGGTTTGCCCCGCAGGTGTCATCCCGTGGGAGCCCGACTCAAAACCGACCCGCCGGCGCGCGGGCCGCACCGGCGACGGGACTCGGCACCGGGGGGGCCGCCTTCGGGACGCGCGCCTCCCCGTTGCGTCACGCGGCGTTAGTCATTCACGACTTCGACGTTGCGCAGGTCCTTGATGAGCTCCATGGTCATGGCCTGCATGCGCAGGATCAGCCGGTTCGCGTTGTTGCGGATGCTGTAGTAGAAGGTGATGGCGGGAATCGCGATGCACAGGCCGCCGGCGGTGGTCCACAGCGCCTGCGAAATGGCCAACGCCAACGAGCCGACGTCCGGGGCGCCGGTCGCCAACGTTTCGAAACACATGATCATGCCTTGCACCGTGCCGAGCAGACCCAACATCGGGGCCAGGTTCGAGCACACGGAAATCCACGTGAGGCGCTGCATGATGCGCTCGGTCTCCAGGTCGGCGGCCGCGCCGATCGACTCCTGGATCACTTCGAAGCCCTCTTCGACGTGGGAGAAACCGGCGGACAGGATGTTCGCCATCGGTCCCGGCTCGGTCTCGCAGGCGTGCAAGGCCTTCATCACGTCGCCCTCGGCCATGCCGGCCTTGACCTTGTCGATCAGGCTCTGGGGCATGATCTTCTGGGGACGGACCATCACCGAGCTGTCCACGATGAAATAGATGGCCGCCGCGCCGCAGCCGAACAGCGCCGCCCACAGCACCACACCCAGCCAGCCGGAACCGAACACCACCGCGAAGAAACCCGTCTTCCCCGAGCTCTTGGGTTTTGCAGCCTCACCTGCGGCAGCGGGATTCGCCTCAAGCCCGGCAGCCGCCGCGGCGGGTGCAGGTGCTGCCGCTGCAGGCGCCGCAGCATCCTGCGCCATCACAGAACCAACCGTCAACCCCGCGAACATCACTGCCGACATGACCAGTCTTTTCATCGTTAACCTCTTACTTTGTTTCCCTTGTTCAAGTTAGTTTCGTTGACTAACAAAAATCCTTGCCGCCACCACCCCGCGCCCTCCGGCGCGGGAAGAACCTTTTCTCACTTGCGCGCCCACTCGGACGACGCGTATTCGCCCTTCAGCGTCGTCCGCATCTGATCCGCGCGCGACGACTGACCGAGCTTCTCGAAGCACTTCGCCGCCTTGTAGAGCGCTTCGGGCTGGGCCGCCTTCTCGCTCTTGTACAAGGTCACCACGCGCATGAAGCCGTCGATCAGCGCCTTCTTCGCGTTCTCGTTCGTGTCGCCCGCGGCCAGAATCACGTCGCCGCGCATGATCAGCGCATTCGCGGACGCCAGCCGGTCGCCGCTCTTGATCGCCTTGGCCATCAGATCCTCGACCTTGGACACGCGGTCCGACTTCAGCAGGGCCTGCCAATAGGCGGGCGCCATTTCGCCCAGGAAGGCGGCATCCGGATTCGCGGCGATGACCTTCTCGCACACGCGCAGCGCCTTGTCCGGCGCGCCGGCCTTCACGTGCGCCTCGGCCAAGTAGCGGGTCGCGACCGTGTCCCACTGCAGCATCAGGTAGTCGTTCGAGAGCTTTTCCAGCACCGGCACGGCCGCGGCCGCGTTGCCTGACTGGATGCTGGCGATCGCCGCGTCCAATTCCTTCGGGCGCGGAATCTGGATGTCGCTGATGTTCTCCCGCGTCAGCTGCAGCTCGACGTTGCCGCCCTTCGCGGTGATGCCGTACGCCTTGTCGCGGACGTTCCACTTGATGGTGCCTTCGATCTTGCGGCCCTCGGGCGTCGTGATGACGCCCGCGATCTGGGCCATGGCCGCGCCCGCGGTGACCATCGTCAGGACCACCGCGACAACTCCCGTGTGTGTGCTCATCTTCATGCGTTTGCTCCTTAAAGCGTTTCTCAAAATAAAGTTAACCGACCGCCGTTCACTGCCCCAGCTTCGCCTGGTTCAACCAGTTCTGGATATCCGTCCGGTACCGCCCGTTCGGGAAGAGCGACAGATACCGCTCGCAGTCCTCCGCCGCGTCCGCGAACTTCTTGTGATCCAGCATCAGCGGCATGCAGTAGAAATAGGCTTTCTCCAAGACGGCGGCCAGCTCGGCGGACTGCTGCTGGTTGCCCATGATCATGCGCTGGAACGCCACGATCGCATTGCCGCGGCTCTCCGCGGCCTGCTTTGTGAGACCGAGCTTCTTCTCCGCGTCCATCTTGCGCAGGAGCACCTCGCCGGACATCAGGTCCAGCTCGGCCATCTCCTCGGGCTTCGTGCGGTATTTCTTGACCAGCTTGAGCGAGTCCACCGCCGCATTGAAGAGGCGCGTCCGCTCGTTGTCGTCCTTCTCGGTCTTGCCCTCTTCGCTCGCCACCTCGACCAGCAGCAGGTTGGCATCGACCACCAGCTGCAGCTTGGACAGCGCCTTGTCCTTGACGAACGCCTCCAGGACCTTGTGCGCCTCGCCGTACTTCTTCTGCCCCACCAGCGACCGGGCGCGCCCGATCTTGGCGTTGGCGGACAGCGAGAGCTCCTTGGTCACGCCGAGCACCTTGTCGTAGGCCTGGAGCGCCATGTCGTACTCCTTGGCCTCTTCGAGCGCCTTGGCGGCCGCCATGAACTGCCCCTCGGTGTAGGTGCCGCCCGCCGCGAACATCTGGCGGTATTTGGCCACGCCCTCGCCGCGCAGCCCGATCTCGATCAGGGCCGCCGCCTGCATCGGCACCGAGTTTTTAGCCTCGTCCGATTCGGGATACACTTTGCTCAGTTTCTCGAACGCCACCTGCGCGTTCGCCGTGTCCTGCAGGATGGTGTAGAGCGTGCCGATCTGGAGCTGGGCCTTCGGCGCGAGCTTGCCCTGGGGATACTGCTTCACGTAGTCCTCGAAAGCCGCGATCGCCAGCTTGCGCATGACGGGCAGCTTGTCCTGCGGATAGTTGACCTGCGTCAGGCACACCGCCTTGGTGAAGACCGCCATCTCCTGCATCTGCACGTTGCGTTTCTTCTCTTCCTCGTTCTGCTGATAGTCCGCCGCCGCTTCGCCCAGCACCTTGGCCACGCCGCCGAACCCGAGCGCCGCCTTGGTCAGCCAGGTCACGCCCTCTTTCTGGATCGCCTCCTTCTGCTCCGCGGCCACGGCCTCGTTGGTCGTCGCGCCTTTCAGCAGCAGATTGCCGTATTCCCGGTAGGCGTCCGCGAGGCGGAACTTGCCGGCCACCAGCGCATGGCCGGGCCGCTCGCGCGCGGACATGCGGTCCACGTAGAATTCGAGGGACTGGATCTCGTTGGTGTGCTGCCCCTCCTCCTTGTAGATCTGGGCCATGCGGTTCAGCGCGTCGAAGTAGTAGGTCGAATTGGTGTAGATGTCGGCGACCTGCCGGTAGTAAACCATCGCGCCCGCATAGTTCTTGGCTTGGAACTCGCGCTCGCCGAAGCTCATCACGAGCTGGCCGGCCGCGTAGTGCGCGGGGTAGTCGCGGAAGAACAGCGCGTAGGTCTGGCGCTTCTTGTCTTCCATCTTCAGCTCGCCGTAGCGCTCGCCGATGCGGCGCACCTGGTCGCCCGCCTCCTTCATGAGGGCGGGCTTGGCGCAGAACCTCTCGGAGAGGTGGCCGGTGACGGTTTCCGCCATCAGCGCCGATTCCGCGTCCTTATCCGCCGACTCGATGTAGCAGACCGCGAGGTCGCCCAGCGCGGGGACAGACTCGGGGGTCTCCGGGAACTGGTTCAGCACGAGGAGGTATTTATCGATCGCCTCTTTGAACTGATTCTGGCTGAAGACCAAGCGCGCGCCGGCGAACTGCATCTGCCGCACCTTGGCCATCTGCTCCGCGGTCACCGGCGTGCGCAGGTCCGCTTTGAAGCGCTCTTTGATGAGCTTGCGGATCGTTTCGGAGCGCTCGCCCGCCTCCGTGGCCCACTGGCTTTCCGGGAAGCGGATGAAGACGTTGATAAAGTGGTTGAATGCGCCGTTTCCTTTGCGCTGTTTGGTCTGGGGGTCGCGCTCGCCCAGCAGCAGGTCTTTGATGCGGTCGTCGCTGCCGCCCTCTTTCTTGACCTCCGCCATCGCCTCGTCCATCAGCAACACGGCCAGCAGGTAACGGCACTGCGGCATCGGGCTCATGCGCAGCATCCCCTGCGACCCGTCCGCGTCCTGCTCGCGCAGCGCGTCATGGATGGTCTTCAGCTGGGGCATGTAGTTCTCGACCAACTCCTGCGCGCCCTTGACGTCCCCGCGCAGCAGATAGATGTGGGCCTTCATCACGATCGCCTTGCCGAACCAGACGTCCTGTTTCCAAAGCAGCTTGTCCACCGTCGCCTCGGCCTCTTTGAGCAACGCGTCCTTCTCTTCCTTCTTCTGGATGCCCGGGGCGAGCTTGAGCATCAGCTCGGCCATGTCCGCCTGCACCTGGCGGGCGACCTCCTCCTCCAGCGGGACCTTGAAGAGGCGGCGGAAGGCGTCCAGCGCCGGGCGGTCTCTGCCCAAATAGAGCAACATCTGCGCATATTTGTAGGCAGAGTCGCGATAGAAGGAGACCAGCGCCGGCGAAGGCTTGTCGACCTTCTTGAAAAAGTCGAGATAAAGCTTGTCCGCGTCGGCGTATTTCCCGAACGCGTAATAGGCGTCCGCCTTGGCCAGCGTCAGCGCCCAGAACTCCGGGCCGTTCTTGTCCGGGATCGCGTCGATCACCTTCTGGACATCGTCAAACTTGCCTTGCGACAGGAGCCCTTGAATCTCGCTCACCTTCAGCTTCGCCGCGGCCTCGGGGAATTTCTTTTTCGTCGCCGCGATCACCTCTTCGGCGAGGTCCGGCATCCGATACTGCTGAAGTAATTCGATATACTTGATTTCCTCACGCAACTCCTGTTCCGCCGCGTTTTCCTGCGCGCACACCCAAAAAATCGGGGAAAACGCGCTCAGCAGCAACACGAGCCCATGACCGAGTAAGATGTCGGAGCGCTTCTCATTCATAGTAGATTCTGTTATACGTGAACTTTGTGCGGAGGTCAATTTCAAAGAGTGAAAAAAAGCGAACGGGACGCGTACTGGAGTATGCAATGCCGACGCCGCCGAACCCCCGGCCAGCTTCGCCGCCCCCCTTCTCGCCGCGAATCGCCGACGCGCGGGCCAGGAGTCTCGGCAGGCAGGCAAAAAACCGCGCTTTTTTTGCGGCGCACCATAAAAAAAGAGCACGCAAATCACTTTGTTGTTGCAGTTGTACCCCTTTTTGATTTACCTTTGACCATATGCGTAAACGTGTCACAAGTAAACGTTGAGGTATTTACAATGGGTAAAGTGCTGCGTGTGTTGGTTATTGTCATTTTGGCTCTGAGTGCGGTCAGCCTATTTTTCGCTTATAAATTGTTCGAGAAACGGGAATTGCTGACCAAACGGAACAGCGTGTTCGAAGAGCAGTTCATCAAGCTGGCCAAGACCATCGAGGCCGCAGATGCCGCGGACGCCGCCGCCCCGAGTGTCCAGAAAGATATTTCGGAGGTCTCGGACCGCGAACTCGCCAATCCGGAAAAAGAGTCGGTGCTCGAGTCGTACCCGATCAAGCTGGAGCAGCAGAACCTCCCGACGCTCGACTTCGCCAGCACCGACAAGCGCCTTCAGCTGCGCCACTACTTCGCCGTGGACGCGGACGGCAACTACGAGCTTGACCAGGTGGACAACAAGCCGCGCACCAAAGGCCCCGGCACCATGCAGGAGCTCATGGACCAGCTGTTCGAGCGCGCCAAGTCGCAGCAGGCCGTGCTGAACAAGACCCGCGCCGAACTCTCCAAGATGCGCGAACAGTTCACCTCCTCGATCGAAGAGAGCAACAAGCTCAAGACCGAGGGCCGCGCCGCTAAGGTCGAGCTGAAGGGCGAGAAAGAGAAAGCCGTCGCCCTGGCCACCGAGAAGGAAGAGCTGGATGGCCGCGTGACAAAATTGACCTCCGAGAAAAAGGAGCTGTCCGCCGAGCTCGCCGATGCCAAGAATGAAGTCGAGCGCGTGAACGAGGAAAAGGTCACGCTGACCGAGGACCTCGCCAAAACCCGCCAGGCCTACGAGGAGCTGAAAGCGCGTTTTGCGGATAAGCGCTCGCCCATGGGCCAATCGCAGGGCGAGTCGGTGTCGGTCACCGCGCTGACCGCCGGCGACAAGGGCCGGATCGTCGAGGCGAACGACGAGCTGAAGTTCGTGATCATCGACTTCTCGGCCGACGCCATGGCCGAGATGCTCGGCCCGGACCGCCAGAACGCCCTGCCCCAGCTCGACATGAACGTCCGTCGCACCGGCCGCCAGAGCGCCGCCGGCGAGTTTGTCACGCGAATCAAACTGCGTCAGGCCGTGCAGGGCAAGAATCTGGTCGTGGCCGACATCCTGAACGACTGGCAGCAGACTCCTGTGGAGAAGGGCGATGTGGTTTTCTTCTAAGTTGACACACGCGGTTCTCGGTCTGGCCGGCCTGGCGGCCCTGCTCTTTGCGGCAGGCTGCATGGCGGATAACCCGAACGAGACGGACATTCCGTGGTCAGCACCTGCCTCGTGGGAAGGCACCATGCCGCTCCCCAGCAGCTACATGAACCAACACGAATGAATGTGAAAAGCCTCTTCTGCGGAAGAGGCTTTTTGTTTGACACCTGACCCCCCCGGAGAACGGACATGGCCCCTTCCTATTTTCTCGGCATCGACGTCGGCGGCTCGCATATCACCCTGGACCTCGTCGACGCCGGCACCTTCGAGGTGTTCGCGGCCGGCACCGTCCGCGAACACCTTGACACCCACGTGAACCCGACCGCCGTCCTGGACGTTTTCGAGCGCGCCATCCGCGCCTGCGCCGCCAAGGTCGGGCCGGCCGCCGTCAAGGGCGTGGGCCTCGCCATCCCCGGCCCCTTCACCTACGAGGAGGGCATCTGCCGCATCACCCCCTTCCAAAACAAATACGAGCAGATGTTCGGCGTCAACTTCCGCCAGTACCTCAGCAATGCACTCGACTCGTCCGCCAAGCCCGTGGTCTTCAACAACGACGCCGCCTGCTTCGCCCTCGGCGAATACTTCCGCGGCGGCGCCCAGGGCTTCAAGCGGCCGGTCGTGGTGACCCTCGGCACCGGCTTCGGCGCCTCGTTCCTGCAAGAGGGCCGTCCCCAGACCCGCGGCGACGACGTGCCGCCCGACGGCGAGCTCTGGCACGTGCCCTACAAGACCGGCATCGCGGACGACTTTTTTTCCACCCGCTGGCTCGTCGGCGAATGGCAGCGCCTGACCGGCCAGACCATCGCGGGCGGCAAGGAGATCGCCCACGCCGCGCTCAAGGGCGACGCCACCGCCAAAAAGATTTACCGCACCTTCGGCGAGAACCTCGCCGAGTTCGTAGCCCCCTGGCTCGCGAAATTCGAGGCCGACGCCTTCGTGATCGGCGGCAACATCGCGCGCGACTGGGATCTCTATGTGCCGGCGCTGGAGGCCGGCCTCGCGGCGCGCCTGCCCGCCGGCATCGCCGTCAAGCCGTGCGAACTCGGCGAGCAGGCCCCGGTCTACGGCGCGGCGCTGGCCCTCACGCTGGTGGACCCCGCCGCAGTCACCGCCGGCCCCCTGCCCGCGGGATTCGCCGGCTTCGAAGCCCTGCTGGACAGCGTCCGCAGCCAGAAGCGGGTGTTGCTCGACGGCCCCGCGGACGCCCCCTGGAAAGCCGTCGTCGCGGCGCTCGACAAGGCGCTGCGCGCCACGGGCAAAAAGGCCGTGTGGTACGACGTCAACGCCGCCCGCAAAGGCGAGGGCTTCGACGCCGACAACCTGGCGAACATCCGCGCCGACGCGCAGGCGGACCTGTGCATCGTCGCGGGATGCGGCGCCTCCCAGGTGCCGTGGACCGGCGCGGCCACGCTCCGCCTGAGCTGACCGGCCGCCGGAACGACCCCGGCGCGCACCGTGCGGCGCCGGGCGCAACGCCAAGACTCGGCTCACCCCTTTAGGAGGCCTCCCATGCAGTCCCGCACCCTCGCCGTCGCGCTCCCGCTCTTCGCCGCGCTGTCAGCCGCTGTCCCGCACGCCGGGGCGCAGCCCGCGCCCCGTCCGCCGAACGTGGTCTTCATCCTAGCGGACGACCTCGGGATCGGCGACCTGGGCTGCTACAACGCCGACTCGAAGATCAAGACGCCGAACCTCGACCGCCTGGCGGCGCAGGGCCTGCGCTTCACCGACGCGCACAGCCCGTCGTCCGTCTGCACCCCCACGCGCTACGGGATCCTCACCGGACGCTACGCCTGGCGCACGCGCCTGCAGTCAGGCGTGCTGTTCGGCCTCAGTGCGCCGCTCATCGCCCCAGACCGCCCCACCGTCGCCACGCTGCTGCGGGCGCGGGGCTACCGCACCGCCTGCTTCGGCAAGTGGCACCTCGGGCTCGGCTGGGCCGGCCAGACCACCGACGACCCGCTCCTGAAGGGCGGCGCCGTCGATTACACCCGGCCGCTCTCCGACTCGCCCCTCTCGCACGGCTTCGACACCTTCTACGGCATCGCCGGCTCGCTCGACATGCCCCCCTACGCCTTCATCGAAAACGACCGCGTCACCGCAGTTCCCGACGAGGTCACCGGCGAGGGCGGACGCTCAGGGCCCACGGCGCCGGGGTTCAAGGCGCCCGACGTGCTGCCCGCCATCACGCGCAAGACCGTGGACTACATCGCGGCGCAGGCCGCCGACGCGAAGGCCGGCAAGCCCTTCTTCGTCTACCTGCCGCTCAACGCGCCGCACACGCCGGTCGTGCCCGCCGCGCCGTGGAAGCGCCCGCACCCGCTGGGCCACTACGCCTGTTTCGTGGAGCAGGTCGACGACACGGTCGGCCAGGTTCTGGCCGCCATCGACGCGCAGGGCCTCGCGGACCAGACGCTCGTGATCGTCACCAGCGACAACGGCTACGCGCCTTACGTCGGCCGCGTCGAGGGCGACGAGCGCGGCAGCGGCAAGGGCGGCGTCAAGGCGCTGGAGGCCCAAGGGCACCGCCCCAGCGGCCCCTACCGCGGCTACAAGAGCGAACTGTGGGAAGGCGGACACCGCGTGCCGTTCCTGGCGCGCTGGACCGGCACGGTCAAGCCCGGCACGACCTGCCCGGGCCTGCTCGGCCTCAACGACCTCTACGCCACGCTGGCGGAGCTCACCGGCGCCGCCGTGGCCGAAACCGCCGCCGAAGACAGCGTCAGCTTCCTGCCGCTGCTGCGCGGCGGACAGCAGGGGCGCACGCACCTCATCCTGCACAGCCTGCACGGGCGCTTCACGCTCCGCGATGGCTCCTGGAAAATGCTGGCGTGGCCCGGATCGGGCGGCTATTCCGACGGCGGCAAAAACAAGGCCAAGCTCGACCCTGCGGGCGTCCAGCTCTACGACCTCGCCGCAGATCCTTCGGAAGCGCAGAACGTGGCGGCGCAGCATCCCGACCGCATCAAGCGCATGCGGGCTTTGCTCGAAAAACAGGTGGCGGAAGGCCGCAGCACACCCGGCGCACCGCAGTCAAACGACGTCCCCGTGCGGATCGACAAGCCGTGAGCGCGCGGCTTCCTGTCGCGTGCCGACGCGGGAATCCCGCTCCGGTCAGGGCGGAGACACCTTCGACGCACGCTGCTTCCGGTATTGGTTGGGCGTACACCCTCGGACGCGTTTGAAATGCCGGATGAAGTGGCTGTGATCGTAGAAACCGACCGTCTGCGCGATGTCGCTAATCGTTCGCTCGGTCGTCTCCAAGAGGTCGCGCGCCGCATTGATGCGCGTCAGAATCAGGTATTCGATCGGGGGCTGGCCGAAAAGCCGGTTGAAGATGCGCTTGAGATGCGTCTCGGAAACACGCGCGATCTGGGCGAGCGTTTCGCTTTTCACCTGTTCCGCATAATGATGGTGAATGTAGTCGACCACATCCGCCAGATGCTGGTTCCATTCCGTCGGATTCAAACTTGCGTCCACAAAATAGTAGGCTGTCGCCACGCCCATAATTTTATTTTTCCGGTCATAAACCGGCACTTTGTTGCAAATGATGGGTTTGGTCGAATAGTCGGGTGAATGGTAAACGTTATTCAGCAGCGGCTTGCCGGTTTTCATCACCGCCATGTCCGTCTTGAAATACTCGTCGGCAAACGGGGTCGGAAAAAAGTCATAGCTGGTTTTCCCGATGGCCGTCAATTCGTTGGGAATGTTACAGGTTTTGCAGTTCCAGCGGTTAATGACCATGAGACGCCCGGACAAATCCTTCATATAAAACCCGACGTTAGGCATGAGTTCGAACAAGATTTTGAACGGCTCGAAACTGCCCATCCGCTCCAAGAAACGCCGTTGCATCTCATATTTCGTCATGGTCGTATCGTACACTAAACAGGCCGAATCGTACAAGATAAAGGTTCTCCTCCCGAGTACACTGGCTTCATTCTTGGCATGGGGTATTAGTAAAATCATGGCTGTATCTGACCGGTTTGATTTTTTCACTGGCTGCCGCCGATGAAAAACAGGAGTTCGCAGAAGTGTATACGATAACAATCGCCATACGAAGGAGAGTGCCCGCCATGCTGGCACTGGTTACGATGCTGGGCACCCCGGCGTCCGCGTCTTCCGGCGCGAGCGCTTTCGCCACGGCCGCGCCGATCCGCGTCGATGCGCGCGATCTGGCGCATCGACGCATGACCAGTCCCGAGGCGCTGACCTATAGCCCCAGTTGGCTGGACGCCGTGAACGGCGCAAACCGCGCCGTCCGTATCGACGTCGTGACGGATCCAGATACGGCGGACGCCGCGACGAACACGCTCGTCACGACCGAGAGCGGAACGGAAAGCGTTTATGAGTGGACGCCCGCGTCCGAGGCGCAGCCGTTCTGCCGCCTGCTGCACTGGACGCTGGACGGCGGCGCACCGACCGGCACTCCGCTGGTCTGCGATGTCGCGATCGGCGTCCGCGCCGCCGTGGCGGCCACGCTGTCTGCCGATACGCGCACCAACAGCCTTCAGGAAGTGGCAGACGCCAACCGCACGGCCTGCCTGACCTACAGCCCGCTGTGGGGAAGCGGCGCTTCGGTCAAAATCGAACGCGTCCGCCAGCGGGCCGAAGCCGCGTCGGAAACGACCAACGACCTGTTCCAAAGCGAGGCGGGCATCGAATCCGCCTTCTCCTTCTCGACCGTCAACCTGCCGGGCGGTCACTACACACTGCGGCACATCGCGCTGAACGCCTCCGCCCAACCGGTCGGCGACACGCTGACCGCCGAATTTGACATCCGGCGCCCGCAGGGGTTGCTGCTGCGCGTTTATTGACAACCGTGCATTTGAGGTCCTGCCATGAAAACAACGTCTTGCCTATCCGCTTTGCTCATCGGCGCCATGGCGCTGACCGGCACGCTCGCGCAGGCGCTTGAGGTCACCAACGTCACGGCCCGCCAGCGCTGGCCCTGGAACAATCTGGTCGACATCGACTTCACCGTGCTCACCAACGGCACGGAAGCCACAACGGGATTCGCCCTCGACATCGGAGGCTCGTTCTCGAACGGTGCCAAAAAGGTTGTCGCGACCACGTTCACAACCGCCACCGAGGTCTCCGCCGGAACCAACCGTGTGACGTGGAACCTGGGCGCGGACTACCCCGGCATGAGAATGTCCGATCTGGCGCTCACCGTGACGGCCTCGCCCGAACAGACCTATCTGGTGATCGACCTCTCCGGCGGCTCGTCGGCCGCGTCGTATCCGTACCGTTATACGGCGACACCGCCCAATCTCGCCAGCGATGCCTGCCGGACCGACGAGCTGTGGCTGCGCCGCGTGCCGGCAGGCGCGTTCACGATGGGCTCGCCGAGCGGCGAGATCGGAAAAACGACCAACGAGACCCAGCATGCCGTCACGCTGACCACGGGCTTCTACCTCGGCGTGTTCGAGGTCACCCAGAAGCAGTGGTACAACGTCACCGGCCAGAAGCCGTCGTACTACAACAACGCCGACTGCTGGGCCACGCGCCCCGTGGAAAACATCTCCTTCAACGACATCCGCGGCAGCGCATCCGGCACGAACTGGCCCGCCAGCGGCGCTGTCGACGCCTCGTCCTTCGTCGGGAAGCTGCGCGCCCGGACGGGCCTCAACGCCCTCGACCTGCCCACCGACGCCCAGTGGGAATACGCCTGCCGCGCGGGCACGACGACCTCTCTCAACAGCGGCATCAATATCGCGTCCACGGGGTCCGACGCGAACCTGAGCGTCCTCGCGCGCTACAAATTCAGCGGCGGGTACCTGAACAACGGGACCGTCCAGCCGGCGCAGGGCGTCGGCGACACGAACGCCACCGCGAAAGTCGGCTCCTACCTGCCGAACGCCTGGGGCCTGTACGACCTGCACGGCAATGTCTGGGAGCGGTGTCTCGACTGGTTCACCGGCAGTCTGGGCACCTCCGCAGTGACGGATCCCGTCGGTCCCGCTTTCTCGGTCTGGGGCCGAACCAACCGCGGCGGCGGCTGCTGGGACAACGCCGAGTATTGCCGTTCGGCCATGCGTCTCCCCAGCGCGAGTTCCTCCGTCCATCCCCGGCAAGGTCTGCGGCTAGCTGTCGGCCAACCCTAACCCCCTGTCTGCCCGGAGTCAGAACATGAGCACACGACATCTTTCGACAATTCTCCTCGCGTCGGTCGCGCTTCTCCCGTGCGCACGCGGCCTCGACGTCACGAACGTCACGGCCCGCCAGCGCTGGCCTTGGAACAATCTGGTGGACATCGACTTCACGGTGGTCACCAACGGCTCCGAAACGGCGGCCGACTTCGGCGTGACCGTCACCGGCACCTATGCCGACGGCGCGAAAACCGTGACCGCCTCGACCTTTGCTTCCGATTTCTTCGCCGGAGCGGGGACCAACCGCGTGACGTGGGATCTGGGCGCGGATTATCCCGGCTTCCGGGCCGCCGATCTGGCGATCACCGTGGCCCTCTCCGAGAACTGCGCCGAGACGCCCGCCTATCTGGTGGTCGACCTTTCCGGCGGGGCGTCCGCCTCCGCCTACCCCCTGCGCTACACCGCCCGGCCGCCAGACCTCTCGAACGACTCCTGCCGCACGAGCGAGCTGTGGCTGCGCCGCGTGCCGGCCGGCAACTTCACCATGGGGTCCCCCGCCAACGAGCTGGGAAGGACGGCAACCGAGAACCAGGCGGCCGTCACGCTGACCCGCGGCTTCCACATCGGCGTCTTCGAGATCACCCAGCAGCAGTGGTACAACGTGATGGGGATCCGGCCCTCCTACTACACGAACGCCCTCTGCCGGGACACGCGGCCGCTGGAGCAGGTTTCCTACGACACCCTCCGCGGATCGAGCGCTCAGGGCGGCGGAGGCTGGCCCACCAACCGCGACGTCTACGCGCTCTCCTTCATCGGCGTGCTCAGGAGCAAGACCGGGCTGGCGACGCTCGACCTGCCCACCGCGGCACAGTGGGAGTACGCCTGCCGGGCAGGCACCACGACGCCCCTCTATTCCGGCGCCAGCCTCACCAATACGGAGTCCGACGCGAATGTGGCTTTGATCGCACGCTACAAATATAGTAGCTTAATAGCCAACACGACCTATATGGACCGCAACATCGGGGCCACCAACGGGACAGCCAAGGTCGGCACTTATCTACCCAACGCGTGGGGGCTCTACGACATGAACGGAAATCCGATGGAGTGGTGTTTGGACTGGTATGAGCCGACCGTGACCGGCGGAACAGACCCTGCGGGGCCGAACGCCAGCAGTTCGGGCTACCGCGCGCGGCGCGGCGGGAGTTACGACGCCCCCGCGTCGTCTTGCCGTTCCGCGCTCCGGTGGTATCAGGCGCCGGTCAATTCCGGCCCGACCTACGGTGTCCGTATCGCCGTCACGCGACCCTGAAGAACAACGGCAGTCAGTTTCCAAGAATTATGGGGGTATTTTCATGCGCGATCTGCTTCATACGTTGTCCAAGATGTTGACGGCTTCCGCCTTCTGCCTGCTGGCTCCCAGCGCCTTTCCGCTGTCCGCCCAGACTTACTCCGAAGCGGACATCGCGAACCGCCACACGGTCCCTTACCCGCTCCAGCGGCTCCAGCGCGACTGGATCTACCAGGACCTCGGGTCGCTCGACGTCAAAAACGTTTTCGTCTCCACGAAATCCAACGCGGCGGAGAAGAAGCTGATGGCCGCCGTGCTTTGGAAGGTCAAGACGATCAGCGCCGACCCGGCGATCGGTGAAATCGAAAAATCCTTCCAGGCATTGTCCGACGCCGGAAAACCGGGCTCCGACCCCGCGTGGCGAAACCTCTACTTCCAGGCGTGCGGTCTCCGCCGCAAAGAACGCCTGGCGCGCGCGTTCAAGGACCAGCCCCGGACGTTCGTCTATGCGAAGCACTTCGTCTTCGGCGACGCCCAGGCCATGTTCGCGCTGACCGACCACCTGACCGACGCCGTCTTCCGCGAGACGGGGGGCGACTACCGCATGGGCGCGCAGCTGTGCAAGATGCGCGTGAACGAGGACGGCTCCGTCTCCACCGAAGTCCTCCTCGACTGTCCAAACGGCATCGTCCGCGACCCCTCCCTCTCCCACGACGGGAAGACGCTGGCGTTTTCCATGCGCACGGCGGACCAGGACCACGGCGGCGACTTCCACCTCTACGTGATGGACCTCGACAAGAAAGAGCCGAAGCAGATCACGTTCGGCGAAGGCGTCGCCGACATGGAGCCGGAGTGGCTGCCGAACGGCGACCTCGTCTTCACCTCCACGCGCTGCAATTTCTCCGCACCCTGCTGGTGGTCGAGCGTCTGCAACCTCTACACCTGCGACGCGCAAGGCCGCTTTATCCGCCGCTTGGGCGTGGACCACGGCCACACCGTCTTCCCGCACACGACGAACGACGGGCGGGTCACCTACACGCGCTGGGAATACTCCGACCGCACCGCCGGCTACCTTCACAAGCTCTTCGTCATGAACGCCGACGGCACCGCCCAGACCGAGTACTACGGGAACAACTCGCAGTTCCCGGCCGCCATCCTCCACGCGCGGGCCGTCCCGAATTCGACGAAAATGATCGCCGTCTCCGGTGCCCACCACATCGACCAGCGCGGCAAGCTCATCATGATCGACCGCAAGGTCGGCACCCAGGCCGGCATCGGCGTCAAGCTGCTCGCGCCGGAGAAAGACTACCCTTATCTGGAAAGCCAAGGCACGGGCGGAGCGGTCGTGCACGACACGGGCGGCGACCAGTGGCAATATCCCTGCGCGCTCGACGAAAACAACTACGTCGTCTGCTACTCCCCCGAAGGCGGGCCGATCCGCGGCCTGAAGGGCATCGACGCCAAGGGAAAAGTCGGCTCGCCGGCCTTCGGCATCTACTGGCAGCACCGCCAAGGCGCCCGCGAGCTGCTCATCTACGATCCGACGGTCTCCGCGGGTCAGCAGATCCCGCTCGCCGCCCGTCCGCAGGCCCTCAAGCGAATTTCCAATGTGGACGAGCACAAGAAAACGGGCCATTTCTACGTACAGGACGTCTATTTCGGGCCCGGGCTCGAAGGAGTGGAACGGGGAACGGTGAAGAAACTCCGCGTCGTGGCGCTGGACTACCGCGCGAAGGGGACCGTCGCGCTCGGCCTCCATCCGTGGGGCGGGCACCAGACGTCGCCCTGTTCCATCAACAACGGCTCGTATGACGTGAAGCACGTGCTCGGCGAGGTCGAGGTCGAAGCCGACGGCAGCTGCTCCTTCGAGTGCCCGTCGCGCGTCCCGGTCTATTTCCAGCTGCTCGACGCGCGCGGGCGCATGGTCCAGAACATGCGCAGCTGGACGCTGGTCCTGCCGGGCGAGACCTTCGCCTGCATCGGCTGCCACGAGGACAAGAACAGCACGGCCGCCGTCCGCCAGCACACCACCGAAACCATGCGGAAAGCCCCGCAGCAACTCCGGCCGCTCGACGCGACGGACGAAGCGCCGGTGCAGGAAATGGCCCGTTTCCAGACGGAATCGCAGAAGCGGGCCATGGCCTACCTCGGCCCCAACGCGCCGCAGGGCATGGACGTCCCGAAGGGCTTCAGCTACACGCGCGAAATCCAGCCGATCTGGGACGCGCACTGCATCCAGTGCCACGCCGGCAAGAAAAACCCGGCCAAGGCGGACGTCCCGCTCAACCTGCTCGGGGACTACCGCGCGATCACGAACCAGGAGATCTATGACCGCGCCAAATGGCGCCTCACCCGCCGCCCCTACGGCAACGTGACGCAGGGCAACCCCGGCCGCTATTTCTCCGAGTCCTACATCGCGCTGACCGATTTCGGCTACAACGCGAAGATCCCGCGGGACGGGATCGGCGGGAAAGCGACCGCGTCCTCCGACAAGGTCTACCTCTCCTGCTTCAACGGCAAGCCCGAAAATGTCCCGCACCCCGACAAGGTGGGATACAGCGCCGACGAGTACGCCGGCAAGGGGATCATCAACTGGCTCCACGTCTCCAGCGCCTGCGCGATGCTCCCGCCCTACAGCTACGGCTCGACCTCCTCGCCGCTCATGGACTACCTCGAGCCGTCCCACTACGGCGTCCAGCTCTCCGACGCGGAGAAACGCAAAGTCGCCTGCTGGATCGACCTCAACGTCCCCTACTGCGGCTCCTGGATGGAGCTCAACTTCTGGGACCAGCTGAACCACGCGCGCGACTCCGCCCTGACGCCGTGGTACGTCTACCGCGACAAGATGCGGCAGATCTACCTCTACTTCGAGGCCAAGCGCCTCCGCGCGGCGGAACTCGAAACGGACGCCATCGCCAAGTTCATCGAACACGCGGACACGGGCAAGGCGTTCGCGCCGTCCGACTTCCCGGCCTTCGACCTCGGCGGCCAGGCGACGCAGGCGAAGTTTGTGGCGGACTACGACAACCTGCCGAATACCGTCCCGATTTTCGGGCTGGCCGAAGGCCGCGCAGCGCGCGGCGGCAGCAACGTGGCCGGCAATCCGGTCCGCAACCTCGCGCTCAATCCCGACGCCTACACCTACTGGCTGCGGAGCTACCCGCGCGTCACGGCCAACTCGCACTTCAAGTATCTGCCGAAGTTTTCGCCCGTCTGCGCGATCGACGGGAAGCAGGACGACGCGTGCTGGCGCCCCGGCCGCCGCACGGACCTGTCGCTCAACGTGGAGTTCGGCCGCGAGATCACCGCGCAGAAGGTCGTCCTCACGCTGGCCCTGGCCCCCGGCCAGACCGGCACCTGGACCTCCGCGACGCTGGAGTTCCCGAACGGCGAGAAGCAGGACATCGCGCTCCGCTGCACGCCGGAGCCGCAGACGTTCACCTTCCCGGCCACGACCTGTGCGTGGGTGAAGCTCACAAACCTGAAACAGGCCTTCCCGCTCACCGACAACGGCGTCTCCGAGTTCGAGGTCTGGGGGACCGACAAGTAGTCGCAAGAATGAACAAGCCTTTTATACTGTCCGTGCGGATTGCGTCGGTTATGGGCAGCCTGGCGTTGGCCTGCACGCAGGCCAACGGCGAGGTCAGCCGGAGTGAGGGACGCGGGCTGAACGTCAGCACGCTGGCAGGCGTCCGCAAGATCCTGTTTCTGGGAAACAGCATCACGTTGCATGGCCCCAATCCGTCAATCGGGTGGACCAATAACTGGGGCATGGCGGCCAGTGCACAGGCGAAGGATTATGTGCATGTCGTGCAGTCTGCGGTGGCCGAGCTGACGGGAGCCGTCCCCGATATCATGTTCAGAAACATCGCGACTTTCGAGCAGAACTACACGAACTACAACGTGGAAACGTCGCTGGCTGACGCGTTTGCCTTCGCCCCGGACCTGTTCGTTCTGGCGATCGGCGAGAATGTGCCCGCGTTCACCTCGGAGGAGCAGAAAACGCAGTTCAAGAACGGCGTGGCGCGCATCATCAACGGAGTTCGGACGCATAGTCGGCCCATCGTCGTCGTGCGGAGCTGCTTCTGGGCGAGTGCGACGAAAGATCTGGCGCTCAGCCAAGTGAGCCGGCAGGCGGGAGCCCTCTTTGTCAACATCGGCGCGCTTGGCGCGGATGAATCCAACTATGCCCGTTCGGAGCGCTACTATGAGAACGCGGGCGTCGGCGCCCATCCGGGCGACAAAGGGATGTCGGAGATCGCCAACGCCATCCTACAGGCGCTCCTGTCACAGGAACTCGGTGTCGCTGACAACTTCGAATACGTCGGGGAAGGGTACGGAACCACCAACGGCTATGTGAATATGCCGATTGGCGCGTACAAGTGTCAGCCGTACGGCGAAAGCAGCGGATTCACGAACCACCTGTGGCACGCCGAGGCCAACGATTTCTCGAAGCTGGTGGCGGACACATCGGCCTATGCCGGTTCGGTACGCCCGCTGGCGGGTTCAACGGCGGCGCTGGCTCTCAACGTCGACACGGGCGGGAAGACGCTGGTTCGCACCGCCAACAACCAAGCGGCGTTTGATTTTTCGGCGAGTCCGATCTATCTGGACACGTTGGTCAAGTTCACGCCGAGCGCGGACCCTCCGACGATCAGCGATCCGACGGTGAAGGCTGCCGTGTTTATGGATACCAACCTTCACCTGTGGGTCTGCCATGGCGTGGGCGGCGCCGGGCAAAACATTACGAACTCGGATACCGGCCTCGTGATCAGCACGAACGACTGGCACCGCTTGACGATCATGCTGGGCAAGTTATCGGGCTCGGCGGGTTATGCGTTCAAAATCTACGTCGATCAGGCGGCCGTCAGTTGCGCGGCCGGCATGAATGACTTGGCCGTCTCTCCCGGCCCGTGGTTCTGGTCGGCCGCCAACGACGCAAGCTTCAAAGAGGTGGCCTTCAAAGGCAGGGGCATGCTCGACGAACTGGTTGTCACCGAGGCCGAGCCCGATCTGGGCCTGTCCGCGATCTTGCTGACGCTGTCCTTCGATTCGGCGCAGGTCTTGGTATCCACAAACGGTGTCTCGGTTCACAACAACGACCTCGTTCCGAACGGTTCGCAGATCGCCATCAACGCTCGCCCGTGGCATGAGATCACCTCGGGTGGCGCGCTGTTCACGGGGGGCGACACCACGAACACGGTGGAAGGCACCACGATGATCACCGCCATCAACGGCACGGTCGCGGGCGCGGGCGGTGAGACGAACACGATCGTTTCGTCCGCTTATCGCCAAACCGCAGCCATTGCGACCGGCTTGGGCTGCGCGGCGCCTGCCGACAAAATCGCCGCCTGGGCGATCAAGAACAGCCTCACCACGCTGGACAGCGACATGCTGGACGACTATCTGATGAATGTTGACGCGGGCACGAATCCTTCGCTCTTCATTGACTCGATCACCGTCGCCGGCACGGACGCCACGATTGTGATTAAGGCGACGGGCGGCGTCGATCTCCAGACGATCAACGGTGTCGTGAACGTTTGGACCACCGCCGATCTGACGGAAGCGTTTGTGTCTTCCGGCCCGGCCTACATCACCGCCACAACGGGAACGCAAATGACGGTTGTCGTGCCCCGCGCGGCTGACACATTCATCAAGGCGACAGTCGATGTCATCGATCAGGCACCGTAAATATGCCGCTCCGCTCTTGGTGTCCCACCCCCAGCAGGGAAATCGTATGTTGACTCTTTTCACTCCCCCCTTGCATAATTGGTATTACCGATTGGGAAACGTGATGTTGCCAGACAAGGAATGTCTACATGACGAACAATAGCCAGAGGATGAAGCTCGACACAGGTTTTGTCGCCACAAGTCTGCCGGCGATTTTACTCGCAACGCTTCTCGCGCAGTCGGCGAAGGCGGCCGACACCTGGGATGGCGGCGGTGGCGACGACAACTGGAGCACGACGAATAATTGGGACACGGACACGCTCCCTGGCTTCCCCGCTGCACTGACTTTCGGGGGTGCCACCCGTTTGACACCCACCAATGATCTCGACGGCCTCACCGTCAACGGCATCACGTTCGCCGCAGGTGCCGGCGCCTTTAAACTCGGGGGCAACCCGTTCACGCTGGCCGGGAATGTAACCATCGCGCTCGGAGGGGGGGTGACAAACGACCAGGTCATCAATTGCCCCATCACGCTGGGCGCGACCCCGGTCCTGAGCGCGGCGCCCGTGCCCGGACATTTCGCCGGGAACAAAGGCGTGCTCATCCTCAACGGCGCGATCAGCGGCCCGTTCGGCCTGACCTCCGGGGTGACCGGGTCCACTAAAAATTACGTCCAGCTGAACGGCGCGAACACCTACACGGGCAATACGCTCATCACGGGCAACGACGCCTCTTTCTCCATCGGCAACGCGAATGCCTTCGGTTCCGGCAAGCTGATCGTGGGGGCGACCCCGGGCGACTCGCAGGCGTGGATCCAGTCTGTGGGGAACCTGACGGTCACCAACGACGTGGAGATCAGGACCTGGCGGTTCATCACGGTTGGCAATACGATCGCGGGCAAGGCCGCAGGCAATCTGACTTTGGGCGGCAACGTGCTGCTGAATCAGTCGGCCGGCGCGGACATCTATTGCCAGAAACCCCTGACCCTGGGCGGGACGGTGAGTGGAGGTGGCCCGAACGGTCTGAGGATGGCCGCCGGAACACTCATTCTCCAAGGCGTCAACACCTTCACCAACCATTTGCGTACGTCGAGCGCCGACGGCACCACATTCAACATCAATTCGGATGCCGCTTTGGGCCATACCAACAACAGTCTATTCGCGACCTATAGCACCACGCTCCAAACGGCCGGCGGCACGTCCTTCACTCTGGCTCCCAGCCGGACCTTCAACAGTTCGGCGGGCAAAACCATCACTTTCGATGTGCCTGCCGCGTCCGCGCTGACCGTGCCCGGCCCGATCACCGGCAACGCCATCGCGAAAAAAAATGCGGGCACCTTGTCCCTCGCGGGCGCGAACACTTACAGCGGCGGCACATTACTCAGCAACGGCACCCTCGCCATCAACGCCGACACCGCTCTGGGGGCCGACGGCGGGGCGCTCAGCATCACGGCGGCCGCCACGCTGCAGGCCACCACGAACCTGAGCCTGTCCGCCGGCAGAACCGTGAACCTCACAAACGCCGCCGCCTACACGGCAACGTTTGCCGTGCCCACCAACACCACCCTGGCCATGGCTTGCCTCATCCAGGGAAACGTCGCCACGAACAGCGTCGTCAGCAAGACCGGTCCCGGCACGCTGATTCTCTCGGGCGGCACCGGCGGCACCCAGTTGGGCGCCCTGGGCACGCTGGAGGGCAAGGCCGCCATCACGAATGGCGCATGGGCGATCAACACGGCCTCGACGCAAAGCGAGGATGCCACCCCTTTCTGGGTCGCTGGCGGCGCCACCTTCGAGCAGACCGGCGGCTCCCTCTCCCTGCCACGATGGGTCTACCTGGGTGTGAGATGGAGTGCTGACCCCACGAAGAATTTGACCTCGACCATCCTCCTCAGCGGCGGGACACTGACTCAGGCGTCCGGCGGCGGGCTGCTGGTCGGCCGAAAAAACAGCGCCGTGCTGACGGTCGCGGGCGATGCCTTTCTGAGCCTGCCGGGCACCCTTTCGCTCGGTGAATTCGCCGGGTACACCACCGTCTGCAACATCGACGGCGGGGTCGTCGCCGTTCCCCGCATCTATTCGCGCGCCCGGCTTGCGGATGGTCCGAATTCGTTAACCTCGATCCTGAACCTGAACGGCGGCACGCTTCGGGCCACCTCGAGTGAACGTTTGATCGGCGGTTCCGGGACCGACTTGAATCAGTACCTGACCGCAGCCTATGTGAAGAGCGGCGGCGCGATCATCGACAGTCAGGCTTACGCGATTTCGATCAACCAAGTGTTGAACCACGATCCGGATCTGGGAACAGAGCCAGACGGCGGCCTGATCAAACGCGGCACCGGTTCGCTGACGCTCTCGACCAACGCCACCTATACGGGCGTGACGTCCGTCGAGGCCGGCACGCTCAAACTGGGTGTTGCCGATACGCTCATGGCCGGCAGCCGTGTGCTCGTCTCCTCCAACGCCGTCTTCGACGTCAACGGCAAGAGCCAATCGCTCGCGGTCCTGGGCGGCAGCGGCACCGTGTCCAACAACAGCCTGCTGAGCGTGACGCAGACCATCGCGCCGGGCGGCACCAACGCGGTCGGCACCTTGACACTGGCGGCGCCACCCGCCGGGCTGAGCGGCGTCTTTCTTGCGGATGTCGCGGCTGACGGAAGCTGCGACCGGCTGCACGTGCAGGGCGACCTGAATCTCTCTGGTCTGGCGCTGGCCGTGGCGGACGCGAGCGCATGGAGCAGAGACCAGCAGTATGCGATCGCCTCGTACACGGGCGCGTTGACCGGCCCGTTCGCCTCGGCCGCACTGCCGGACAGGTGGCATGTCCGCTACGACACCTCCAACCGCAAGGTCTTCCTGAGCTACGATTTCGGCTTGCTGATTATGGTGCGGTGATGTCCGCCTGTTTGAGGCCAGGGGAACCGACAAGCCGACACGGTTTTTGCCGCAGATTTCACAGATCGACGCCGACTAGCGTTTTTTGGAAATTGGCTTTTATGTCCTTCAAGTTACTTTTTATCCCTCCTCAATTTGTCTTTTTATCCCCTTAGTTGATTGACTTTTATCCCCTTGTTGGCATTATTCTACCTGCGTATGGACTACCAGACACGTTTTTCTGATGTCGAACTCCGACGACGGCTTACCGCCGCCGGCGCGGTACTTGTCGCGGGGCCCAAGGCATGCGGAAAAACCGAAACGGCCTTGCAATTCGCCAGAAGCGTCGCACGCTTGGACATCGACCCTCAGGCGCGGCTCGCCATGACGATCGAACCAAAGCGTGTGCTGCGCGGCGACGCCCCGCGCCTGCTCGACGAATGGCAGGAATTCCCCGAGCTCTGGAATCTCGTCCGGCACGAGGTGGATGCCAAGAAACGGGACGGGCTTTATATCCTCACCGGTTCCGCAAATCCCGACGAGACCACACGCCGTCATTCCGGCGCGGGACGATTTTCTATCATGAGAATGCGTCCGATGTCGCTGTTTGAAAACGGCTGGTCGTCTGGCGAGGTCTCGCTTGCGAAGTTGTTCGCGGGTGCGTCCGTCACCTCTGCCGAGATCCCGCCCGATCTTGACGCGCTCGCCGAGAAGATCCTCTTCGGCGGTTGGCCGGGCTTGTTGGGCAAAGGACTTTCGCGCGCGCTCGATTTTTCCCGCGATTACACCGCGCTGACGTCGGAAATGGATATCAGCCGCGTTTCCGAGAAGCGGCGCGACCCCGACAAGGTCTTCCGGCTGATGCAATCGCTTGCGCGAAACATCTCCACCGAAGCCTCCGTGGCGACGCTCGCCGCGGATGTCCGCGGCGGCACCGGCGGCTTCAAGGAGGAAACGGCGGCGGATTATTTGGACGCGCTCAATCGCTTGATGTTCGTTGAAGACCTTCCCGCGTGGAACGCGCACATCCGTTCCAGCGCGACACTGCGCCAAATGCCCAAACGCCACTTCGCCGACCCTTCACTCGCGTGCGGGATTCTGCGCCTGGACAAGCCGAAACTGCTCGGCGATTTGGAGTATTTCGGACTCTTGTTCGAGTCGCTTGTCATTCGCGACCTCCGCATTTACGCCCAAACCGCCGGCGGCCGGGTTCGGCATTACCGCGATTCCGCCGGCACCGAAGTCGACGCCATTGTCGAAAAAGAAGACGGCGCCTATGTTGCCGTTGAAATCAAACTCGGCGCAGGTGCGGCTGACACGGCGGCGGGAAACCTGTTGAAATTTGCGGCGAAAATCGACACGGCCAAGACACCCCCGCCGCGCGCGCTTGTTGTCATTACAGGCAACGGTTTTGCCCACCGTCGTCCCGATGGCGTTTATGTCATTCCCATAACGACACTGACCGCATGAGTGCGAAATCGGCGGTTAAAAAGCTTCCGCCCTTCGCGCCGATTCGCGCGATGCTGTGGACAGACGAGTATTGGAGCACGCTATGAAAATAACCGGCTTATGTGTCGGGTCGTTCGTCCTCGCGGCGTGCTGCGCCGCCGCGGCGGGCGACGACCTCGTTTCCCGGGCGCTGTCCCTGATGAACGGCGCGGAAGAGGTCGTCTTCGCCGAGCGCAATTTCAGCAAGGCGTACCAGTGCTACGCCTCGTTCGGAGAGTACGCGGACGAGCCGGTCAAGATCTATCCGGAAGGCGGCTCGCGCCTCTGCGCCCTCAACCTCCGCACCGGCAAGGTGCGCGAGCTCCTCGCCACCGCCGCGGGCGCCATCCGCGATCCGCGCGTCTCCTACGACGCGCAGAAAATCCTCTTCGCGTACTACCAGGGCGGAGACGACGTGTATCATCTCTACGAAATCGGCGCCGACGGCACGGGGCTCAAGCAGCTCACCTTCGGGGCGTTCGACGACGTCGACCCCTGCTACCTGCCGGACGGCGGCATCGCGTTCTCGTCCGCGCGCTGCAAGCGGTTCATCCCGTGCAACCGCACGCAGTCGTCGTACCTCTACCGCATGGAGGCGGACGGCTCGCGCATCCTGCCGCTCGGCTCGAACGTGCTGTGGGAGGACCACCCGATCCCGCTGCGCGACGGCCGCATCCTCTACACGCGCTGGGAATACACCGACCGCGCGACGGAGTCCTTCCGCGACCTCTGGGTGATGAACCCCGACGGCTCCAACCAGCAGCTGCTGTGGGGCGGCGGCACGGAGCGTCCCTATCCGACGTTCTTCGCGAAGTGCGACGCCATGCCGATCCCCGGCGCGGACGACCAGGTCGTCTGCATCTTCTCGCCCGCCTTCGGCCGCCGCGAGAGCGCGGGCGATGTCGCGATCGTCAATCTGAAAAACGGGCCGGACGCTTTGCAGTCCGGCCGCCGCATCAGCCCGTTTCTCCCGAAGCTGGGCTGGGACATCGGCTCGGGGCGCGGCGAGGTCGGCTTCCGCGATCCGTTCCCGCTTTCGGAAAACTGCTTCTTCGCGGCGTTCAACACGAGCCTCTGCCTGCTCGACGCGAACGGCGCGACCCAGGCGGTCTACACGGCCGGGAAAGTCGTGCACGACCCGAAGCCCCTCCTTCCGCACCCGCGCGAGAAGATCATCCCGTGGCGCATCGACCTCGCGAAGACGACCGGGCACCTGGTCGTCGCGGACGTCTACAACGGCCGCAACATGGCCGGCGTCGCGCGCGGCTCCGTGAAGGAAATCCTGATCATGGAGGACCTGCCGAAGGCCTTCTGCCGACACGGGATGCACGGCTACGTGAACCTCCACAGCACCCCGACGTTCCGCCGCGTTCTCGGCACGGTGCCGGTCGAGGAGGACGGTTCGGCCTCGTTCGAGCTTCCGGCCGCGCGCGGCGTCTACTTCGCGCTGCTGGACAAGGACGGCCTCGCCGTCAAACGCATGCTGAGCCTCACGATGGTCATGCCGGGCGAATCGGCGAGCTGCGCGGGCTGCCACGAGTTCCGCACGCAGAAGATCCCCCGGACCGCGGGGCTGCTCGCGACGCGCCGCCCGCCGAGTGCCATCAAACCTTACGCGGGCATTCCCGAGATTCCCAACTACGTCCGCGACGTGCAGCCCGTCTGGGACCGGAACTGCGTCAAATGCCACAGCTCCGACCAGCCGTCCGGCAAGGTCAACCTCTCCGGCGACGCCAACGAGTTCCATTCGCAGAGCTACTACACGCTCCACGCGCGACGCCAGGTGAGCGTGCCGGACAGCTGGGCGCAGGAAGGCAACACGCCCCCCTACGGGTTCGGCACGGGAGCGAGCCCGCTCATGAAGAAGCTTCGCGGCGGCGCGCACCACGGCGTGAGCGTGACGCCGCGCGAGTGGGACATCGTTCGGCTCTGGATCGAGACGAGCTGCCAGTACATGAGCACCTACGCGATGTACGTCCCGATCGAAAACAACGTCGCCGGCATCAATCTGAGCGTCCAGCAGGGAAACGGCAGCCTCATCCCGCCGCAGCGCGTGACCTACGGCAAGATCATCGACCCGATCCTGCAGCGCCGCTGCTGTTCCTGCCACAAAGGCCTCGCCGATTTCGGCCCGCGCGCCACGCACGAGGCACCGGACGATCCGCAACCCGACTCGTATCACGGGAAGCGTCCCCACAACGCCATGAACGCGTGGTTGCACAACTACACGCTGTTCAACCTGAGTTTCCCGGAAAAGTCGTCCATCCTCCGCGCCCCGATGCCGAAAGCGTCCGGGGGGCTCGGCTGGTGCACGGACAAAAGCGGGAAACCGGTCGCCGTCTTCGCCGACGCGAACGATCCGGATTACCGGGCCATTCTCGCGCAGATCAGCGCCTGCAAGGAACGGCGGAAAACCGTCGGCACGACCGAAGAGCCGCTCAAGGAGAGATTCGACCGCTATGTGCTGTGGATGAAGAGGTATGGCGTTCTGCCGGATTCTTTTGACCTTCGGTCGGAACCGTTCGACCCGTACGCGATTGACGCGAAATATTGGGAGTCCTTCTGGTGGAAACCAGCCAAGGACTGACAGAGGTATCACGCGACCGGATGCGGATTGTTCTCAACACGTTGAAGGATGAACATGAATAAAGTGATGATGGGTTTGTTGTGCGGATTGGCGGCGTCCGCCGGTTTCGCCGAATACGGCGCGCCGTTCGCGCGCGACGGGAAAATCTCGCTGACGGCGACGAACGGGATGTACCGCGTCGTCCACACGGGGAAACAGGATTGGGCCTTGACGCTGAAAGGCGGCAACGTCGCGGTGAAACCCGGCGAGGTCTTCCGTCTGGCCTGCCGTTCGGCCGCGGTGCCGGGGGCGCCCGCAAAGCAGCAGGCGCACGTGTCGGTTGTCTTGACGGGTGAAAAGGGGAAGGTGCTGATGTGGGGCTTCGGGGCGAAGGATTTCTTCGCGGGCGAAGCGTGCGAAAGCGTGTTCACGATTCCGCTCGGCGCGACGGGGATACAGGCGCGCGTCGGCGGAACAGGTCCGTACACGGGCGACGTCGGCGACGAGACTCTGGAAAAGGTGGGATGCGTGCCGCTGGCGGCGGATCTGCCGGAGCAGTGGACGCTGGAGTCGGACGCGCTGGCGTTGAACGTGCGGGCGGACAACCTGGGGCTCTCCGTGACGGACAAACGGACGGGGCGGACGTGGGCTTCCACCGCGGCGGCGGGCGATTTCCCGGCCTATCTCGTGCGGGCGGCGCGCCGTCCGTCGGCGGGGGAACTGGAAATCGACGTGACAGACGCCCTGACGCGCGGGGAGAGAACGGTCCGTTTCGCCCTCGACCCGTCCGCGCCGGCGGAGTTCACGGCGTCCGTCTCCGGCGCTGGGGCATTGAAAAGGACGTTCGCGTATCCGGACGCCTTCGCATCCCGGACGGGGGATTTTCTCGTCGTGCCCGTCAGCGAAGGTTTTCTGCTGCCGCTCGGCACGAACACGTTGTCGATCGGGGATCTTTCCGCGCACAGCGCGTCGATGTCGATGCCGTTCTTCGGCATTTCGGAGGGCACCGCGGGGGCGGGCTGGATGACCGTTCTCGAAACGCCGGACGACGCGAAGATGACGACGTACCGGGCGCAGGGCGTTCTGGCGGGGGCCGCGCCGGGGTGGGCGCCGACGCGCGGGCAGTTCGGTTACGCGCGGCGCGCGCGCTACGTGTTTCTGACGTCGGGCGGTTACGTCGCGATGGCGAAACGGTACCGCGCGTACGCGGCGGCGAACGGCCTCGTGAAAACGTTCCGCGAAAAGGCGAAGGCGCGTCCGCACATCGACCGTCTGCTGGGCGCGGCGAACGTGTGGTATTTCGGCGGTGGGAAGGAGCCCGGCGCCGTCGACATGGCGAAGGAATTGAAGGCGGCCGGGCTCGACCGTTTCCTGTGGAGCTCGGGCGGCGGCGCGGAGACCGTTGCCGCGCTCGCGGCGATGCCGGACGTGCTCGTGGGACGCTACGACTGCTACCGCGACGTCTACTATCCCGAACAGATGGAGGCGATCGGGATGAAGCCGGATCCGAACAACGAAATCTGCCGCAACACGTCCGCCTGGCCCGACGACATCATCTGGAAATCGGCCGATTCGAACGATTGGGCCAAGGCGTGGGGCGTACGCGGCAAGGACGGCAAAACGCATCATTGCGCCACGCAGTGTACGCTCAAACAGCCCGCGCGCGAACGCCGCAACGTCGCGCGCGAGCTGCAGACGGTTCCGTTCAACACGCGGTTCATCGACGTGACGACGGCGTGCGGCTGGGATGAATGCGAGAATCCGGCGCATCCGATGACGCGCTCCCAGAGCCGCGCGGCGGCGTGCGAACTGCTCGGGCTGCTCGGGCGCGAGTTCAACCTCGTCGTCGGCAGCGAGCAGGGCATGGACGCGGCCGTGCCGGTG
>DAOPZC010000008.1:0-105888 GCA_035353175.1 Kiritimatiellia bacterium | reverse complement strand
GGCGTCTCCGCCGTGCCCATGGCCGCGCGCGTCTCCAACAAGGTCGGCCTCGAGTCCGACCCCACGAACTACCTGCTGATGCACGCCATGGGACCGAACGTCTCCGGTGTCATCGGTTCCGCCGTCGTCGCGGGCGTCCTCTACACGCTCTGCAAATAAACGACGGCAATCCGTTCCTGTCGACAAAAAGGCCTGCCTTCTCTTTCGAGCAAGGCAGGCCTAATTTTGTCACTATACAGCAGAATCCGAAAACTGCAGCCAAGGTCACAGAGATGCCTTAGATAGAAAAGGGAACAGCTGATCCACCTCTTTGGCGGACGGCTGGTAGCCATATTCGCTCAGCTCATAGGCCTCAATGTGGCTGATCCGCGCCGCCTGACTCTGGCCGTAGACCTCCACCAACCGGGAGCGGAACCGCTCGGCGTCATACTTCTTGCGCGGCACCATCCAGTATTTTTCAATGAACGCCTTGCGCCCTTCCAGCGTGGCCGGAACAGGCTCCGCGATCCGCTTGTCGAACACCAACCACTCGAAAAACTGAGACTCATGCGCACAAAGCGCAGTCAGCAATTGATCCATCTCTCCGTCGATGTCAACGACGATGTCGGGGCGGAGCGCCGCCGGGTGAGTAAAAGCGTCGCGAAGGAAATAGATCGCGGGCTTCACGGCAGAGACCGGCATCTCCGGACACCACAACGGCACACCCAGCAGATAAGCGGAATCCATCACCAGCGTTCCCACAGCCCGGTGGTCCGCATGGTAGTCGCAGGTGCGGTGCGTGAACACGACATGCGGCGCGAACTCGCGGATCAGCCGCGTCATCTCTTTTCGCATCTCGAGCGTCACTTCAAGTTCGCAGTCGTGATGCGCGACGACCCGATACTCATCCACGCCGAGGACCGCTTTCGATCGCTGCGCCTCCAGGTACCGCCGCGCCGCCAAGGCTTCCGGCGACATCGTCATGTGGCCCTTATCGCCGTTGCACATCGAGACCAGCTTGACGGTCGCTCCCGCTTTCACATATTTTAGGGCGATGCCGCCCCCCGTGATGTCGGGATCGTCCGGGTGCGCCCCGATGATCATTATCCGCAAATCGCAAGGCCGAACAGGTTCCATCGCGTTAATTCTCCCGTCTCAGATTTTGAAGAAAATTTTGCGCCGATACAGCCACAGCAACAACGCATAACCCACGGCGAATTTGGCCGACGCGCTGATCAGCGGATAAAACGTCTCGGTATGATGCTTCAGCCCTTGGACGAACCGGTCGCCGAACAAACCGAAATTGAAAAGATGGGTTGCCATATAGATGAAGATCGCATTCGTTCCGATGACGACGAAGAAAAGCGACCACCGCCGCCACCCCAACACATCGATCAGCGTGTAGAAAACGGTCAGACAAAGGAAGCACAAGCCGCCCGAATACAAGACGAAAGTCTCATTCCAAATATGCTTGATGATGGGGATGAAGAAACTTCCGGCCCACCCCGCCAGCGTCAACCCGCCCCCGACCGCGAAAAGCAGCTGCGCGATGCGCGCCTTAGGCCATTCCAAGCGCAGGATGTCGCCGGCAAACGTTCCGAGCATGGCGGTGGCAACAAAACCCAATGTGCTCAGCACCCACGTGTAGGCGGGAGCGTCAAGTGTCCGCAGGACAAGCACATCGACATAGTGCGCGAAATTCCCTTCCGCCGTAAGAACCCCTGCCCCGTGCCCAGGGACCGGCGCAAAGCGGAGCAGCAGCCCGAAGAGAACGACGCAGGCTACGGTGGCCCCAATCTGCCATTTCTTGCCGAAGTGCAAAAGAAAGACCGTGCCGAAAAAGGTGCCGGCGGCGATCGACTGCAGCGTATTGCTGTAGAAGACCAGCCGCGACCAGTCATATTCCAGCAACCGCCCCTGAAGCATCATGCCGAAAACCCACAGGATCAGCGTCCGCTGAACCGTGTGCAGATAGATCGTGGCGATCGAGTCACCTCGCTGCTTCCGGCTCGCAAGGGAAAACGGCAGCGAGCAGCCCGCCAGAAAAATAAAGAGCGGCATGATCAGATCCATGAAATGGAATCCCTCCCATGGGACATGCTGCATCTGCGTCTTGATAAACGCCCCCGCCCCGGGATGGGCGGCAGCCGCCAGGCGCGTCAGCAATTCGCTGCCGCCGATAATCCAGATCATGTCGAAACCCCGCGCCGCATCAATCGCGAGAATCCGCTCTTTTTTCGTGTCCCCCATCAGCCCCCCCTCTCTTCCGTATTAACGTACGTGTCGGGCGCGCCGTTTGTCGAACCAGCGGTTCCGGTAATAAAGCGTCCCATCCGCCACTACCATCACGGCGTTCAGCACATACAGCCAGACTACGCCGTCGATTTTGTCCTGCCACCACAGCTTATGGATCAGGCCGGAAACATATCCCATTAATACGATAAACAGGAAAAAACCGCTTTTCCCTTTGTTCGTCCGCGACCGCCACGACTTCAGGATCGACACCGGCCATGCCATGCCGAAGCAGACCAGCATGATTGCTTCAAATATCGGAAACTTCATTCGGCCCTTTCCGTCATCTACACTTTAAGAAAGATCTTTTTCCGGTAAAGAAAATAGAGAAATGCCCAAACGACGGCCAAATACGCCGCTGCGTTCAGAACGCCCGACCATTCTTTTGGAAACAGACTGATCAGGCTAGCAAAAAAGAACTGCGCCGGCTTGTTGAAATCGATGACCTTCGGCGCCAGATAGATCGTGATCGAGTTCATGCCGATGACCACGAAGAACCGCGACCATTTATCTACCTTCCAGACGTCGATGACCATGTAAAACAGCGTGAAAAGAAGCAGGCTGAGCCCCCCGACGAAACAGACGAAGGAACTGGTCCAGAGATTCTTGTTGATGGGGAAAACAAAGTTCCACAGCCAGCCGAGGGCCAGCAGACCGATGGCCGACAGAACCATCTTAAGCGCCGTGTGGGCGGGTACGGCCTCGGAGCGCTGCTGCCGCAGTATGAAATTTCCGCTCAGCATGCCGAGAAGCGCGGTCGCAATCGCGGGAATTGTGCTCAGGATTCCCTCCGGATCATGTATCTTCCGGTAGAGCTTACCCGGCAGCAACAGACGGTCCACATACCCCACGATGCTCCCTTCCATCGAGAAGGGATCCGTCGACCCTAAATCGGGAGCATGAGAAAACCGCAGCAGAAGCCAATATCCCACCAGGATGCCTCCGACCCAGACTAGGCAGTTCCTGATACGGCAGTTCATGAAAATCAGCGCGGCTAACATCCACGCCAACCCGATATGCCCCAGCACGCTTCCGTAGCGCAACTCGCTGAAATTGAAACGAATGCCATTGCCGGCGATAACGCCCAAAAGCACCAAGATGAGGCCCCGCTTTACGACGTGGCGATAGAGGGCGCCCCTACTTTCCGAACCGCTGTCCCCTTTCGCCATGGAAAAGGGGAAAGAGAATCCCGCGATGAACAGGAAAAGGGGGAAAATCATGTCTTCAAAGCGGAACCCGTGCCATGCCACATGCGTCAGCTGCGTTTTCCACCAAAGCAGGACCGGCCATTCCGTCAAGTTGGCAAGCGCGACGAAGAGCGTGCCGCCGCCGGCGATCCAGAACATATCAAAGCCACGCAGCGCATCCAGCGAGCGCAACCGTTGGCCCCCGGTTTTATCATCGTTTCCCATTTCCGCCTCCTCGACCTGCCGCTGCATCGCGCCGCAAATATCGCGCCTTGTTCTTGAATTCTATACGGAAAAACCCTTGCCCGTCAATCGGCTACTCCGCTCCGTCCGTCTTTACCGCCTGTGCCGCGCTAAAAAAAGACGCCGGCACTATTTCTCCCTTCGTGTCAGCGCGGCTTTATGTTAAAAATACTGATTATGCAATCCAAACTTGACCTTTCTGTTTCCACAGCTGCCCCCTTGGCAGGCGATCTCCTGATGCCGGGCGACAAATCGCTCTCGCACCGCGCGGCACTCTTTGCCGCTCTCGCCGAGGGCGAAAGTGTCATCGACCGTTTTCTGGTTTCGGGTGTCACCCGCGTCATGCTGGACGTCCTGACCGCCCTGGGCATCGGGTGGCGGCTCGAGGGCTCACGCCTCACCGTTCACGGCAAAGGCCTCTGCGGATTCTCGCAGCCCAGCGAGGCGCTCTTCTGCGGCAATTCCGCCACCACGATCCGCATGTTGGCAGGCGCGCTCGCCGCGGCCGGCACGCCCTGCGTACTCGACGGTTCGCAAGGTTTGCGCAAACGTCCGATGGACCGCATCACCGGGCCGCTCCAACTCATGGGCGTCCCCATCTCAACGCCCAACGCCCGCGCGCCTCTCTCGCTCGCCGCACGCGACGCGGCCCACCCGCTGCGCGCGATTGACTACACGCTGCCCGTCGCCAGCGCCCAGGTGAAATCATGCCTCATCCTCGCAGCGCTCGGCACTGACAGCGTCACCACGTTGCGCGAGCCGGGCCCCTCGCGCGATCATACCGAACGCATGTTGGCCGCCATGGGCGCGGACATTCGCACGGAAGGGCTCACGGTCACCGTGAGACCGCCCACACGTCCTCTCTTGCCACTGCGGCTCACCCTGCCCGGAGACATCTCGTCAGCCGCCTTTATTCTCGTGGCCGCCGCGCTTGTCCCCGGCTCCTCGGTCTGCATCCGCGACGTCGGGCTGAACCCCACGCGCACCGGCATTCTGGATGTTCTGCAAGCGATGGGAGCCCGCATCATTGTGGAAAACCAGCGTCTGGTCGCAGGCGAGCCGGTCGGCGACATCCGTCTGACCGCAGCCCCGCTCAAGGCCATCCGCGTCGGCGGCGACACCGTCGTGCGCATGATCGACGAGTTGCCCGTGTTCGCCATTGCCGCCTGCTTCGCAGACGGCCAGACGGAAGTGCGCAATGCCGGGGAACTGCGTTATAAAGAAACCGACCGGATTTCCGTCCTGTGCGGCGAGCTCAAGAAACTCGGCGTGAAACTTGAAGAACATCACGACGGCTTCACGATCTTCGGGGGCACACTCACGGGCGGCTTTTGCGAGGCTTGCGGCGACCACCGCCTGGCGATGTCGCTCGCGCTGGCGGGGTTGGCCGCACCCGCACCCATCACCGTTCATCACGCGGAAATCCTGAACGAGTCGTTCCCCGACTTTGTTCCCCAATTACGCTTCCTCGGCGCGTCCGTCCGCGAAGATCTTCGGACGACCTAACCGGAGCAGGAAACGGCATGGCGCCGCGCACGACGCGCATGGGTGGGCCCGACTGCAGGACACCGTCCGTAAAGCCGGGTTATTTCAGCTCCGCCGCGGCCCTTTTCAAATCACCGATCGTATACTCCCGCAGCGCGCCGTGCACCAGGTCGGAGAAACGATGGCGGTCGCCCTGCGCGACGACATCCTCCCAGGCCAACGGCGCATCGGACACACTCACGCGGGCGAAAAGCTGAGGCTCGGCCGCCGCCGCGTGCAGCGCGGGCGTCACGGCCCAGTTCGCGGCGCGCAGATCCACCTTCGGCGAACCGCAGGCGACCGACAGCCACCGCGCGCACAGCAAAACGTCCTCAGCGCGCAGGCCCACCAGCGACTGCCCCAATAAAAACGCCGTCATCGCGGCGCCCTCGTCGCCGTTCTCCGCCCCGTAGAACTTGTGCGCCGAGCCATGGGTCTCGCCGAAGCCGCACACGTCCACCGCCAGCACGGGGCACCCTTCGCGCACCAGCGACGACACCGTGCTGATGGCATTGGTCTTGCCCAGGCCGTCCACCACCAAAACGGGAGCTCCTTGCGGATCCGCCGGCTGGAAGAAGACGGCCGACACCGCGGTGCGGCCCGCCTGCGTCAGCGCGACGCGCCGCACCGTGCCGCCCGCAAAAGGCGTCTGCGACCGGTTCACGGAGATCGGCACGGGAATCGCACTCAACGCGCGGATCCCCGCCAAACGCCGCACCGAATTCCGCAAGGTCACCGCATCGACATTGCCGCGGAGCCTCGCCAGCCGAACCGACTCGTCGCGCATGATGTCGTATACCGAACGGGCGCCCGCGAGTTTCATCACCTGTCCCGCCTCGGACACGCGCCCTTCTTCCGCCGTGAGACCCGTTTCCGATTCGGGCGGAATCACGATCTCCTCCTTCTGCCGCAGCCAGCGGCTCATCCAGCGCACGGCCGAGATTTTGAGCGGCTCCGCCCAAGCGTGAGGCCCATCATATTCGGCCAGAGAGAAACGGTCCGCGGCGCCAAGCCGCATGTACACGGCTTCCACCTCGTCCCGCGTCTGATAGGTTCCCTGAATCGGAAACATGTCTTTCTGCGCGGCGCACACGCAGGTGGCTTTTGGCGCGCGCAGCAACAGCCAGCCGGAATGGTCCAGCCCGAACGCCATCTGACCGAACAGGTTCTGCTCCGCATCCTGCGGTCCCAGCTTGCCGCAGACCTGCTCCAGCGAAGAGATGTAGCAACTCGGCGAAGCGGCCACGACCCTGTCGTCCAATGCCGCGATATAGGTCGTCAGCGTGCCGCCGCCGCTGTTCCCCATGCAACCGAGGCGCCCCGCATCGACCTCCGGCCTCGAGGCCAAGTAGTCCAACGCCCTTATCCCGTCCCAAATCCGGAACGTGGCGGTATTCCAGCCGAGGAGAGCGGCGCTTACGCCGGTCGTGTTGTGTCCGGCGCAGTTGCCGCCCTTAGCGCTCCCCTGCAGCCGCTCGCCCTGATCGATGGGGTCGTAGATCAGCGCGGCGATGCCGTTCGCCGCGGCGAGCACAGCCCCCCGCTGATAGCCGGGCATTCCCTTGCCGTCGTTGCTGTGTCCGCAGGCGATGATCACGCCAGGATAGGGCGGCGTGAAGCGGGCCGCGTCCGGCAGGAACAGCAGCGCCGTCATATAAAAGGAGGGGCGGCTCTCGAACAGAATTTTCTCCACCCGATAACCGTTCTTCATGATCGTCCCCGTCACACGGGGGTTGAGCGGCGAGCGTTCGGGAAATCCGCCCAACGCCTCCAGACACGCCGCGCGCGTCCGCCGCTGCCAAGCGGCCAGTTGCTCCGGAGCCGCGATCCGCTCCTGTGCGGCTCGGATGGACGCACCCGCCTGCGCCAGGCGCTCCGAGAGCACGTGGTCCAACATCAGCCGGG
The DNA here is from genome assembly GCA_035353175.1 of Kiritimatiellia bacterium. Classification (GTDB taxonomy): domain Bacteria; phylum Verrucomicrobiota; class Kiritimatiellia; order RFP12; family UBA1067; genus DAOPZC01. The sequence continues at coordinate 98,758 of DAOPZC010000008.1, read as the reverse complement.
GCTCTCCGCCGCACACCCGCCCATCCAACACCGGCGACGTCAATTCCCTGCGGATGGCCGCATCATCGGCCGCCAGTGTCCCCGCCGCGACAACCACCCATCCCGCCCATGCCAGACGCATTCCGCTCCGTTGCATCGCTTCCCCCCTGCCATTTGATTTCGCCGTTTTTGACCACCCACACGCTACTGCAGCACCGGACACACCGTTTTTCCCTCCGCCTGCGCATCCGTGTCGTAATCATGCCCGAAATAAGCCGCGTTCGATTCCATAAAGATCACCAGGCGGCGCAGCTCCTCATCCGTCAGCTTCACATCGTGATGCCCGCGGGTCAACATGGCATAGAGCGGCGAAGCGAGCGCGCCAAACTTGCCCGGCTCCGTATACGGCTGAACGAACGCGTCCCGCTGCACGCCCACCTTCCACCACTCCTTCCCTCGGTACGCGTTGCTGTAATAGTGCACCAGCGGCACCAAGCTGAAGAATGAGGAATAGAACCGGAACGGGTTCTTCTGCCATTCGCCCTTGCGCAGATCCGGCATTTTCTCTTTGCGCGTGTCGCCGTGGCACGATACGCATTTGGCCTCCAACACCGGCTGCACCAGCCGCGGATAGCTATAGGGGCATGAGCCCTCCACCTCGGGGCGGATCGTCGACGGCGCACGCCTCATCGCCAGCGGCGTACTGGTGTTCACGGTTTGCGCCGCGCCGACGCGCTGTTCGTGGCAGCCGTTGCACATCAGCCGCTCGCCCGGAGCGGTATAGGTCACGCTGCGCATGCCTTGAACCGCAACGCCCTTGCCGTCGAGCGCATGGAACAGCACCGGCACGCCGACCGGCACCTCAAAGTAAGCGCTCCCATCCTCTTCGACCGGAACCGTCCCCAGGCATTGCCGCCCGCAGGTCTGGTCACACACGCCCAGGCGGGGGTTCCCGACAATCGGCATGACCTTCGGCAAGATCTGCCAGATGCGCAACGCCGCGATCCGCGTTCCTTCCGGCAAAGGGCGGCGAGAGTTATAGACGTTGACAAGCCCCACCGTCGCCGTCTTCGGCAACGCCCCCTTCGGCGTCACCGGCGGCTTTTCGCCGTTCGCCAGACGCGGCAGGCCCGTTAGCGTGCCGTGCGTCAAGACAGGCGGTTTCGGACGCGCGTGAAGCGGCATCGGACTGAGGCATGAAATCATCGGATGCGTGTAGAGCGGGATCTTGTTGCCGAAAGCGTCCATCAGTGTCACCGCATAACGCCGCTGCCGCCATTCCATGTCGCCGTACTGCGCGTTCGCATCCCCGTCGTAAACACAGAGATAATATGTTTCGCTCAGCGGCCACGGCGTAGCGTAAGCGCCCGAGCCTTTCGCCAGATTCTGCCAGCTGTAGTATTCCGTTTCCGACAGCAGCTGATCCGGCGTCACGCGCTTGATCTGCGACATCGCCCCGTCGTCCGCCACGGACGGATCGATCATGATCACGGAACCGCGGTTCTCGGTGTGGTGTCCGGCCGAGATCGCCACATACTTGGAGGAACCCGGAATCGCGCGGACGTCCGCGATCAGGTGCGGCGCGGTCCGCTCCGACAGGTGCGTGTTGCCGTTGAGCTCTCGCGGATCACGGCCGTCGGGATAGGTGATCCAAGGGTGGTGGGCCTGATTGAAACCGCGGTCCACATAGTCCCAGCGGGTATACACAAGCATGCCGTTGTTGTCCACGCTCGGCTGCCACTCGTTGGTCTCATGGGGACTCATGCAGACGATGTCGGAACCGTCCTCGAACATCGAATGCAGCGTAAAAGTCGGTACTTCTCGCCGGTGGCACCGCCCATAGCCGCCGCGCCGTTCGGATATGAAGGCGATCCGGCCATTGGGAAGCCAGCAGGGATCAAAGTCGTTCACCTTGCCTTCCGTCAGCTGGACCAATCCCGAACCGTCCGCGTTGCACCGGAAGATATGGAAGACCGTCGAGTCGTTCCAAACCCGAATCTGAGGGTTGCCGTCGGTATAAGCGAACAGGACCTGACGGCCGTCAAACGACACATCGGGAGCGAGATAGCCGCCGTTCCCGAGTTTCGTGCCTTTCCGAGCCCCAGCCTCGATGACCGCGTCCTTAAGGAGATTCCGGGCCGTCGGCGCATCCGACCAAGGGTTCTCCAGCACATACAGTCCGTTTTCCCGCGTCAACCCGTGCGACGTGGCGTGAAACCCGAAGAACTGGTCGCACATGTGCACGCCCCAATCCAGTTCATCCGGCGGGAGCGCCTCGCGGGTGATGAACAGGATCTTGCTGATCGGCTTCAGGAGCGGGTTCGCGAACGCGATCTCGCGGCGCAGCGCGAGCGCTTCGCCGAACAGAGCATACCGACGCGGCGTCTCCGTCACAGGCGTTTCCCTGACGCGCCCCTCCAACTCCGCCAGCCGACGCCCCGCATCCGCCAGAGCAGGGACCTGCCGATATAGGTCGTCATACAAAGCGCGGATCCGCCGAGCCACCACATCCAGGGGATCGCGGTCAGACGGAAAAATCGTCGCGGCCGGGTGATACGCCTGCGACCGCCGAGCCGCTTCATCGAAAATGCCGGCTTGCGCCTGCGACGGCCGCGACATCTCGCGCGCCAACAGGCGGTACTCTGTCGCCGCCTCCGAACTCCGGCGGACAACCGCCGTTTCATCGGACATTCCCCTTGCGCATGCCGCCGCCACGCACATACACACGAACCGCCGCCGGATCAAACTCATAACGCTCTCCCTTTTACATTTATCGGAAGGTTATCATACCTGACATCCCTGAAAATGGAAACGAATTCTGCCGCGCATCGACACGACATTTACGTAGTAAAAAAACCTTCATGATACATTTTTGTCCGTCGCTGTTCGTCGCCCCCCGCACGACCCCCTCTTTTCGCAAAAAGCCATACGGTCACTATGGCGCGGCGGCCATTTTTGTGTCAAAATATTCGGCTGATCCATATCAGCCGCATTTGGCACACCCTCTGCTTGTTTATTCAGGAATTGCCTTATACGCGGTAGACCGGAGCTTTAAAAGATGCCCAAAAGAAACGACCTCTCGAAAATCATGATTGTCGGCGCGGGACCGATTGTCATCGGACAAGCCTGCGAATTCGATTATTCCGGCGCACAAGCCTGCAAAGCCCTTCGCGAGGAAGGTTATGAGGTGGTTCTCGTCAACAGCAACCCCGCGACCATCATGACGGACCCGGAATTCGCCGACCGGACCTACATCGAACCCTTGACCGTCGAGATTCTGCACGAGATCATCCGCCGCGAGCGGCCCGACGCCATTCTTCCGACCCTCGGCGGCCAGACCGCCCTGAACCTCGCCATCCAGTTGGCCGACCAGGGCATCCTCGAACGCTACCAAGTGGAGATGATCGGCGCCAACGCCGAGGTGATCCGCCGCGCCGAAGACCGCCAGCTCTTCAAAGACGCGATGCTTCAGATCGGCCTCGACGTGCCCAAAAGCGGCACCGCCCACACCCTCGAGGATGCGTGGAAGATCCAGAAGTCGATCGGCGACTTCCCGATCATCATCCGGCCCGCATTCACCCTGGGCGGCAGCGGCGGCGGCATCGCCTACGACGCGCAGCAGTTCGAAGCCATCTGCGCCAACGGCATCAGCCTCAGCCCGGTCAACGAGATCCTGGTCGAGGAGTCGGTGCTCGGCTGGAAAGAGTTCGAGATGGAGGTCATGCGCGACCGCAAGGACAACATCTCGATCATCTGCTCGATCGAAAACTTTGATCCTATGGGCATCCATACCGGCGACAGCATCACCGTGGCGCCGGCGATGACGCTTACCGACCGCGAATACCAGCTCCTCCGCGACGCCTCGATTGCCGTCATGCGCGTGATCGGCGTCGAGACCGGCGGCTCGAACGTGCAGTTCGCCATCAATCCCGCCGACGGCCGCCTCGTGGTCATCGAGATGAACCCGCGCGTCAGCCGCTCTTCGGCTCTCGCCTCCAAGGCCACCGGCTTCCCCATCGCGCGCATCGCCGCCAAGCTCGCCATCGGTTACACGCTCGACGAGCTGCGCAACGACATCACGCGCGAGACGCCCGCCTGCTTCGAGCCGGCCCTCGACTACGTCGTCACCAAGGTTCCCCGCTTCGCTTTCGAGAAGTTCCCGGGTTCCAACCCTTCGCTGACCACCTCCATGAAGTCGGTCGGCGAAACCATGGCCATCGGCAAAACCTTCCAGCAGTCGATCCAAAAGGCGCTGCGCTCACTCGAGATCGGGCGCGGCGGCTTCGGCGCGGACGGCAAAGACAAAGATGTCAGCCGCCACTTCACCGACGAGTCGCTCGAGAACGCCCTGCGCCACGCGGGCCCGATCCGCATCTTCCACATCCACGAGGCCTTCGTGCGCGGCTGGAGCGTCAGCCGCATCCACAAGATCACCAAGGTCGACCCGTGGTTCCTCAACCAGCTCCACGAACTGGTCGCCTTTGAGGAAGAGATCCGCAAGACCGGCTCGCTCGACGCGCTGACCGCGGATGCTCCGCTCTTCCGGCAGACCAAAGAGTTCGGCTATTCGGACAAGCAGATCGCCAACCTCACGCATTCCTCCGAGACGGACGTGCGCGCCGCGCGCGAGAAACTCGGCCTCTTGCCGGTGTACGGCCTCGTCGACACCTGCGCTGCTGAATTCAAGGCTTTCACACCCTATTTTTACTCCACCTGGTCCACCGCCGCCGACCTTTCTGACCTTCCCGCCCCGGACAAGACAAAGAAGAAAATCATGATTCTGGGCGGCGGGCCCAACCGCATCGGCCAAGGCATCGAGTTCGACTACTGCTGCGTTCACGCCTGCTACGCCCTGCGCGAGGCCGGTTTCGAGACGCTCATGGTCAACAGCAATCCCGAAACCGTCTCGACCGACTACGACACCTCGGACAAGCTCTACTTCGAGCCCGTGACCCTCGAGGACGTGCTCGCCATCTACCGCCGCGAAGCCTGCGACGGCGTGATCGTGCAGTTCGGCGGCCAGACGCCGCTCAACCTCGCCAAGGCGCTCGCCGCCAACGGCGTGACCATCATCGGCACTTCGCCCGAAAGCATCGAAAAGGCCGAAGACCGCGAGTTCTTCAAGCAGCTCGCAGACAAAGTCGGCGTGCGCCAGCCCGACAACGGCACGGCCACCGATTACGCCGGCGCGCTCGCAGTAGCCCGCCGCATCGGCTTCCCGGTGCTGGTCCGCCCCTCGTTCGTGCTCGGCGGCCGCGCCATGGCCATCGTCTACGACGAGCCGTCGCTCGCCGATTTCGTGAAAGAGGCCTTCGAAGCTTCCGAGGGACACCCGGTCCTGATCGACAAGTTCTTGGAGGACGCGATCGAGGTGGACGTGGACTGCATCTCCGACGGCAAGATCCAGGTGCTCGGCGCCATTATGGAGCACGTCGAAAAGGCCGGCATCCATTCAGGCGACAGCGCATGCAGCATTCCGCCCCGCAGCCTCAAGCCGGCGGTCTGCGATGAGATCCGGCGCTACACGCATGCCCTCGCTAAAGAACTGGGCGTCGTCGGCCTGATGAACGTCCAGTACGCGGTGCAGAACGGCGTGGTGTACATCCTCGAAGTCAACCCGCGCGCCTCGCGCACCGTACCGTTCGTCAGCAAGGCCATCGGCGTACCGCTCGCGCGCCTCGCCGCGCTGGTCATGGCCGGCAAGACCCTCAAGGAGCTCGGCTTCACCCGCGAGGTCACCATCCGTCACTACGCGTTCAAAGAGGCGGTGCTGCCCTTCAACCGCTTCCCCGGCTGCGACGCCCTGCTGACCCCGGAGATGCACTCCACCGGCGAAGTCATGGGCATCGACCCCGATCCGGGAATGGCGTATGTCAAGAGCCAGCTCGGCGCGGGCAACCCGTTGCCCCTCGCGGGCAACGTGTTCCTCAGCGTCGCGGACCACGACAAGCAAGAGACGGTGGCCATGGCCCGCGAACTGGCCGCCCTCGGCTACACGATCTACGCCACACGCGGCACGGCCACCGCCCTGCGCGACGCGGGAATCAAGGCGCGCGCGGTGTTCCGCATCTCCGACGGCCGCCCCAACGCGCTCGACCTGATTCTCGACAACGAGGTCCAGTGGATCGTCAACGTCCCCACCGGAGCCAAACCCGCCCAAGACGAAGTGATCATGCGCACCGAGGCGATCCGCCGCGGTATGCCGATCACCACCACCGTGCGCGGACTGCAGTCCGCCGTGGACGGGATCAAGCGCCTGCGCACGCTCAAACGCTGCGAGGTGCTCTCCCTCCAGGAATACAACCGTAAAGCCCTCCACACCCACGCCTGAACCTGTGCGGAAGAATAATTATTCGCCCGCACACAACCCCCTTACCACCTATGTACAACTGGAAACAACAACGCGAAAAGAATGCCTTCCTCGCACTCGCGGACGGCACCGTCTATCCGGCCTGGTCGTTCGGCGCGCCCGTCGACCGCCTCGGCGAAGTCGTATTCAACACTGGCACGCCCGGCTATGAGGAGATCCTGACCGACCCCTCCTACGCCGGCCAACTCGTCACCCTCACCTCTCCGGAAATCGGCAACACCGGCTTCAACGCGCCGGACTACGAGTCCGCGCACATCCATGCCGAGGGCCTGATCATCCACCACTACACCGAGCCGAGCAACTGGCGCTCAGAGCACGCCCTCGCAGAGACCCTGATCAAAGCCGGTGTGCCCGGCCTCGCGGGCATCGACACGCGCGCGCTCACCATCCGCCTGCGCAATGCGGGCACGCCCAAAGGCTATCTCTGCGCCACGGGCGCCATCACGGCCGAAGAGGGCGTCAAACGCGCCCGGGCCTGGGAAGGCCTTGATGGCCAGGACTACGCGCAGAAGGTCTCCACGAAGAAGTCCTACGTCTTCGATCCCGACGACACGATATCGGCGACCTGGGGCATCGCGGACGAAAAATTGCCGGAGGCCGAAATCCCGGTCGTGGCCTACGACTTCGGCATCAAATTCAACATCTTGCGCCGCCTGCGCCAGCAGGGCATGCGGGTCACCGTGGTGCCGGCCAAAACCCCGGCCGCCGAGGTGCTCGCCATGAAACCCGCGGGCATTTTCCTGTCGAACGGCCCGGCCGATCCGGCCGCGTTGTCGTACGCCATCGAGAACATCCGCGCCTTGGTGGGCAAGGCCCCGATAATGGGCATCTGCCTCGGCCATCAATTGCTCGGCTGGGCCTTGGGCGGACAAACCCGCCGCCTGAAGTTCGGACACCACGGCTGTAACCACCCCGTGCAGGAACTCGCCTCCGGCAAGGTCGAGATTACCTCGCAGAACCACAACTTCATGGTCGACATGGAGTCGCTGGACAAGGCGGTCGTCGAGGTCACGCACATCAACCTCAACGACAACACGGTCGAGGGCATGCGCCATCGCCGCGAGCCGGTCTTCTCGGTGCAGTACCACCCCGAAGCCGCCCCAGGCCCCCACGACTCGCGCTACCTTTTCAGCCAGTTCAAGAAGATGATCCTGAGCGCGTAGCGGGGCTCAGAGGTCAGAGATCGGTTCAAGAGACTTCGCACACAGGATTTCCAGACAATCCGTCTTCTCGGGCGAGTGGGAAACCGAAGGCCACCGCCGTCTCACCATCGCGCATGCCGTTGATACCCGTCGGCAAGCCGTCAGAATCGCCGACTCCGTTTTATCGGCCGGCTCCTCTTCTGCGCGGCCTCTCCACCGCCCTTCGCCCACCGCCCTTTCACCGCTCTTTTCCGGCCTTGCAGTTCCGCGTGCCCGCACGTAAACTACTCACCGAACCCGCGCTCACGCGCCATGACGGCGCACGCGCCCAGAAAGGCGTTGCAGATGGACAAACAGGCTCTCTCCCTTTTACAGGATCTCGTCGCGCTTCCCACTCCCACCGGTTTCGAATATGACGGCATGGCGCTGCTGGCCGGCTACCTCAAAACGGCCGCGGTGCCCAACCTGAAGATCGACGTGCACGGCAACCTGCGGGCGTGTCTCAATCCGGACGCGCCGCTGCGCGTGATGATCGAGGGCCACTGCGACGAGATCGGCTTCATGGTGCAGTACATCGACGACGATGGATTCCTCTACATGTGCCCGCTCGGCGGCGTCACCATCCCGCTGGTCGCGGCGGAACGCATCGTGATCCGTGGCAAGCAGGGCCCGGTCTACGGCGTGTTCGGCGTGCGCCCCCCTCACCTGATGTCGGCGAAAGACAGGGAAAAAGTCGCACCGCAGGAGATCAAGGAGATCGCGGTCGACATCGGCGCGAGGAACAGAGAGGACGCGCTTTCGCTCGTCGACCTCGGCAGCCCGGCGGTCGTCGATGCCGGCTGGCGCGCGCTCGCCAACAACCGCGTGGCCTGCCGCGGCTTCGACAACCGCATCGGCGCGTTCATCGTCACGGAAACCATGCGCCGCCTCGCGGGTGAAAAGCTGAACGTCGCGCTCCACATGGTCGCCAGCGTGCAGGAAGAGGTGGGCCTGGTCGGCGGCATCACGACCGCCTACGACATCAATCCGCACATCGGCCTGTGCGTCGACGTCACCTTCGCCAGCGACGCGCAAAAAGAGGACCGGAAAGTCGTCGGCGACATCCGCATCGACGGCGGACCCGTCGTGGGGATCGGCCCAACATACCACACCCGTCTCAACCGCCTCGTGCTGGAGGCCGGAGAAGCTCAGCGCATCAAGGTGCAGCGCCAAGTCCGCAGCCGCGGCACCGGCACCTGTGCGTGGGCCATGCGCATGTCGCGGTCGGGAGCCGCCGTGGCGCAACTCAGCATCCCGTTGCGCTATATGCACAGTCCGGTCGAGCTCCTCAGCCTCTCCGATGCGAGTCAGACGGTCGACCTGCTCTGCGCAGCCATCCGGGCCATCCCGGCCGACCTCGACCTCTACCCCAAACAGCCGTAAACATGCCTTTCCCCGTCACATACCTGCTCGACCGGATCTCACGAAGCGAAACCTTCATCCGGCGCGAGTTGGATCAGCTCGAACGCCGCAACTGGCCCGTTTTCACACGCCTGTTGAACGACGACACGAACCCGCTCAAGTTCGCGTTGGGCAGCTGCCCGATAAAATACCGCTGGCCGTTCTTCAAAGCGTCCTGCGCACGCATCCTCAGCGAGCTGCCCACGGCTCCGCTCGCCGCCTGCAGGATCATCAAACGGCTGCCGCAGGCGGCCCATCTGATCAAAAAGGTGTCCGACACGGAGAGCCGCCTGATTCATGCCCAGTTCGCCGGCATCACGGCGGACCTCTCCGCCATCGCCGCACGCGCCATGGGGCTGCCATGGACCTGCGCGGTCCACGCGCACGACGTATTCACAACCCGCCCCCGCGCCCTGCTCCGGCGGCTGCAAACGGCGGCCGGCATTACGGCCTGTTCGCAACATGCCGCAGACGCGGTTCTCGCCGCAGGCATTCCGCAAGACAAAGTCTCGGTCATCCATCACGGCCTGCCGCTCAACGATTTCTCGTTCGACACGATCCAGCCGGACGAAGTGCTTTTCTGCGCCTGCCGCCTGGAGAAAAAGAAGGGGCTGGACACGCTGCTGCAAGCCTGCGCCCTGCTCCGGATGCACGGCGTCCGCTTCACCTGCATCATCGCGGGAACGGGGCCTTGCCTGCATGAGCTGGAAGATCTGCGGCACCAGCTGGAGCTCGAGCAAACCGTATTCTTCGCGGGTTGGCAATCCGAGGAGGAAACCCTCACGCGCATGATGGATTCCTCGCTGCTCGTTCTGCCTTCCCGGCGCATGCGGAACGGCGACCGCGACGGCATCGCGAACATCTTGCTCGAGGCCATGGCGCTCGGGACGCCCGTCGTCACCACCACCGCCGGCGCCGCCGGCGAGGTCATCACCGACAACGTGAACGGCCTACTCGTCCCGCCCGACGATCCCGCCACGCTAGCGGATGTGCTGGCGCGGGCCCTGAGCTCAAAGGAGCTGCTCCTCCGACTTGCGAAGGCCGCGCGCAAGACAATCGAAAACGAGTTCGACGGTTCGGTCAACATCGGCCAACTCGAGGCCTTTTTCAAACGGGCGACGGGGTTGCCGGCGTAGCCCCCCCCCACGTTTTCCGCACGTGGAACAACGCATCGGACAGCTCGCGTTTCGTCACGTCCGGGGACGGCTCAAACACTTTGATAATCGAATCCGGGGCGTAAAAGGCAAATGCTCCAAAGTCGATCATCCCCCTGCCCGCCGGCAGGTGATCGTTCGTCAGCGGCAACGCGTCATGGATATGAATGCCACGCGTGACGGCCAGCAGCTCCCGCGCCGCCTCGACATGCCGGATCCACCCCATGTTCTCGCGCACTTGTCCATGCCCCATATCGTGCCAATAGGACAGCGCCGGCGTGTCGAAGCGCCGCTTCAGCATCGCCATCTCCCGTTCGTCAGGAAACGCTTCGATCGAGGGGAGGTTCTCCAGGCATAACGTCACGCCAGCCTTTTCGAATTTCGGCAACAGCGCGTCAAGCGAAAGGCAGAAACCGTCGAAATATTTCACCACGCGCGCGCGGCGGCGGCGCAACGCCTTGGCCATCAGCCGCTGGTAGCGCGGCGCCTCAACCGCGCCCTCCTCCTCCAGCGCATCAACCAACGTCCGCGTGTGCAGCTCGCCAAAGATTGACTTCAGGAACACGCGGCCCGCATGGAGCACCACCGCCCGCGCGCCCATCGACTCCGCGAAAGACAGCGTTCGCCCGATATGGATTGCGGCCATGGCCCGCTCGTCCTCGTCCAGCGAAGCAAGCAGGTAAAGCTCGGGATACCCGTGCGGCGCGCCGATCGGCACCGGACAGTACGCATGGACGCTATCAACCGTCGCACTCCCCGCCGTCACCCGACGACGTATTCCCGCGGCCAGTTCTTCGGTCGTGTGGTACCCCACCTCGAGTGCGTCGAACCCCAGCGCGATGATCTCGTCCACCAGGGCTTCGCCGTTCTCGTGGCGCGCGGCATTCCAATTGGTCGACAGCGCGATCCGCATAAGGTCCTAACGGTTGATCAGCGTCATGAACTCTTGGCGCGTGGCAGGGTCGGTCCGGAACGAACCCAGCACCGCCGACGTCGTCATCACAGAATTCTGCTTCTCCACCCCGCGCATCATCATGCACAGGTGACGACACTCCATGACCACGCCCACGCCCTCGGCCTCAGCCTCTTCCAGTATCGCGTCCGCTACCTGCTCGGTCAGACGTTCCTGAATTTGCAGGCGCCGCGCAAAGCAGTCCACAATGCGTGCGATCTTGCTGACCCCCAAAACCTTTTCCTTCGCGATATACCCCACATGGCAGCGCCCATAGAACGGCAACAGGTGGTGTTCGCACAGGCTGTAGATCTCGATGTCGCGCACGATGATCATGTGGTTCATGTGCGCCTGGAACACGGCGCCGTTCAGAATCTGCTTCGGCGTCTTCCAATATCCGCCCGTCAAAAAAATCAACGACTCGGCCATCCGTTCGGGCGTTTTCTTCAAGCCCTCGCGTTCGGGATCCTCGCCCAGTTCCTCAAGCAACTGTCGGACCAGACCGGCGACACGGTCTTTGTTGATCGGTTTCTTCTTCATGCCTTCACTGTACCTCAGCGCCGCCCCCAGCTCAAGCCGCGAGTGAGGTTCGGGCTTGTCCTTGGGCTTGTTTCCCGCTAACTTTAATCCATGTCGTGCGTGTCCGCCATGTTGCTGGCCTCGGCCGCCGCCGGCTTGATCGCCGGAGCAGGCCCGTCCGCATTTTTTGCCGCCGCCGTCTCCGCCGCTCTCGCCACATGGCTGGCGCGCGTTCCGCAGGGCGCCACGCAACATCTTTTCGCCACGCTCGACCCCCTTGATCCCGACGGCGAAATCATCCTGCGCGCGACGCGGGAAGCGCTGGACCTGATCGGCAGGACGCGGCAACCCGTACTCTTGCGCATCGCCGCCTTCACGCGCGGAGCCGCCCCGCGTTTCCAGCTCGATTTGAACCGCGAGGGCGACCTCGAAGTCATCCAAGACAGACGCTCTCCGGCGCTGCTCAAGCGGCCGCTGGCATGGGTTCCCGACCATCCGCTCCCGCTCACCCTGCCGCACACCCGATGCCTCACCTTGCGGCTCACGCCCACCGACCGCGAGCGTGTCCGCGTAAAGCTCGCGCACGAACACGCCTTCTCCCGCGGCCTATGGGTTGCCGTCGCGATGCTGGCTGCCGCAGCCTGCGCCAGCGACGTCGGATGGCTGCTCGCCACCGCGCTGGGGTTCGCGTTTCAAGCATACCTCCTTGAACATCACCCGCACCGTTCGCATAATCAGGCGTAAGTCGAAGGCGAGCGACCGGTGGCACAGATAATAACAGTCCAACAGGCACATCTCATCGAATGTGCGCTCGTTGCGTCCCGCCACCTGCCACAGCCCCGTAATACCCGGCATGCCTTTCAGTCTCAGCGCGTGACAGGGACGCGTGTAGTGTCCCTGGTCGCTTGCCGGTAGCGGGCGCGGCCCGATGAACCGCATCTCGCCTTTCGCCACGTTCAGGAGTTGAGGCAACTCGTCCAGAAAAGAACGCCGCAAGAAACCGCCCAGGCGGGTTACCCGGGGATCGCGAGCCAGCTTGAACAGATGCCCCTCTTGCCCCAGTTTCTGCTGCAGCCTCCCATGCAACGACTCGGAACGCCGCACCATAGTACGGAACTTGAACACCGTAAACGGCACACCGTCGCAGCCATACCGTTCCTGGCGGAAGATCACCGGGCGTCCCTCAAAAAGCAACACGAGTCCGGCTACGACCGCAAACACCGGCGACAGAAGTACAAGCAACAGACACGCCATTGCGCGCTCCGCCCTGCTGCACCGCATCGCCGAAGCGGCGGGCGCGCCGAAAACAAAGTTTCCCTCGCCGTCAGGACAGCACCCCGCCTCACGTTCCAACACAGGAAGACAGGTTTCCGCCACCGCAACAGCGTCCCCCTCTTTCAAGGCCGCCTCGACGCGGTCAAGAATTTCCCCTACCGTCGTTTGCCCCGGATCTTTGAATGTGGTTATCATTCGTCTTTGTTGCATTATCGGTTTTCGGCTCCGAAGCATCAAGCCCAGATTGCTCCCCGGCCTATTCTCATTCTTTGGATTGTGGCCCGGCAGCCTCTCGGTTAAAATATGACGCATCATAACTGTGCCATGGAGGGCGAAGATGAAACTGATTCTCTGCACGCTGGCCATCTGCCTCTCAATTCTGGCATCCTTCTTCACGACACGCGTGTTGATCCGCGAAGAGGGCAAGCGCACACGGGCTTCGCTTTCTAAAGCGCTGTCGGAATCGCCCGACGTGTCCGACCCGCAAAAACCGTTCATTCAGAAGATGGACACGTTGAACAGTCAACTCGCAAGCCTCAACCACCGCGTCAGTGCGCTGGAGAACGCGGTCCGCGACAGTCAGAACGCCACCGCCGACGAAGATTACGCAAAACTGCAAAGCACGCTTGTTTCTCTCAGCAAGCAGGTCAACGGCATGTCCGCCTCACTCACCCGGTTCGACGGCATCCCAACCTATTTGGCAGGCCTGACAACCTTCCTCGACCAGTCTTTCAAGCGTCTCGAAAAGACGGCCGGCACAAGCGCCGCGCCCGAGACGATGACAACCGCCCTCGACGACATGAGCCGGAAGATCGACACCATCGACGGTTATTTCACCCCGCTCTATGCTTTTCTCGGGCTGGTTTATGCCCCTGACAACAGTGCGCAAGTCGCGGCGTATCCCTCTTTGGACAAGCGCATCAACGAACTGAGCCTGCAGCTCGAGACCGTCCGCCAAGACATCGCCGACTTTCGTGAATGGGCGACGCCGCGCAACATCGACACGGCCAAACGCCCCCGTTGAGCCCCGCTGCCGGCCACGCACGCGAACGCTTCAATCAGCTCTTGAGCCCCTTCAGATCGGGGCGCAACGCGCGGTTCTCGCGCAGGAGTTCCTCCAGCGTCACCAGCGTGCGGCGGGCGGCCGCCTCTCTGCCGAGAACGGCCGCAAAGTTGCTTTCCACCGCGCGCCGCACCTGCGCGTTCGCATGATCGCCCGCGTCGATCGCCTGCCTGAACTCATCGATGTTGGTGCGAACGCTCGCCTCGGGGTTCGGCACGCCGCCGCTGAAATGCCGCGGCCCGCCGCGCACATAAGATTTGCCCGCGTAGGAAAGGCACGCCGTCGCCTGCGTCCCCTGCAGCGATGCCGTGAGCCGACCCGTTTTGATCCAGTCGTGGTAAGCGCCGAGCACGCCCTGATGGCACCAGACCGTCCCGTCGTCGAAGAGGTAGACGACTGTGCTGGAGTCGCGGGCGTCACCATGCGCGGAGGGCCGGAATGCCGCCGCCGCCCCCATCGCCGCGACCGGCACCTTGCCCAGCGCCCAGACCACGGCATCGATGATGTGCACATCGTAATGGACGATATAGTCGCCGCCCAGGGCGACATCGTTGCACCAGACCAAGTCTTTGAGGCGGTTTTCGATCGTCGGCTCCAGCGGCGGGTCCTGATAGCCGTTGCCGCCCGCCCACCCCGAAGAAAACACGGTCTGGAGTTTGCCCAGCGCGCCCGCGCGAATACGCTTGGCGACCTCCATGTTGACCGGATCGCGGGGCAGCTGGTAATCAGCCTGGAAAACCCGTTTCAGTTCCGTCGCCCGCACGGCGAGCCGCTTGATCGCCTCCGTTCCCGGAATGTCGATAGCCACCGGTTTTGCCATGTAAAGATGGAGCCCCGCTTCCAGCGCAAATTCCGCATACTGCGGGAAAAAATACGGCGGAGTCTGCAACACCACGGCCTCGACCCCCGAAGCCATCAATCGCTTGTAACTGTCAAGGCCCGAAAAGCACTGGGCCGGAGCCACCCCCAGCAGTGCACCCGTGCGAACCGCACGCTCCTCAAAATAATCCGCGACCGCCGTAAACGCGAAGCCGCCGTGCGCGGCGAACAGGTTGCTGATCCATGTCCCCCGTCCGCCGCAGCCGATCAGTCCCAACTTGATCTTTCTGTCATACGCGCGGGGACTCTCCGGCGGCACGGCGGCCACGTTTTCCTGTCCAGGCGCCACCGCCGGCACGAAGGGCAAGGCGGACATGCCCGCCTGCGCCAGCCGAATGAATTCACGCCTTCCGATCAGATTGTCGTGTCCCATTTCATTCGCCCTCATTCCCCGCGTTGATATCCGAGCCACCGGGCGACGGCTGCATTCTTCGAGCGCACGTGCAGTTTCTTGTAGATGCGCAGCACATACGTGTGCACCGTCGCAAACGACACGTTCAACTTGTCGGCGATCTCCTTGTACGAAAATCCCTGCGCCAGCAGATCCAGGACTTCTTTCTCGCGGGGCGCTAGCTCGTCGGACTCGCCCGCCACGGGAGCCGCATTCAAAGAGGCGGCGGCGGGTTTCGCCTGGTTTCGGAAAGCGTCGACCACTTTCCGGGCCAAGGCGCTGGTCATCGGTGCCCCGCCCCGATGGATATCGCGGATTGCGGCCAACAGATCACGCGCCCGCGCGGGTTTAACCAGATAGCCGTGCGCCCCCGCCGCGAGCGCGCGGAACAGATTGTCGGTGTCCTGATAGACCGTCAGCATCACGATCTGAAGCGTCGGCAGGATCGCGGAGAGCTGGCGCACGCACTCGATGCCGTCCATGCCCGGCAGGTTGATGTCCATCACGGCGACCTGCGGCTTCACACGGGAAGCCTTCTCCAGCGCCTCTTCGCCAGAGCCGTAGGCTCCGACGCAAGCGCATTCGGGGTCGCTGTTGATGATTTCCATCAGCCCCGACCTCAACCGGCTGTCATCCTCAACGATTATCACATGAATCGCCATACCGTTCCATCCGCATATCCGCCGTCACAATAGCGTGATCTGCCGGGCAACGCAATGCCAAAGGTAAAGAAAACGGGTGGCAGGAAACAGCCATCTGAGCGTTGCCATAAAAATGTCGCACGCAAAAGAGGAGCGCGTTCCCTGCCGTGGCACGCCCGCCTTCAAGGGAGGCTCCCTAAGCGGGTTACTCCAGTGATGCGCGTATGCGCTTGGAGGTGCGTACGGCGCAGAACTCTTTGCCGCACATCGAGCAGTGGTCGTCGGCATGTTCGCCCTGGCAAACGCGCGTTTTCAGCCACCGTGCCCGCGCGCGCTCCGGGTCCAGCGCGCACGCGAATTGCGCATCCCAGTCGAAAGCCACCCGGGCATGCGACATCGCATCGTCGCGGTCTCGCGCGCCCGGCAAACCGCGCGCCACGTCGCCCGCGTGCGCCGCGATGCGGTAGGCGATCATGCCCTGATGGACCTCCTCGCCGTCCGGCAAGCCGAGGTGCTCTGCCGGCGTCACATAACAGAGCAGCGAGGCGCCGTACGTGGCCGCAGCGGTCGCGCCGATACACGAGGTGATATGGTCATAGCCGGGCGCGATATCGGTCACCACCGGGCCGAGAACATAGAAGGGCGCGCCGTCACACACCTCCTGCTGACGCTCCATATTCATCTGGATCTGGTTGAACGGCACATGACCAGGGCCTTCCACCATCACCTGCACGCCGCGCGCGCGACAGCGCCGCACCAGTTCGCCCAGCACGTCGAGTTCGCCGAACTGTGCCGCATCGCTCGCATCCGCCAAACAGCCCGGACGCAACCCGTCGCCGAGCGACACCGTCACATCGTGCTTGGCGAGAATATCCATCACCTCGTCCCAACGCGTGTAGAGCGGATTTTCCGCGTTGTTCCGCCTCATCCATTCGGCCATAATCGCCCCGCCGCGACTCACGATACCCATGATGCGCCGCATCGCCACATCCACATGGCGGTGAAGAAGTCCCGCATGCAGGGTCATGAAGTCAACGCCCTGCTCGGCCTGCTCCGCAATCACCTGCAGCAGCAGGTCGGGATTCATCACCGGCACATCGCCTTCAAGACGCGAGATCGTCTCGTAAACCGGCACCGTGCCCAACGGCACCGGCGACGCATCCAACATGCCTTGGCGGATCGTCCGCAGATCGGCGCCCACGCTCAGGTCCATGACGAAATCGGCGCCGGCCTTCAGCGCGATTTGGAGTTTTTCCAGTTCGTCTCCCTTGCCGGAACGCGTCGTCGAACGTCCGAGATTGGCGTTCACCTTGGTCGAAAAAAGCCGCCCCACCCCCACCGGCCGCGCCGATGCGTGCGCCGGATTCAGCGGAATGACCGCACGTCCGCAGGCCACCGCCTCACAAACCTGTACGGGGCTCACCTTCTCGTCCAGCGCCACGCGCCGCATCGCCTCGGTGATCTCGCCCTTCTTCGCCGCTTCCAGTTGAGTCATAGAAAAAACCGTTCTTCCTTAGGGTTGTACTTCGACATGAAACCGTTTCACATAACGTTGACGACCGGCTCAACCGTCACGCGGTCGAGCGGCAATTTTGCCGGAGTGCCGAGCACCGCGGTCCCTTCGCCCACCCAAACGCCGGTGCGGATGGACTCGTAGACATACGCCTTGCCGTCAACTACCGCCTCAAGCAAGTTTTTCCCGCACGCCAGCGATGCGGTGATCGCGGCGCTAAGCGAACATCCCGTCCCGTGCGTCGAAAGCGGCGCGTCGATCCGGGGGGCTGAAATCCGGTACAGCGACGATCCGTCGGCAAGGATGTCCTCGGCGAGAGGGCCCGTGCCATGTCCGCCCTTGACGAGCACCGCACAGCCGAGCCGGTCTGTCAACGCGTGTGCCGCATCGACAATCTCCGCGCGGGTCAACAGCGCGCGGCCGACCAAGACCTCCGTCTCCGGCAGGTTGGGCGTGACCAGCGTGGCCAGCGGCAAAAGCCTGTCCATCAGCAGGCTCACCGCATCGTCCTGCAACAGCCGCGCACCGCTCGTCGCCACCATGACGGGGTCAAACACTTTCAGGATACGGCTCTGCAGGAGCAGCCGATCCGCCACGGTCTCAATCACATCGGGAGCGGAGAGCATGCCGGTCTTCAGCGCGGTCACGGCATACGCCTCCAAGACCGCGTCGAGCTGCAGACCGACGAACTCGGCGTCGGCCGTGAGAATTCCCCGGACCCCGAAAGGATTCTGCGCGGTCAGCGCGGCCAGAACCGTGCAACCGTGGACGCCGAACACGTGAAAAGCCCGCAAGTCCGCCTGAATGCCGGCGTTTCCGCCACTGTCGCTGCCTGCGATCGTCAGCGCAACCGACTGCCGCAGGCTTCCGAAATCGGGCTCCTCATTCGTCATACCGTGACTCTCCAAAAACAAAAAGCGGGCCGGGTCTCCGGTCCGCTCAAAAACAGGTTCTTCTGACCAATTCCCTCGCGCCGGCATGATCCGGATCAGGTTCAACGGGTTTTCTCTCAGTCGCCGACGCGACACCCCGATGGCAATTGGAAAAATGATATTACAATGCCCGCCTCCGGGCAAGCAGGAAGGCGGGAACGCGTCCCCGTTCTAAAAAAAAAACGAGGGGCGGCTCCTTTCTTTGGATGCCGCCCCGTCTCCGTCCACAGCCTTCACCGGCTGACGCCGCTTACACGCCGGCCTTGACGATCGCCGCGAAAGAATCGGCCTTGAGCGCTGCGCCGCCGATCAGTCCGCCGTCGATGTCAGGCTGGCTCATCAGCTCCTTCGCGTTTTCCGGCTTCATGCTGCCGCCGTACTGAATGCGGATCGTATTGGCCAGGTCGCCGCCCGCCATCTCGGCGAGCGTCCGGCGGATCAGCGCGTGCACTTCCTGCGCCTGAGCCGGGGACGCCGTGCGCCCCGTCCCGATCGCCCACACCGGCTCATACGCGACCACGACCTTTGACAGCTCCGCGCCCAAATCGGCAAGTCCTGCCTTGGTCTGCCGCACGACGACCGTTTCCATCTTGCCGCCATCACGCTCGGCCAACGTCTCGCCCACGCAGACGATCGGGATCAACCCCGCAGCCAGCGCAGCCTTGGTGCGTTTATTGACCGTCTCGTCGGTCTCGCCGAAATACTGGCGCCGCTCGCTGTGGCCGATGATCACATACTTCACGCCTAGATCCTTCAACATGGCGGCGGAGATCTCGCCCGTGAAGGCGCCGGAAGCTTCCCAGTGCACATTTTGCGCACCCAGCTCAACGTTCGATCCCGCGCAAGCCGCCGCCGCCTCTTTCAGGTCGGTGAAAGGCGGGCAAACCACGACGTCGACCTTCGAAACGTCCGCGACCTCTTTCTTGATCCCCTCGATGAGCGCGGCGGCTTCCGAGGCCGTCTTGTTCATTTTCCAGTTGCCAGCGATGATTTTTCTGCGCATCAGACACTCTCCTTGTTTCTGTAGAAAATTGAGGTCGATATTATGCCCCTAGACCGCGAGTTAAGCAAGCCCGAGTTAGTGAAGCAACGGAATGCGCAATTCCTCGTCAGTCGGCCTCTGCGCCATCATCGACCTAGAATCCCAGCCTCAAATCCATTGTCTCGCCTTTGGCGGGAAAACGGCTGGCTGCCAGCGACCACTCCTCGGTGAACGACGCCGAGGCACCCGGAGCAAGCACCTCGCGCGGGCCGATCGGCTCCAGCTCGCACATCTCGTTCCTGAAGTACCAGATCGAAATCGTAAGCCCGGCCATCTCGCTGTACACGCGCTCCGGATAGACCGGATACCGCTTGATGAACAGCAGGTTGTTGCGCGTGAGGTATCCGAACCACCCCGCCATCGAGTCCATACCCAGCTTGGGATTCGCCGGCGTGCCGATAATTTCCAGAAAACCTTCGCGAATACGGATGTTCGGGTCGTCCGGCTGGTAGTTCATTACCGGCCCCGGCCCATACATGATGTAGCTCTTAGGAAAGCGGCTGTCCGGCGTCAGCGGGATCAGCACGATGCCGCCGCCCACGGCCAGCGTGCGGCTCCAGTGGCAACAGGAGACCGGCTTGTCCGATTCGTTGGCCACACGCTGCTCGAACACGAGACGCGACGAATCCGCATCGAGCGTGAAGTCGCGCACCAGCCGCAGGCCCGTCACGCGGTCGCGGGCGCTGGTCAAACGCGCCTTGCCTTCGCCGATGACCTCCCCCGTCCAGTCTCCCAGCCACAGGTCGGGATGCGGCGCGATGACGCGCTCAGGGCCGACATCGCACCGGCCGCCGCACGGATCGACAGACAGGATACCCGGCGTGTGCCGCCATCCCTGCTGCGCCGGATTCAGATACATCACATTCTGGCCGTTGAGAGAATACTCGAGCACCCGTCCGCCCGCCTGAGGGCAGAGCACCACGCGCGTTCCCGCGTTCTCCAACGCAAGGCATCCACTGTAACCGAAATAGCTGATGACGCTTGTTTTCATTTCCGAATCCTTTTTTTCACGCCTGGCCACCCGCCCGCGCTTTTTATAGAGGCGTTCGTTCCGTTCACTTTATTCGCGATTCTTCTTCCACACCAGCAGCCGCACCGTCTGCGGCGCCATCTCACTGAAGGTCTCCACTTTATCCTTTTCCGGCTCCGTAGCCGAGATACATTCCGCCTGCGGCACATCGACCTTGAACGTCGCCGGTTGAGACGAGGTGTTCCAGAGCAGCACGCCGAACGTCTGGCCGTATTCGAACCCTTTCGTCAGAACCCCTTTGTCTCCGCTGAAGGTAAAGCCTTCGGTGTCAGTGAACCGACCGCTCATCAGCAACGCAGCGTGTTTCTTCTGGAACGCAGCCGCGCTGCGCAGATACGCCGACGTCTGCTCCCGCGGCAGAGTCCGCACCAGATCGATGGCCGGCTTCTCGCGGACCAAGCCGTAATCCTCCACCGCCGGGATACGTCCCGTCAACAGATAGTCCCGGTCCGGCATGTAGCGCGACTCGATCTCATAGCGCAGGCCGTAGGCGAGCGTATAGTTGGCCATCGGTCGGTCCACCAGCGGCGAGGGGAACCGGATCGTGCTAGCCACCTCGGGATAGATATAGCGCATCATCTCGGGAAACACGCCGTCGTCCGTCGCGCCGCTCGCCAGCCGTCGCGCAATGCTCTGCGGCGAATCTTGAAACGCGCCCTGCACGCAGCCGTGGAAAAAGGTGACCGAGTCCAGAATCGCGTCGTGGAAGCCCTCGGTCATGAGGATGAAGTCGGGGTTGATCTTACGCAGCTTCGCGCCGACCTGCAGCAGCATCTCCTTGCGGTCCGCCTCGTAGGACATAAACGGCACCGGATGGCCGTGGTCAGCGGCGTAACAGGGCGTCGGGCCACGCACGCCGAGCTGGTCGTACAGCAGGCCGTCCGCACCGAAGTTGTTCGCCTGCAGCGCCAGCGCCAGCATTCGCTCGCACCAACCCTCCGTGGCGTGGCAGCCGATGTCGAAGTGGTAGCCCGGCGTATTGGAATACTTGTGCCAAAACTCCTGCACCGTTCCGCCGTCGCGCAACGCCACGGCGAGGTGCTGTCCCGTCGCCGTCCAAAACGCGGTACCGCGCTCTTCCAATTGGCCGTTCGCGTAAAGGATCACCCGTTTGCCGCGGGCATGCGCCAGCTTGATGCCCTCGCGCAGCGCCTTTTCGCCTCCCATGAGCGGGCAGGGATTGTAGTCGGGATAAAGATGATCGTGGCCGCCGTAGCCCCAGCCGAAGAGGCCGATCATGTCCAGTCCGTGCGCATCGGCGACATCGCACAGTTTGTCAATCGATGTATAGGGCCAGATGATCTCGCCGTTCTGCTGCTTGAGGATCGCCAGCAGCCATCCCGAGGCAGTCTTCGCCCACGCCGGCTTCTCAAGCTGACGGCCGGCCTGATCCGCCCAGGCGCGGTACGTGCGCGCCGCAGCATGCCAGTCACCCGCGTAGGGCCATACGGCCGTCGGCGGCAGCGTGCACCGCTCGCCGGCGCGCACGAAAATCCGGTGCTCGAAGGCGGCTCCGAACGTTTTGCGTGTGGGGTCGTATCGCGCGCTCAGCTCCTTGGCGCCGTAGCGCGGATCGTGGCTGCCGAAATACAGGCCCGCCGCATCACCCGCGAAGGCGAACCACTGCATGGTGCAGCCGCCGCTCGGATAGACCGCGCTGGCCTCAAGCCGGGGGCCCGCCCTGCGCCAACCGACCGAGCTCCAGGCGATTTTCTTGCACTCCTGAGGCTCGGCGCAGAAGCGGTAGCCGAATCCGCACGGCAGCAGCAGCGGCGTCTTCGCGAGCTCCGTTCGGATGCCATTCAGGACCGGCCCGGTGACCGTCTTGACAACCCACTCTTTTGTGCCGTTACGGATCTCGCCGCCGATCTCGAACGCATCGTCCTTCGCCCGGAAAACCAATTCGAAAGAAAGGTCGTAGCTTTTTTTACCGTCGGTGAGCGGACCGTCGTAGACCAGCCGAACGCCGTCCCGCGACTGCTTCATGCGCGGCGCGGACTGCGCGGCGCTGTCGATCACCACGTCGCCGCCGCTTCGTCCAGAAGCAGGCTCCAACACAACAGCCCACCAGGCTTCGCCCGTCGCCTCGCTCGCCGGGCACGCCGCCACGGCCGGCGTGAGGCTCAGGCCGCTCGCGCTCACACGCAGCTCGCCCGCCGCGCCCTTGACCGTCACCGACGCCTCTTCCGCCGCCCAAGCGACACAAGCCAGCCCCGCCAGCGCCACTCCAATTCTCAGTGCAGACATTGTCTTTTCTCCTCAGCCTTCAGCGTTCGATATTCGACGTTCAACGTTGAGCGTTGAGCGTTCATTTGTCCTTCACCGTGATCTCCCCCACCTTGTAACGCCGCGCCCCGTCGCCGTTCTCCAGCGGCAGCGCGATCACGGGCGTGCCGTCCGGCTTGCCGACCGACACATACAGTCCGTACACACCGGGCTTGACGGTCGGCACGGACGCGCCGAACGGGTAATCGCCCGTCGCTTTCAAATACCTGACCACGCCGTCGTTGATCACCGGAATCGGCGTCACGATACCGACCGCGCAGGATGACGCGTGGGGCACGACACGCGCGGCCCCCGCTGCCGCGACCGGTAACGCGCGCACGTCGAACGCCCCGTCGGCGCTGACCCAGACGACCTTACCCGCGCTGTTCTTCAGCGTGAACGTGACGTTGCCGCCCGGATAGCAGGGTGCGACGCCCACGTTCGCCCATGCCGTATCGACCGAGAACGGCTCTCCGACACGGACTTCTTTGGGATAGCTGACCTCGCGCAGCTCCAAGCGGTAGCCCAAGCGCCGGTTGATCTTGTTGACCGCGTCCCGGTTCTCCTTGAGGAACACGTCCGGCCACCAGTGGATCGACATGTAGCTCGCGTGGTATTGCTCGACCGACTCCAGCAACAGCGCGGGATCCCACGCGTTGCGTTCTTTCGAAAGCCCGTAGTGTTCGTGTTCGATGATGACCGGCAGGGTCGGCCAGAACTGCTGCGCCATCCCGGCGTGGTACCACTGCTTCGGGGCCTTCTGCACAAGGATGCTGTCGTCGCGCAGCGTCACGCCTTTCGAAAAAGCGTAGTCGGTGGAGGGAAAGTGATCGCCGGGGCGCGACGCGCCGGCCACGTCGTCGCTGATGCACAGCTGCGTGTCAGGGAAATGCTTCTTGTACAGGTCGATCTGGACCTTCACCCTCTTGTCGGTTTCCTCCTGCGTCAGCTTGGAGGTCCCGCCGGTATGCCCCTCGCCCCACATGCCGAAAGTGCCGATGTCGATGAACGCGACCGACGGATTGCCGTTGTAACGTTTCGCCATGGCGGCGAGGAGACGGTCAAGCTTTTCCAGAAATACGGGATCAAGGTAGTCGGGCTCCCACAGCGTTTCCTCCGCCGGCTTGCCGAGCGTCGAGAATTTGTAGTCGAGCCCCTTCGCGCCCGCCTTCTGCACCCACTCGGGCGTCGCGTAGCGGAAGCGGTTCTCGCACGCCGTTACCCGCAGCGCGATCCGCTTGCCTTGCGCCACCCACGGCTGCGCATAGGAGTCGATCAGATCCCAGCGGTACATGCCTTCCTCCGGCTCCAGATAACACCACGGCAAACGGAAGTAAATGACCGAGGCGCCAGGGAACCAGTCGAGCGTGTCACCCGCCTCCAGACGCGAACCGTATGCCCAAAGCCGGTTGGAGTAGTGGAAACAGACCCACCCCATGCCCGGATTGATCAGCGCCTCATCGGTGTTCTTCGGCTGAACAACCACATGGGCATCATCCCCCCATGCTGTCACCAACGCCACGCAGGCAACCCCCAAAACAAACATCCATTTTTTCATAAGGCCAATATACGGCGCATGGCCACATTCAGGCAACCTCGATAATGCGAACTCACCCCTCTTTTTTCCGAACACCTCGACGGTGCGCAGACAGCCGCACGCGCCAGTCGAATTTCAGCGCCGGACGTCGTTCTCGTCCATCAGCCGTACACGGTACTTGAACCGGTCGTTGGGCGCAGCATCGCCGTTGAGCGTGAAGTCGCTCCAATCACCCGTTTGTTGGAGGTTGTCGGACCACTTGAAATCGAGCGCGGACGGGAGACGCTCCAGTCCCAGCGCGGCCTGCGGAATGGCCAGTTCCATCTCGTTGCCCGCAACGCGGCATTCGATGTTAACCGGTGAGCCCCAGCCATAGCCGGCTCCCTGTTGCTTCTCCACGAGCGTTTTTTGTGTGCTTGCAGCCGTGCGGTTCACCACGAAGTCGTACCCCAGCCACCCATTCGTGGGGTTCTGATCGGAGTCGATGAACAGCAACATCCAGTTCGCATCCGAGCAAGGCGAGATCGGCTCCCGCGTGCGGACGTAAAAAAAGAGATTCGACGCTTCGACGCTGACTTTGGCTGACACAATGTCGTTGCGTCCTGTCCGGTTCACATAGCGTCCCGCCTTACCCCAACCTGGATGATCGCGCCGTACGGGATCGCCGATGTCGTCACGGAACTCGGGGCCCACCGCGCGCCAGTCCGCAAAACCGCCGTCGATCCTGATCGGCTGGCTGACGAGCGGCGGGATGGGCCTCACACCTTTGAATCGGCGCACCGCCGCCGCCAACTGATAATAGTAGTTGTCACCGTGGCCGCCTTTCATCGGCTCGATATCGCGGCTGTGCTCTTGGTCACATTCGTCGGGAAAAACCGCCGGCCCGCGCACACCGCAGAAATCGGTGAAGCGGCTGGCGATCCATTCGTTCCATCCCGTGACAAAAAGAAACGGCGGATCCTCCTGCAGCGCGCGCCCCCACTGCTCGGCAAAGTTGAGGCCGCGGTCAACCACTCCGGGCGTGCGGTCGAAACCGCCGGCATGATAGCTGCGACCCATGGAATCCGGTTCGCTCATCGCGCCCAGCCGCCGGCCGACCGCGTTCTGCGCCACGCCCACCGACATCATTTCCTTCTCGCCGCGAGCGTTCCTGAACACGTGCTGGGGAAACACCTCCAGCCAACTCCACTGATCCGGCCCCGACGGCCCTTTGAAGTAGTTCGGTTCAGGATTGCGGAACGTGAAGAACTTCCAGATCGTCGCACGCTTCGCATCCGGCACGGTCACGTTGAACTGGAGATCGCCCGCGACAGGCAAGCCATCCGCATACGCTTCCCCCTCTTTGAACACATCTTCTCGGTTTCCCCACCAGCCCGTCTTGCCCTGTGGCTCCGAGGCTTCGAAATAATACGTGCCGGCAGGCAGCGGGGGATCGAAGGCGAAATCGAGCGTGGCGTTGTCGGGGAAATTCTCGAACCGCCGGCTGACGACAGGCACCCCCTGGGAACTTTCGCGTCGCAGCGTCAACGTGATACACGCATTGGTTGTCCCCCAAGTCGGAAAACAGCCCTCTACGACAAGGATGGGCTTCTCGCTGCGGAAACGCTCCCCAAGCGTGTGTCCTTTTTCCAACGCCACCGGATGTGTATGTTTCTCAACACCCATCCGTTCGCCGCGAACACACGCGGGATTGGCCAGCAGCAACGGCTTGCCGTCCCAGCGGAACCAGAGCTCCGGATGAAGTCCCGGCTGATAAATGTCGGCCCATAGCCGCTCGACCACTTTTCCACGCACCGAGTCTTTCACAGGGCTTCCGAACGGACAGAGGAACGCGATCTGCGGCGTACGGCCGCCGTTGCTCCGGACCTCGGCGAAAGCCCGCATCAGGGCCTGGTAACTGTTCGGATACGTCCAGCCGTTCGAGGCGTCGAAAATCACCACGTCAACACCAGCATCGGCCAACATCTGCGCGTGTTTGCGGATCACCGCCTCGTCGTTCGACAGGTAATAGCCGAAGAGCGGTTCCCCCCAGTGGTGCATCGCGTACTTGGGGCCCCAGAGCCGGCAGGCGGGATTCGCTAGCGCACCGGGCTCCGCTGCGAGAATTTTACTGATGTCAAAGGGCCCCTCCTGCCCATGCTCACCATGCCACAGAAAGTAGAACATGCCGACAGTCTTGCCAGCGCGCGGCAGCCCCGCCTCCCGGCTTGTTGGCAGCGAACGCCCCAGCGCATCCGTCGCCACCCACGTATCGGCGAAATTATCCCAGGACTTGGGCGCAGACTCCGCCGCCCACAGCCCCTGCAGCACCGCGACCGAAAATCCCAACAATATCGTCTTTATTCTCACTGTTTACCCCCGTCACTACTGAGGCCGAGTATATACGCCTTTCCCGTCTAATTTTCAATCGCTCTGATTCGAAATCGCAACAGGTGCCCGCGAATGTGCGCGAATCAACGCGAATGAAAAACGGACGCGTCATTTGTGCCCATCCACCAGTGGCCGGACGATCCCCAAGCCTTCGCGTTACGGCTTCACACTGCAAATCGCGATACCTTGACGGCATTGTTCAGGCGGTGTTATCCTGCTTAAAACTTGGCTGGGATCAATTTGGATCGTGGACAAAGGCCAATATTCGGGACATCCATTTAACGGCGTGCAAAGTTTCGGCAGGGAGAACCATGAATAAATCGTATTGGTTGACGGCACTGAGGTTTCTTGTCGGTTGGCACTTTCTGTATGAGGGCCTATGGAAACTGCTTCAAGGAAATTGGAGTGCGGCCAGTTACCTGAGATCCAGCCATTGGAACGCCGCCGAGCTGTTTCATAAAATTGCGGACACGCCGTTTCTGCTGAACCTTGTCAATCACCTGAACATGTGGGGTCTGACGCTGATCGGACTGGCCCTCATCCTCGGCATCTTCATCCGTCTTTCATCTGTATGCGGCATTGCCTTGCTAACCTTGTATTATATGGCACAACCGCCTTTCGGCGCAAAAGGACCGGGCGATGGACATTTTCTGTGGTTTGACCGGAATGTCATCGAAGCCCTCGCGCTGATAGGATTCTGCGTGGTTCCCTCGTACGGCATTGGCGCACTCTTCAAGCAGTGGCGATGTAAAGGAAAAGGCGCCGATCACAATTTTTCAGGAAACCGTCGCGAATTCCTCAAAAACCTGAGCGCGCTGCCTGTCCTGGGCGCCTTTGCTGGAGCCTTCTTTGAGAAACACGGGCGCGTCTGGGAAAAGGAGAACCTGAAAAACAAGACCGACGCGGTGACCGGCGCCACGGTACGCGCCTTTGAGTTCAAGGACATGAGCGAGCTCAAAAAGCCCATCGACACCTATGGAAAAATAGGCCCTGTAAAAATCAGCCGCATGTTCATGGGCTGCAACCTGATCGGCGGCTGGGCCCACGCGCGGGATCTGATTTACGTCAGTAAGCTCGTCAAAGCCTACCACGAAGATTGGCGCGTCTTCCGCACGCTTCACATGGCGGAAGCGGCCGGCATGAACACCATCATTCTGAACCCCGGCCTGTTCCGAGTCATGGGCGACTATTTGAAGAACGAAGGCGGCAAAATCCAAGTGCTGTCCGACTGCGCCATCGGAGGAGACCCTGTGAAAGGCGCACAAGCGTCCATCAAGTTCGGCGCGCAGATGCTCTACATCCAAGGCGAGATGACAGAGAAATACATAATTCGCGAAAAGAATTTCAAGATCATCGAGGACGCTCTCGCGTTCATGCGCAAAGAGGGCTATCAGGCCGGTATCGGCGCCCACAGCCTGGAGGCGGTCAAAGAGTGTGTCGCCCGCGGCTTGGTTCCTGATTACTGGGTCAAAACAATCCATCCGACCACCTACTGGTCGGCCAACATCAACGGCGGCTCGCGGCACGACAACATCTGGTGCACCAATCCGAACGAGACGATCGAATACATGCGGACTCGGCCCGAACCGTGGATCGGCTTCAAAACGCTGGCCGCCGGTGCCGTTGAGCCCAAAGATGGATTCCCGTTCGCGCTGAAAGCCGGCGCGGACTTCCTGTGTGTGGGCATGTACGACTTCCAGCTCGTCGAGAACGTGAATCTCTTCAACGACATCTTCGCGTCCTGCCAGAAACGCGACCGCCCTTGGCGCGGCTAAGCCGCGTTCAGCCGGAACGTCTGACTTTATATCTTTTTATACAGGGGGGGGTGCCCCACTGTCCATCGCAGAAGCGAGGGGCACCGTGCGTAGCGGCACGAGCTCGTGAAAGCGTTCCTCGCCGTACGCGCCAAGCTGACGGAGCTCGGCCTTGAACCGGACGAAGTCTGTCCGGATGAACGCCGAAACGTCCGCCGCCTCGAAGCTCGCCAGTTCCGTGCGCGCGAAATCGTCGTGATGCGTCGGCACCAAAGTCTTGAAAGCGATGTTGTCGTGGACGAGTTGCGGAAACCCCGGACTCTGAAAGTAATTGCTGACGCCGC
Organism: Kiritimatiellia bacterium; assembly: GCA_035353175.1. Lineage (GTDB taxonomy): Bacteria > Verrucomicrobiota > Kiritimatiellia > RFP12 > UBA1067 > DAOPZC01. The sequence goes on along the minus strand of DAOPZC010000008.1, from coordinate 70,166 downwards.
AGAAGAACAGGTCGCAGGCCGTGCCCTTGATCGCAGGCACATCCAGATTGGACGAGCCGACGTTCAACAGCCGCAGGCCGTTGATGTCGAAAAGGAAGGCAAAAACGTCGCCGCATCGATAGTGCGCCCGCTCGGCCAGCACGGCTGGAACCTGCGTGTAGAATCCGGGGCTCCCGACCGGCTCCTTGTGTTTCGAGCGGATGACCCGGACCGAAACGCTTTTGGCCAAGTCGCATCGCTGGCCGTGGCCGATGAGCGTGAGCTTGTCTTCCGGAACGCCCCGCGCGCGGCAGATGTTCAAGGTGGTCTCCGAGCCGTAAACACGCGCGCCCGTCTGCGCGACGATAAATGGAACGTCGATCAGGTGGTCCCAGTGCGAATGGGTCATAAACACGGCGTCCGCGCCGCCGATGTAACGCGTGACCTTCGCGGAGTCGCTGATCGGCGAAGAGCGGCCGCGCGACACGCACGGGTCGATGAGCACGGTCAGGCCGGGCAAGCGCAGCTCAAGCCCGTTGACGCCGAGCCAGCAGACGGTCGGCGGCGGAAGGTCCGAACCGGAATACCGATAGGGCCGCGCAGGCACGACGTCACCCCAGGCGATCCCCATCGCCGCGCTGAGCCCGCCCGCGGCAAAAGCCCGCCGGGACATGTGCGAATCCGTTTTCATATGAAAGCCCCCTTTCCGAACCGGCGCCGCTCAAGGCCGCTCGATCAGATACCACAGCGTCCCGTGCGCCGCATCGGTCGTGAGCTGTGCCTGCGTCATCGCCACCTCGGCGGTGGGCCGTCCTTTGCCGTCCAGCGCACGAGCGCGCCAGCCAGCGCCCGGCAGGGCCAGCGTCAGCAACACGGGCTCGGCCACCGTCGGGCCATCCCCCCAATCGTTGGCGACAAACGTGCGCTTCGCGTCCCACTTCTGACCTTTGTTCTCCACGCGCGCCACGGCCGTCAGCAGGAGCCTGCGCGAGTCGGCGACCGGCTTCCCGTCCAGGGCCACCAGCGAGATGTCGGCGTAATCGCGCAGCGTCCCCTTCCCGACTTTCAGCCGGACGTCGCCCAGCCGGAACTCGCGGCCGCCGACGCAGCCGATCAGCAGACGCGCGGCCGGAGCGTTCACCTGCAGCGACTCGGCACCTTTCTCCGCGCGGTCAAAAGCGATCTCGCCCGTGTCGCTCCGGATCGCCGAGGGGTCTTGCGCCGTGCCGCCTTCCAGCGCGGCCTCGCCGCTTCCCGCCAGCCGGCACGCGGCCTTGCAGCGCCATACGTCGGACACGTTCCCCTTGAACCTGCCCAGCAGATCGGGGACGCCGCACCAGACGTTCTCGGACAGCCGGGAGGGAATCTCCTTTTCCGGAACGGTGACCAGCAGCCGGGCGCGCGCCGGAGCAACCAGTCCTTGGCGGTAGAGCAGCGCCATCGAGGGGATCATGCACATCTGGCCGGCGTGGCCGGTGGTGGCGAAATGGCTGGAGATGCGGCTGTGCCCCTGCTTGCCTCCCTGAAAATTGTACCAAGAGTACTCGGCAAAGCCCGCCCAGCCCTGATAGGCGGCGAGCAGCGCCAGCAGCGGGAAGTTCTCGGACGCGTGATCGTTCGGCGGATTGAGGTCGAATTCGGTCATCAAGAAGGGCTTGCCCTCCACGCGCCACAGCGCCGCGCGCTCGATAGCCCCGAAGGCTGCACCGACCATGGACTCGTTCTGCACCGTCCGAACATTCCGCCCCTGGGCGTCCTTGGTCTCGTGCGGGTGGCACGGGTAGCAATGCATGTCGATGGCGTCGCCGTGCCGCGCCTCGCGCCGGAGCCCCGCCAGCCCGCCGTAGCTGGCCTGCGTGCAGTAGACCAGGGCCTTCGCACCGAGCTCCTCTTTCAGAACGCGCCTCATCGCGGCGACATAGTCGGCCTCGGCATCCATCAGGAACGACAGGAAATCGGCCGTCCGCGCCGGGCAGGCGGTGTCGCCAACCAGCGGCACGCCGGCGTCCTCGACACGCTCGTTTCCTCTCAGGCCGGCAACTGGAAAGACGCCCTCGCGCACAGAAACGTCCGCGATCTCGAAGGTGCCAGACTGTGTCCCCGTCGAGAAGTTCAGCCGCAGCGGAATGCGGTCGGGGTTCGCGACCGGGCAGATCACCGCGTACTCGCTCCACGAGCTTTTCAGCGCCGCATTCACGCCGCCGGCCACGCGGAGCCAAGGCGCCTTCGTCATCATGATCGCCGTCGTAAGCTTCAGGTTCTTTCCGCCCTCAGCCCGCGCGCGGAAGGAGACCGTGAACGTCTTGCCGTTCTCGACGGGCAAATCCTTCACGTAGGCCTGCACATGCCAGTCCTGCGTACCAGGCTTGGCCACGGCCCAGCGCAGGCACCGGTGGCCGTTCGCGGGGTCCGCGACCACGTCCGTCGTGACCTCCGCCCCGCCCGCACGCTGGAACTCCCAGCCCCGCATCTTCTGGCTGAAATCACCGTTCGCGAGAATCTCCGGTCCTTTCGGTCCCGACGCGCCACCGTTCCACGCGTCCCGCAGGCGCTCCGTGCTGCCATATTTGTTTTTCAGCCACGTGTTCCACTTGGCTGCGGTCGGACGGCTAAACGCCGCCGGTAGCCCGACGAGTTCACTCCAGATCGAGAACACCGTGTTCTCGTTGTTGAGCTCGATCACCGCCACGGCCGGATCTTGCGCGTAGGACAACCTCGTGTAGGGGTTGACGTGGCCGATCAGGTCGCGCGCGTAGCGCTTCTGCGACTCGATGTAGGGATCGTGGATGAAGTCGATGCCTTTGCCGAAGCGGTGCAATCCCTCCGGCTGATCAGGATAAGGCCGGCAGATGTGGAGGTTGATGTCGACGTAGATGCCGTTCTCTTTCAGCTGCGCGACCAGCCAGTCGAACTGGTCGAGTTTCTCCGGGTTCAGCGTCTGCATGTCGTCGTTGAGAATCCCCTGCGGAGCCTTGGCGAAATCGAAGTAGTGCAGGCGGATGAAGTTGAAGCCCAGCTGCTTCAGGCGCCGCGCCATCAGGGGCGCATTTGCCTTGGGCGGCATGGAGTGGAAGTCGCAGATGTTGGATCCGAAGAGGCGCACCTCCTCGCCGCGGCCGTTGACGATCCGCTCGCCGTCAGGGCGCAGGTAGCCGCGGCTGCCCGCGGGCTCCGGGTTCAGGAACGAGAGGTCGATCGGCGTACCCGCCGTCTCCTCGTCCGCCAGATCGGGGATGACGAACGGGAACCAGCCGGCGTGTTCATTCTCCTGAGCTGCGACGCCGCCGGCCAACAAGCAGGCGAGAGCTGCGGAAACAATGGCGCGTTTCAAATTCCTCATGGCAAGAATTCCATTGCGGCATCCGAACCCGGTTACTCCGGACGACCTTTCACGATTTCGACACGGCTCAACGCGTACCACCCGTCTGCGCCGCGCCCCTTGATCGCCAGCCGCACCGCGGGAGAGAGCGATTCGTCCACGACAGCGACCGAGAGCGTGTAGGTGCCGGCAGGCAGGTCGACGGGCACCGCAAGCTTTTCCGCCACCTTGCAGACCGGCCCAGGCGGCAGATCGGGGACCTCCTTGAAGAACGGCTCGGTGAACAGCTCGACCGACCCCGGCAGCCAGCGGTTCACCGTCGTCTCGCCCGCGAGCACCCGCGCGGCGCCGCGGCCGTCCGACAGCCGGAAGGCGAGCCGGTACGGTCGGTAGCACGGCGCGGAGCCGACATTCTGCCACTTCATGCCGACCTCGAGAGTCCCCGCCACCTGCGCCGGATGGTGCAGTTCCTTGAGCACCAGCCGGTATCCCAGCCGCTTCAGGAACCGCTCCAGCTCCTGCCGGAACAGCGGGTCATCCGGCAGCTTCCCCGACTTGCCGTTGAACAGGCTCCCGTGGCAGGCGAGGCCGTAGTTGAAGATCCAGCGGAGCGGCCACTGCTTCTCGGAGAACTCGCGCACCTCCATCGGCGGCTCGTAGGCGACCGGCGCGTTTTTCCAGATGTCTTCCGCATGCGCCGTCCGGTGCCACTCCGGATACGCGTTGCGCATGTGGTTCCACTTGGGCGAGAAGCTGCCGAGGTCGCCCAGTGAGTCGACGCGCCAGCCCGCGCCGCGCGCGATCGCGTGGGCGGCACACTCCTTGCCGTTCAGCAACATCACGAGCGGCGTCTTCCTGAAGGCGGCCAGATACGCGTCCACCACCTTCATGCGGTTCTCCAGCGTCGGCACCTTGCAGGACTTGCTGCCGCTCAGGTGCCACTCGCCCCACCAGCCGATCGAGCCGAGGTCCACATGGTCGAGGTCGGGATGACCGTCATACCTCGCGCCCAGCCGTTTGACAAAGTCGAGGTGAGCCTTCAACACCACCGGATCGTCCATGTCCGGAATCGGAAACGGTCCTTGTCCGTTGTGGTCCGCCAGCAGTTCCTTGCCACCGACCGTCTTGAGCCACAAGGGATGATAGACCTGCTTGGCATAAGGGGAACAGCACATCACCCGGAATGCCAGCCGCTGACCCGCCGCGCGGGACTCCCGCAACGCCTGATCAACGCGGTTCGTGTTGAGCACGCCTGGATCCGTCTCCAGATCCTTCCAGCCCCAGCGGATATACTGCACCGTCGAGGGCACCCACGGCGGCAGGTTATTGTCCTCCCTGCAGGTCCGGTGAAACGTCTCCCACCCGATGCCGGGGTTGGCGAGCAGTTCGTCCGTTTCCTCCGGCGCTACAATCACCTGTTGCGTCGCCAAGGCAACGCCTGCCGCCAGCAGTCCCACTGTCATGCTCAACCCTCTCATTTTCATTGCACTCCCCGCCATCAACCAAAACCGGCACGATTTCTTTGCTTTATAGCGACGCACACGTAGGCAGGGCGGCATCCACAAAACCGACGCCAAATGCCGGTGACGGCGCGTTCGGAGAACGCGCCCTACCTACACACAAAATCATGTCACGGATGAACCCGTGTCCCCTCCCGCTCGCCCTATTGTTTCCGGAAGACCAGCACCGCGATGCCGTCGCGGCCGGCCTGCACGGCCACGCCGTCCGCCGCGCTTTCTGCCTTGATCTCGCCGACGCCATCGGCCTCTTGGAAAGCGTAGCCCGGCACGCGGATGCGGGTCGCGGCCAGCTTCGCCGCGCTTTGCGTCACCACGACCGCCAGCCGGTTCCCGCCGTTGAAGCCGCGCGCCTCGACCTTGGGATTGTCGTTCTCGATGCCGTCCGTGTCGGTGTAGAGGCCAAGAAGCAGCAGGTCCGCGTACTTGTCCTTCAGGCGGTTGACCTTCGCGAGATGCAGCTGGTAGGTCGGCGTCTTATCGATCAGGTCGCGGCAACGGTATATCTCGATGTCGCTGCGTAAGCCCTTCAGCATCGAGTGGTTCACGCGGCGCGGGATATCCGTGTCGTCGCGGATCTCGCGGTCGGAGACGACCACCTCCGGAAAGGTGTAGCGGCCCCATTCGGTGAACGCACCGGGCCCCGTCGACCCCGTGATGTTGTGGATGTAGTCCACGTGCTGCGCCGTGACGTCCGTGAAGCACTCGGTGCCGAGCGCGAAGTCGGGGTTGCCTTTGGCGTCGAGATGGTCGTGAATCGCCTTGAGCGTTTCGGCTTTGTCGGCCATGATCCGCGTATTCGGCATCGGGAACTCGCCGCTCACGTCCCAGTCGGTCGAGGGCTCGCAGTAGCCGAGCTGGTCGTAGAACACGCTGTCCGCGCCGAACGCGAACGCGCGGTCGGCCATCTCCAGCAGCTTCTGCCGCCACTCAGGGCGGCGGGTATTGGCCACCACGAACGTCCGCGCGTTGTAGTGGCCCGTAAAGGTCCCCATGCCCTTGAAGCGGTACTGCTCGGTGTACTGCGCGCCGAAGTTGTCGCGGTAGCAGAGTTTCTGGCCTTCGCCCGACTTGTAGTAGGCGCTCTCCTCGTCGATCAGCTTGCCGTTGAAGTAGAGTAGCAGCCGCCCCTTGTTCTTGCGGAACGCCGCGATCGCCGAGGTCCAGCCGGCGTCTCCGCCCTGCGCCGGGTCGGTCACCCAATAGCTGTCCGGATAGCCGTTGTCCATGCCGCTCTGCCACCACGCGAAGGCCAGCACGGACTCCACACCCACGCTCTCGCCCGCCCGCCGCATGCGGCCGTCAAGGTCGGCAAACGTGAAGAAGCGCTCGCCGTACTGGTGCGTGAAGATGACCCGCTGCCAACCCTTCATCAACCGCACCCAACGCGGCACCTCCCGCTGATGCCACCACGTGTCCGCCCATTTCCGGTAGAGCTTGGAGGTCTGATGCCAGCTGCCCGAGTACGGAACGATCACATTGGCGTCGCACGCCCACGTCTGACCCGCAAGGCAGTTCGGGTACTTGTAGAGCCCGGCCTCCAGCTCCGTGAACGCGCCCGACGCGTCCGGATAGACCCGCAGCCCGTGCCACGTGTCCTGGAAGGTCGGATCGTGACTGCCGAAATACAGGCCCTGCTTTTCTCCGACAAACGCGAAGCAATTGCCCCAGGTGTGACTCGGATACTTGAGGTCCATCTGCCGATAGTACTGCGACGGCGCCATGTAGGGCGGATTGTTGCCGACCGCGACGATGCGCTTGACCGGATCGGCGAAGAGCTGCCCGCCCGCGAAGGTCGTCAGCAATTTGTCGCCCGCCTCCAGGCGGCAGTCACCCACCAAGGGATAATGCAGCTCGCGGATGACCGTGTGCGGCTCGTCGTTCGCGACCTCAGAGCCAAACCGCACCAACCCGCTCTCGACGCGGACTGTCAGCGTCAGCCGCATCTTCAGCTCCGTTCCACGAGCCTTGAGCGCGCCGTAGCGCAGGACGATCCGGCCGCCCTCCTGCTTGACTTCGGGGACATTCTCAGCGCCCAGCACGGGAATTTCCTTCTCGCCGTCCTTGCGGTCGAAATAGAGCCGCCACAGCGGCCGTCCCGCCGCATACTCGTGCCCCGTCCGCGCGTTTCTGAGCGACGTCAGGTTACCTTTCCCGTCGACAGCGACCTCGACATCACCGTCTTTAAGCGTCAACGCCTGCGCGCAAGCCGAAAAACCAGACAACAGCACGACACCCGCCAACAGCCAGTTCCACATTATTTTCGTCGTCATATGAACCCCCTATTATCCTCAAGACCGGGCGTGCAGATGCACGCCTCTCCCACAATTATTGACCGATCACTCCACCCGGCTTGGCAGGCGCGTAGACCACGAACGCAGCGATCCCCAGCGTGCCGCCTTCAGGCACGAGCGTCAGCGTGTGCGGCCTGTTGGCGCAGCCCTGAACCAACAGCGTGCGCGCGTCGACGGGCTTTGGCTCGTACTTTCTGCAAAACATCGGATAAGCTTTCCACGTCACCTTGAAGCCCTCGGGCAACGTCGCCTTCTTATAGCCCAACGTCCAGGCCACACGCCAGTCGCCCGGCTCGATGACCGCACGTCCGGAGCGCGAGACGAACCGCTCGGTGCTCCAGCCCTCGCCGTCCTCGCCGGTCACGCTGCCCGACAGCTTGTAGTGGATCTTCTTGCCGTCCGGCGTCGAGTCGGGCAGGCACGTCAGCGTCCACTCCTCCTCGACCGGCGGCTTCTCGAACGCGATGTTGTTGACCGCCGGCATCCAGATCCCGGCGGGCCCGACGCTCGGCCGCGTGATCGCCCAGAGCTCCCTCACACCGTCCATCGGCTGGCCGTCGAGCAGCACCCGGGCCTTCGTCCCCGCCGCGCCGGTGCCGTCGGAGACCGCCACCACGCGGTTGCCCGTGAACGTCAGCGTCAGGCTGCCGTCCGCGCCCTTCTTGACCGCCGGGCCGTCCGCCGGAACCGTCGTGATCGAGCCCGACGAGGCCGGATCGCCGCCCGCACCCGGCACGCGCACCAGCTCTTCGCCGACGAACTTGGCGTAGACGTCGCAGCCCGCGGGCTTGAGGTGGACCGTGTCCGCGAGGAGGTTCGTCACGGCGAGGTTGTTCGCGACCAGATAGTCGCACCACTTCTTACGCAGGTCGATCTTGAGCGTGTGGTACATGTCCGCCACCTCAAGGATCTTGAGCGTCCGAGCGTCATACTGTTTCAGCAACTCGTCGGGTTTCTCGTTCGCGCTGAGGTGGCTCGTCCAGAGCACGATCTCGGCCGAGGTCCGCTCGCGCACGCGCCGGACGATCTCCTCGTACTTGTCGGTCGGCCCGTAGACGTGGAAGAACAGCAGGTCGGGATACCAAGGATAGAGGTCGTGGTCGGCCGTGCGGATCAGCACCTCCGAGGTGTAGCCGCCGATGGCCGCGTTGCGGAACTCGAACTTCACCGTCGGGTAGCGCGCCTGCAGCTGCTTCTGCACCGTCTGCGTCCAGGCCTGCGCCGTGATCGACTGCCCGTAGAACAGCACCCGCACGTGTGCCGGACGCGCGGCCGTCGACTCCTCCAGCGCCTTCATCGTGCGCTGGATATAAACCGCCGTCGGATTGTCCGCCGCGGACACGCCCAGCGCCATTGCCGCCAACACAGACACCAGTGCCCCGATTCCAGTTCGCATCGTCGTGACTTCCTTATTCTAAGACCCATGAACGTTCAACGCTGAACGCTCAACTCTCAACGTTGAAGTGAATGTCCGGTCCTGACTTCCTACCTGCCGACCGTCAGCGTGACCGGCTTGGCCGTGATCTTCAGGCCCGGCACCGTCACCACGCCCTCGGCGTCGGCCTTGACCTCGCCCTTGGCCGCGCCGAAGCTCCAGCGCACGGCCTCGCCCGGCTTCACGCGCAAGTTCTGCAGGCGCCGCAGGCTCACGCTGGCCGTCGCCTCGGACGGGATCGCAAAGGTGGTCTTGAGCGTGTCCGGCGTCACCAGGAAGAGCGAGACCTCGGCCTTCCTGCGCGTGTCCGCCAGCGTCTTCCAGCGGAAGAAGGCGTTGACCTGTCCCGGCTTCTTGTCGGACAGGTTGGCGGGCCAAGGCAGCGGATCGTTCGCCGAGGCGTCGGTGAAGACCGGATAGAGCTCGTTCTTCTTCACGCCCAGCCAGTCGAACGAGTGCACGAGGTCGTTGACCGCCAGGATCTTCGCGTTGTTGTTGGCGTGGCCGAACGGCCCCCAGTAGAAGTAGAGCGCATACTTGCGCGTGTTCATCGCGGAGACGAAGGCCTCGTGGTTGGTCGACCACGAGTCGTTTGGCGCGGAGTAGTCGACGCAGACCGGCGGCTCGGGCAGCACCGTGCCCGCGGGCAGCGGCGCGTACGGCGGGAAGCCCATGCGGCTCGAGACGTGCTCGACGCGCGCCGGCACGTTGGCCTTGATCGCCGCGAACACGTCGCCGTGGTGCATGCCGATGCCCAGCGTGCCGCTGCCGCCCATGGAGTTGCCGCACAGGTAGACGCGGTTCGCATCGATGCCGTAGGTTTCGATCACCCACTGCACCGTATCCATCACCCGCTTCTCCGTGGGGCCAACCTCGGGTCCCTTGTAGCTCTCAATGCCCCACCACCAGTCGCCCTTGTTAGCCCGGCAGTCGAGGTAGAGCGCGAAAAAGTCCTCGGGCGCATGGTAGATGTCGTGGTTGCCGGGCGTCAGCGTGCACTGCAGGCAGGAGTTGACGTCGTGGCCGGCCGAGTGCAGCACCACGTAGAGCGGCGCATCCTTCCGCTCCTGCTTCGGATGCAGCACGAAGCAGGTGTCCGTCTGCGGCTTCGCGTAGCCCCAGGCCTCGCGCACGCCGTTGGTGAAGACCTCGAGTTTGCGCCCCATGTGGTCCCGCTCGCTCGCCTTCTGGGGCGCCCACGCCTCCGCCCCGAAGCCGAACGAACAGACCCCGACCACAGCCAGCAGCATCACGCTTTTCCGCATAACGTCCCCCAATTGAGATAGGCCACGGAGAAACAATTACAGGATTGAGGAAGGAATCACAATCCAAAAACAGGCGCACCCACCCCGTGCTCAGTTGCCGCGCACCATCTCGGCCGGGCCTTTGAAACGGACCTCAATCCGCTTGTTCGGTCCCTGGTCGGACACGCTTGCGCCAAGCGACGGATCGAGCGACACGCCGTCGAGGAGCCCAGCAGGCAGGGACAGCGTCCGCCGCTGCTCGCGCGCGGCGTCGCCCGGCAACAGCGCCAGGCGCGCGAGCTTCCCGCCCTTCACGTCAACCTCGACTGACAAGTCGCCGTGGCAGGCGAGCTTGAACGCGTAATCCTTCCAGGCCGCGGGCACGCCCTGCGCGAGCCGGATCATGCCGTCCGCGCGGTTCTGCACCAGCATCTGGTTCAGCGCGTACACAACGTTGCCCGAGGCGGTCGAGAACCACGGCGTGCGCGAGACCTTCTCCTCATTAATCTCGAACATCTCGCCGAAACACCCAGCTCCGTCCGCAGCCTCGTCCAGCATCTTGACGGGCTCATCCTTGTCGCCCAGCCCAGCCAGCGCGGCGGCCATCCAGCCCAAATACCACGCGCACACCGAGGTGCCCATCTGGTACATGTTGCCGAAGGCCCGGCCGTTCTTCAGATAGTGGTAGACCGCCTCGCGCTGGCGCGGCTCGGCCTCGTCGAAGATCGGGTAAGGGAAGAGGCCGCCCAAGGTCGCCACGCTCTCGTCCTTGCAGCCGGCGTACGGCACGTAGCGGTCTCCCTCGGCCGGCAGCGACTCGCGCAGCTTCGCAGCCGCGCGCTTCCAGTCCGCGGCCTCCGCCTCGTCCGCCTGGAGCAGCTGCGCCGCGCGGGCGCCCGCCTCCAGCGTGTAGATCGCGCCGCACGACGTCATGAAGGGGTTGAACTTCGCCGGCCCGAGCCGCTCCAGATCCGTGCACTTGCCGATGACCACGCGCCCGTCCGGCAACTCGTAGACCATGTTGGCGAGGAAGAAGCGCGCGCACTCCTTGATCACGGGGTAACCCGTCTTCTGGAGATACGCCAGGTCATCCGTGTAAAGGTACTGGAACCAGGCGGCCAAGGCGATGTTCGACATGTGGAAAACGTGATCCATCCAGAAGCCCGGCGGCGCGGCCTCAGTCGTGTCCTCCATCGTCTCCCATGGGAAGCGCGCGCCGAACAGGCCCGGCTTGCCGTAGTGCGCCACACGGTCGAGGGCGACTTTCAGTCCCGCCTGGCGGAACTCCGGCCCGCGCCGGGCGATGTCGCGGTGGTTGCTGCTGACCAGCGCCTGGTAGCAGAACATCTCGTCCCAGCCGAAAAACCGGCCGGCCCAGTGGGTGTTGAAAATGCCGACCGGAAACGACCACTTGGTCGCGTTGGCCCGCAGGTGGTACTGCGCCGTGCAGTAGGCCCGCTCCAGCTTCGTGTCCGGCAGGCGCACGTACGACTCGTTCCAGTATGCGCCCCACGCCTTTTGGTGCTCGGCAAAAAGCCCGTTGTAGCCATCCTGCAGCACCCGGGCCTGCAGCTTCGCCGCGCGCGCGGCGTAGTCTTTGCCATCCAGCGAATCGGCGAAAAGCAGACAGAAAGTCACCTCGGCTGGCTGGCCGCCGAGTGCGAGGTCCGCCGTCAACGCGGCGACCTGCCGGTCGACGGAAGCGTTCACGGGCCGGTCCGCGAAGGCAGCGACCAGGCCCTCGCACGGACGCTGGGCGTCCGCCTGGAAGCGGAACTCCGCGCACTTGGCGACCGCGTTCCAAGCGGAGGTGCAAGTCACACGCCGCGGCGGCTTGTTCTCATTGCCCGGCGGCATAAAGCGGTAGGTGAAGGTCAGGCGCGCCGTACGCAGCGCGGGGTTCGACGAGGAGACGCGCTTGCGCACCACGACCAGGTCCCCGGCGAACGGGCAGAATGCCTCGGTCTCGACCGTCAGTCCGCCCTCATACTCGTTGCGGCAACTCACGAGGGCCGAACGCGTGTCGAGTGTCTGCGACCACTTCGCCGGGAGCGGCTGCTTCTGGCCGTCGGCGAAAACATCGGTCTCAAAACGCCCGAAGGGGATGAGCTGGTCTTTCGGCGGCCCGTAGCGCCGCCCTTCCCAAAAGATCGTCGGCGTCATATTCACATAGTGCGTCTGCGCCTGGCCGCCAAGATAGTCGATCAGCATACAGAGGCTGCCGTTGCTCACCAGCGGCGGCACATAGCCCTTTGGCGCGGCGTTCGTCACCCCGCTCACGGTGTTCACATGTTTCGACGCTGCGTCGGCAAAAGTTCCGGATGCCGCCAGAAACGCGCACAGAAACAGACCCCATTTCTTACCCATGGTTCCCCCCATTTATTGCCTCACAATGTTGAGGTCACTATAAGCGTTCCATTTCCTGCACGCAACCTCGATAACGCGAACTTGGCCCTCGATTTTGCGAACCCCGTTCCGGCGTTGTTGAAAGACACATTCATCTCGATTCCCGGTACGGCATCGCCCAGCGGAGGCAACCGAAGGCGAAGACTGGCATGGGCATCGTTGATACGCCTTTCATGTATGCGAGATACCGGCCTGTCAGCGGGCGATGAACCGGACATTGTGAGTGTGGGCGCCGACCGTGACGTCCGGAGCTTCCTCCGTCACGGATTTTCCAAACCTGGTCACGTTCTCGAAGGTCAGATTCTCCACCGCGTGCCGCGCGTCGGCGCCGACCGCGCAGACCTTTCCGCGGAAGCGGGATCCGTTACCCGTCACGCGGATGTCTTTGAACACGCAGTCGGAAAGGAATCCCGCACAGGTGTATTTTCTGCCTCCCACGCCACAGGCCATCGGCTTTGCCAGCATCAGCACGGTGTCATACTCGTCCGCTTGAATCCGGATGTTCTCGAACCGCAGGCGGCGCATCGGCATATCGCCGCTCGGCTGCAGGAAGAAAACGGTGTTGCACCAATAGGCATCCGGTTCGCGGTAATGAATGCTGCAATGGAGAACGTCGATGTCGCGGGCAAGAAGATCCCGCATCTCCTCAGCCTCGCACTCGTAACCGACCCTGAAGATGTTCGCCACATCCGTCCAAAACTCGCACGCCTCGATCGTCATCTTCTCGCACGCCTGGCGGCGGGTGCCGTCGAGCCCCTTGATGGCAATGCAGTCGTCCTGCGTCCGGACGAAACAATTCCGAATCGTCACATTGCGGGAATTAACCAGATCGATTCCGTCATCGTTCAGCACACGCGATCCGCAGATTTTGACATTGTCGATCAAGACGCCGTCACAGCCGTTCGGCACCAGCGTCCAGGTCCAAGGGCCGCGCACGATCAGATCCCGCACGATCAGATTCGTGCACGACGCCATGTTCATCATGAATCCAGCCGGCCCCTTGAGATGAGGGTAGTCGCTTCCATCGAGGATGCCGCAGCCGCGCACGGTGATATTCGTCCCCCTCGCCTCCACGGAGCCCTTCACCACCGCTCCGCCAGCCAAATACAGGGTCTGGTTGTCCGTCAGGCGTATTTTCTCAGGACGGTGAACGCCTGGGCCGAAATAGACGACGTTCGTGTCCCCGGGCTTCGGCTGGTCCGTCTCCAGTGGATTGCCAAACAACAGCAACGGACTGTTGCGGCCGTCGCGCTCGATCGCAATCCTGAAGGGCTGGCGCGCCGAGAACGTCAACACGTTCGGCCCTTCCACCTTCGGCCGTAAGCCGAACCGCGCAGGCAGGACCGCCGCACGTTCCAGCGACTGCGTCGAAGTCAACCGCACGGCCACCTCACCAGAAAAATCGAACGATGCAAAGTAGTACTTTTTATCGAAATATTGCGACTCCGCCCGGTAAACGTCGACTGGGCGGCCGTTGACTTCTACCCGGTAATCGTTCGCCGAAGCCTCGTCCGCTGGAGCCGGATACGTGACGACCTGAGCCGCAGGCTGCCCCCGCATCATGCCCAAAGACACGCACGCGGCCATGCCGCCGAAGAGTACGCCGAACACCGCCCCCCTCGCGAAACGGAACTCCCAACCGCGAATGATCATATCCCCTCTTCTTTCTTTCCGTCCTTACAGCGGGTTTACAAATGCACGTCTCTGAAAGACACTATTTCACCAGCTCGAACAGCGCCGTATCGGGCGTCGCAAACCGGTACTTGAATTCCTTTGCGTTCTCCGCCACCGTCGTTCCATTGAGAACGTCCACCACTTTCCTGCACGTCTGCGGAAGCGCGACCGTCTTCTCTCCGCCCTCTTTGCAGTGAACCGCAAGCAGACGCGCGTTGGCGTAGACAGGGTCATCGCCGTCGACATAAAGGTGCACGCCCGCGCGGCGCAGGATCGCACGCAGCGCGCCCGGCGTCATCGTCTGATACTCGAAAGCGTAGACGGACGTCCAGCCGTTCATCGCCACGGTCGCGGGTCCGGGCGTCTTATACTCGCTCCCGGTCCACTGTCTGACGCGCGCGACATCGAGGCTTTTGCCGTCGCTGATGCCCGGCGCAAAGACCCACACGACCGTGCGGCCGTTCTTCAAGACATGCTTCTTCAGAATCTCAGCGCGCTCGGGCGTGATCAGCATCATGGCGGGCAGGAAGACGATCTTGTAGCGCGACAGGTCGATTGCCGCGAGATCGTTGAAAGAGTATACGTCGTAGGGCGCGCCTGCGCGCGCCACCTTCTCGCGGAACTGCCGCGCCATGGCCGAGGCGTGCGGCATCTTTTCGTTCACATAGTACGCGCTCTGCGGATCGGCGACCAGCAGCGCCTCCGCGACCGACGGCGAGCGGTCGTTCACGTAGGTGTCCGACACCTTCTTCAGATTGCCGATGAGCTGCTGCGTCGCGTCGTTCGGGTACCAGCCGCCCCACATGTCGAACCACCACAACGAGTCGTGGTTGACAAGCGCAAAAAATGCTTCGCGCTTCAGCCCGGCGTAGTCTTCCGCTTGGCTCTGCCAGCGATTGTCGCTCCCCGGGGAGCCCGACACGCCGTGCGTGCGGTGGTCGATCTCGTGCAGGTAGCGTTTGCCGTAGCGCAGCGCCGTGCCGTCCACCAGCTGCGGGCCGCTTCCGCCGCCGATCATCCGGTCGTTGTAGGTCCCGGGGCTGATAAAGAAATCGAGATCAGGGCTGGCCATCACGCGCTCGTAGTCGAGATGCCCGAACGAGACGAGCTTGCTGTCGCTCACCATGTAATAGCCGAAAAACACGCCGAGTTCCTTGCCTTTGCCGATCTTCGGCCGCGCCGCCGACGCGAAACGCAAGACCGCGTCCGCGATCACTTCGTTGTGGAAGCGCCAGTACTGGATCTTGTCCATCTCGGTCGCGGGATCGTAAATCACGTTCTCGAAGGCGGCCTTCTTCAGCGTGCTCTCCGTCGGCACGTCCTCCCCGAAAGAAAATCCGTTCTTCTTGCACCAGACTCGCCAGGCCGCATTCTTCACGCGGCTGCTCTTGCCGCGATCATACTCGTACCACTCGGAGGTGCCGCCGCCCGAGAGGATGTACGCCTCGACCTTGTCGCCGTATTTCTTCTCCGAATAGTCGATGAAGTCGAGCATCCACTCGGTCGTGAGCTTGAGCCACTGCGGGTCGGCGGCGGCATGCGAAATCACGTCGAAGCTGTCGTAGGCGAAACGGCGCGTCAGCCAGTACGGCGTGTTCAAATCGATCATGCAGAGGAACTTCGCCTTCGGATTCGCCTTCAGCAGGTCGTCCACCTGCTTGTCGTAAGCGGCGAAGTCGTACTTTTTTACGCCTTGCCAGATGAGCGGGTACTTGCAGTATTCGAAGCCGGCGGAGTTGATCGCGTTCGCCGCGAAAAAACAGCGCGTGTCGATGCCCAACCCGCCGAACTTGGCCGTCATCTCGAGCTCTGGCCAGAACGAGCGGTAGCAGGTATATATTTTTTTGTCTAGGGTCGCCGCCGTGTAAACGATCCCCGAAGGCTCGGCCGACGCGGCACAAGAACAGTACGCGACTCCGCCCGTCAACGCCAATAAAAACAGGTGTTTTTTCACCATAGCAGCCCCTCCCCCAGATGCGCACCAATTTTTCAGATCCAAACTTTCTTCAATTATGCTCCAGCCGCTCACGGGCCGCAACCTCGATTATCCGAACTCGGCCCACGATTTTGCGAATGGTCCGTACTCGTTCCGCACGAAAACGCAGCCCGCGTGTTATCGGTCATACGTGGCGTTTTTGAAGGCGCAACAGGTCTTCCGGCTCGTGTCGCGGCTCAAGCGCCCTTTCGCGAAGACCTGAACTGGCTCATCGTTGACCCGACCATGCGCTTGAACAAATTTTTCACATGCGCTTCATTCCGGTAGCCGCACTGCTCACACAAAGCGTTGATCGGCTTATCCGTTTCGAGCAGGAGACTCTTCAGCCTGTCTATCCGCACGAGCTGGATTTCAGAATTGATCGAGCGCCCCCTTTGCTTTCTGAACAGGATCTCGGCCATGCGGCGCGAAACATGCATGTGCTTGGCGACGTCGCATACCCCGATCCGGCGAGCGGCATTCAGACGAATGAATTCGAGACCCCTGCAGATTCGGACGTCATCCGCGCTCGAATGGAACCGCGTCGACTCCCGCTCGACGATCCGTTTCACACCATAGAAAAACTGCTGCGGTTTTCGGATCTTTTGGGACATGGACCGATCCAGCAACTCCGCCGCGCGATACCCGCACGACGTGAAATCAGGCTCTACGCTCGACAGCGCCGGCAACGTATTCTCACAGAGCAATTCGTCGTTATCGCAACCCAGCACCGCGATGTCGGAAGGAACGCGGAGGCGGGCGAGCTGACAAAGATCGAGCAACTCGCGCGCCTGGCGATCATTCGAAACGAAGACCGCCGTCTGTTTCGGCAGGCTTTTCAGCCACCGCAAGAGACGGTCCTGCTCCACAAACCAATCCGCCGATCTTTTAACGCGACCGTTCGGGCTGCTGATATGCACGGGGCAAAAGAGACCGCTCATTTCAGACCAATCCTGAAAGAGTCTGCCGCGTTCAACCGACCAGTCACACGGGGCGTTCGCGAGGTACGCAAGGCGCACAAAACCCTGCCGGGCCAGATAGTCCGCACCCGCTTCGGCGACAAGGCGCTGGTCGCACGTGATGAACGAAGCGCGCTTCAGGAGCGCGCCATAGCAGGCCCGCGGAGCGTCCATGACGATAGTCGGAACACCGAAATCCAGCTCTCGCCCGAATTTTTCCAACAGCCGGCCCAGAATGATGCCGGAGGGTCTCCACCTGTGGATGCTCGCCACGGTCTGACTGTCGCACTCGCGGTCGATCAGCCGGACCTGCCAAGGCGTATGTAACCGGATGTATTGAAAAACACCTGCCAGTTTGTCGCGGTTGGACTTGGCGGAGGAAGGAAGGACGACGGCAATGCGAGGAGCTGCGAGGAGCGGTTTTTCCATGCCGCAACATAGCCGAAACGTTCCTGACAGGGCAAGCCGATTGCGCAATAACGTATGTTCTTTGTGCGCAATAATCCCCTTCCATTAAAACGCGCATCCCCTAAAATAGGCGCATGCAGGCGATACGTTTTCGGCCGCATCGCCCACAAATAGCAGATCAAAGTTGAAGGGTGGGAAACATGAAACAGACCGCATTGCTCATCTTGATTTCGACCTGGTCACTGTCGGCCGTGCCGCTTCAGGCGGACGAAGCGCCTCCCATGCTCGACTACACGCACGACCGCGTGCAGACGTCGCTCAAGCCCGGGCTTAAGCGAATCGGAACCGTCAAGCCCCGCAGCGCCAAAGAGGTCGGCCGCTCGAACATCGCCATCGGCTGCGAAATGCTGCCGCGCGACTACGGGGACTTTGAGCAATTCAAAGCCTACCTCGCGCCGCTTGGCATCGCGCGCATCCGCATCCATGCCGGCTGGGCGAAATGCGAGAAGACCCCTGGAGCATACGAGTTCTCCTGGCTCGACCGGCAGGTCGACTACTGCATCGCGAACGGGTTGGAAGTCCTTCTGGAAACTTCGTACGGCAACCCGATCTATCCCGGCGGAGGCGGCGCGTCGCTCTCGGACGGGCTCCCCGGCGGCGACACCGCCCTTGCCGCTTGGGACGCATGGATACACGCGCTGGCCTCACACTACAAAGACCGCGTCAAGGACTGGTCCACCTGGAACGAGCCGGACGGCTGTAAGAAAAACACTCCGGAAATTTTAGCCGACAACAACATCCGTACGGCCGAGATCATCAAAAAACACATTCCCGACGCGCGGATCGCGGGCCTGGTGCTGTGCTGGCCCAACGTGAAATACGCGGAACCGTACATGAAGATCCTCAGCGAGAAGGGCAAGACCGGACTTTTCACATGGATGATCTACCACGACTACTCGGTCAACCCCGACTCCTGTTACCCGAAGGTCATCGCGTTCGCGGAAATGATCCGCCGCTATGCGCCCGCCATGCGGATCTGGCAGGGCGAATCCGGCGCCACCTCCAGCCCCCACTATTCGGCCCCGATCTCCTCCGGCGAATGGAACAGCGAACTCACCCAGTGCAAATGGAACGCGCGCCGGGTTATCGGCGACCTCGGCCACGGCCTCGAATCGCTGATCTTCACCTTCTACGATCCGGCCTATGACCAGCCCCAACGCTACACCAGACTCATCGATCCGCTCTGGATCCGCACCCGAGAGGACCGCTTCATGAAGCGCATGGGTCTGGTCAAGTGCAACGAAGACTTCAGGGTGCTGAAGGTCAAGCCCGCCTACTACACCCTTCAGAACATCGCCTCGGTCTTCGACCGCACCCTCGATCCTATCGCCAACTTCTCTTGTGACGTCCAATGCGCCAAGCAGGCCGCCGTCCATTTGTTCAAGAAGCATGACGGCGGTGCCCACCTTCTGGCCTTCTGGGACTGCTCAAGCCACCCCGAGAACGAAAATCCGACCGTTGCGGCGCGGTTTACGCTGAGCGACGTAGCGTTCGAAGACCCGGTCTGGGTCGACACTGTGACAGGCGCGATCTATGAACTGCCCAAAGACCGCTGCCTCATCGAAGGCGGCAAGACCGTTCTCAAAGAAATTCCACTCTACGACGCCCCGGCCTTCATCACCGACAAGCGCGTGGTCATCTACTGAAATCACTTGGAGGACGAGCCGACTTCCCTCACTTCGTGAAGTCCGCCGCGTTCTCTTTCGTCACGAGCTGGAACGGGATGTAGGTCTCTTTCGCGACGGGTTCCTTGCGAATCAGGTGCAAGGCGGTCTCGACCGCGCCACGCCCCTGCCCCTGGCCATCCTGAAAGACCGTGGCGTCGAGCCGGCCGGCGCGCACCGCCTGCAGCGCGTCGGCGATGGCATCCACGCCGACCACGACGATGTCCTTCTTGCGGCCGGCGCGCTCGAGCGCGAGCAGCACCCCCATGGCCATCTCGTCGTTCTGAGCAAAGACCGCGCGGGCCGACGTCCCGTACGCCTGTAACCAGTTTTCCATCAGCGTTACGGCTTTGGCACGATCCCATTCCGCCGTCTGCGCCGCGAGCAGGCGCAATCCGGGATGCTTCGCCAACATCTCGCTCGCGCCCTCGCTGCGTTTGATCTGCGCCGCCTGTCCCATGTAGCCCTCCATCATCAGCACACCGCCCTGACCCTGCAGCCGCTCCGCAATGTACGCCATGCCGAGGCGCGCTGACTCTTCGTCGCGCGAACCCACGAACGCCGAGGGAACAGCTTTGGTCACGGAATTCACGTTCACGACCGGTATGCCCGCGGCGAGCGCTTTCTCCACAGCGGGAGAACTGGCCTCCACCTCGCACGGGTTAAGCACGACGGCATCCACCTTCTGTGCGATGAACGTCTCGATCTGCTGCACCTGCCGCTCCGGGCTGCGCTGAGCGTCGTTCACGATGAGCATCACTCCCAGCTCTTTGGCGCGCGCCTCCATCGCCTCGCGGAGGGTCACGACGAACTCGTTGGACAGGTTCAGCAACGACACGCCGATCACAGGCCGCCCGTCGCGCGCCTCCGGACTCCCTGATCGCCCGCACCCGCACAGCAATGCCAGCAGCACCGCACAAAACCGCTTCATACACCCCGCTCCTTTTCCGACGCCTGATGGCACCGGTCGAACCAGACCGCCCCGATGATGATGACGCCCTTCACGATCTGCTGATAATAGGACGGCACATTCAGCAGATCCAGCCCGTTCCCGATCACCCCCATGAGCAATACGCCCAAAAGCGTGCCGCCCACGCCACCCACGCCGCCCGAAAGCCGCGTGCCGCCGATCACAACCGCCGCGATCGCGTCCAGTTCGTACGCCACGCCCGCGTTGGGCTGGCCCGTCGTGATGCGCGCGGCCAGCACGACACCCGCCAGACCCGCCAGCGCGCCGCACAGCACGTAGGCCACAAACTTGACGCCCTGCACGCGGATGCCGGCCGCGCGCGCGGCCAGCTCGTTGCCGCCCACCGCGTACAGATAACGGCCCAGCCTCAAGTTCCGTAGCATCCACGCCACCCCCACCGCGACGCCTGCCAAGATCAGTGCCGGAATCGGAACGCCCGCCACGTCGCCCGCCAGCCGCGTCAACTCCGGACTCATGTTCGAAACCGGCCTTCCGTCACTCAACACCAGCGCGAGCCCCCGCGCCGCCGTCATCATGCCCAGCGTCGCGATAAACGACGGCACGCCGCAGCGCGTGACAACCGCGCCATTCACCGCGCCGCACGCCGCACCCGCCAACACTCCAGCCGCAATCGGAACCAAGAGCGGATATTCGCCGGGATGCGCCAGATGCGCAGCCACCACGCCCGTCACGGCAACCAGCGAGCCCAACGAAAGATCCACACCGCCAGTCAACAACACCACCGTCACGCCAACCGCCAAGATGCCGTTGATCGAGACCTGCCGCACCACGTTGGTCAGGTTGGCGGCACTCAGGAAATGCGGCTTCAGGATGGCAAGTACAGCGACGAGCGCCAGCAGGGCAATCACGATGCCCAAGCGGCCAGCAAAGAACTCCAGCCGGCGCGTACGCGCCGGACAGTCAGATCGGCATGGCATGTTTCAAAACCTCCTCTTGGCTGACGGCCATGGGATCCAGCTCAGCGACCACCTCGCCCTGCCGCATCACCAGCAGCCGGTCGCTCAGGGCCAGCAGCTCAGACATCTCAGACGAGATCAGGAGCACCGCCCGACCCTGCGCGGCCAGTTCCGCGATCAGGGTGTAAATCTCCGCTTTGGCCCCGACGTCGATCCCGCGCGTCGGCTCGTCCAGAATCACGATCTCGGGCTCCGGCACCAGAGTCCGCGCAAACACGACCTTCTGCTGATTACCGCCGCTGAGCTGCGCCACAAACTGCCCGTCGCGGCGAGTCCGGATACCGGTCCGCGCGATCGCCCGCGCCGACGCCTCGGCTTCGGCCGAATGCCGGATCACAGGCCCCCGGCAGCAGCGCTTCAGCGATGCCAGCGTAATGTTGTGCCGGACCGACATCAACGGCACAAAGCCGTGGGCGCGCCGGTCCTCGGTCACCATGCCGATGCCGAGCCGCATCGCCTCGGCCGGATGCCGGATGCGCGCGGCCCGCCCTCGGACGCGGATCTCGCCGCTCGCCGCCGGAGCGAGCCCGAAAAGCGCCTCGGCGACCTCGCTGCGGCCCGCCCCCATCAGCCCGGCCAGCCCGAGAATTTCTCCGCGCCGCAGCTCCAACCGCACGTCGCGATACGCCCCTTCGCGCGACAGGCCGCTGACCGAAAGCAGACATTCGCCAACCGCGACATGCCCGCGCATGCGACTTCCCGTAAGCTCGCGTCCCACCATCAACGCGATCAGCCGCGTCGCGTCCAGCTCCGCCGCAGGCGCCGTGCCGACGCGCGCCCCGTCCCGCAGCACGGTGATGCGGTCGGCGATCCGGAACACCTCATCCATCTTGTGCGTGATGTAGACGATGGCCGTCCCGCGCGCCTGAAGCGTCCGGACGGCCTGGAACAGCGCTCCGGCCTCGCGGTCCGATAGCGCCGCGGTCGGCTCGTCCATAACCACTACGGCAGCATCCGTGCCGATCGCGCGGGCAATCTCGACCGCCTGCATCTGTGCCACGCTCAGCGTGCGCATGGGTACCCCGACCGGCAGATCGACCTTCAGCAGGTCCAGCAGGCGTCCGGCCTCGCACCGCAGGGCACGCCGGTTGATTGTCCCAGGAAAACGGCCGCGCGGCTCGCGGCCCAGCAACAGGTTTTCGGCAACCGTCAGATCGGGCACGGGCATCAGCTCCTGATGAATCATCGCGATCCCGTGCCGCATGGCCTCATGGGGCGAGCGAAGCGTGACCCGGCAACCGTCGACGCGGACCTCGCCCGCGTCCGGCATATGGAGGCCTGCCAAGATCTTTACCAGCGTCGATTTGCCCGCGCCGTTCTCGCCCATCAGCGCATGGACTTCGCCGCGCCGCAAATCGAACGACACCTCGCGCAGGGCCCGCACGCCGCCGAACGACTTGCACACCTGCCGCGCCTCAAGCCTGATATCTTCCCTGTTCGAGCCGTCCTTCAGAATTGTCTCCCTATTCAATGCGGATCACCTCACCGCCGTCAGCAGCATGCAGGCGCCGCCGCCGGGCGCGAGCTTCACGCGGATCGTGGCGGCGCATGTCACGGCACGCTTCGCCGCCTTGTAACTCTCCTTGTGGGTCCGGTAATCCGCGTCGGCGCCGTCCTCCATCACGAGCGCCTCGTAGCGTCCCGCGCCGAGAAAGCCCAGCGGAATGTCCAGCTCGCGCGGATCCTCATTCGTCGCCGCGCCCACCAGCCACGCGCCGTCCGCCGCCTGGCGGGCCATGACGATGTGCTCGCCGATCACGCCGCTGAGCGTCCGGCTCTCGCGCCACGGCTGCTGCTGCGCCGCAATGAAATGGAGCAGTTCCGGATGCTTCCGGTAGTTCTCGGGGATGTCCGGGATGACCGTCGCGCCGGAAAAAGTGATCAACGTGCGGGCGGCCTCGCCCACCAGCGTCGACGGCACGGGCTGCGCCTGGTCCACGCGGTTCGCCTGCGTCAGGTCGGCCAGCCCGTTGTTCATGTCGATGGGCCCGGCGAGCATGTTGACGAACACGGTCGTGACAAAGGTCTTAGGCAGGAACACGCGGTGAGCGTCGAGCTGGGCGTGACACAGCTCGCGCGTCACGGCGTTCGGCCACGTGCGCATCTGTCCGTACGGGTGCACCGGCCCGTCGTGGAAATCGCAGAGCAGCTTATTTTTCGCGCACAGCTCGGTGATCATGCGCGTTCGTTCGTTCTTCTCCTGTGGGGTGCCCTTCATGAAGCCGTACTTGATGCCCGCCGCGCCCCACTCGCCGTAAGCTTTGAGCGTCTGGTCGATCGGATAGGCGCGCCCGGCGACATCGTTCAGATAGAGCCAAATCCCCACGCCTTTCTGCTTCGCATACTGGATAAGCTTTTTCGCGTCGCCCGCATATCCGCCCTTCATCGGGTCCGACTGAGGATTGAACTCTTTGCCGTACCAGTCGGCGTCGAGCACCAGATACCGGATGTCGTTATCCGCAGCGAAGTCCACCATGCGCACCCACGACGGATACGACATCTCATACTTGAAGCCGTCGACCTGCGCGCCGTTGATGCGCCAGTCCCACACCGCCACGCCCGGCTTGACCCACGAGAAGTCCAGGCCTTCCGCCGGCGGAGGGTTGAGCAACTCAATCAAGTGCGAATCCACCATCGCGCCGGGCGTGCGGCCGAACAGCAGCACACGCCAGGCTTCGCTCGGCTTCGACGCGACGCCGAAGGCCGTCTCGCCCTTCTTCGTCTGCAGCGCGAGCGGATCGCCGTTCCCCAAGTCCGCCTCAAGCACCGCCAGATAGGCGTCGTCCGCCGCCTTGACCGTCATGGGCGGCATCCGCCTCCCGTCGCTTTCGGACAGCGTCTCGGGCCCCAGGTTATGATGCTCGCCGTTGTAAAACCACGCCGTGTAGTCGCCCGCGAAGGCGAAACATGTGCGCTCCGCGCCCGCGCCGCCCAAGCAACGGAACGCCACGCCGTCATCGTATGCACGCGCCACCAGTCGATAGGTCGTCAGGTCGAGCGTCACCTCGTTGTAGCGCTCCGGAACGCTGGCGCGTTTGCCCCATATGGGCGTCCAAACCGCATCCGCCGAACGCCGTGTGACGCCTGCCAGCATCCCGCCCTCGTAGCCGACGGGCGACGCCTGGATCAGCGCCTTGCCGTCCGCACGCAGCGAATACGACACCCGGCCGTTGTCGCACGCGAACGCGAGCGCGAGCTTGCCGTCCGGCGACGTCACCGCCGCAGGCTCCGCCGCCATGACCGATCCTGCGCATACCGCCATCGTCGCCAACCAACAGATCCAGTTTCTCATACTCAGATTCCTCCCGTAGACTTGCCGTGCATCATCGCGAAAATACGTCCCGGAATCAAGCGCGCACCGGTTGCTCAAGGCGCCAAACAGCACATGCCGGTCGCCTCCCGCTCGCTACACCTCGGCATAACGGAAGCAATCCGCCATGTGGTCGTTGACCATGCCGACCGCCTGCATGAACGCATAGCAGACGGTCGGCCCCACAAAGTTGAAGCCGCGTTTCTTGAGAGCCCTGCTCATCCGGTCCGACTCCGGCGTCTGCGCAGGAACGTCCGTCAGACGGCACCACGCGTTCCGCCGGGGAACGCCCTCCACAAAGCGCCAGAGATAGGCGTCCAGCGAACCGAACTCCTCGCGGATGCCGATCACGCCCCGCGCGTTCTTGACCGCTGCCTCGATCTTGAGACGGTTCCGCACGATCCCCGGATCGGCCAGCAGCCGCGTCTGGTCCTCCGGCGTGTAGCGCGCAATCCGCTCCCAGTCGAAGCCGTGGAACGCTTTTCGGTAGGCCTCGCGCTTCCTCAGGATGGTCAGCCAGCTCAGTCCCGCCTGCGCCCCCTCCAGAATCAGGAATTCAAACAGGCGCCGGTCGTCGTGCACCGGCACCCCCCACTCCTCGTCGTGATACGCCACATACAGCGGGTCGCTCCCGCACCACGCGCATCGGTTCTTCATACACGCACCTATGCCGTCACCTCTTTGAGCTCCCAGCCCTTGCGGAACACGGGCTTGATGAAGGCGTTGGCCTTTTCGTTGTTGGTGAAGCGCAGGGCCTTGGAGTCCCACAGGAGCTTCTCGTTCGGGAAGCGCCAGCAGATCGTCCCCAGCAGCATCCACTCCGTGTAGGGCGCCGAGACGCTGAAGTTGGAGCAGGCCGCCGGCCCGCCCTTGCACGCGCGGATCCAGTCCTTGAAGTGCCCCGGCGAGCGCTCGATCACCTCGGCCGGCTTCTTGTAGTCCTTCATCTTGGCCTCGGGAATCAGGCGCACGCCCTCGCCGCGGCCGGTCGTGCCCATGAAGCCCTTGGTGCCGACGAAAATCTCGTTGTACGGCTTCACATCCTCGCGCGTCAGCCCTTCGGGGACGTTGAACTTGCTGCACATCTTGCCTTCGTACCAGTAGACCGTCACGGGCGGCATCTTCCCTCCCGGCACGAAGCCGTTCGGCCGCTCGCCGAACTCGAACTTGCACGCGTAGTGCGGGTAGGTCACCTCGTTGACCTCGTCGACCGCGATGCACTCCACGCTGAGCGGCGCCGTCAGCTGCAAGCCCCAGTTGGCAGGCCCCATGATGTGCACGCCCCAGTCGCCGATCATCATCGTGCCGTAGTCCAGATAACCGCGCCACTGGATCGGCGCGATCTTGGCGCTGTACGCCCGCATCGGCGCGCGGCCGGTCCAGAGCTCCCAGTCGAGCGTACGGGGCACCTCTTCGCCCTGCGGCCAGGCCTTGACGCCGCGCGCGAAGCCGCCGCCGTTCATGCCGTGCACCTCTTTGATCTCGCCGAGATCGCCCGCCCAGATCGTCTCGCTGGCGATGCGCGTCGCGGGGTGCGAATA
The DNA here is from genome assembly GCA_035353175.1 of Kiritimatiellia bacterium. Classification (GTDB taxonomy): domain Bacteria; phylum Verrucomicrobiota; class Kiritimatiellia; order RFP12; family UBA1067; genus DAOPZC01. The sequence goes on along the minus strand of DAOPZC010000008.1, from coordinate 44,434 downwards.
TCCCTGATTGCCCATCTGCGTGGCGACCTTGTACTTCTGCGCGGCCTTGGCCAGCTGACGGCACTCCCAGATCGACTGCGCCAGCGGCTTCTGGCAGTGGACGTGCAGCCCGCGCTCCATCGCCCACAGCGCCACCGTCGCGTGCATGTGGTCGGGGATCGTGATGGTGATGCCGTCCAGATTCTTGTACTCCTTGTCCAGCATCTCGCGGAAATCGCGGAACTTCTTGGCCTGCGTGTACTTGGTCGCGGATTTGTTCAGGAAGTTCTCGTCCACGTCGCAGATCGCATAGATGTTTTCGCTGCTGACGTTGTTGACGTCGCTCGCGCCCTGCATGCCGCCCACGCCGACGCAGCCGAGGTTCAACTTTTCACTCGGCGGCACCTGGCCCGAGCGCGCGATGACATGACGCGGGACGATGGAAAACGCCGCTCCCGCCGCGACGGCCGAACACAGAAAACCGCGCCGCGAAAGCGCAGCCGCACCTTGAGTCTGCTGTTTCATATGAAGGCCTTTCAGAAAAGAAGTCGAAACACTGGAATGCTGGAATAGGGGAATGATGGAAAACGGGGAATGGCCAAGTCTTTTTTCCGCCGCTTGCGTCTCGGCCCAACATTCCACAATTCCATCACTCCCTCACCCCAGTCTCTTACACCAGCGCCTGCTTGCAGTACTGCACGCACTTGGCAACTTCCTTCACCGCGTCGGAGTCGGCCGGAACCGGATATTCCAACTCGATGTCGGCATAGATCGGCAGCTTGTTCGTCTTGAGATAGCGCAGCGCCTCGATGACCGGCGTATTGCCCTGGCCGAACGGCATGTTCGCGCCGCCGTTCGCCTTGTTCTTGCGGTCCTTGAGATGCAGGCTGTAGATGCGGCTGCGGTACTTCTCGATGATGGCCAGCGCCGAATCCTCGTTCGCCGCTGTATAGTGGCCGATGTCGAGGTTGAGCGCGAGGTTCTTGCCGTACGACAGAATCGGGCCGTCATAGGTCGTGGCATTGATCTGCGTGTGGTTGTGGAAAGCGACCTTGACGCCGTGCTTGTCCGCCATCGGTCCTACGCGCTTGGCAGCCTCCTCGGAGATCTCGCGCGTGATCGCCCCGGCGCCGAGCGCCTTCGCCACGTTGAAGTAGTACTCGATCTTCTCGTCCGTGCAGTTCTTGTCGCCAATGTTGCCGAACTTGACGATATGGATGCCGACGCCCGCATCCGCATACATCTTGCGCAGATCCGCGACCTTCTCCATCGAGGCGCCGGCATACTTCTCCACCACGTCCCCCATCAGCTCGATCGAGCTGATGCCGCTGTTGAGCACGTGCTGCAGCACCGCTTCCGCGCTCTTGTCGGCCATCGAGCGGTAACTGTACGTGATCACGCCGATCTGCACCCCTCCGAATTTCGAGCGGGGGCCCGTCCAGTCACAGACCGAACAGCACCCCGGTGCCAACGCCGCGGCACCCACCGCCGTCATGCTCCCCAAAAAAGACCTGCGCGACATCATTCCGTTCATACCCATTTGATCTCCCTTATCGATCGCCGGCCCCCGCCTCAAACCCGTTTCGCGGCGCTTGGCCAGACCGGTTAATCATAGGACAATGCGGCCCCTTTTTCAACGCCCGACTCCCGCTTTCCCTCCCTATTCACGACTCACCACTCACGACTCACTATTCACTGTTCACTCTTCTCTCTTCACTTCCTCTGCCAGCGCAACAGACGCACCGTGTTCGGAGGCAGGTCGCTGAACGGCTCGACGCGCTCATTGCCCGGCTCGGCCGCCGAAATCAAACGGGCTTCCGGCACGCTGACCGTGAAGCGTGCGGTCTTGTCGAAGGGATTCCAGACCACGACTCCAAAGCGTCCGCCGTCCGCTTCAAACCCTTTCGCCACGAGGTCCTCGCCCTGCAGCGTGAAGCCTTCGGAATCGGTGTAGCGCCCGCGCCAGAAACAGTCGGCATTGGCGCGCTGGAACCCGATCACCTGTTTCAGATAGCGCGCCGCCTCTTCCGGCGGGGTGGCCCTCATCATGCCGACGTCGGGCTTGTTAACCACGGCGCGATAGTCGCCGGCCTCCGGCACGCGGTTTTCAAGGAGATACGCGACGTCTGGCGCATAGCGGGTCTCGATCTCGTAGCGCAAGCCGTAGACGCAGGTGTAGTTCGCCATGCCGCGGTCCATCATGGGAGCCGGCACACGCACGGTGCTCATCACCTCGGGGTACGTGTACCGGAACATCTCGGGAAACGCGTCCGTCAGGCGGGTGGCCCTCATCCTCACGAGGATCTCACCAGCCGATGCGTAGAACATGCCCAGCTCACACCCGTGGAACATCGAGATCGCGTCGAGCGCGCAGTCGTGCAGGCCCTCCGTCATCACGATGAAATCGGGATTGATTTTTCGCATATGCTCCGCGATGCGCCGTAGAAAGACCGGCCGCTCCACCTCATGCACCATGCAGGGCACGGGGTGGCCGTGGCCCTCGCCGTAGCACGCCATCGGCGACATCATGGCCAGCTGGTCATACAGGATCCCGTCCGCCCCCAGGTCGTTGGCCTGAAGCGCCAGCGACAGCATGCGGTCATACCAGGTTTGGGCGCAGAGGCAGCCGAGGTCAAACCGATAGATCGGGATGTCGCTGTACTTGTGATACGTCTGCTGATAGGTCTCGCCGTTGCGCTGCAAGATCGCGATGTCCTTACCGGTCCGCTTCCAGAACTCGGTGGCGTCGCGCTCTTGCAGCTGGCCGTTCGCATAGATGATCGTCCGCTTGCCGCGGCGCCGGACCTCCTTCAGCGCTTGCTTCATAGCCTCCGCGCCACCCATGTCGGGGCACGGAACATAGTCGGGATAAAGGTGGTCGTGCCCGCCGATGGTCCAGCCGAAAAGTCCCAGCACGTCCAAGCCCCGAGCGTCCGCCACATCGCACAGCTTCGTCAGCGAAGGATACTTCCACATGACCTCGCCGTTCTGCTGCTTCAAGATGCACAGGAGCCACCCGGAGGCATCGCGGGCCCAAGCGGGCACATGCCGCGCCTTCTCGGCCGCATTCGCCCATCCGCTGTAAAAGCGCGCGGCGACGTGCCACGACCCTTCGTAAGGCTGGATCAGCACCGGCGGGACCGCGACCCGCTCGCCGGACCGGCAAAAAAAGTCGTGCCGGACGGTGAGACCGAACAAGCGGGTTGCCGGATCGTACCGCAGGCTCAGGCGCTTGGAGCGGTGCTCCGGATCATGGCTGCCGAAATAGAGGCCGCCGTCGCGCCCGGCAAACGCGCACCACTGCATCGTGCCGCGGGAGCCCGGATAAGGCGTCCCCATCTCATATGACGTCCCCTGCTGTGACCACTCCTTTTGTTTCTCTCCCTCCTTCGGCACGCGGTTCACCCGCTTGCCAAAGCCCTCCGGCAACAGGACAGGGTGCGTCGCCAAATCTGCCGCGATGCCGTTCAGGGCAGGAGCGGTCAATCCGGTGACCAGCCATCCGCGCGCGCCGTTCGTGACAGCCCCCGTCACCGCGAAGCCGTCCCCCTTCGCCCGGATCTCCAAGGCGAGTGAAATCCGGAAAGTCCGGCTGCCGTCGGTCAGCGTGTCATAGCTGAGCCGCACGCCGTCCGGCAGCGCCTCGCGGCGGACACTGGTCTGACCCAAGTCCGTCAGCGTCAGCCCTTGCCCCGTGGTGGCGGGCCACGCGTCCGGCTCCAGCGTCATCGACCAGAAAGGTTCGCCCGTGGCCCGGCTCGCCGGGCAGGACGCGACGGACGGGGTCAGGCTGAGCCCGTTCGTAGCCACCAGCAGAGCGCCTTTTCCCGCTTTGATCCCCTCCCCGTCCACCTTCGGCGCGAGCATCCAAACGCCGACCGCCAAAACGCCCATGAGTGTCTTCATCCTCGTCCCTTTCTTATTTTGCGGCTTGTTCTTCGTGAATCTCGCTATCTCACCCGGACCAACGTTCCAGCCGAATAGGAGACGGAAAGCACCTGTTGCCCGCCGTCCGCGACATATTTTGCGAGCAGAAACCGATTCGTCACCCCGTTCAACGTGACGCTGATTTTTCCGGTATCGATGGCGGCCGTCGGCATACGGATCAGCGGCAATGCCGTTTTCAGCTCTCTCAACGTGTACCCCGTCAGCGCAATCGTTAGCCGGCCGCTCGCCACACAGTCACTGACCGTGAGCGGCGTCACGGCGTTGTCCGCCTTGGACCGCGCATACATGGCGTTGTCTTGCAGCGTCACCCGCGCCACCGCGCCGGTGCCCGCCAGCACAGCCCCCGCACCGACGATAAGCCGGTCGTCCACCGCCGCCAGCGTCAGCGTCCCGTCAATTCTGGACGCCCCCGCCGACACGGTCACGCTGTTGCTCATCGCAAGCGTGCCATCCTGAACCGAAACCGGGCCGGTGGCCGCACGCGCGCCCACAAGCGTCAGTTTCCCTGCGCCCTTCTTGGTGATGCTGCCCGCCTCGCCCGAAGCATTCTGCAGCATCCCCGTGATCACGGCGTCCTTGCCCGCCGTATCGACGACCAGTCCATTCGCCGTCAGGCGGATATCATCCACCGAGCGGATCAGCGCGCCCGACGCAAGATTCCACTTCGGCTGCAGCGTGCCGCCATCGAAAAGCAGGCTGCTGGCGGCACCCGACTCCTGTTCCGAAATGAATCCCGCTTTCAGCACGCCAGTTCCGGAAAGCTCAAGAGAGCCGTATGAACCCGCAGCGCCCCCCAACCGGATTTCGGCATTCACGTCCAGCGCTCCGCCCGCGACTGTGACGATCCCCGTTCCTCCGGACTGACGCCCAATGCAATACGCGGAAGGCGAAACCATCGTCCCGCCACTCATGGAAACGACGCCTTTGCCGTAATAGCCGATCCACGAATAGTTTGAAAACGTCCACGACCCGTTGGTCAGGATCATTTCGCCGTAACCGCCGCGGTTGTAACCGAAGTTAAGACCGCATGCGTAATTTGTTCCGCCGTAGCCCAAGACCTTTCCCCGACCGTATTGCCCGACATTCAGTTTGTTTTCCGCAACCGTTCCAAAGGTGTTCGCCCCACCCGTCACCGTCAAGACGCCGACGCCCGTATTCGTATAGCCAACATAAGGAATGTTTTGAATGAACGTCGAACCTCCCGCCGCCGTCAGAGAGCCATACCCGGCACGGCCGATGAAAAACGCGTTGCCTCCCTGATATTCGAGATGCCCGTTGACATTGATGATCCCGCCCGTCGCGCCGACCTCATCGCCCACAACGAACCAGTTGGTGGCACTGACCACGGCCCCTTTGTCAAATGTCACCGAAGCTTCGCGGCTACCGGTCTGCCCCACCGAGAACAGATTGGTCACCTTCAGACTTCCGCCTTCGAACGTGGCGCGCGTAAACCCATACTTTGTGGTCCCCACCTCGCAGGTGACGGTGTTCATCGACAGCAGCAAAGTGTTTGTCACCGATGGAACAAAGCTCAGAACCGGCGCACACAACGTTCCGTTCGTGAACACAATGCGCCCTCCGCCGACGGTCAGCTCTCCCATGTGGAGGTCCTCCTTCAATGCCCACGCGTAGCCGTTCATCTTGAATACGGTCTCGTAATCCGTCCGAGGCGTGCCGATTTCCGACTTCCAGCTGGTCTCGTCGTTGGCGAACGAGACCGACCAATTCGCACCGCTGTAATTCTTAACGATGATGAAATCTTCGGCGGTCGGCACCTTGTTGTTCTCGACCCAGCTGGACATCTCTTCAAAAACGCCGTCGGGCCCTTTCCAATGCAAATTGGCGCTGGCCGCATGACCGAACACGGCCAAGCCTGCCACGCTCACCGCCAACAGAATCCGCTGTTTCATGACCGACTCCTTTGTTCTTTGTACGATGAAATATCATCTTAAACAATAATCACTTTCACTATATGAGGACTGGAGAAGTCCTACAACCTCGATTTCCCGAACTCGATGCTCGATTTTCCGAACCCCACTCCCGCCCCAAAAGTCCGCTAAATCTGCATTCCTCAACGCCGCGTTTGTCGCTATACTATCGGCATGCTTGAAAAACGGCCACAGGCCAAAAAGGCCACGCGTCAGCAGATCCCGCAAGTCGCAATCCTGTTGGAGTCGTCGCATGAAGTGTCCCGCGGAATGCTGCGGGGCATCCTCGATTATGTGCGCCTCTACGGTCCGTGGGCGCTGCACCTCGACTCGGGCGGCGCGAACGATCAGAAGATGCCCGATCTGCGGGTCTGGCGCGGCTCCGGCATCATCGCCCGCATCCCGAACCCGCAAGTCGCCGCCGATGTCGTGGCCGCCAAGCTACCCACCGTACTCATCGATCCGATCGACGAGTACCTTGACCCCATCCACACGCTCTCGCGCTGCTGCCGCGTATCGTGCGACTCGGCCGCCGTGGCGCAGCGTGCGGCCGACCATTATCTCGCCAACGATTTCACGAACTTCGCATTCGTCGGCGAGCCCAGTGGCATGAACTGGTCGCGTTGGCGGCAAGAGGCGTTCGTCTCCCGTCTCGCTGAAGCGGGACACGGGTGCGCGATTTATCCATCCCCGACAAATTTCGAGCGCACCGAATGGGAAGTGGAGCGCACGCGCATGAGCCGCTGGCTTGCCAAGCTGCCCAAGCCGCTTGCCGTCTTCGCGGCTAACGACGCGCGCGGACGACAGGTGCTCAACGCCTGCCTCGCGGCCGACCTGCCCGTCCCGTATGAGGTCGCCGTACTCGCGGTGAACAACGACGTGATGATCTGCGAAACCAGTCTGCCGCCGCTCTCGAGCATCGCTGTGGATATGGAGCGTGCCGGATACGCCGCCGCGGAACTGCTGGACCAGCTCATGCGCAAGACACTGAAAAAACAGCGGTGCGTCACATTCGCGCCGCAGGAGGTCGTGGCGCGCGCCTCGACCCAGCGCCTGCAGGTGAACGACAGGCTCGTGATCCGCGCGCTCGAGTACATCCGCATCAACGCAGGGCTGAACATCCGCGTCTCGGACGTGGCGGACCACGCGGGCGTCACGCAACGGTGGGTCGAAAAGCGCTTCGCGCAAACACTCAACCGGTCGGTCATGGACGAGATCCAGCGCGCCCGCATGGACACCGTCCGCTCGCTGGTCACCCGGACAACGCTCCCGTTCTCCGAAATCGCCAAGCGTTGCGGCTTCACCGGACCCAACCACCTTGGGGTGATTTTCCGCCAGACCTATGGTTCCACCATGGGGGACTACAGGAACCAGACTGCGGATCGCATCGCAAGGTAGCCCCCCACCTCCGACAGGTCGGGTTTCCCGAACCCGCCGCAGACGCATCGGGAAGATGCCCCGACCAAGGATCGCCTGATGGATGCGGGGACTTTAGTTCCCATACTCATTGCGTCTAGATTGCTCCGCATCGAACACCCTTACGAAATCGACCTCGAACCAGTCTGGCAGGACGGCATTGAACAGCGCGGGCACGGGCTTACCGTTCCATCCGGCAGGCGATTTCGACTCCAGCCCACCGCGGTTGGCGGAACGATGATAGCCGTGGCACTCCGTCGAGACGAGAATGAACTGGTCCACTTCCGAGACCGGACACTGAGGTGGCATCTGCTTACCCACCAGTTTGCCGTCGGCGTAGAAGACATACCCCTCGGGCGACCAGTCGACGCCATAATAGTGCCAACCGTCCGCAGTCTCCTCGTAGTTGAACCAAAAGTGGCCGAACCACTTGTTCTCCTTGCCGTAGCCGCCCCAGCCGTTGCCGCAGCCGATCGTACCCTCGGTGTGCTGGCGGTAGTTCTCCATGATGTCGCACTCGACGCCGCAGTACTTCGGATCGGGGTGAGCGCCGATGGAGGGAGACTGCAGCCAGAACGCCGCGTGCCAGCCGTCGTTCTTCGGCAGCTTACAGCGGATCTCATAGTAGCCGAACTTGTGCATAAACTTCGCCGGCTTTTTCGTTCCGAAAAGCCAGGGGCCAGGGGCATCCTCGTCGCGCGGCAAGTCAAACGTATTGCCGCCTGTCTGCAGATGCCCTGAGTAGAAGTCGTCACCCTTGCGGATGAGGCCGATCTTCAGGTGGCCTTCACCGTCGAGTTCGACTCCCTCGTCGGTAAAGGTGGGCGACTTGAAGCCCCAGTAGTGCAGGCGGTAATTCCACTTTGTGTCGTCGAGCTTCGTGCCGTCGAACTCGTCATTCCAGACCAGTTTCCACGTTTTGCCCGCAGGCAACAGGCTGGCCGCGCGTCCCGCGACCGGCTCCGCCTTTGTGATCGGGACCTCCGTGAGGGGGACAGGCGGTTTGGCGGGCTTTTTCTTGACAGGTGCAGCCTGCGCGGCCGCATTGCCCGTAATCGCACAAACGATAAACAGCCCAGCGAACGTGATCGTCCGAACAAGTGTTTCTCTATTCATCTCCGCCATCTCCCCCTTTTTTCAATAAAGATCCGGCCTTCTCCGCCGTTTTCCGATACGCCTCGAACGCCGGTGTCAGCACAACCTTGCCGTCATAGACGCCAGCCAGCCCGCTTCCGCCTTTGCCCGGTTTCGGCGGGCGTTTACCCCAGGTGTCGAACGGGAACCAGAAGACTTTTTCGACGCACGCGGGAAAAGCATGGCCGTATAAAAGTGTCAGCAACTCTGCCTGTCGAGCGGCCCCAATGCCCGGGGCCAAGTCTCCCGGCCAACCGATTTCGGTGAACCAGACCGGCCGGTCCTCGCAGCCATACTCCGACAACACCCTCAGGACGTGCGCCGTCATACGCTCGGCTGGATCGATGCTCTCTTTTTGCCCTGAGTAAGGATGGAACGAAACAACATCGAAGTAATCCTTCACCCCCATCGACAAGAGCTGATCCAAAAAGACCGCACCCGAGCCGGCAAACGCACCAAGAAGAATCTGACACTGCGGATCAGCCGCTTTGGCCGCCCGATACGCGGTCTGGTGATGTCGGCAGAACTCGTCGACTGTCCCCGACCAGTATACATGGTTGGGCTCGTTCCACGTCTCCCAATACTTGATGCGCCCCTTGAAATGCGAGACGGTCTGAAACACGAAATTCGACCAAGCCGTCAGCTCAGGCGGATAACAGCGGAAGTCCGGATCGTCGGCGGGCGCCGTCGAGGCCCACCGGGGCGTCGTGTTCAGGCACGGCACGAAACGGATGCCACGCTTCCACGCGCGCTCGACCACGTCGTCCAGAAAGGCGTAGTCCGGCTTGCCGGCCTCCCACTCAATCTTGTCCCATCGCCAGATGGACCTGATCCATCGGACGCCGGCGTCACGCATCGCGTCCAGCTCCTCATCCATCTCCTGACTGGGCCGGTCGAATTCACGGGGTGTTTTGAGAGGTACCCGGCAATAGGTGCGCCAAGGCGTCCAAAACACGCCGAACCGCGAGGGATCGTCGCGGGGATCGGCCTTGTCGAACGAGTGCTTCACCGCCTTTGCCACGGCAGACCTCGCAGGAGCGAAAACAGGCCCGCTCAAGGCCTCGATCGAAATATCATCCAGCAGATAGCGTGATTCCTCAAAACCTGCGAACGACTTGCGCCAATGCGCCTGCCGGGCATAGGGAAGGCCAATGCGGACCTTCAGCATCGATTGCGTGTCGGCTGCGAACACGGGAACCTCGACGTCCGCCTGCATCAGGTGCCACGCCCCGCCCTTGGGGATCTGCCCCCGCCATCGTTCTGGCCACTCCCTGCGCATGTTGGCCACATCGCCGGCATATTCGTGAAAGCCGATGAAAACCGTGCTGTCACCGGAAAGCCACTTGGCAAAAAAAGACACGCGGAGCCGCATGCCGGACTGAAGCCCCGGCACCCCGGGAGACACTAGGATGCAGCGCTGGCACGCATTGCTGGTCTCGATCAGGGCGGCTGCGGTTCCGCCGTGCGCGTCTCCGGGCCACCTTCCGCGCCCGTTTCCCGTGCTCCAAATCCGCCATCCCCTGCCGACGTTTTCGAGTCCCGGATTCGCGAGGTTCAGCATGTTTCCAGACGCCGCCAGCACGCAGCCGCCGGCCCAGCCCGCGCCTAAGTAAAGCGCCAACGCCAACAAAACGGGCACTCTCTTCCACATATTCACCCCATTTGAAATGATGGAACCACTATAGGGTTATCCGGTCTCTTACACAATCTGGATAAAGCGAACTAGATATTCGATTTTGCGAATGTCCTTTGTTCACCGCGCATCCTGTCCGCCCCCCCCGTCGACAAAGGTCACGCGGTCGAGCGTCAGCCGCTCCACGCCCCGGATGCCGAAGGCGTTCTTGCCGCCGGGCAAAATCTCGAAACGCACGTTGCTCAGCAGGATATCGCTGACGCGGTCGCCCGGCCGCAGGGTAAACGAGGGATACTCCGGAGAGCGGATGGTCATGTTCGAAAAGGTGAGGTTGCGGATGCGGCTGACCTTGGTGTCCGGCGCGAGCGAAACGAGGATCGGCCCCTGCCGGCAGTCCATGCTGATGTCGCTGAAGTGCACGTTCTCGACACCAAACGGCCGAACCGCGTCCCCCTCCGGCAGAGGCGGCGCGCCCGGTCCTCGCGGCGGATCGTTCGGGACTTTGTCCAACGGAGGCATGAGAATGCTGATACCCGCCCGCGAGTCGCGAACGACCAGATTACTCAAGCGGCAGTCCTTGATTTCGTAGTCGTGCGTCCAGCCGATCCGCACGGCCGACTGGTTGCTCTGCAGCACGCAGTTAGCGATCACGACCCGCTCGCAGGCCTTCGGCTCATTCAGCTGATGCTGGTAGGCGCGCAGAATGATTGAGTCGTCGCTGCTGCGGACGATGCAGTCGCTCACGGTCACGTCGCGGCAGGAACCGATGTGGATGCCGTCGCCGTTCGGAAACCTCAGGTCCATGTCGATCCTCAGCCCGCGGACGGCCACGCGGTCGCAATCCAGCAGCCACATGCTCCACCCCGTCGGGCTCTGGATGGTGAATCCGTCCAGCGTGACATCCTTGCATCCAACCAGAAAGATGTTGCGTCCGGTGAGCAGCTGGTCATGTTTCCGATGCCAAGACTTACCTCCGTCGGTGCTCTCGTGGAAAAGCTCGGCGTGACCGTTGATGGTGCCGCGGCCGCAGATGGTGAGGTTGGTCTGGGCTACCGCATAGAACATCGCCCGCTTGTTGCGGCGCAGGGCGAACTCGACCCGCCAGTGGGGCGACGGCTCGAACTCCGGATAGAGAAGCGGGTCTGGTCCGCCCTCCAACGACGCGCCCGCTTCGATCTCGAGCCGCGTGTTCGAGCGCGGGTGGAGCGTGTAGGTCATGAACGCGCCACCCGCCACCCGCACCGTACCGCCGCCCGCGTCAGCGCACGCGTCGAGAGCCTTCTGGATCGCCGCCGTGTTGTCCGTCTTGCCGTCCGGCACCGCGCCGAACTCCATGACGCTGTACACGCCGTCCTTCCCCGCGCCCTGAGCGACCGCAGCCGCCATCAGCAAACAACCGACAAAACGTTTCATCGTTCCACTCCTTTTTGTTTCGAAAAAGCAAGCCTTTCCACGCCTTCATTGATCCAACACGCGAAAGACACGACAAGGATACTCCGTGAAATCCATCTCGAAAGCCGTCCCCGCCGGAAACTCGGCGCCGTCCGAGAGCGCGGAGGCTCCCCGGCGCAACGAGAGCATCTCTTTCAGCGCGGCCTTCTTCGGCAGCCGGACCTTCTGCCGGCCCGACGCAACGACCGCCAGGTAGCTTTCGTTGGCGTAAACGGCGGCATCCGAGTCGCAGTAAAGATGCACGCCGGCCTGACGGGCGTAGTGCCGGAGCAGGGGCGCCGGCATCGGCGGCATCGCCACAAAGAGATTGCGGCATGCCGCGTCCTGTTTCTCGGCCACCACGACCTGGCCCTCCGCTGTCCGGCCGACGGCCGCGTCGGCCCCTCCTGCGACATGGAGAAACGGGGAAAACGCCGCGCCTTCATAGTTTGTCACCCCGGCAGGCAACGTCACGGCAATCCGCGCCTTGGGGTGCGCCGGCTCCATCCGCACGTCCAGCCCGAGCAGCGACGACACATTATCGGCCGACAGCGTGTCGGAGATCAGCCCGGGGGCATACATCCAAACCAGAAGACGCCGGTTCGTCATGCACCGCTCGCGAATCATCCTCCGCTGAGCATCAGAAAGGGCGAAGGCGTTGAGAAAAACGATCATGCGGTAACGCGCGAGATCGAGATCAGCCAAGTCGTCGAGAAGATAGAGGTCGTGGGGGGCGCCGATGGTCGCGACCGCATTCAACTGCGCAATGATCCACGCGAATTTACCGCCGTTCTGCGCCACCCCGTAGGGCAGATAGCGGTACGAATTCTCATCCAAAAAAACGGCGACCTGCGCCACCGACTTGCGCGGGAGACCGATGCTCTCTTCGCCGGCCGACTGCATCTGTGCGAACATCCGCAGGAACGCCTCGTCGTCGTACCAGCCACCCCAAAGATCAAACCACCAGTTGGCCCAGCCGTTCACCAGGTTCTGGGCGAACACGGCCTTCAGACGCTGCAGACTCTCGGGAATGGACGGCGGACCGAACCACCGCTTCTCGTTGTAGATGCCGTGCGGATCGATGTCGGGACGCAGCTTGGATATCCACTGGCTGAGCGAGGTCCGTGCGTCGATTTCGCTGTAGAAAAGCTTGCCAGCCTTCAGGACGGAGTCCGTCTCCGTGTAGCTGAAGCCTCCGGCCGTCGTGACGAAATCGACTTCTTTGCAGTCGAGGACCCGCCGCAAGGCCAGGTGGCCGGTGTCCGGCCAGATCCGCGTGTACCCGTAGAAAAGCCCCGTGATCAGCCGGCCATCCGAACCCTCTTTCACCGCCTTGCAAAAGGCCAGCGCGGAGTCGACCAGTTCGAGCGAATGGAACCGGCGATAGTCGATCACGAGCCGGGATTTCTGCGGGTCGAGGAAGTTGCCGCGATCGCCGGCCGAGCATTCGGCGACCGAGGGAATGGAAAGCGCCTCGATTTTCTTGCCGAAGAGCCGCCCGATCGCCGCGGCATCGTTCCCGTACTGCGCGAATAGCCACTCGCGGAACCGTTGTTGCGCGCACGCGCTTGGGTCAATCCCTTTGGCCAGCTCCTCGGTTCCGCCTGCCGTGACCATAAAACCGATCACGTGGTCGCCAAACTTCGACGCCGTCACGGCCCGGACAATTTTTTTCACCGCAGCCGCCGTGTCGCGGCGCCAGACCAAAGACGAGAACGACTGCCGGCGCGCCTGCCCGCCGAGCGTCCCCTCGCCGTTGGTCTCTTCCGGATGCAGCAGATCCCACCACGCGGGACTGTCGCAAAACAGGCGGGGGAAGATCAACGCATTGGGATCCGCGTCGAGGATCTTTTTCAAGCTCGTCTCGACGACCGAGAGGTCGACTTCGTCCGGCCCCCGCCACAGCCCCGGCGTGTTCCACTTGACAGGCTTGTCGCCGCCCAGCCATTTGTCGGTCAACGTCAGCGTCACGCTATAGAAATGAACGTTGTGTTCACCCATCTGCTGGTAGCGGAATGGTTCCGGATAATACGACGTGTAGGCCATCGGGAAACGCGGTACGCCGTTCACGAACATCGTCGGCTTTCCCTGATGGCTTTTAACCTCGCAGAGCATTCTCGAGACGTCCGACTGAGGCGACGGCGACGCGGCGACGGCCGGACTCTGGCCCGCCAGCGCCGAGAGCGCGGCAGCCGCACACAGCAAGTTGCAGAAAGCGTGGCGCGTCATACTCACCGACTATTCTTTCGCGTCTTGGCGCAACGGAACCTGCGCACGTTCCGCGAGCATCATCGGGCTGTCCCACACCGGCAGCTGTGTCAGCCGGGTATCCCCGCCTTCGCTCTTCCAGGAGGATGGCGCGAGTTCAAACACCTTGCCGGTGACCATCTCCACATAGACGGGGTCTTTGAACGCGACGCCTTTGACAGTCAGGTCGACCGGCTCCCACACCAATTCATCGCCCGGGACCTTGTCGCCGTACCAGACCAGCGCGACCGGCGTCCCGGCCTTTTCGAAACCGGCGACCGTCAGCTTGCGCTTCGCCGCCATTTCGCACTCGAGCGGCCCGACCGCCTTCACCGCATCGTCAAAGAAACTCATCATGTGCTGCACCGCGTAGAAGGTCGGCCGCTTGTAGATGAATTGCAGCAGCAGGTTCGAGCGGATCATGCCGAACGACTGTTGCATGTTGGTGTACTTGAGGTCGATCATTGTGAAGACGTTGCACGGGATGTTGCGCACGCGGTCCCCAGTCATGCGCCGCAGGTTCCACTTCGCTTGGCTGTACTCGGTCCACGGGTAGTCGGCCAGCGCGTGCGTCCACTCCAAGATCGCCGGACATCCGACCTCGCCCTGGTACAGCCTGTACTTCGGGCTGTACGCCGCCAGCACCTTCTGTGATTTCTCGACCCACGCGTAGCTGGTGTCGGGGTTTCCCGTGTACGGGTGATACGCCCAGAAATCGACGAGGTCGAGGCTGTTCGCGCCCTTGAGCGCCTCCAGCACGTCCAAACGGTCCTTGTCGGTGATCGCGGTGACCAAGGTGACGGCGTCGGGCTGGATCTCTTTGATGAGGGCCGCAGTCTTGAGCACCAGAACAGCGTAGTCCTTACCCTGGCCGAACGGCTCGTTCCAGATCTCCCACTCGTTGACAGATGCCTTGTATCGGGTGACGGTGGCAGCGACATATTTGAGCCACGCGGCCATCGCCTCCTCCGAATGGACGAGCGGTGCCAACCCCGAGCCGAGATTGATCGTCGAGCCGTAAATCGGATTGCCATAGCACAGACAGATCCACGGTCTGACGCTCTGCTCCGTCAACCCCTTGACGTGATAGTCCAGCCATGCGAAGTCGTACGTGCCCTTTTCCTTCTCCGTCTTCGCCCAGCCGCTCTGTAGACGCGCGTGCTTGGCACCGAGTTCACCCACATAGTCCTTGTACACGCTGAACCTGGCGTAGTCGCGGTCGAGCGTTTCGCAGCCGATCGACCACGACGAGGACAGGATGTCCTTCGAGTGCCGCGAATCGAGCCAGCCGATCTGTTTCAGCTGCGGCCCGGACGCTTTGAACTTTTCCCATGTGATGGAACGGTGTCCCTTAGCCTTGGTCTCCCCCATGGCGATGAAACACGCCGACCATCCGACCAGCATCGCGGTCATCAGTATTCTCATGATCCCCCCCCTTAAACGCCAAACCCCTCACTAGGCGTGCTTTAAATTTAAATTCCCTCACGAAATCCCGCAATCTTCATTATGCGAACTCGGCACTCTTTTTTGCGAACTGCGCGGGACAGCGCAAATCGTCCGGTCAGGGCGTCAATTCCGTTGTCTCCAAAAGCGACTGTTCGGCGAGACCGAGTTTACCCATTTTGTAGCGCAGGATGCGGCGCGTGGTGCCCAGCGTTTCAGCCGCACGCGTCTGCACTCCGCCGGCCTGACGCAAGGCCGCCGCGATGAGCTGACGCTCGTATGCGCTGACGGCGGCCTCGAGCGTCTGGCCGGTCTGCGGCGGGGCCTCCGCGGCGGCGGCCGGCGCATCCCGGTCCGGTGCCGCGCGTGCCGGCAGCGCGCTCTGAAACTCTTCGGGAAGCTGGGAGGCAGAGATCGCCTCATCCCTGCCGTGCAGGACCAGCACCCGCTCGACCACGTTACGCAGCTCGCGAACGTTGCCAGGCCAGGCGTAATCGCACAAACGGCGCAGGGCCTCCGGCTCGAACCCGCGGGCCGAGGCGTGCAGCACAGGGCCGAGACGCTCCAGAAAATGGGCGAGCAGCAGCGGAATGTCCTCCCGGCGCTCCCGAAGGGGCGGAAGGCGGACCTGCACAACGTTCAAACGGTAAAAAAGATCCTCGCGGAAAAGCCCATCGGCGACCATCTTGCGCAAGTCGCGCCCCGTTGCCGCCACAATGCGGGCGTTGGTGCGCAGCAGCCGCGTGCCGCCGACGCGCATGAACTCGCGCTCCTGCAGCACGCGCAGCAACTTGACCTGGGTAACGGCGCTCATCTCGCCGATCTCGTCGAAAAACAACGTGCCGGATCCCGCCAGTTCGAAGCGGCCCGGCTTCTGACGGTCGGCGCTGGTGAACGCGCCCTTCTCATGACCAAACAGCTCGCTCTCCAACAAGTTCTCGGGCAACGCCGCGCAATGGACCGCGACGAACGGTTCCTCGCATCGCGGGCTTTGCGCATGGAGCAGCCGGGCCGCCAGCTCTTTTCCCGTTCCACTTTCGCCCTGGATCAGCACGGTCGCATCGGTGGCAGCCGCCTGCCGCAGCTGCTCGATGACCGCCGTGAAAACGGAACATCGGCCGACGATGTCGCGCGTCGGAAAGGTCGCAGAAACTTCGTGCTCCAGCACGGCGACTTGGCGGTGGAGTCGTTTGGTCTCGAGTGCGCGGCGCACGAGATGCCGGATGTTATCGGCGTCGAAAGGCTTGCCAACAAAGTCGACGGCCCCCTGCTGGATCGACTCTACCACGGGTGAAATGGCGGTCGATGCGCTGATCATAATGACCGGCAGGTCCACATGCTCGGCGTGGATCTGGCGCAGCAGATCGAGTCCGGAGCGCCCGGGCATCACCACGTCGAGCAGGACGAGGTCCACCTGCTGCAGTCCCAGAACCGCCAGCGCCTCTTCCGCGGTTGAAGCGCAGAGCACCGCGTGGTCGCGCGAAAAAATTAAGCGCAGGGACTCGCGGCTACCCAGTTCGTCGTCAACGATCAGTAGTCTCGGCATTGTTGAGTTTCTCCTCCAGCGGCAGCGTGATGATCACCGTCGTTCCGCCGCCCGTCGTGTCGACATCGATCCGCCCGCCGTGGTCGACGGCCGCGCGCCGCGCCAACGGCAGCCCCAGCCCCAAGCCCCGCGGTTTGGTCGTGCTGAACGGCGAAAACAGCTTGCCCCGCATCTCTGGCACCACCCCCGCGCCGTTATCGCTGACGGCAAAAACGACCGACCGCCGCGCGCCGTCGCCGGCGCCGCGCACAAGCAGAGCCACGCGCGGCGACGGCCGGTCACACACCGCCTCAAACGCATTGACCAACACGTGGGCCAAGCCGTCGGCCAGCACGTCGACGTCGGCCGTGAGCAGCGGCAAGCTCTCCTCGGCCTCGCATGCGACCGCGTGCTCCTCTTTGCCGCCCAGCCACTTCGAAGCGCGGGCACACGCCTGGAGCGCAATCTCGGCAGGGGAAACCGCCTTGAAGACCAGGGCCGGCGGATGCGCAAACGCGTTGATCTGGGTGATGATCGCATTCAGACGGCTCACCTCGCCGATGACCACGCCGAAAAATTTCTCGCGGAACTCCGGATCCGCGTAACGTTCGGGGAGGAGTTGCGCGAAGGTGCTGATCGCGACCAGCGGATTGCGCACCTCGTGTGACATCGCGGCGGCGAGGTCGTTCCAGAACGCGTGCCGTTCCAGCTCCTCCTGCTTTTCGCGAAGCAGGCGCTCGCGCGTGATGTCGGAGAGCAGCAGCATGGCCCCCATGCAGGCCCCGTCGCGCCCGACGCGGAGGGCGTCAGCCCGGATGGTGCGACGGCTCGCAAGATCGTTCCAGGAGACCGTCGCAGCGGACTTTTCCTCGCGAATCGTCCCGAGAATCACGTCGGCGATGCGGCTGCCGACCCGCTCCACGGGATGGTTCACCGCCTCCGCGGCCGTCACGCCCAGGATCTGCTCGGCGGCCCGGTTGAACCAGCGCACCACGCCGTCCTCCGACGCCGCCAGAATGCCGACGGGAATGGCCTCGAGCAGATTCTCGGCCAGCGTTTTCTGGACGGCAAGCTCCTCGACCAGCAAGGCGTTCTCGAGCAACGTCGCGACTTGCTCGCCGATGACGGTGAGATCAGACAAGTCACGCGGCGCAAACGGGACGCCGGTCGAACGGTGACCGACAAAAATCCAGCCGAGCAGCCCGCGCTTGCCGAGAAGCGGAACGATGATCTCGGCACCCGACTCGTCCAGTACGTGCTGCAGCAATCGGCGGTCACGAAGGTCGTCGACGTGGGCGAGATGGGCCCGGCAAATCAGGTGGGCATGGCGCTCGAGCCACCGCACGAACGGGTCGTGGGGCTCGACAGAGAACGAGCGCGTGCAATCCAGGCAGCGCAAGCCGGACCAGAGCCGATAGCAGGCCTCGTCGTGTAGCCGGGCGAACAGCCCCACGCGAACGACCCTGCTGGCCGCGGCGACGCCCTCGGCAAGCTGGTCGAGCAATTTCCGGATGTCTTGGAAGTGGCGCGCAGCCCGCCAGAGCTCATCCAAAGGTGCAAGATTCAGGCTGGGCTCGTCTTCCATGGGCGCAGAGACGGGGCGTGCGGCCGCAGCCAACTGTTGCCGCGCCAGGCTCAGCTCCTCCTGCGTTTGTCGCAGCAGGATGGCCTGACGCAGAGTCCGGCGCAGGTGCTCGGGCGCCACGTCCAGCGGCTCGACCGCGAACACGCCCTCGCTGCGGCAAGACTGGTACGGTTCAGACTCGGGGACGCCGAAAACCACGATGCCGCTGCGGATTTCTGCTGGTGCATCTTCCAGCGCCTCCGCGGCCTCCGAATGCCGCAAATCGAGCAGCTGCACCGTCAGCGCCCCCTTCTCTCGAGCCCACTCCCCGCGGTTGGCTGTGACGCGAATGTCCACCATGCCACCGGCAACCCGAGTCAGCCGCAGCGCCAAACCGGAATCGCACGTCAACAACAAACACGCCGTCGCGGGAGTTGTCATGCCTCCCCATCCTTTCCACTGACCGCCGATCCTTTTTCGGCACCGAGTAACGGCAGCAGTATGCGGAAACTCGTGCCCACCCCGACCGTGCTATCGACATCGATCATCCCCTGATGCTCGAGGACGATTCCGTGCGCGACCGACAGCCCCAAGCCCGTGCCGTTGGCCTTCGTCGTGAAGAAGGGGTCGAAGATGCGCGGCCGGTCTTCGAGCGGAATGCCGCGCCCCGTATCGTTAACCCTGACTTCGATCCATTTCGCCCCCCCCTGTTCCAGCGTCTGCCAGAACAGGTCATGCGCGGGAACCTCCGCCGTCGTCACCGTCAGGGTCCCGCCGCACTCCATCGCATCGATCCCGTTCAGAAACAGGTTCAAAAACACTTGCCCGAGCAGATGGAGGTCCCCCAACAAACGGTCATCCCCCGCCTCATAGCGCCGCTGGAAAACAAGCCCTTTGGCTTTAAGCTGCTGGGCAGCCAGCTGCCAGGCGGCGTCCAGGACGGGATGCAGCGCAAGCGGCACGAGGGTGGACTTGACAGGCCGCGAAAAGTTGAGCAGCTGCGAGACAATCGCATTGATGCGCTCCACCTCGTTTCCGAGCAGCGGCGTGAAGGTGCTGCGGAAATCGGGATCGTCATACCGGCTGGGCAGCAGCTGGACGAAGGTCTTGAGACAGACCAGAGGGTTCTTGATTTCATGCGCCATGCCGGCGGCCAGCGTGCCAATACTCGCCAGCCGGTCGCTACGCCGAATCTGTTCCTCCAACCTCCGCAGCGCCGTGGTGTCCTGCACCACCACCAGCACACCCGACTTAACACGGCCGTCGCCGCCGAAGACCGCCGTCGCGAATCGCACGTGGCGCTCCTCGCTCGCCTCGGCTTCAAAGGCCAAGTCGCGGTCGCGAATGCCTTTTCCCGTAGCCAGACTCGCGCGCATTTCGTCCCAGATCGCCGCGGGAAAAACCTCCGCGGCCAAGCGTCCGACGACCGGGCTGGCCCCGGCCGGCTGCAGGATGCGCAGCGCTTCACGATTGCAGACTGTCACGTGCCCCTCCGTGTCGGCGGCAACGACGCCGGTCACCAGATTGTCGAGCAGAACTTCGTCATAGACCTGGGCGTCCCTCAGTCGGGTATAGAGCATCGCATTCTCGATCGCGATCCCCATTTGGTCGCCGAGAAACATCAGGGCGTCCTCCTCGCGGCGACCGAAAATCCGTCCGTTCTTCCGCCCGCCAAGCAGCAGGAACCCCACCAGCCCGTTCTTCGTGCGCAGCGCGACGGCGGCCTCGGCCTTGAGGCGGGAAAGCGACTGTTCCGACAGCCGTTGAAGAGGCGCATCACCCGAACGGCGCAGCACGTCGCGCAGAAGGGGATAACGCTCGATAAGCAGGGCCTGCACCAGCGGATCCGGCTTCGAGATCGTCTGTGCAACCGCCTTTTCGCCCAGATTCGCCCGGAGCGCATACTCGTCTCCGGCGTCCGAGAGATAAACACAGAACTGAGAGAGTCCGAGCGAGTCCTGGAGCAGGTGCCCGAACTGGTCGAACAGCGCGTCGATCGTCGTGATCGACCTCGCCAATTCGCCGCCGTTATGCATCAGCCGCGTCAGGCCGTCGTGCCCGTCGTCGAACAGGTGGTCCGTGCCACGGCGGAGAAAGGCGTTGGCGGGCGCGAGCGTCAGCGCCACCGCAACGGCGGCGACCACGTGCGCCAGCGCCCGCACATAGCCATCGTCATCCATCGGCAGAAGCAGAACCGCCCGGAACGCGAGAAGATACAACAGGCCCAAAAACCCCACCAGCAGCACGACCGTCACCACCCGCCGCAGAAACTCGCCGACCCCCATGATGTGCCGCGTAGCGATGCCGTAGGCGATCACGCTGAGCCAGATCACGACCGTGATCGGCGTGATCCGCCCGCTCTGCGATGTTCCCGTGAATAAAGGGACCAACAAAACCAGGAGAACGCCGGGCACGAAGCCGAAAAGAGAGCCCAGTGACATGATCTGCAGCTCCATACGGCAGATGCCTTCGGATCGCACCAGCGCACGGAAGAACCCCCAGATCAGGGTCGCGACGGTCACGATCCAATACCCGACAAAGAGAACAAATCCCGGCCCATAGATCGGCTCCGCGATCGTTTCGTCCCCCACGGGGAAGCACGCGTCCATCAGAAAAAAACGCGTCTGGCAAAGAAAGGCCGTCGCGATCGCCGCCACGAAGCGCAACCACGACCGCGCGATGAGGCGGAGAACAGACTGCGACGAACACATCACCGATTCGCGCAGCAAATGGAAAAGCAGGGGAACGAACACGCTGGTGGCGCACGCCTGCCGGATCCAGAAGTTCAGCCACACCACATCTTTCTGGACCGAGCCAAAGTACTGGCAAGAGAGCCAAAGCGAGATCACGACCGACAGAATCGCGAACACGCGGTTCACCAGTCGGTGCACATGCGTCAGCAGCACCAGCGCACCCAAGAGCAGATTGATGGCGATCACGATCGGCAGCGCGACTATGAAGAGGTTCGTCATGACGGGGGCGCGCGGACGATGAGGGTGGTGTTGCCGCCACCCATGCCGTGAACGTTAACGAGCGCGTGTTCAAACCGCGTCCGGCGGGCTTGGGGGACATAGTCAAGGTCGCACGCGGGATCCGGCGTCTCGTAGTTGGCGGTCGGCGGGATTATGGCATCGCGCAAGGCCAGCGCGCAAGCGATCAGTTCCATCGGGCCGGCCGCCGCGAGCGGATTGCCGGTGACGCCTTTGATCGAGGAGACCGGAATGCGGTTGGCGTGGCGACCCAGCGTGCTGCGGATCATGGCGGTTTCGACACGATCGATCACCGGGTCGCTCGGGCCGTGTGCACAGACGTAGTCAATGGCGCTGCCGCTCAGCCGCGAGTTGGCGAGCGCAAGGGTCATACAGGCCCCCAGACCGTCCGCCGCCTGCGTGCCGAACGCGTCGGGGCAAGAGGCGCCGCCGCAGACCTCCATCCAGATGCGGGCGCCGCGGGCCCGCGCGTGAGCCAAACTCTCCAGCACGAGAACGCCGGCGCCTTCGCCCAACACGCCCCCGTCGCGGTCGCGGTCAAAGGGACGGCTGGCGTGCAGGGGGTCGTCGTTGCGGCCCGAAAGCAAGCGCCCGGCGCTGAAGGCGGCACAGGTGGACGCGGTGATGGGCGCATCGGCTCCGCCCGCGATCGCGATCTCGGCACGCCCCTCACGGATCGAGGAGACCGCGCTCAGCACGGCATCCGCCCCGGCTTTGCAGGCGGTGGAGACGGTCTGGAAAGCGACCTGCTTCCCAACCTGCTCGGAAAGCGTAGTGGTAACGGCATGCGGCTGTGAAGCCCACACCAGCCACGGCCGAAGGCGGGCCTCATCCCCCTTCCACACGCTGTTGGCTGCGCTTTCGACCACTTCGATCGCGCTGGTACTCACCCCCATCGTCACACAGACCGGACGCGTCGCCTCGGCCAGACAATCGCCCAACGCGGCGTCGGCCAAAGCCATGTCCAAAGCCGCCATGGCAAACTGCGTATGCCGCGCCATGCGCTTCCACTTCACGGAGGCCGCGAACAGGCTTTTGGGATCGAACCCCTTCACCTCCGCGGCGATGCGATTCGGAAGCTTGCTGGCGTCGAACAACGTGATCGGACCGGCGCCGGAAACACCGGCTTTGACCGTCCGCCAGAACGCCTCAACGCCAATACCGTTGGCCGCCACGACCCCAATTCCCGTGACGACCGCACGACGCTCATCTTTATGATCATGCGCACTCATGATGCCGCCTGATAGTTTCGCACCTGATCCCGTCCAGTGTCCACCCGAAAGTTCAAAAATGTACGGGGCGGACGATCCGCGAACCTCCGCGCCGAACTCCGTTCATTTTTGAACGCACGTGGCCGGATACGCGCAGCCTTTCATTTTTAAATCGGTGATTTTCTTTTTCGGTAACGCGAAAACGCGTCACGGGTGAAATGGCACAAATGGTGCTTGAACTGTTGAAATGCCGTTTTCGTTCAAGAATGTGCAATCGATACCACGATAAGGTAGACCAAGACTATGACAAGAAGAGGCTGTTTTTTGGGGATTCTGGCAGGGATCGGTCTTTCGGCGACTGCGGACGGATTCCGCAATCCCCCCGATACCGCCACCGCATTGGGAAAGGCAGGAAACCACATCGTCTGGGTCGATGACGCGTCGGCCGTCTTCTACAACCCGGCCAATCTTGTCGACGTGCCTTCTCGGGAGGTTCAGCTTTCCTCGCTGGTCGGCTATAGCCATGCGGATTACGACGGACAATACGGACAGACGGAAACGGAGCGGCCATGGGCCCTGCTGCCGGCCTTTGCACTGGCATGGCCCCTGCACAAGAACGACGAGCAGACCGATCTCGCGCTGGGCTTCGGCCTGCATGTCCCCTATGGACGAAAAACACGTTGGGATTCAGATGGCGCCTACGCGCTCTCCTCCGAGATGTCGGTGATCGATGCATCCCCCTCCTTGTCCTGGCGCATTTCTGATTCGGTCTCGGTCGGAGCCGGACTGGATGCCTACTACGGCCGTCTGCAGTTTCGCCAATACCTGCCGTACGCATCCGGATCCAAAGTCTCGGCCGACGCGGATGGCTGGGCGGTGGGCGGTAATGCGGGCATCACGTGGCGCCTCACGGAGCGCCAGCGCCTTGCCCTCACGTACAAGGCCCCGTTCGACCTGAAGTACGAGGGAGAGATGGAGACCGTCAACATCGCATCGCCGCCTTTCCCGGCTTCGGCGGCGGAAAGCGACCTGGAAACGACCTTCAAGTATCCGACGATCATTGCCTTGGGATACGGCATCCAGATCACAGAGACGGTCCGGGTCGAGGCCAAGGTCGAATGGCTAGAATACTCACGCTACAAGACAATGTCCATCGATGCCGGCGAGAACAGCGCGTTGGCCAGCACGCTGGGCCTCGCCGACGCACCCCAGAACTGGAACGACACGTGGACTTTCGGCATCGGCCCGGAGTGGCGCGTCGCACCCGAATGGACGCTACGCGCAGGATACCTTTACCTGCAAAGCCCGATTCCCGACGAGACCTTCGCCCCCTCCGCACTGGACGTTGACCAGTCGGTCGTGAGCGCAGGCCTGGGCTATCATTCCGGCGCTCACGCCGTCGATCTGGCCTACGCCATCGGCATCTTTAACGACCGCGACATCAGCGTCTCCGAGAACGCCCTTTACGCCGGCACGTATGAGTTCGAAGGCCACCTGATTGCGCTGTCTTACACCTACAATTTCTAAACACCGTTGACCGCCCGATGGACGGTCTCCTTCGAGTCACAAACGTTCCAAGGAGGCTGCTGCATGACATCCACGATCCCATTTGATCCCTACGACCCACGCCCCGCGGTGCTGGTGATCGACGATGAGCTGGGCCCCCGTGAAAGCCTGCGCTTTCTTCTCAAGGAAGAGTACCGCGTGCTGTGCGCGGACTCGGTCGACCGCGGGCTCGATCTGGTTCGCGAACACATGCCGGACGTCGTGATCATGGACATCCGCATGCCCGGGCGCAACGGGATCGACGGGCTTCGCGAAATCCGCAAGATCAATGCGGACTTGTCCGTGATCATGTTGACCGGATTCGCAGCACTAGGGACCGCGCAAGAGGCGATCCGTTTTGAGGCGAACGACTACATGGAGAAACCGTTCGACGCTTCCGAAATGCGTGCCGTGGTCAAGCGCCACGTCGAACACGCCCGCCTTCGCCGCAAGCGCAGCAGGCTTCTTTCGGACGCGCTGTCGCTGAACCGCCGCATCTGTGACCTTCAGGAAAAAGAGCTGCTGACCGAGCTCGGGCAGTCCTCCGCGGAGTTCATCCATGACCTCCGCAATCTGGTCACCATGGTCACCTCCGCCTCAAGCCTGCTGCGGGAAGAGATCGACGACCTGAAGAAGCGGCCGTCCGAAATCTCGCCGGACGCCGACGACTATCTCGACATGCTCGATAACGCGATGCACCGCTGCGTCGACCTGCTCGACACGTGGCAGCGGCTGATCAGGAAGGCTCCCCAGCACCAAACGCTGTTCCGGTTTCACGAGTTCGTGCAGAACTGCGAGCAAGATTGCCGACCTGCAACAGACGCCGCACACGCTCAGGTGACGCTCGAATGCTCTGGCGACGAGGCCGAAATGTTCGGCGACCGCGTGCAGCTCGAGCGTGTTCTCGTCAACCTGATCCAGAACGCGATCCACGCGCTTCCTCCAGTGGACAAGCGGATCAGGATCCGTTCCGAGGTCCACCCGTCTTGGCTCCGCGTCAGCGTTGCCGACAACGGCTGCGGCATCCCCGAAGAGAATTTGCAGACCATCTTCTCGCCCGATTTCACGACACGCCGTTCGATCGGCGGCATGGGCCTCGGCCTGTTCATCTCGCAGAAAATCGCCCAGAGCCACGGGGGCAAGATAACCGTCGAGAGCGTCGTGAATCAAGGATCCACGTTCACGCTGCACCTGCAAAGGCAGCCGGTCAGCGCTTCCTCGCCGGGGTGAAGGGCAGCGGGAAAAAACCCCAGACCTCTTCCATGTAGCGCCGATAGTCGCCGCCGAACATCTGGCAGAGAAAACGTTCCTCGTAGCAGGCACGCGCGATCTCGAACGGAATGAACAGCACGGCGCCAACCAGCATCGCGCCCCATGCGCCCATGAACGCCGGAAGACCGACCACCTCAAGGCATGCGCCCAGATAAAGCGGATGCCGAATCAGGCGATAGACGCCCTCCCGCACGAGATGACGCGGCCCCTCCGTGTCGGAGACGTCAACATGCCACTGCTGCTGCAACGTGTAAAAGGCCCAATACCGCAGCCCTACGCCCGCACCATACACCAGAGCTCCCGCCACAACAACGCCGGCAGCGGGAAACCGCCTGTTCAGGAGAAATTCGGCCATGGCGCAACCGAAGGTGAGCGCATACGCGTAACCCACGACGATCGCGGTCCAGTCGCGCCCGGCCCCGTCGCAGGCACGCGCCAAGCCCTGACGCAAATACATCGCCCAGCATCGTTCCAGGCAGGCGGCGAGAAATGCGGCCACGCCGATGGCCTTGCCGACGAACGGGGGGATGAACGCGTAAAGCGCCAGCGGTATCAGGATGACGAACACGGCCGCCACCGTCACGCCGTGAAACAGCCATCCGCAAAGTGTCTCTGCTTTTCCCGCCGCGCCCCGTTGAACGTGTTGATCCGTATCACAGTCACTCATAATTCGCTCCGCACACCAATGTCCACCAACATTCTGCAGCCGCCACTTCCGCCGCACCTTGTTTGACGCGAGTATGCCAGAGCGGCGGGGACAAAGCAAGGCGACCTCAGCGTTCAGAAATCTGCGCGACGCATCACGGCATCCTACTTGGAATGAGGGGAACAGATCAGATTGGTGCAGACGGCGCTCATCGCGTGCTTGACCGGCCAGACCGCGCGCTCGGGGCTGGCGTAGAGGCCCATCTGCTCGATCGGCAGCGGCTTGAAGCCCGTCTTGAAGGCGGGCGATTGCGGCTTCAGGTGGTAGTCGTCTTTCGCGGCATCCGCGAAAAGCGGATCCGTTCCCGACAGGTTGCTCTCCCCGATCAGCCAGGTCTTCTCCGAGCGCGGATAGTTCTTGGCGTGCACCATCCACTCCTGCGCACCAGCCCAGGCCACGTTATGTTCGACCCTCGTCCGCGTGGCGGGGTCGCGCACGGCGACCTTGCCCCGGACCGCATCGCGCACCATCGCCAGCCAAGGATAGCGCGCTTTCCACGGCGGATCGTCTACCGGCACCGACGTCAAGATGTCTACCAGCTGCTTGTGCGTGTAGCCGCGCTCGTTGTGGTAGTCCTCTGGCTTGTCCCACGTCTGCCAGCCGGAGATCGCGGGGAAACATTGCACAAACACGTTGTTGTCGATCGCGTTGCCGATGGCGGAGAGCGAGATGCCCTCGGCCACTCGCACGATCAAGTTGCTGGTCATGGTGATGCCCGCCGCGCCGTCGTCGAGCATGATCGCGCGGTTGCGCTGCTGGCGCGGGTTGTAGATGTCGTGGATGTAGTTGCCGGTCAGCACGTTGCCGACCAGCGTCCAGTTGCGGCCCGTGTAGAAGGCCCCCATCTCGCCCGAGGTCAGACACACGCTGTGCACCTCGTTGAAGGCCATCACATTCTCGCGGCCGCCGAAGAGTACCGCCACGTGGGGCCCGTCGTGGATCAGGTTGTGCGTCACGGTGTGGCCGCAGCCGCCGATCTGGATCGCCGCGCCATAGGTCTGGCTGAACCGCGCGTAGTCGTAAATGTGGTTATTGTCGAACACGTGGCCGCAGTGCGCCAGCGTCTTCTCGTCGCCCGCCCACGACGCGATGCCGCCGTCGCCCAGTCCGGACATTTCGCACCCCGCGATACGGTGCGGCTGGCCGTCACGGACCTCCACCGCCTTGTGGCCGATGTTGCGCAGCGTGCAGCCCGCGACCGTCACGAACCCGCCCTTGCTGATCGAGACGGCCGTACCGCGGCAGCTCTCAAAGGTCAGGCCGCGGAACTGCAGGTGGCTGGCGTTCTCCAGCTGCAGCAGCCGCACGCCGACGGTCACCTCCGCGCGCGTGTTCGCGGGCTTCTCCGGCGGCCAGAAGTAGAGTCGGCCCGTCAGGCGGTCCAGATAGTACTCTCCCGGCCGGTCGAGCTCGCACAGCAGGTTGTAGCCGTACCAGAAGCCGCCCTTGCGGAACCCGTAGTTGCTGCCCGGCACCCGCTGCGTGATCGTCTTGGTCGCCGGGTCGATCCGCTCGAAGGCGATCGCGCACGCAGCCCAGTCGTGCGCCCAGTAGCCCTGGCCGCGCGGATCCGATTCCTCGGCCCAGCGCGAGGGGTTCTCTTCGGCGTAAGTGAAGGTGTTGCCGCTCTTGCCGCCTGGAAGGTCCACGATGTTGACGTAGCCTTCATTCGGCCAGCGCGCGAGCGTCATCGCCTCGCCCCCGTAGACCAGCTGGAGGCCGGAGGCCGGCGCGGCAGACGAGCCGACCGGCTCCACGCCGTAATCGTAAAGCCCCTGCGCCGGCAGCGAGATCACCTGGACTTTGCCGCGCGCGGCCTCGGGCAGCCGCCGCAGGACATTGGTGTCGGCGAGCGTCCGCATCTGCCAGAGCGCCACCCCGCCCGTGATGCGCACCTCGGCGCCCGGTGCCGCCTTAAACACGACTGGCGTTTCGGCCGTTCCGGAATCCTCGGCCGTAAACACACACGGCGCGGTCTGCTCATAGCGGCCCCGCTGGAAGAGCACCGTCACTTCGCCCGCCCGCAGGCGCCCGCCCGCCCGTAGGCGCCGCAGTTCGTCGCGCGCGCCGGCCATGGAGGCGAGCGGTCCATCCGTCTTCACCGCGTTCGGTGCCGCGAGCGTCCCGCTCCAGCAGTCCCGCCCCAGCGGCGACACGTGCAGCGTCAGCCCTTCCGCAGAACACAGGCCAGCGGACAACGTCCAAAGAAGACTTGCGATACCCAGCACTCGTTTCATCCAACCCCCTCCCTTGTTCAACTCACGTCGATATCCATCGACAGCCGTCTGAGGCTGCCAACGCTTCCATTTTTCACGTCGGGCCAAGCAACTGATCGATCCCCAGCGCAGCAAAGGCCGTCGCCAGCGCATCCAGTCCCTGCGCATCGAGCCCCAGCTCAAACGGCACCAGCGACGGCGCCTCGCTCGTCCAGAGGTACGGGTAGACCGCGTAGGCCGGCAGATACGCCACCTCCGGCGCGACCTTGGGCCACGCGCCCCCGACCAGCAGCGGTTTCCCGTTATCGAACAACGTCGCCAGCGGGAGAAGCGACTGCACCGCCTCAGGCTTGAAGAAGGTGGTGTTGCTCGGGATGTGCCAGCCGGCGCGGAAGCTCGGGTCATGCGCCAGCCGGCGCTCGGCGCGCTCCCCGACCTTCAGGCTCAGCGTCGCATAGGCGTTCGTGCCGACCGGCAGGCGCGTCCAGCAGTATTCGTAGCCTTTGCCGACATCCGCGCGACACGCGACCTCCTTGGGGAACCCGCATAGGGCTGGATCCGGCAGCGCGCCGCCGACCCAGACGATTTTGCCGCCAGCCTTGCGGTACTTCACCAATTGTTCCGTCAACGCCGTCGGCCGGAGCGTGTAATACGCGCTCGTCTTCTGCGAGAACACGATCAGAGCGGACACCCGTACGACCGGCACGCCTTCAGCCATAAACTTGCGGACGTCCATCAGTGCCGCGTTCATCCCCTTTTTCCGGAGAGCCGTCACGGTCTGCGCCGCCAGCACCCGGTCGTTGAAGCCGAGCATGCCGTCGTTCATCCGCCAGGTCGGCTCGGCGACCACCCCCAGCCAGGGGCGATCCGGTTTAGCCGTCGTCAATCCTTTGGTCAGCGAGTCATCCTCGAAGCGTCGAGCCGCCGTGAGTTCCGTGAAGGCCGCCTGATAACGCGTGAGCACCGCCCCGGTCTCCTCTGGCACGGTCCCGGCCTTGGCCAGGCGCTCGGCCACCATGAAATCGCGCAGTAGCCTTTCCACGGCCCAGCAGCCCAGCTCCGAAAAACTTTCCGCAAGCGCCTTACCGCTCGCGGGATCGCGCGTGGCGCCCCACGCGGCCGCGTCGCGCACGATGGGAACACCATAGGGCGCGCACGCTCCAACCCCGTGCAACCCCGCCAGCATCACGTCCAGCACGGCGTCTTCCGCGCCTTTGTCCGAATCGGCGGCGACCACGTGGGCAAGCTTATTTTTCCAGACCACCGTGGCTTCTGGCACAGTCTCCACCCAGCCGAGATCCAAACCCGCCAGGGATTTGCCGCCGGGCAGGCGGAAATTCCAGCCGGGATCGTTCCACCCGTAGGTCGCCAGATGCACGATGGGGTCGTGATTGCAGGCGACCATGTCCGCCGTGGAGTGCGAAAGCGTGGCCAGCCACAGCAGCACGCTTTCGGGACGGTTCTCGCGCAGGGCGCACACCAGCAACGTGAAGGCCACGCCGCGCCCCTCGTCGGAATGGAACTGGCCGCTGTTGGTCATCTTCTTGCCGGCCAGATAAGACACCTCGTCGGGCGTGACCCGTTTGTCCGCCTTGAAGTCCACGCGGTCATCCGGATAATGGTTGTCTGCGCAAAACAGCGCCAACGCATTCCCCTGCAATGTGGTGCGCCAAGGCTCCGGCAACCGCGCGGCCACCGCGCGCCCGACGACATCGTGACCCGCCCCCCATCCGAACGCCAGCATCGGCAGAACCAGCGCAAAACCGAAAAGACAAAACACCCTCATTTTTTCATCCCCCTACCGCGATGAACCGGTCAGCGTCTTTCATACCCATGCCGGGCGATCCATTCCCGGGCGTAGTCCACGGCTGCGAGCCCTTTGTTGCAGAGCGGCGTGCAGTGGAAAATCAGCCCCTCGATCTGGCCTTCCTTATAGAGCTTGTAGGCGTAGTCGAGCTGCTTGACCATGAACGCCTGGTCCAGCGCTTTCTTCCCGCCGAAGTCCCACATGTAAATGCCCAGCAGCGTGGGCTTGTCCGGCACCAGCGAGCGGTACTTCTTGAAATTTTCTTCGATCTTTTGAATGTCCGTGCCGCTCCAGATCCAGAGCGAAACGACGTCGGCGTACCGGATCACCGGCTTGATCGCGGGGCACAGCTGGTGCGTGTAAAGGACGATCGCCAGATCCAGCCGCCGCTTGTAGGCCAGCGTTTCTTCGTGAAGCCGGCTCATCTCCTCGAGGGAGAGGGCGGCCGGCGCGGGCTCGGCTTCGGAGTCCCTGTTGAACCCCGGCTTGTCGCCGAAGCGAAAGAAGTCATCGAGATAATACCCCGTCAGGTTCGGCATCGTGTCCCGCAACCCGAAGACATAATTTTTCAGGGAATGATACGACTCGTTGGAGCCGCCGGACAAATTCCATGCGATCCGCTTCACATCTTTGAACTGCCTGCGGTAGCTTTCGTCCGGAGTTCCGCCGCGGATCACGCACACGTTCGGGATTCCCATAGACTGTATGCCCTCGGCCATGCTGATCGGCGCGCTAAGGGGGATGTTATACACGCCATTGGGCCCGTCATAAACCCCGGAGTCATGCCCCCACATCCAGAGGCGGTCCCGCAAGTTGTTTTCATATTCGGGGTACTGCGCATCTGCAGCCTGACACGTCGGAGCCCATGGAGGCAGAGCACCCGCCCCGACAAACGCCGACGCCTTTTTCAGAAAATCGCGACGAATCATCTTTTGCCCCCTCCCATTTCGCGCACACCCTTGTTGCGCAAGTTCCCGATGCGTTACGCCCGCATCGCGTATTCAGAATAAACCGCCGTCCCTTTATCAGAATGGCCCGCTTCAGCCGCCTTACTTCACAAAGCGCGCATCTTTGCCGGTCTTTTGCGAACAGAGCGTGAACGGATATCGCATGTTGTTTTTGGCCTCCAGCGGAACCCGCATGATGATCCGGTTGATTCCTGGACGCGCCGTCACGACGGTCTCTCCCCGTTTTGCGTTCTCCACCGCAGTCCCGTTCAAAAAGAAACTGGGATTGGGTCGGGACATATGCAAAATCCGGAAAGTGTCGCCATCGCGCGCAGGCTCGACCTGAAAATCGAGAAGGCAGATATAAGCCGTCTTGCCCGCTTTCGAAATGCCGTTATTCCAGTTTTCCCAGGCCGGATCCTTCAGCGAGGTAAACAACGTGCGCCCGGCCACGCCCCCTTCCCTGCAAACGGGATGCCACTGCTGATAGATCTCCGTTCCGAACGGGCGGACCTCCGCGCTGGGCGCGGACTGGCGGGCCAGAATTTCATCCGAAACAAGCGCCACTTCCATCGGCCCCGCAAACAAGGCGGTATCCCGAGGAAGGGACAAGGCCGCTGGCGCCGCCTCATAAGCCGTTGTCCCATACACCCGCACCCGTCCGCCGCCGACGACGAAATCCGCCTGGACCGCAAAGAAAAAACGTCCTTCGCAAAATTCGGCATCCGGCTCCTTTTCTCCCAGATCAAAATCCAGTCGGAGTTCGGCGTTTTTTTTCAGCTGTTTGACCGTCTTTCGCTGAATCCCGTTTTTCCAGAGCAGAGGCAGCCTCGCCGTCAGCACCAAATCGTTCCAGTCCTCACCGGTTGAGTTGCGGATCAAACAGCGCAGCACATTCTTCCGCGCATCCGCGGTGACGCCGAAAACGCTGTCTCCCAGCGCCGGACATCGGGTGCAGGAAGAATCCAGCGCCGCCATGTTGTCGCGGTTATGAACCGTGTAATAGCATGCGGGAACACCATGCCCGGCCGCATTGCGCAAGTTCAATTCAGAGGAGTCGGTCATCCGCACCGTTTGGCCGTCCAGCGCTGCCGCCGCCGGTTTTTTCGAGACGCGAACACACCAGTCGACCGCAGCGCCCACTTCAAACGGCTCAACCCGATCGATCTCAAAAACCGCCTTCGTACCTTGGGTCGACTGCTTTCTGATCCGGTTATGCAAATACTGCATCCGGTAGGCGATATACTCATTTTCGTTACAGTACCAGATTTCCGGACGGTTGGACTCGGTCTTCAGAATTCCGGACAACCTGACAAAACCCTCTTTGCCCTGCCAGCTGTGAACACCTAATGTAAAGTGAGGACCTCCCGGAAGATCCGTTTCGGCCAGACCCAAGCCCCGTTTTACCGCATCCGTAAACAACGTCTGCTGTGGATTCCGGTCGCCGATACTGAACACCCAACTGGGAACCCACTGGTCACGCGTCAACCCGAATTTCTCGTTGATGCGCGAGTCGTATTCCGGCCCGCCCAACAATCCTGCCCGATGCAGCGCAGCGCCGATACGCGGCGCGCATCGGTGATCCGCTGGGGAAACGAAAGCGCAGAACGGCAATGTGAACGCCACCGCTGGCGCCTGACATCCGGACTCGATATTCACCCGGTTCTCCATGATCTCGCAGAAAATGGCGGCGGGATCAAAATACGGCAGATATGGGTGATGCTCGGTATGGGCTCCGACCGTTCCGCCTTTCTGAAAAACGACGCTCACCGTCGAGGTCACGAAGGGCGTCTGCACCTGATTGAGATAAAACGTGCCTTTAAAACCAGCCGAGTCCAACGTCCTCGCCATCTGGGCATGCTCGGTATTCGAATCGTCCCACCTCGTCGAGAACGCCACCCGTTTTCCAGAGGGCAGAACAAGCGGCTCCAGCGTTGCCGCCCGCGCCTCCGCCGGCGTGGCAAACTCGCACGCCAGCGTCTGCCGGTAAGTCGCGAAATCGGCTGCCGAGGCCGTCGCGGCCATTCCCGTCAGACACGCAGCGATAAAAAACATTCTGCCCATAAATCCCCCATATGAAACATCCATAGCGAAATGCGGCCATGGTACCGTTTCTGTTCACTCTGTTAACCAATAAACCTGCTCGCCGGAATCCCTGCGGGCCGACGGGCAGCGCATCTTCACTGCGGCTGCACTTCCAACAACACCGTTTCCGCCCGCTTCATTTCGAAGGTGACCGTTCGGCCATCGCAGGAAAGCGCTGTTCCATTCAACCCATCGGCAGCTTGGCCCACGAAGGGAAGCGACACGCGTTTTGTCCCGTCGGCGGCCGCGTGGACGCCGATAAACCGGCCGTCGGTGTAGAGCGCGTCATCGCTCTCCAGCCAGATGTGGACACCCGCCTGCCGCGCGATGCGCCGCATGAGCGCAGGCGGAAGCGTCATCGCCGCCGAGTAGATGCTCGTCCAGCCGTCCAGCCTCTTTACGACGAGTCCCGGGCGTCCGCAGCCGACAAGCCTGCCCACAACCTGCGCGCCGTGCTCGTCGGCGTAGAACAGCGGAGACACCGTCAGCTTCGCGCCGGCCGCCTCGCCAGAACTCAGGCCCTGCGCCAGCGGTGCATTTGCGTCGAGGACCACCTGCGGCGCCCCCCCGGCCTCGTCCTTGGCGATGCGGATACCCGTCAGCGCGCGCATGTTAGCGAGCGAAGCCCCATCGGTGCCGAAGTAGCCTGGCGCATACACAAAGAGCGCGGTCGCGTGATTGCGCCTCAGCTTGCGCTGGATCGCCTCGCGACGGGCGTCATCCGCGCGGAAGGCGTTCAGAAAGACGTAAAGTTTGTAATCGGGCATCCGCTCGTCCGCGATGTCGGAGAGCAGGCAGAAGTCCCACGGCGCGCCCGTCTGCGGCATCGTGACGATCTGGTTCAGCACGAGAGCGGCGTTGGCCGCCGTCGAACGCATCCAGTAGAAGCTGTCGGGATCCACGAAAACGCCGATCTCCGGCTGGAACGGCTGGCGGCACGACAGGCTCTGTTTCATGACAGCGGTCGTGCGGCCCATCTCGGCCAATATTGCCGGATGCGAAAACCAGCCGCCGCCCATGTCGAACCAGCTCACGGCCGCGCGCTTGGTGAGCACCTCGGCGAACTCGCGCCTGAACACACCCAATGTCTCGGCCAATGTCTCGGCGCGGCCGTAACCCGCCCCCGACTCGCTCAGGAACGTGCGGTGATCCGACTCGTCGAGCCAGAGCTTGCCGCGCATCCGCAGGGAATCCGTTGCTGACATGAAGGTGCTCGTCTCGCCCGGTTTGCGGTACCCGTAGTTCGGCGGGCTCATCAGGAAGTCGATGTCGGGCGAGTCAAACACGCGCTGCGCCGCGACGTGCCCGGAGTCCTGCTGGTTGATCCCGTGCGCGGTCAGATAGGCGTAATAGGTGCCCACGAGCGACTTGCCCTCCGTGGCATCGCGCGCAATGCGGGCGAAGTGCAGGATGGCGTCGGACGTCATAGTGCTGATGAATTCGTAAAAGTCGATCGCCTGCCGCTCCGTCGCCGGATCGCGCAGGACGCGCGTCCCCGCCGGCCGCCGCTTGTCCCAGCGCGGCATCTCGGCCGAGGTCAGCGTCACCGCCCCATCCGCCCAAGCGGCCCTCAGCTTCTCGTCGGTTCCGTAGCGCTTCAGGAGAAACGCGCGAAACGCCCGAAGCGCGGGCTGACTGTAATCGTCCCGCGACGGCTGCCACGTGCCCCACATCTGCCACTCCGCCGTGTAGCCGCTGTACACGATGTAGCCGATGATCCGGTCGGCATAAGGCGCCTGGCGCAGGTAGGCGATCAGCTTGCGAAGATCGTCGCCCATCTCGCGTTTCCAGAGTTCCGACGCAAACGAAGTCGGCTCGCGCGCACCGTCCTCGCGCAGACTCATTTCCTCGGGATGCGCCTTCTGCCACCAGAGGGGCCCGCTCAGGCCGATGTGCGGCAGAAACAAGGCGTCCGGATCGATTTTAAGGATCGCGGCAAAGTAGCGGTCATACTCGCCGTAGTCGTAGGTGTCGGGTGCGACGTGGCCCATGTCGGCATGGCGCGACGTGCCGAACCAGTCGCTGTAGACATGCACGCCGGCCTGAGCGGCTTCGCGGTGGCGGTCGGGATGCAGCCCGCCCGAAGCCAGATACAGGACGCCTGGCATCGGCTGTCCGTTGACGAAAAAGGCCACATCGCCGCCGACTCGGCGCAGTTCGCAGACGGGCGGCTTCACCCGGCCGATGCGGCTGTTCGCAAACGCGACCCGAGCCGTCGCCGCCGCGCCGTCCAACTCGTAGCAGCCGGCCTCGACGGTCAGCGCGCCGGAATTCCAGTAGCGCGAAACGGGGAACTCCGCAGCGACGTTCAGCGTTTTCCCGGCGAAAGCAACCGGGGTCTCCTTCACGCTCAGCACCGCACTCCCGTGATGCAGCCGAAGATACGCTGTCCCGTTCGAGAGGCCCGCGGGAACCGTCACATCGAACGTCGCCGAAACGGCCAGGCGCCCCCCTTCTTCGACGGCCTCCGGCGTGCGCAGGGCACGGAGCGAGGCGCTCCCGCGGGGCTCGGCGATGACGCCCTCAACAAAGTCCGCTTGCGGCGGCTCAAGTCGCACACGGTCGATCACGACCCAACGCCCCGCCTGGTTTCCAGGATCGAGGCGGAACGCATTAACGCGCTTGGACGTCCCGCCCCACTGCTTGGCGGAGTCGCCGGCCGTGGTCTCGCGCCAACTGTTATTGTTCAGGTCGAGCCGATACGTCGCCCAGCCTTTACGCACCGGCAACTTGCCGCCCAAACACCAGAGGCCTTCCGGGCTCTTGTAGTAAACGTCGAGCAGGTCCGCATCGTCCGACGAGTACATCCGCACCGTCAGCCAAGTCAGCTGCGACGCGTCGACCCCCTCTTTCGGACATCGCAGCGCAACGTACGGATCCCACTCGGTGACGCCGGCCAGCGCACCGTTCTCGACGCGGTCGTTTTTGAGGTTGGACGTGCTGACGACCTCCGACGCCTGGTCGAACAGCCACTCGACCGGTTCGGCGGAAAAGCACGCCAGGGGCGCGCCGAACAGGGCACCCGCCAGCACGGCGAGGCCCGTGGCGTACTGGCTCAGACGGCTCAT
The DNA here is from genome assembly GCA_035353175.1 of Kiritimatiellia bacterium. Lineage (GTDB taxonomy): Bacteria > Verrucomicrobiota > Kiritimatiellia > RFP12 > UBA1067 > DAOPZC01. The sequence continues at coordinate 8,339 of DAOPZC010000008.1, read as the reverse complement.
CTCAATGCCCCTCCTGCTTCAGCGCCGTCACCACTTGGGCGATGATCTGCGCAGCGAAAGTCGCGTGCCCGCGGGGATTCGGATGCAGCCCGCCCCAGTAACCGCCCTTGGGCGTGAGGGCGCGCGCCGCGTCGGATCCGAGGTCGACGATGGTGATCTTTATGTCGTTCGGATGCGCCGCGCGATACGCGTCGACCGTCGCGCGGATCTCGGCCAACCGGTACTGGCCGAAGGGAATGATGAAGAAGAGGTGCGCGCCCGGCGCGGCTTCCCGTAGCGCCTCCAGACCCTGCGCCATGCTCGCCCGCAGGTCGCTGGCGTTGGTCGGGTGGATCGCGTCGTTCGTGGCGTAGTTGACGAGGATCGCCGCAGGCTCCTGACCGGTTCCGCCGGTCGCGCTGATACGGCCGTTGGCATCCAGAAGCGAGTGCAGCGAGTCGATCTTGTTCCACCGGCTCAGGGCGTCGACATACTGGCCGCCCGCGCCGTCGACCGCGTTCGAGACCACATAGTAGCCCGGCACGTCGCCGGGCGGATTGTCGCCGCGGTGCAGCCACCCGCTCCAGCCGCAGGCGCTGAGTGCATATTCGTAGCCGAGCGAGCGGAAGGCCTGCCCCACCAGATGCGAGTAGCCTTCAAGCTCGTTTGCGCCCACGCCTTCCGTAATGCTGTCACCCACGATCAGCGCCCACTTCGGCTGCGCGGCATCCGTGCCGGCCGTGCTCCCGGCCGCGACCCGCAGTCCCTTGATGCGCACGACGTTCGCGCCGCTCGCGCCCTCCGTGCCCCAGCGCTTGACCTGTGCCGAGGTCTTCAGGTAGCCGGTCAGCACGTGCGTCTTGCGCTGAGGGTCCATGCCGGGCAAGGGCACCTCTTTCGCGCAGCGCAAGTCCGCCGTCCAGATGCCGTCGAGGTTGCAGGCCAGCACCGGCGGGCTGAACGAGCCGTCGTACGTGGAAACGTCGAGCAGCAGCGTCGGCACCGGGTTCGTCGTGTCCGACTCCCACGTCACCCGGAAATACGCTCCGGGATTCCACGTCTGTCGGAAGATCTTGCCGCCCCGCCCCGCGTCGCCCACCCAGTTGCCCGGCGAGAACACGAAGGCCGGCGAATCCACCGGAATTGTCAGCGGCTCCTGCGCCAGCGCAAAGCCTGCAATCCCCAACGCGGCACACGCGCACGAAACGATCATTTTCTTATTCATCGCCGTCCCCCGACTCCCAAAGCTTCATTCCAAAGCCCTACTTCGCGCCCGCCGCGGCGGGCACGACCGCGTACGCGTGCGAAACCGGGGCGCGCGCAGCCAACACCTTCTTCTCCAACTCCTCCACGTTCTTGAGGAGTTCACCGTACTTGGACCACTGTTTGATATAGTTGAGCGCCATTACGGCGCTATACTCCGTTTTGTCCTTAAAGCGGTCGTAGTGAGCCTGCACGGCGGCCGGATCATCGACGCTGACCTTGTAGTGGCTCTGCATCCAGCGCCGCGTGTTCAGCAGGCTGCACGCCTGTGCCTCGGCGTTGCGGCGCTGCTCATTAAGCTGCGCCACGCGCCGCGCCTGCTTGGCCTGCGCCGTCGTCTCGTTAAAAGCGAGATTGATCCCCTTCGCCAACTCATCGGACGCATACATCCCCACTGCCATGCCGTCAATTTTTACCTCATATCGTCCCGCTGAAAGGCCGGTCACCGATAGCAGCTCTTGGTTCAGATCATCCGCGATCGGCAAAAGTTCCAGCACCGGTTTGGCGGCAGGATCGACCGGGAACGGCAACGCCTTCTCCAGCACCGTGAACGACACGCCGCCGTCCGTCTTCACGACCGCCGTCACCACGGCGTTGACGCTCTCCGCTGCGCGCGCGCCCGACGCGTCGACCGCAACCGCAATCTTGGAGACGACCGCCGGCGCGCCTTGCGCCTTCAGGAACAACCACGCCATCATCAAATGCCCGGGCGCGCCCGGATGCACGCGGTCGCCGCCAACGATGGTCCACTTCGGGTCTATCTTCTGCCGCTCCAGATTGAGCGCCGTCATCGGCCCGTGAAAATCCACCACGTTCCCGTTATTCTTCGCCGCCAGTTCGCGCACGATCGCCGCGCATTGCCCAAGGCCGTCGTTGCACCCCGGCTGGTTGAAGTCCCTGTCGAGCACGACTGTCTGGTCGAACGGCGAAGGGGTGAAAAAGTATAGCGTCGGTTCGCCGGCCTCGGCGCGGATGCGTGCGATGACTTTCTCCATATTCGCCTTGTAGCCGTCAAGCGCCTGTTTCTGTCCCATTTTTTGCATTTCTGAGGGCGACGCCACGTAATAGCCGCGCCCAACGTCATTCATGCCGAACATGATGGTGACCGAGGTCGGCTTCTTGTCGATGACGTCCTCCCGCAGCCTGCCGAGCGAACCGCCGGCAGAATCGCCCGAACGCCCCGCGTTCACGAACCGGATCGTCCGCTCCGGAAAACGGGTCAGATAGTAATCGGCGATCATCGTCTGAGTGCGGCCCCCTGCTGTAATGCTGTCCCCCAAAAAACAGATCGTCTCCCCGTCCTTGAGCACCTCCCCGCGCACAGGCTGCGCTCCCATTCCCGTCAACAGCGCGGCCGAGACAATCAGAAAAAGCCCCCTCATCATTTTCACATCCGCCCCTTTCTCATCGCTTCGTTCGTTTTTTGGCCAAAGCGTTACCGATTTCCGGCATGACAGCCCGCCGATTCAAACGCACGGCAGCAAAATTACTGTGTATTTCAGTGTAGCATTAATCGTGCGTTTGTCCAAACGCCTGTTCGTTCGGCCCGATGGGAGCGCAGGGACAAGTCTTGTCACCGTCGTCCGCTTTCCCCTGTGCCGAGCAGAAGCGCGCCAGAAAAAATGAACGGCGGATGAACAGGGCTCTCACCGAAGCCCCGTCCATCCGCACGAATCCTTTTCAGGAAATCTCCGCGGACGCCCGCACCGCTACCGGCGAACGCCGCAGCTGTTCAATGGCTGGCCGGCATAATCGACAGCATTTTCTTGTCGGTGATAAAAGCCGGGGCGTCGTAGACGGGAATATCCTTGAAAATCACGTTGTCCGTGCCGGCCAGCATCTTCTCTTTAGGAATCGCATAAATACCCCCCGTGATCGTATCCACCCAGACAGGGTCTTCAAAGGCACCGCCCTTGATGGTCAGCGTGGCGCTCACCGTATCGAAACTGTTCGACGGCACGACCGATTTGTCCCAGAACACGCACACCTGCCGTCCACTCGCGATATCCTTGTGTCCGTAAACGGCCAGCGGCTTGGCGCACTGGACCTCGCACGGATAGTCGGGAATGAGTTCGAGCGCGTCGTTGAAGACCGACACCACGTTCTGCACCGCGTAGTAAGCCATCTTGACCTTGAGCACCTTGAAGCCTTCCGTCGCGCCCGCCGTCTTGAGCAGACCGTATCGCACGAGACCATTGTGAAACGAGGTTGTGCGATAATCGAGGTCCGCCGCAGTAAAAACCTCCGAGTCGGCGCCATTGCCGAGGTCGCCCAACATGCGGCGCGCGTCCCACTTCGCCTGCGTCAGTTCGGTCCACGGGTAGCGGCTCAGCGCGCCGGAGGGGCACCACTCGGACTGCGTGCCGCACTCGCCCTGCCACATCTTCATTTTCGGCGCGTATTTCATCAGCACCGCTTTGGCTTTCAACGCGCCCGGGTTATGGTCATCCGGATTCCTCGCGTACGCATGGTAGACCGCCCAGTGGAAGAGATCCTGCTTGCCGCGTTCGGCCAGCGTTTTGCCGAAGTGCTCAAAATAATCGGTCCGCGGCCCACACAGGACCAGACCGCCGATTCGGGCGTCGGGAATGACGCGCTTGATGATCTCGGCCGTGCGAATGTTGAACTCGGTCACGCGCTCGGGCGTGTGTTCCTTGTGGCCGTCCGGCTCGTTCCACATCGACCAGTCGCGCACCTTGTCCTTGTAGCGCTCAGCCATCTTTTCGACCCACGTATCCCATGCCTTGAGGCCTTCCTCCGACTTCGGGAACCCTCCCGACAGCGTACGTCCGCCGCCGCCCGGATAAGCCGGATTGCCGTAACTGGTTTCCAGCCAGATTTCCAAGCCGCGCGAACGGGCGTCGTCGATGATGCCATCCAGCCACGCGAAGTCATAAATGCCGGGGTCTTTTTCTGTCCGCGCCCATCCGCCCTGCAAGCGGATGCGCTTGATCCCCAGAGCCGGCAGATACTCTTTGAAGGCATGGTAGTCGGAATATTCGCGGTCGATCGTTTCGCACCCCAACGTCCAGCGAGAGCTCCCGATCTCATGCACGCTCTTGGGCTTCAGCGTGCCGATCCGCCTCATCCCGGGATCAAGTGTCGTCTGCACCCGCGTATCGGTGTTATCGATCACCTGCGCCGACACCGCCGTCGCAACCCCAAGCAGCACCGCCAGCCCTGCCTTCATAATAAAACCTCCCCCTTCATGATGACGGCGGAAACGTTGCCGCCGAATATGTCCCACTATAAAGCCGCCCCGCTCTTCACGCAATCTACATTATGCGAACCGGATACTCTATTTTGCGAACTGCAATCGCCCAGTTAGCGAGCGCATTCCGGCGCGTGCGCACCCCTTTTCAATCCATCCCCGCTCGCCATATTCTCGGCGCTTTCGGTTGCGGAGTCAGATCAACACCTTTGCATGGGACAAGCACGGCTCACAAGCCGGCCGAGGATCGTCCGCCGACGCCGGCGCACATGAGCCCCTGAAGCGCTTCGAGGTAATTCAGGTAGACGCCGTGCGGCGTCGTGTCGTGGCGGGTGCACAGTGAAGCGGCCATGCCGAGCACCTCGCCCATCATGCCGCCCGTCCGCATCACCCGCACCGTGCCGAGCGCCACGTGCGTCACGCTGATGTCACGCCCTGCCATCATCAGGTTATCGACATTACGGCTGTACAGGCACCGGTACGGAATCGCATAGGGCTTGATCGGCTTGATTTTTGCGACGGAGCGGAACGCCAAGCCGGGGAATTGCCTGCCGTTTTCCGGATTTGGATAGTGAAGGTCCAGTCCCCACGTCGTCGTGACGCAGGCATCGGGATAAGCACGCTGCTCTTCAATGTCCTGCTGGCAAAGAATCACATTCCCCAACAAGCGACGGCTTTCGCGCTTTCCTCCGATATAAGCGATCCAAGACAGGCGACGGTTCGCATAGGCGGCCTTATCGCCGGCCCGGTTTTTGAGAAATGCCCAGTTGCCGAAGGTAGCCCGCAAAGCAAGGTCCCTGATCTGTTCGATGTCTCGCACCGAATCGAGGGTCATGCCGGCCTCCCAATCCCAATCGCCGCGCGTCAGCGCCTGTGCCGTCGCATCCGTGAACGGCAGCGCCCAAGGGCATTCGGGAAAAGCCGAAGCCTTTTCCTCGAAGTCCGAATACCATTGCACCGACACCCCCATCATCAGCGCGTCCGCCTGTTCCGGAGCAAGCGCCTCGCCGGTCACCCGCTTCGCCTCGCGCCCGGTGCGGTAATCGGCGCCGGCCAGAAAGCCGACACAGCCGTCCCCGGTACAGTCTGCGAATATTTTTCCGCGAAACCGCGTGTCGCGTCCCGTCACGACGTCACGGCCCACGACCGCCGTAATGCGGGCACCGTTCTTCTCGGCCTTGATGATGCGTGTCGCCAGAAAAAGATGCAGGTTTTTCTCGGCCCGCACGACACGCAATTTTTGACTGTCGCCATAGTTGCTGGCCACGCCCGCATTGTGCTGTTTCTTCTCGGGGTGCCGCGCGATGACGGCGAGCACCTCTTGACTGCGCGGCAGATCGGGCTGGAGTTTTGCGTCGTGGAGGTTCCAGTGCCCGATCGGGCCGACCTCATCCACCAGATCACCGAGCCGCGGATACGGCGGCTGGTGGATCAGCCCCGAAAGTCCGACGCGCGTTTCCGAGCTGTTGTTTCCGCCCAGCACAAGCCGGTCATGCACAAGGGCGACCTTGCAGCCCAGACGCGCCGCGCTGACCGCCGCACAACAACCGGCCACACCTCCGCCCACCACCAAGTCGTACTCACCGGCCTCCACCGGCACGTCAGGAAGTCCCAACGCCTGACGCCGGAACGTCTCCAGGGCCGTTCCCTCGTTAGGCGGCTGAAAGCCGTCATCGTCGGCCAGCAGGACAGCGTCGCAGCGGCCGTCGAATCCGGTCAGATCATGCAACGCCAATTTGACGGAACCGGCGGGCAGATCGACCTGGCCGCCCGATTGCCAGTGCCATGCGGCGCCCTCCGTGCCGAACAGCGTATCGAGCACGCGCCCGTTGACGGCCAGCCGGAATCTTCCGGGTGACCCGGGAGCCTTCCACGCCGCCACCCAGTCCCGCGTGCGGACCCACACGCGGTAGCCGCCCCGCTTCGGAATCGCAACCGTCGCCGTGGCATCTGCCACCGGCACCCCCAAGCCGTGCGCGAGCAGATAAGGTGACCCCATCTGGTCCATGGATTGCTGGTCGATGGCCCAGCCGCCCCGATCGGCGAAGCCCTCGGCCTCAACGAGAATGACGGTGCCCCGCACGATTTGACATCCGAGAGCCAAGAGCAAGAATGCCAACGCGCCCGGCCGATTCATACTGTTTCTATCCCCACGCATGGCTCCTCCGAGCTGACGTGCCCATGAATAATTAATACGCATTAGGGTACGCCATTCGAGACGCACGCGACGAGGATATTATTCCGGCAACGCACAAAAAAACAGGGCCTGGAACAGCGAAACTGCCGGTTCCAGGCCCTGCGTGAAGCGAACTGCGTGGTCAGATTGGAAAAGCCCGGTCAGATGGCGACAGGAACTTCCCACCCTGGCCGATACGTGCGGCGCAGCAGCTTGTTCGCGGCCTCGGAGTTCGTGATCTGGAGCTTCCGCGCATCCCACGTCAGCACCGTGTCCGGAACCCGGATCGCCACCGTGCCGAGGATGATCGTTTCGGCCATCGGGCCCGTCTGCTCGAAATGCGACTCGCACATCTCGCCGCCGAGGATCGCGTCGAGGAAGTGATGGTAATGGTTTCTCCGGGGAACTTTCGGCCGCTCGTAGCTGGCGAACTTCGCCTTGGGCAGCAAGACCGGCCCGGCCTGGTGCGGCAGCAGCATGGCCCCCTCGGTGCCGATGACCAGCGATGACTCGGCCGGATATTCGCTGAAGCCTGCCTCGCGCGAAAGAGCCTGCGCCTCTTCAGGCGGGAAGATCAGCCCGTCGAACCACTCCATCGTAAATTCCTTGCCGCCGCTGATTTTACTGCCGGGGAAGGTCCACGTGATGTGGTCGCTCTGCGGCCACACGTCTGCTCGCCGCGCCGGGTCCTTCTTCCACGACTCCTGCACTTCGGCGGTGACGGTCAGCGGCGCGGTCTTGCCCAAGTCGAGCCCTTTCCAGACCGCGTCGAAAATGTGGCAGCCGATATCGCCCGACCAGCCGGTTCCGAAATCCTGCCACGCCCGCCATTTGGTCGGATGATAGATTCCGGGTGCATACTCGCGCTCCGGCGCAGTACCCAGCCACAGGTCCCATGCCAGCGTCGCGGGCGCGGGCTCGCCTTTGGCCGGCCGCGGCCCCACCAGCCGGTACGTGTCGATCGCGCCCGGGCGATTGGAGCAGAGAATAACCTTTTTGACCGCGCCAAGCACCCCCGAGCGCAGGATCTGGACGCCCATCAGGTCGCCCGCACCCGAAGCGAACTGCGTGCCGAGCTGCGTGACCAGCCCCGAGCGCTTGGCGGCCTTCGCCAGCGCGCGGCACTCGGCCACGTCGTGGCAGAGCGGTTTTTGACAGTAGACGTGCTTACCCGCCTCCAGCGCCTTCGTCGCGATCAACGCATGCATATGGTCAGGCACCGACGCGTTGACCGAGTCGATCTTGTCACCCTCCTTGGCCAGCATCTCGCGCCAGTCTGTGTAACGGCGGGCGTCCGGCACCAGCGCCGCCGCCTTGTCCAAATGGTTTTTATCCACGTCGCAGATCGCCACGATCTCGGTGCGCGCATGCGACTTGTAATTCGTCAGGTCGTTGTACCCCATGCCGCCGACGCCGATGCAGGCATGAGCCACCTTACTGTTCGGCGAGGCCCGCCTGCCCGGCACGCACGCGCATCCCGTGAAGAAACCTGCCGCGCCGATGGCCGACGCGGCCACAAACTGCCGTCTGTTCAAAGCACTCATTCTCACGCCTCCCGATCCGCCCGTTACTTTTGTCCCATCAACGCATTGACGATGAGCAAATCCAGCTCTTCATAATCGCGCTCCGCGATCAATCCGTCAACGGTCTTTTGGTTGTGGACTTACCCCATTTTTCAGCCTGAAGCGAACAGTGGCAGTTCCGGCTGCA
>DAOPZC010000007.1:0-128430 GCA_035353175.1 Kiritimatiellia bacterium | reverse complement strand
CATGGCCAACAGCTTACCCCGCCATCATCGTAGGAGTCAAGTGCCCAAGCATCATGCTGGAATATTGAAATGCTGGAAAAACGGGAAGAGGTCCTCTGGGCTGAACGGGCGAAATGCGGCGTCTCCCGAATCACCAATCTCCCCTCATTCCGCCCTTCCATTATTCCGTTCCTTTAAACGCTCTGCACACCCGTCGCGAACCGGTCCTTGCCCGCATAATCCTTGACGATCCCGACGTCCGCAAACCCGTATTCCTCGAGCATGTCGCGCATGGCGGGCCCCTGCTCGTCGCCGATTTCGAAAAAGAGGCCGCCGCCCGGCTTGAGCACCATCACCGCATCCAGCAGCAGCGCGCGGTAAACATCCAGCCCGTCGGCCCCGCCGTCCAAGGCCAGCCGGGGCTCATGCTCGCGGATGTGCGGCTCGAGCCCGTCCACGACGCGTGAGGGAATGTAGGGCGGATTGGAGACCAGCACATCCACGCTGGCGGGGTCGAACTCGCCGCACCCGTCGCTTTCGGCGAACATCACGCGGCTTTCGAGCCCCGTGAAGGCCGCGTTCTCCTTGGCCAGCGAAAGCGCCTCAGGGCTGATGTCCAACCCCACAAAAACGCCGTCGCGCATCTCTTTCGCCAGGCTCAGGATGATGCACCCGGTGCCGGTGCCGACGTCCACCATAAGCGGCTTGGAGCCCCGTTTCACCTGTTCCGACTTCAGCACCAGATCCACGAGCTGCTCGGTTTCCGGACGGGGAATCAGCGCGCGGCGGTCGACCTTCAGCGTGAGCTTGCGGAAATCCCATTGCCCCAAAACATATTGCACCGGCTCGCCTTTGGCCACGCGCTGCAGGCCGCGCCGCAGCGCGTCGACAATCCGCTCTTCGGGCGCGGCGTCGAGGTGCCGGTACAATTCCAGACGGCCGCATTTGAACAGCCGCGCCGCCAGCAGCTCGCACGCCACGCGCGCATCGGGAATCTTCTGCTTGGAGAGAAAGGCATCGCCCAGCGCGACCAGCTCTCTGAGTGTCTTCTGCCCGTCGGCCATAGATTCCTTTCCGCCCGCCTACCGTCTGTCGCCTTCAGCCTTCGCCTCAGAAGGGAGTCGGATCATCCGGCGGCATCGGCTCAGCCTCTTCGTACGAGACCGATGAGCCGTCCCCCTCCATTTTGTCGACCTTGAAGGCATCCAGATCGACATAATACCGCTCCTTGTACTCCTTGCCGCGGATACGGAAAACGACCTTGACGCGCTCTCCCGCCGCCACGCGGTCGAGGATACTGCACCGGTCCTTAAAGCAACTGAATTTGATGTCCTGGGGGTAATCGTCCTCCAGCGTCAGGACGAACTCGCGCTTGGTGAATCCGCTCTGGAACGTCATGGGATCAAAAATGACTTTGACCGTTCCGACCATCTCATACGTCGTGCCTGCCATACTCACATCCTTCGTTAAAAAACATCCGCAAATACGGGTGCCATTAAACCATATCCCCGCACCCCGATCAAACCTCTTCCTTGAGCATCTCGGGCCCGAAACGACGCGAAGCCTTCAGCGCCGCCAGCACCACGCAGAGCGCCGCGCAGAGGAGCATGGCCGCGACAATTCCCGCCATCGCCCCCCACGGCAAACGGCCTCCCAACGACCGCGCCGCAGGCTGGATCGCCACCAACGCGGGAACGGTGCCGGCCACGAGCCCCGCCAACGCCAGCACGCCGTATTCCGCCGTCAGCAGACGGACCACCTCGCGCCGCGGCACCCCCACCGCGCTCAGCAGCGCCAGCTCGCCCCGCCGCTCCTCCACGCCGCGCAGCATCACGAGCGCGATTCCCGCCACGCCCAGCACCACGCCCAAGCCCGCGAGCACGAGAAACATGTCGAGATAGGTGCTTTCGACCGACCCTAACAACCGTAGCCGCTCCTCGACGGTCGTGACGGCCACGCCCGGTTCGGGATGCCGCAGCTTGCTCGCCGTTTCCGCGCGGCGCGACAGCGTCTCACCCGCCCCCTGTTTCAGCGCCTCTTTGGGGGGCGAGCGCCCCCGCGAGCCGGCCGCCTGTTCGCGCAAGAGATACGGCGCATAATCGCACAGCCACATCCGGTATCCCGTCTCGCGCGGAAAGAGTCGCACAAAACGCTCCTCGTCCACGATCAGCGACCCCTGCAGAATCCCGCTCCGCACCGGCAGCGCGCCCACAATGCGTACGCGCGCGGCCGCACCGTCCAGCCCCGGATAGACGTACTCCGTGCCGTCCGCCGAGCCGGCCTTCGCCTTGAGGCTGTATCGCAGCATGGTCTGGTCCGCCGCCAGCGCGGGGATCGCCCCGTCCTCCAATTCGCTCTCCAGCAGGTTCCAGACGCCGCCCGAATCCTCGGGCTCGAAGGCCCTCGCCCGCGCCAGGGTCCGCGCGTCCAAGCCGACGACCTGCGGACGAACCGGACTGTTCATGTTCAGGCAGCCGGCTTCGTCCTCCGCGTGCACCCGCACCGGCACCACCCCTTTGGCGCCGCTCACGCGCCGCGCCATTTCCAGGCCGCGCTCGCGATCGAACGGAGCGACGGAGGTGACGACGGAGGCGAACCCGCCGCTGCCGGACGAAGGCCGTTCGCACCCCGCCGCGGGATCATGCTTCATCGAGAGGATTCCCACCGAGAGAAACGTGCCCACGGCCAGCAGGATCACGACCGGCGCGCTGCGCCGCGGCGTCTGCAGCGCGCGGCAGACCCCCGCCCGCACAGCCGAGTGCGCCAGCGGTATTCCGCACGCGGTCCCGCCTCCGGAAGGCCCGTGTCCACCCCAACGCCACGCGGTCCCCAGGGTCCACACGAACAGCAACAGCGACACCATCAGCAGGAAGCCCGCGCCGAAAAATGCGCCGTTGGCCGCGGCGCCGCCAGGGGCCAGCGCCATCACCGCGCACGCCCCCGCCGCCGACACGCCGCCGGCCACGCTCATCCCCACCGCGCCACCTTTCGAACTTCCGGATTTGAGGGTGTCCGGACTTTCTCGCCCCGCGCCCCGCCACAGGTCCGTGGGAAGCGCCTGCGTGAAACGGCTGACGGCCCGCACCAGCACAAAAAACGTCAGCGCCGCGCTCAGGCCCGCGGCCGTGCCCGCCGCCGGCCACGAAAAACGGAAACTCATCCCCGCGCCCGCAAACGCATCGCTCCAGAAACGGCCAAGGCTCCACACCAACGCCCGGGCCAGCAGCGAGCCCAGTCCCGCGCCCGCCGCCGCGCCCGCCGCCAGCGGCACGCACCATTCGGCCGCCAGCAGGCGGACCGCCATCGTCCGGCTCAGCCCCAGCGCGCTGAACAGCGCGACCTCGCCTTGACGGGTCTCCAGCGCCAGCGCCAGCGAGAGCGCCGAAAGCAGCAGCGCCGACACCACCAGCACGAACGCCATGCCCGCAAACAGCATCCGGAAATCCGTCGATCCCTGAGCGGCCGCAAGCCCGTCCGCCCACACCTCCCGGACATGAAACCCCACTTCGGCTGGAGAAACCGCCGCGAGCCGCTTCCGGACCGCGTCTTCCCCTGCCGCCGACCAGACGCTCATCAGGCCTGACGCGCCGCCGAACGCACGGCTATGCTCGCCGTAGTTCAGAAAAATTTTAGGCGTCTCGCGCCACTGTTTCCAGTACGCCTCGTTGGCCTCATCCTTCAGCTGCTCCTCGTCCAAGGGCAGCCCCACGTCCCACGCCGCGCAACTGTCAACGCCCTCCAGCCCCGGAAATGCAGGCATGCGGCGCTTAGCCGCCGCAGCCGTTTCCATCGGGATCACGCGCGCCACGCGGAAAACCCGCGCCTCGGGAACCAGACGGCCGTCCTGCGCGAATCTCCGCCAACGCATCGTCAGCGTGTCGCCCGCCTGGAGGCACAGCGCCGCCGCGAGCCACGCGTTGACCGCGGCCTCGTCTTTGCCAAGCCCGTCCGGCACGCAGCCGCCGTCGGGCGTCATCGCCGCCACAAACCCGTAGGGCGTGCTGTTGGTAGCGCCGGACGACGTCACGCATTCGAAGCTGTCGGCCAGATGGAACGTCGCGGCCCCCAGCGCGCCGTCCCGTTCCAGCGCCCGGCACAGGCTCCGGTCCGGCAAGTACACGCGCCGGCTTTTGACCAGGGTTTCTCCGCGGGCCGTCTCCAGCACGAAGCCCTTGTCCTCTGCCGTCAGCACTTCGCCAAGCGCCTGTAAAAGCGCCTTCGGAGGCTTCGCCGACACCAGCAGATTCGCCATGTCAGGGACATCCGCCGCCCCGGCCAGCGCCGCATACGGCAGGAAGACGTTCACCGGCGGCACCGACGCCGCTTGCAGCGCAAAGTCCGGAAGGATCAGATTCTCCGCCGCGACCGTTCCAGTCTGGACTGCGCGCCGCACCATGCGGGCCGCCTTTGCCGCGCCGAGCGGCATCTCCGCAGAGAAAAGAGCCGGCTTTTCGAAACGGACCGCGGCTTCGGCGTCCGGCAACACCTCGCGGCCCCGGGCGTTGAGCGCGGCCGGGAACAAGCCGCCCGCCGCCGAATGCGTCAAGCCCACGCCGATGATCTGCGCGCGGTCCGCGCACACGGCGCCGTCCGCCGTCAACAGCTCGCCCCTGAGCAGCAGCGCGGCCTGCGCCTCCGGCAGGCGCCCCGCCAGAGATGCGGGAAAAAGCCCCTCGGAGAGATAAACCGCCGAGCGCACCTTCCCAAGCCGCGCTTGCAGACCGCTCTGCAAGCCCTGCCGCAGCGACTCGCCCGTGAGCAACGCACCGCTGAGAATGGCGGACGTCAGCGCCACGGTTCCCGCAAACGCAAGGTGCCGCAAACGGTAGTAGCGCAGACTTCTTCTGACCCAAATCCAAACCATGTGCAGCCTCTTGACTTGAGCGTTGAGCGTCCGACGTTGAGCGTTTCCCTACTTTCCCTGCGCCGTGCCCTTGACCTTCAGCGGCACCGCGTAAAAGCCCTTGGAAGCGGTCACGAACAGCGTGTCTTTTTTCGGGCCGCCGATGCAGACGTTGGCGCTCCAGCCCTCGGGGATTTTGATCACGCCAACGGCCGTCCCCGCCTTATCGAACACGTACACGCCCTCCTTGCCCGTCAGGTACAAACGGCCGTCCGCGTCAAGTGTCATGCCGTCCGATCCCATCCCGCAGAAAAGACGCTTGTTGGCGAGCGCGCCGTCCGCCTGTATGTCGTAGGCATAGACCTTCTTCGCGTCGATATCCGCCACATACAACGTCTTTCCGTCCGGCGTGCCGACAAGGCCGTTGGGCTGTACGAGGTCGTCAGTCACGCGGCGCGGCGCGCCGCCCCGTGGCAGGAAATAGACCTGCCGCGTGCCCTGCGGCGCGTCCGCGTGCGTCCACCACGGCCGCTTATAAAAAGGGTCGGTGAAGTAACAGCCGCCCTGCGGGCACGCCCACACGTCATTCGGCCCGTTGAACGCCTTGCCACCGTACCCTTTGGCGATCACCGTGGCCTTGCCTTCCGGCGTCACCGACCACAGCTCCATCTTCTCGTCCGCGCAGACCAGCAGCGCGCCGTCTGCCGCGAAGCACATGCCGTTGGCGCGGCCCGCCGGGTCCATGAACGTCCGCAAACCCTGCCCGCGCGTCCAGCGCAGGATTTTATTGTTCGGCTGATCCACGAAAAAGACCTCGCCCGCGGCATTGGCCGTCGCGCCCTCCGTGAATTTGAAACCGTCCGCAAGCTTCTCCGCCACGGTTCCCGGCTCGACCACATCGTCCAGCCCCGCGCCCGTCGCGCAAGCCGCCGCCGCGCCCACCCAACCCACCAGCAACAGACCTCTCATCGTTCCCCCCTTCTGATGCGATTTCACTGAATGTTTTGAAGTTTACCCTATTTGCTCCCGCCGGAACAGACACAACCGGCCAAGAATTAGGTCTCTATGACTCCCGATCTGGCTTGCTTTGGTTTTTGAAATGTGGAAAAGTTGTCTCACAGTTGATTCCGGCACGTGTCCGCCGTGCCAAACGTTCCGATTGCGTAAGTCGTCCAAGCAGGCCACACGTTTAAACATAAGCAGGGGTTCCGCTATGCCATCACTCCGAAGGCTCAGATCGAAATCGCGTCTGCCGGAAGATCAGCCGACCTACTCTGCTGCGGTGGCAGCCCTGCTCTATGTGGCTATTGCGATCTTTTATATCCTTGTTTCCGGCCGGGTGGCCGCGCTCTTCGCCGGCACCCTGGAACAGTTGCGGCTGATCGAAACGTACAAAGGGCTTGCGTTTGTGGTGGTCACCGGCATCCTGTTCTTCTTCATCTCGCTCGACTGGTGGCGCAGGACGGCCCGGCAGCGGGATCTTCTCGTGGAGAGCGAGCGCCGCGCCGTGGCCGCGATGTACAGCGCCGCGCTGGCGCATGATCTGAACAATCTGCTCATGGCCCTTTCGGGGCTCGTCGAAGCGATCAAGGGGCACGAAAAGGAAGACCCCGTCCTCTCCCTCATGCGTCAGTCCGTGGAGCAGACGATCCGCAGCCTCGCGCCGTTCGCCAAGCGCATTGCCGCAACCGCACGGAACCTGCCGGCAGGCGAAAGCGTGCCGGCGGATCTCCCGTCCGCGCTCAACCAAATCGCCGAGCTGGCCAAGCGTCACGACGATGTGAAATTCTGCACCTTAACGGTGGACGAGATCCCTCCCGTCTCTTTAACGCTCAACGCCGACCTCATGGAACAGGCCGTCCTCAACCTGATCGTGAACGCCGCGCACGCCGCCGGGCCGAAAGGTTCGGTCAAGCTGGCGGCCGCACAGAGGGACAACGCCGTTGCCATCGAAGTCCATGACTCGGGCCCCGGCGTCCCGCCGGAGAAAGTCGAGGCCATTTTCCGTCCGGGCTTTACGACAAAGCGCACCGGCAGCGGACTCGGGCTTCTGTCAGTGCAGGCGTTCGCGGCATCGTGTAACGCGCAGATCAAGGTGGAGCGCTCGCCGCTGGGCGGAGCCCTGTTCCGGCTCGTGATCCCGCTGATCCAGGAGCCTCCGAACGCGTCAAAGCCCTCGCCGTCATGATGGAGGGCGGCACAGGCGGTTCAGCCACGCCTCAAGCACCGCCATGTGCGATCCGCGCCAGTAGAGCGCGCCGCAGCCGGCACAGCGTCGGAAGTCTTGGCAATGCTGCCTCGTCCGCGGCGGCAGCTCGTGCTCAACCTCGCGTTTGTCAACCGCCGCCAACAGGTCGTTGCAGCGGACGCAGCGGCTGAACGGGCGGACCAGCCCGCGCAGGTCGAAGCGGTCCAGCACTTCCCGGACCTGCACCAAGACCCGGTCTGAGCGCACCAGGTAGCCGTGCTCGACGACCCGCTGCTTGAGGATGCCACGGTCCCGCGTGAGGATGATGCGGCGCTCGGCCAGCGCCTGCGCCACGATCGCGGGATCGTCCGCCGCGTTGCTGTAGGCGACATCGAAGCCGAGCAAGCGCAGGCGCCGCGCCAGCTTGCCGAGGTGCACGTCGCAGATGAACTTCGGATCGCGCAGCGGGATCGGCCGCAGCCGCGTGAGGCCGGCGATGTCCAGCCCTTCGAAAACGGGGTAGACGGCCACCCGGTCCCCGTCGTGAAGCGGATGCGCGAAGGAGACCGAGACCCCGTTGACGAGGATCAGATCCACCTCGGTGTGCGGCACGCCGAGCGCCTCGATCGCATCCTTGACGGCGGGCGCGCCGTCAAAGCGGTACGGGAAGGCCACGCCGTCGGGGCGCGGCCTGACGAACGCGTTCAGCTCCGCATAGAACCTGAACTCGCACGTATGTTCGCCGTGGCTCATGTTGTCCTGCGCGCAGAAACGCTTCGTTTGTGGATGGCTTCGAAGAGGCTCACTCCCCGACGGTGACGGTCCGGCCCTTGAACTTCACGCGCAGGGCGTCGCCGACCGGCGGCAGCAGCGGCTCGTAGGGTCCGAGGTCTTCGGGGCGGAAGCCCGCGAGGACGACCCACGCGCCTTTGCCCTCCGCGATGCGTGCGGGCAGAGTTCCCGCCTGCTTCCGCACGTCACCGGGACACAGGCGGGCCGGCGCGAAACAGACCGCGCCCTGCTTCACGCGCGCCTGCACGGCCGCCAGCGTCGGCGCGGAGACGGTGATGCCGCACAGGAAGATCGTGTTCACGCCGCGCAGCAATCCGGGACCCGCGAGGTGGTCGTAGACCGCCGTGGGCGGCGCGGCATACATCAGCGGCTGCTCGTAGGGCGGGTAGACCCGGCTGTTGGCGTTCACCGCGCGCGGATCGCTCTTGCCGCCGGTCAGCAGGCTGAAAACCTGCATCCACTCCGCCGTCTCCGGCGTGGGCGCCAGGTTCAACGCGCCGTACAGGCATTTCCAGTAGTAGCACGAGTCCTGTCCCCAGTCGCTGTCCGGGAAACGGATCACGGCGACCTCGGGCTCATAGTCGCGATAGGTGTACTTCCGCGGGTGGGCCGGCAGGTACTCCCGCAGGAAGGTCTGCAGCGCCGCGCCGTATTCCGTCACTTCGTAGGTTGACCCGCGCACGCGGCAGATCCCCATGAAATGCTCGGTGTAGACGTTGTCCACGCCCGCGGCGTGGGCCAGCCGCAGCGCCGCCTCGTACTTGGCGACCGAGTGGCCGGGGAAGCGGCCCATCGACCAGAAGTCGGGCGTGTACCACAGCTCGGCGTCGTACTGTTTGGCCGCCCCCAGCGACAAGGCCAGCACCACGGGATAGACATCCTCCTTCAGCAGCTTCGGACACAGCGTCACCCCGGCCTGGGCCAGCGGATGCCACAGCGCGGGAAACACGCTCTCCACAATCATGCGCGTCTTGTGCTCGCGATGGTAGTCGCTCACCTGCCGCGCGGCACCGATAAAGGCCTCGCGGGCTTCGGGCAAGGTCATGCCGGTGGTTTCGACAAGATAAGGCTTGCCGTCCGATTCCCGCGGGAAAGCGATCCGGTTGCGGCAGAGCTGCATGTGCTCGCCCTCGTCGTAGACCACGCCTTCGAACAGCCCCGTGGCCGCCGCCGCGTCCAGCGCCGCAGGCTCGAGGTCCCAGCGGTGGCAGCCGCCCGACACGTCAAAGCGGTTGCGGCCGGAGGAAGTAGGCGAGTTTGTCACCCAGTTCGCGGTCTCGTTGTTGAGCGCGAAGCGCAGCCCCGTCGCCTTGCAGAACGCCAAGAGGTCAACGAACTCGCCGTTGTCGAGCTGCGACGGGCTGAGATGTATCTGAAGAAAATTCACGCCGAGATCACGGAACCCGAACAGGTTCGCGGGCGTCTCGATCCAGCTCGTGTCGACGCCGTGCAACGGACCGCCCTTCTTTGCTACGGGCGTCAGCGTGTCGAAAATGCTGCTGATTTTCGTCTCGCCCGCAGCCAGCACGGCCAGCGCGGTGTGGCGACGCTGATCCGTCACGCCCGGCAGCGCCGCGTCGAAGCGGTACAGCCCGCGAGCCAGCGCCGGCGTGCGGAGTTCCGCATAGCCGACCGCGCCGGTCCATGCGACAGCCGCCTTCTCTCGCATCACCTCTTTGCCGGCCCAGTTTTCCGCCCGGATTTGAACCTGCGCGTCCGGCAGCGCCTCGGCCGCCCACACCTTCACGCACACCGTCTGCGGCTGGTCTTCGACCCCATGCTGGTCGCCGAAATCCAGCCGCAGCGCTGCGGCCAGCGGCGGACGGGCCGCCTCGTCGGGCCCTGCGATTTCGAGCGGCGACCACGCGAAGGATTCCCGCTTCATTTTGACGACGCTCGCCGGAGCGCCGTTGGCGCGCCAGCCGGTTCCGCTCATGACCCGCGCCCATTCGCCGGTCGGCCCCCACGCCCGCAGATCCACGGCGACCTTCGGATCGGGTGCCGGGGTGAAATCGTAGCGCAAGACGAAAAACCCGTCGGCCGCGCGCTCGAGCCGGCTGCGGCGCGCCTCGCCTGTGCCGGGCTCCAAACGCCACCCCGCCAGATCGCCAAGATCCGCGTCCCGAGGGCCATGCAGCTTGACGGCCGCGAACTCCACCTGACCGGCCGGATTCACATGTGCGTTCTTGCGGTCCATGCGGATGCCGACGGAAACGATGCGCGAGAAGTCGCAAGAGGCCCCCCCTATTTTCCGCCCCTGATAATCGAGCGTCGGTTCCTGGGCCAGTTCGATGACATGATCCGCCTCTTTGCCGCTGTGTCCCAGCATCAGGTCCGGGCGCTTTTTTTCCAAACAGTAGAACCCCGAAGACGTCCCTTTGTCATCAACGGCCTCAACGTAGAGCCATTCGTCCCCCCGCGCGCCGCGCGTCTTGAAGCTCAGCCGCGAAAAAGGGGCGGGCGCGGGCAGCGTGCGGCGCAGCCAGATGAAACAGTTCGCCGGGTTCGGAAAATCCGCATCCGCCGTCACGGCCACCGTGTTGGGCCCCTGCTTAAGCAGCCCCGTAACATCATAGGTCTCGCCGTTCCACGGCGTGTCGCCCACGCCGACCGTGCGACCGTTGACCGCGAGGCGGTAACGGTCGTGCGCGTTCAGCCGGAGCAACGCCTTCACGGGCACCTGCGAAAGTTCAAAGTCGCGGACGAACACCGTCTCGCGGTCCGGGGAAGGCGCGGACGCGCCGATCCACTGAGGCTGCGGCGCCGCGAAACATGCCGAGGAAAGCCACGTCCCAAAAAAAGTGACAACTCCCCACCTTACGACGGCCTGATGATATTTTATATGCATGCGTTCAGTTTAAATGGGCACGGCGGAAAAGCAAGGTCGAGTTTCGTTCAACGGGCGCAGCCAAGCGATTAATCGGTATACGGCCATTCGGAGGTCCTGTATACTGTGTCTTCGTTTTATCAATATCATTATTGGGGAGGAGAAATACGATGAAATGGGGGACCTTTGTCGTCATAGGCGGATTTGGGCTGTTGGCGGGATGCGCGATGTTCGCGAACCGAAACAGCGCCACCTGCTGGCCCGCGCCGGCGGGCGAAGCGGTCTATGAACAGGCACAACTCCGCGTCAATGGCCAGCCGGTGCCGCTGCTCGCCTGCCGTGTCTCGGCCGTGCCGTTCAACCAGGTCTGGCCGGGCTACCAGCGTCCGCTGGGCCAGACCGAGCTGGCGGGCTTCGCCTGTTGGGACATGAGCGGGCCGGTCCAGATCGAGGTCCGCTCGCTTCGGCCGGTGCAGTCGGCCGTCGTGCGGCCCGCGTCGCTCGGCATCACGCCCGCGGTCGACGGCGACTGCATCCGCTTCTCCCTCGCGCGACCCGGCCCCGTGATCGTGGAAGTCAACGGCCGGCACCATGCCCTGCATCTGTTCGCGAACCCACCCGCCAAGGCCGCGCCGGCCGCAGACACGCCGGGCCTGCGCTACTTCGCGCCGGGCGTGCACCGGCCCGGCAAGATCGAGCTCAAAAGCAACGAGTCGGTCTACCTCGCCGCCGGCGCGGTGGTCTACGGCAGCCTCCAGGCGAGCAACGCCACCAACCTCCACATCTCGGGACGCGGCGTGCTCGACGTGAGCCAGGCCGAGCGCGGCAAGGGCGGCGGCGCGATCCGCCTCTCCGGCTGCTCCGATGTGACGGTCGAGGGCCTCGTACTGCGCGACCCGGACGTCTGGTGCTTCAGCCTCTTCGGCTGCTCGCGCGTCGACATCGCGAACGTCAAGCTCGTCGGGCTCTGGCGCTACAATGCGGACGGCATCGATGTCTGCAACAGCCAGGACGTGACCGTGCGCGACTGCTTCGTGCGCGCCTACGACGACGCGCTGGTCGTGAAGGGACTGAAGTCCTCGTACGACAAACGGCCCGTACGCAACCTGCGCTTCAGCCGCAACGTGCTCTGGTGCGACTGGGGCCGCGCCATGGAGATCGGCGCGGAAACCTGCGCCCCTGAAATCGCGGACGTCGCGTTCGAGGACTGCGACATCGTGCGGGCCACGCACATCGCGATGGACATCCAGCACGGCGACCGCGCCGCGGTCCGCGACATCCGCTTCGAGAATATCCGAGTGGAGATCGACCCGACCAACCCCTGGCCGCGCATGCAGAAAGCACCCGGCGAGATCTTCCCCGGCAACGACCAAGAGGCTTTCTGTCCCGCCTTGATGACCCTGGTCATTTTCAAAACATTCTATTCGCAAGACGACACCCGCGGCACCATCCGCAACGTGCGCTTCAAGAACATCGACGTGATCAGTCAGCTTGAGCCGCCATCGTCGTTCCGTGGCCTCGATGCCGAACATGGCGTCGACGGCGTGACGGTCGAGAACCTGCGCTTTAACGGGAAACCGGTCGGCGACGCCGCCGCGGCACGGCTGACCATCGGCCCACACGTCCAAAACGTGCGTTTTGCCGCCGAAAGAAAGGATGCCGTCAAATGAGGTTTGCAGGCGTTTTGGAGGGAATCTTCATAACCTGCGCCGCCGGGGCGTGGACCGTCACGCCCGTGGATACCGGCGCAGCATTACAAAATCCCGGCATGGGCTGGGTCTGCCACTTTTACGACAATTCCCCGAAGTCGTACGGCGCACGGCTGGAGCCATCCGATTCGCTGGCGTGGTTCCCGGGCTGTTCCGTGGTCTATCTGCGGATCCAGTGGGCCACGCTGGAGCCCGAGGAAGGTGTCTTCAACTGGGCGCTGCTCGACACCCCCGCGCAGCGCTGGATCGCGCGCGGCGGTAAAGTCGCCTTCCGCATCAGCTGCTCGGAGCACCAGGACCGGCGCGCCACGCCCGAATGGGTCGAAAAGGCCGGCGCGAAAGGGGTCCGCTGGAACCTGCTCAAGGGCCCGGCGCCGGACGGACGATACTGGGATCCGGACTGCCTCGATCCAGTCTTCCTCGACAAACTGGACCGCTTTCTGGCCGCCTTCGCCGCCCGTTACGACGGCAACCCGGATGTCGCCTTCGTCGACATCGGCTCGTTCGGCCTCTACGGCGAGGGTCACACGCTCTTCAGCAGCAAAATGCCGCACGACCGCGAGATCGAATGCCTCAAGCGCCACATCGACCTGCACGTGAAGCACTTCAAAAAAACGCTGCTCAGCCTGAGCGACGACACCGACGGCCACGACAACAAGACCGGCGACTGGCCGGTGATGCGCTACGCGCTCGAAAAGGGCGTGACCTTCCGCGACGATAGCATCTTCTGCCGCAAAGCGCCGCAGGCCTGGTTCCACGACGATATGGCCGCGCTCTTCTCTCCGACGCGCCCGATCATCCTTGAGACCCAGCACTACCACATGGCGACGAAGATCAACGCGTGGGACACGGGCCTTCTGCTGAAGGCCGTCGAAGACAACCGCGGCAGCTACCTTTCGATCCACGGCTGGCCCGACGAGATCTACACGAACCACGCCGCCGGCATCGCGGCCATCAACCTCAGGCTGGGGTACCGAATCATGCCGCGCTCCATCACATTCCCCGACGCCGTCAAAATCGGCGAGCCGTTTGAGGTCGCCAGCACGTGGGCCAACGCCGGCGTCGCCCCCTGCTACGGCGGCGGCTTCTATGCGTTGACACTCAAAGATGACAAAGGCGGCATCGTGTCCGTGCTCTCGGACGAGTCGTTCGACATGCGCGACCTGCGCACAGGCAAGGCCGGCGAAGCGCCGGCGACCGCGAGCGCCGCGCGTTTCCGCATCGGGCATATCGCGCCCGCCACACGCCCGGGCACCTACGACGTGTTCATCTCGGTCGGACGACGCGACGGCACGCCCGCGATCGCCCTGCCGCTCGCGGGCGACGACGGCCAGCGCCGCTATAAAATCGGACGCGTGACGCTGCTGCCGTCCACCTGACGCCGACTCGGACGTCAGAGCCGGTTCCGATACTCGCGCATGGTCATGCCGAAGCGTTTCTTGAAAAGCACCTTCAGGTAGATTTCGGTCTCGTAGCCGCAGCGCTCGCCGATGTCGCGGATGGGCAGGTTGGTCTCGCGCAGGAGGGCGCAGACGCGCTCCAGGCGGACGTGCTGAATCTCGTCCAGAATCGAGTGGCCGCGCGCCTCGCGGAAGTGCCGCTCGGCAAAGCGACGCGACACGTTCATGCTCTGCACGATGTCCATGACGGTGATGCCCGCGCAGGCGTTGAGCCGGATGAACTCCACTGCTGAGGCGATGAGGCGGTTGGCGTGCGGGATGTACTGCGAGGACTGCCGCTGGACGATCTCCTTGATGCCGTAGGTGAGCTGGGTCGGCTTCTTCTGGGTGCCGCGCATCAGGCGGTCGAGCAGTTCGGCGGACAGGTAGCCGCCTCCCTCGAAGTCGGGTAGGACGCTGGAGAGGGTTGGGGTAGTGTTCTCACAGAGGGTCTCGTCGTTGTCCACGCCGACGACCGCCACCTCTTCCGGCACGCGGACGCCGGCAGCGAGGCAGGTGTCGAGCACCTGCTTCGCTCGAAGATCAACGGCCACCATGATGCCGCAGGGCTTGGGCAACGCCAACAGCCACTGGCTCATATGGCCCTGTTCAAGTCCCCAGTCCTCCGCGTTTCGGGCTTCGTAAAGGTGGCAGGGAAAACCAGCCTGCTTCAGCCGCTCCGAGAATGCCCGCGCCCGCGTCTGAGACCACGCGGATGAGGGAACGCACCCGACGAACCCGAAGTTTTTGAGGCCCGCCTGCAAAAAGTGGCCGGCGACGGCTTCGGCGATCAGCCGCGAATCGTGGCGGAGAGACGACCGTTTTTTCGCAGGGGCCGACAGAGGGTCGAGCATCACGACCGGAAGCCGCCGCGCGCGGCTGAGGAAGTCGACCTTCGAGTCCTCGTCGCCGTTGATCACGCCGTCCGGCTTCCAGTTCTTGAACCCGCCGAGCCTGGCGATGTAGGGATGGTCTTCCAGCGTCTGAACGTCCCAGGGGCCGTGGATGCGGGCATATTTCAGAATGCCCTGCAGCTTGTCGCGGCAGGCTTTTTGGACGGTCGGCAGGATGACCAGCACGTGGGGTATTTTCTGGAGAAATCTGGGCATATTCGCGTGTGTGGAGAACGGCGACGGCTGCTGCACCTTTAGTGTGAAAAAGATACCCGACAAAGAGGCTGAAGCGCAAGCCGCATTGTCGCAAAAAGTAAGTTTTATTTGCCGCAAAAGTGTATAGTTTGGGATTGCCACACCTGTTACTGTATTCACATCCTTTGAAAGCGTTCAGGAGAGCGGATATGAAAATGGACCGGTTTTTCGGGTGTGTCTGCGGCGTGGCCGGCTGCGTCATGGGGACGTATGCGACAGATCGGACTTGGCTTCCCAGCGCAGGCGGCAGCTACGAGTGGACGAACACGGCGTATTGGTCAGGCGGCGCCCTGCCAGGGGCGGCGGACCAGGCGCAAATGCGGACGACGGGACAGACCGGAGGCGACCAGACGATTCATTTGGCGAACCCCGCTTCGGTCCAGACTTTCTATCCGGGCTCGATGGACGTTTCGCCGTATGCGCAAGTGTTTACGGGATCGTCCGTCTCGCCGCTCCAGTTTTTTCGGGTGATGGGCGGAAACGCGGTGTTCGAGAACACGGTGAATCTGTCAGGAAACGTCGGCTACATCGGCTATGTCTACAAAGCCGGCGTCACGCTGCGCAAGCAGGGCCTGCTGTCTCTGACCAACGGGGCCAGCCTTTACGTGGGCCACCGCTTCAGCGCGAGCTACCCCGGCGGTCCGGCCTCTCTTTTTATCGAGGACGATGCGGCGGTGCGTTTGCGCGGCACGTCGAACGCGTGGGCGGGAGCCTTCACGGTCGGCGTTCTGGGGATCAGCGGCTATGTTGCGCCGCCGGGCCGGGTCTGGCAGACCGGCGGGCTGCTCGACGCGGAGTCCTATTGGATTCTCGGCCACTCCGCAGACGGTTACTACCGGCTGGGCGGCGGAGAAGTGCGTCTGCCGACGACCGCCGAAGGCGTGGTCAACGGCGCGGGCGTGCACCGTCTCGGAAGCGGGGCCGCCACCTACGCGCTGCTCCATGTGAGCGGGGGCACGTTCAATCTGCCGAAGGTCGCCCAGGTCGGCGGCGAGTTCCACATCGGTTCGCAGACGATCGCGGCGGCAACACCCGCCTACAGCGAGGTCTATCTGTCGGGCGGGCTCTTCTCCGCTCCGGACCGCCCGGTCGCGCTGGCGTCTTGGATCACCACATCGGCGGGCACGGTGGCGCATCAGGCGACGCTCACGGTCGACGGGACGGCCGAGCTCTACGGGCGGAACGTCGGCGTGGGCAACACCCTGTCGCCGGCGGTGCGGGCGACGCTCAACCTCAACGGCGGCCTGCTCAACCTCAACTACTATCTGAGCCGCTTCGGCAATGCGGCCAACCAGGCGGCCCTCAATTTCAACGGCGGCACGCTTTACTGGCGAACGCAGCCGGGGACGGGCGCGAACTCGCCGCTCTCCGGCATCACGAACACGACGGTCTTCAGCCGGGGCGGAACCCTCGACACCGGCGCGGCCACCATCATGACGGACACGCCGTTCCGGACGGCGAAAGGATATGGGGTCGGCGCGGTGACGCTGCTGAACGGAGGCTCGGACTACGGGGCGGCGCCGCGCGTGGCCATCTCGGGCGGGAGCGGGAGCAACGCGACGGCCGTGGCGGTGATGAAGCGGGACGGCGGCGTGGAGCGCGTCGTGGTGACCTGTCCCGGAGAAGGCTATCTGGCGGGCGACACGCTGACGGTGTCGTTCGTCACGACGTCCGCTTACGGCAGCGGCGCGCAGGCGAGCGCCACGCTGTCGCAGAATACGCCGGGAACGTTCCGGAAAGCGGGCAGCGGAACTTGGCAGGTGAAGCAGCCGAACCCCTTCGACGGCGTTGTCAAAGTGATGGACGGCTATTTGAACCTGACGGATGCCGGCGGCTTCCCTGCGCTCGGCAAGCTGCAGCTGACGGGAGGAATGTTCCAGTCGTTTTCCAATCAGAGCGACCGCGTCAGCCCGTCGGCGGTGCTCGAGATCGGCGGCGAAGGGTATGCGCCGGTTTATCGCGCCGTGCGGCCCGAGGATGGCTTGACGAACATTCAGCACTTTGCCGGGCTGGCCGCCGCGGCCGGGCAGTCGAGCCTGGATTCCACGGGCGGGAACGGCGTGTCGGAAGTGCACTTCGGGTCGTACGACCGCGAGGGGGCGCTGGTCGGCTTCACTCCGCTGGCTTCGAACCGGGTCTGGTTCTCGGCGAATGTGCTGACGGACGGGAGCCCGCTCAGCCCGTCGACGGTCAGCCCTGTCGTCGCGGGATTTTTGACGGCGGACGGGCTGAATCTGCTGGAGCGCGATCCGGCGAGCGGGTATCTCCAGACGGCAACGCTCTCGGGAACGGCTGGCGCGGACAATAATTTCTTGGTTCCGGCAGGCGTCTCAACGGTGTCTGTGGCGGAAGCGAACAGCGTGGTCTTTGCCGATGTGTCCTCGAGCGCGGAGTTTTATTTCAACACGAACGGCCCGGCGCAGGTACGGTCCGGCATGATCGTTTCCCGGTCGCGTCTGGCGCAGGTCAAGCGCGTCGGGACACTGGATGGCGGGTCGCTGACGACGGAGGTCGCGGGCGGGCTCGTGATTTATGACCGTGAAAATGCCGACCGGCGCGCGAGCGGCGGCTACGGCGGACGCTACCTGATCTCGGCCGCGCTTGCCGATCCGGCGGCAGACCGGCCGCTGGCGGTCACCGTGGCGGGCGGGCGGTTCACGCCGCTTTCCGGCGCGCTGGTCCGCTTCATGAAGGCCAACACGTTTTCCGGCGGGCTCTATCTGGCGAACGGCGGCGTCTGGTTCGACGGCGACAGCATGTTGGGCGTTGCGACAGGAAAGGTGGTCGCCGCCGGGCAGTGCGCGCTGCGGCCGTCGGGGAGCGTGCTGGAGACCGGCTCGCAGCGCCCGATCGAGATCCGCCCGAACTCGGCGCTCCAACTGCTCGGCACGGCGGGCGATTCGCAGGTGGCCTCGCGCATCCGGGGCCCGATCTCGGGAAGCGGATACCTGCTGACGGGCGAATACAGCGGGACCGGGATGAAGACGATCGCGGAGATGACCGGCGACAACAGCGGCTTCACCGGCGCCTATTACGTGTTCGGCGCGGTGCGGGCGCAGGAGGGCGCGGGGCTTTCGACCAACGCGAACATCCGCTTCACCGACAACACATCGGGCTTTGGAACTTTGGACATGAGCGGCGCGTTCACGCGTCCGCTCGGCGACGGGCCGGGGCAGGTGTGCTGGAAGGCGTACGCCAGCTACGGCTCGCTGTACGGCGGCTTCTCCGCGTACGGCGGGCCCCTGACGGTGAACCTGCACGGAGACGGCCGGACGCTGGAGTGGGGCTCCGCGTCGCTGCCCTCGAACGCGGTGGTCTATCTTCAGAACCGGCTAGCGACGCACGACCTCACGTTCGTGAACGGCATGGATCTGAAAGGCTATTCGACGCCGCACATCCGCGTGTCCACGGATGTGCAGAAAACCGCGACTTTCAAAGGCGTGATCTCCGACAGCGTCGGCGGCGGCACGCTGAACAAAGGCGGTCAGGGAATTCTTGTGCTCGAGCAGAGCCCGACGTTCAACGGCAAATTGTCGATCGTGTCCGGCAAGGTGCGGCTGGCGGAGGGCGTGTCGCTGAACACGCTGTCCGAGGTGTCGATCACCGGTGACGGGAAGGCGCTCGAGGTCATGGGCACACAGGACGTGCAGACGGTTTCCTGCAAGATTACGGGAACGGGCGCCGTGACGGTGTCGGACGGCGGAACGACCGTGCTGACCGGAGCGAACACCTATTCGGGAGCGACGGTTGTCACCAACGGCTCGACGCTGCTGGTCAACGGCGCGCACGCGGGCGGCGGCAACTATGTGGTGAACGGCACCTTGGGCGGCTCAGGAACCATTGCACCTGCGGCCGGCTGCAAGATCGTGTTCGGGGCGGGCTCGCGGCTTTCGCCGGGAGGCCCCGGCGTGATCGGCACGCTGACGCTGGGAACGCCGGCCGCCACCAACTCGGTCGAGCTGTCGGGCGTGACCCTGGATGTCGATCTCGCGGCACAGTCGGCTGACAAGGTCGCCGTGGTCGGCGACTTGCAGATCGGCGCCGCCTCGGTCGTGAACCTGCTGACGACCGACGCCGCTTTGCTCGGAAGTCTGCGCGGCACGGCGATCACCGTGTGCCAGTGGGCCGGGGAAAAGGCCGGGTCGTTTGCCAAGGCGACGAATGTCCGCGACTGGCAGGTGGTTGAAGACCTTGTCGCCCAAACGATTTCAGTCGTCTATGTCTCCCCGGGCTCTTTGATCAAGATCCAGTAGCCGGAGAGACGGGCGGGACAGGGGTAACAGCTCTTCAAGGAATGCGAAGGTGATTGTGCGCGTCACGCGAATGCTGCTCGGCGGCGTCGGGGCTTTATGTGTCGGACTGGCGGGCGGTGTTACGCCCAATGAAATGGCGGGGACGAACGACAGCGGCCGGATCGAGGCGGCGATCGCGCAGGCGCTTGCCACGGGCGAGAACGAAGTGGTGATTCCCCGCTTCAACGCGCGGACGGGCGGTGAGAGCTGGCTTCTCTCGCGGGCGATGCTGCTGCCGTCCAATCTGCGGCTGGTCCTCGACGACTGTCTGGTGCGGCTGGCTCCAGGCACTCAGGACAACCTGATCCGCAACGCAGGAACGGCTGCGGTGCCGATGTCCGGCAACACCAACATCACGATTGTCGGGGCCGGTCGCGCGACGCTGAGCGGCGGCACCGAGGCGCACTTCGATCCGCCGGGCGACAAGAGCGGCTGGCGCACGATCGGCATCCTGCTCTACAACACGCAGAACTTCACGTTGAGGGACTTCGCGATGGAGGAGACCCAGGCGTGGGCCATTTCGCTGGAGAATGGCTGCGCCTACGGGGCGGTTTCCAACATCGTTTTCAGCAACACCAACAAATACCCGAACCAGGACGGCGTGGACGTGCGCAAAGGGTGCCACCACATCGTGATCGCGAGCATCTCCGGCCAGACGGGTGACGATTCGGTTGCCCTCACGGGGCTGCGGTCTTCGCTCGACGGCTCGGTGACGAGCCGCATGCAGATCGGCGACGCCTGGCCGGCGGCGTCAGACGACATCCACGACATCGCCGTGCGAAACGTCCGCACGTTTGTGGCAGGCGGGCACCACACGGTCCGGCTGCTGAATCACGACGGGATCAAGCTCTACAACATCACCATCAGCGATGTGTACGACCAGTCGGCGGCGGGGCAAACCCGCGCGCGGGCCGGGCTGAAGATCGGCGATTCAGGCTACTGGACGCTGGCGCAGAACCAGCTGGGCGAGACCTACAACATCTTCGCCACCAATCTGAACAGCCGCGCGTCCAGCGTGGTGCTCATCCAGGGCACGCTCAAAGATGCGGTTCTGTGCAACCTTCGCCCGTTCGACGGCGCCGTGCCGGTGACGGTCGGGACGATGCCGACGCAGAACGTCGTCGTGTGCGAGGCGACGGAGGCCCCGCCCGTCACGGGGGTGACGTCGGTCGAAATGCGGGACGCGGTCCTCGAAATCGATGTGGCGCCGGCCGGCTGCGACACGGTGGCGATCAGCGGCGACCTGCGGGTGAGCGGCGAAACGCGGGTTGAGCTGCTGACGGACAATCCGGACGTTTTGATGGCTTGCCGGACCAACGCGTACGCGGTCTGCGCGTGGAGCGGCCTGAAAGAAGGCGCGTTCAGGCGGACGACCAACCGGGCCGGGTGGTTTGCTGAGGAGGACGCGCCGAACCGGCGGCTTCTTCTGGTGTACCGCGGAGCGGGCACGCTGATCGCTCTGAGGTGAGGCGCGCAGCTTTGTGGTTTTAGGGGGGCAGCCGATTGGCTATGATGATCAGTAAGGAGGGGAACATGAGAAAAGGACTCGCGGCTCTCGTGGCCGGTTTGTGGGCGGGCGGAATGGGCTTGGCGGCGATTACGCCCAACGATTTTCGGGAAGGAACGGACAGCGACCGGATCGAGGCGGCCGTCGCGAAGGCGGTTGAGACGGGCGAGCGGTCGGTCGAGATCCCGCGCATGAACGCCAAGAGCGGCCAGCCGGTTTGGCTGATCGGGCGGGCGATCCTGCTGCCGTCGGACTTCACCTTGGTGTTGCGGGACTGCCTGGTGCGGCTGGCGCCGGGCACGCAGGACAACCTCATCCGTAACGCGGGCACGGCTAAGCAGCCGATGGAGGCGAACGAGAACATCCGCATCCTCGGCGTCGGCAACGCGGTGCTGAGCGGCGGGCTCCAAGCGCACTTCGACCCGCCCGGAGACAAGAGCGGGTGGCGCACGATCGGCGTCTTGCTGTGCGGCGTGCGGCGCTTCACCATCGAAGGCTTCGCCATGGAGGAGACGCAGGCGTGGGCCGTCTCCGTGGAGAACGGGTGCTGCCACGGGCGCATCGCGAACCTCGAGTTCAGAAACACCAACAAGTATCCGAACCAGGACGGGGTCGACATCCGCAAGGGCTGCCACGATATTCTGATCGAGAACATCACAGGGCAGACGGGCGACGACACGGTGGCGCTGACGGGCCTGCGCAACGAGAAAGCCAAAACAAACCCCGGCCTCCGCACGATGCAGGTCGGGGGAAACATGCCGCGGCCGGACGACGACATCTACAACATCACGGTGCGCAACGTGCGCGCCAAGGTCGCGGGCGGCCACCACATCGTGCGGCTGCTGAACCAGGACGGCATCAAGCTCTACAACATTTTCATCAGCGACGTGATGGACGCCTCGGGGCCGAACGACCCGCGCGTGCAGGCGGGCGTGAAAATCGGCGACCTGCGCTACTGGTCGATGTCGCAGTGCCAGCTGGGCGACACCTACAACGTGTTTGTGGACAACGTGCTGACGCGAGGCAAGACCGGCGTCAGGATTCAGGGGCCGCTGAAAAACGCGGTGCTGCGCAACATCGTCGGATACGGTGGCTGCACGAATTTGGCGGAGAAGACCGCGCCGACCGAGAACGTGATCATCGACGCGAAGTCGTTCTAGCGCGGGCGATGGGAAAGGGCTGGGTGGCGCTTTTGCACCGCCCAGGCGCGAAGGGCGCCAAGAACGCCAAGGTTTATTGGGGGGAGGCAAACATGAGATACGGACAACGCGGTCTGTGGGGGATATTCACGAAGGGATTACTCACGACTCTTCTGGCCGGAGCACGTGTTGCGATGGTTTGCGCCGACACGGGGACGCTTGCCGCCGCCGGAGAGCGATTCGCCTTCCCGGTGCGCGAGTGCTACTGTCCGGCGCATTTCGGCAACGCCTACGAGGCGATGGGACCGCGCGAGATGGCGGCGTATCAGGCCGAGATGAAGGGAATGGGGTTCAACCGGTACGGCGATTGGATCACGACCACCGACATTTGTAACCCGTACACCTCGGTTGCCGCGTGGGATCTTGGAAAAGAGCAGCTGGACCGCAAAAAGAAGGCGTTCCGCGCGGCGCAGGCATCAGGCCTGGGGCTCAATCTGATCGTCACGCCCAACCACGTCTACCTGGATCAGCTCAAGCCCGAGATCCTCGCGAAGCGGTCGCAGCGCGTGTTCGGGCAGCTCATCTGCCCGAGCCGGCCGGAGGGGCGCAAAATCATCTTGGACAACTTTGAGCGGTGGTTCAAGGACTTCGCCGACGAGGGCATCCGGCTCAACGCGTTCACGGCGTTCGCTTACGATTACGGCGGATGTGAGTGCGATGCGTGCAAACCGTGGATCGTGACCTTCGCGCGCCTGATGAAGGAGGTCCATGCGGTCGCCGAAAAGTATCACCCCGGCATTGAGCCGTGGTTCTGCTCGTGGTGGTGGACGCCGGAGGAGCACGCCGCGTTCAACGCCTGGGCCGAGAAGGAGGAGCCCGGCTGGGTCAAGGCCATGACAATGCATATCGAATACGGCAAGACGCGGCCGAAGGATGTGCCGGTGCCGGCGGGCTGCCGCAGGCTGGCGTTCGTGCATGTCGGCTACGGCGATCAGCGGGACAACGAGGTTTACGGCCACAACGGCGCGGTGATCGCGCCCCGGCGCCTGCCCGAGACGCTGAGAGAGCTGCGCGGCATGGGCTTCGACGGTTTCCAGGCATATAGCGAGGGCGTCTTTGACGACTGCAACAAGATGCTGCTGGCGGGGATCGGAAGCGGCGCGTACGCCACGGCGGACGAGGCGCTGCGCGCCTACGCGAAACGCTACTTCGGCGTTTCGGAGGAGCAGTCGGAGAAATGGTCCGCATGGCTCGCGCAATGGGGCGTGCGCCAAACCGTGCCGCTGCCGGAGGCCTCCGAAGAACTCGCGCGGCTGTCGGAACGGAAAACGGCGGTGTGGCGCCTCGAACACTGGCGCGCCAAAACAGAATTGGAAACGCTGGAGCGGGCGATCGGCACGCCGAAGCCGCACGAGTGGACGCCGGAGAAGCGGGCGACGGCCGAGCGCTATTTCGCCGCGCAGGAGCGCATGTACCGCGAGGTGTACCGCCTCGGGCCGTTGCGCCACGTCTTGAATCCGCGCGTCATGCCGCCCGCCTGGCTGGCGTCGTGGAATAAAGCGAACAAGCGTGCGGCGTCCGTCGCGCCGGACCGGCCGCAGCAGTGAGTTTTTTTCCGCTCAAGCACAAAAGGCGCATTTTTTGTATGATGATGAAAAACAGCCAAGGAGCACCCCGATGAAAATCCCTGCCCTCGTTTTCCTTTTTGCCGCCTTCGCATTTTCCGCCCAAGCCGAGACGAAAACGTGGTCCGGCGACGGCGTGCCCGCTCCCGAGCCCGTCGCCAGCAAAATCACGCTCGGCACCTACATCTTCCCGGGCTGGTACCGCGACGCCGGGCGCGGCGACTATCCCTACCGCACGCACGACGAGGACAGCGAGTGGAAATGGGCCGTGGCCAAGCAGCCCGCCCCGCGACCGCTGCTCGGCTTCTACGACGACTCGCTGCCCGAGGTCAACGACTGGCACATCAAATGGGCGCTGGAGCATGGCATCTCGTTCTTCGCCTTCGACTGGTACTGGAACGCCGGCGAGAAGCGCCTCGCGCGAACGCTCGAGCAAGGGTTTCTCAAGGCGAAATACGCGGGCCAGATGAAGTTCTGCATCCATTGGTGCAACCACGCGCTCGACTGGAAACGCGACGGCAAACCCGCGCCGCTAGACTTCTCCAAGCCGGCCCTTCTTCAGATGACCGAGTATCTCGCGGACCATTACTTCAAACTGCCCAACTATCTCACGGTGGACGGACACCCCGTTTTCATGGCCTTTGTCCCCGCCGCCCTCGTGCAGGCCAACGGCGGCCCCGCCGGCTTCCGTGCCGCGCTCGAAGAGATGAACAAGGTGCTCCGCGCCAAGGGCCTCAAGGACCTCTACTTCGTGGCCCTCGGCGGCGGCGGCAACTACGCCGAGTCCGGTTTCAGCGCCTTCACCGCCTACTCGTACTACGGCACGGACCCGGACTCCCCATACGAGTGGAAGCGCGGCCACGCGCTGCCCTACGCGGACATGCTCAAGCACTTCGAGACCTTGTGGCAGACGTACTCGGCCAAGAAAGCGCCGCACTACATCGTGCCGGTCGGCTCGAACTGGGACGACCGGCCGCGCGCCCGCCAGAACGCGCTGGTCATCACCGGCAAGACGCCCGACCTGTTTGAAAAGCACTGCCGCGCCAGCCTGAACTACATCGACACGCGCAACAACCTCGCGGTCATCGAAGCCTGGAACGAGTGGGGCGAAGGCAGCTACATCGAGCCCGACAAGGAATTCGGCTTCGCCTTCCTCGACCGCGTGCGCAAGGTCTATGCCGACGCGCCCGAGGCGCACACGGATTACATCCCGCCGGCAGACAAAGTCGCCGCGTTCAGCGTGCTCAGCGCAGAGGAGCTGGCGCAGGCCAAGGCGCTCGAAAGCCAACCCTACCCGCCGCCGCCCCTTGCAGTCCGCACCACGCAAGTCGCGGCCGACGCGCCATTGCCGCAAACCGAAGTCCTGAAGGCGTGGGAGTTCGGCAACGGCTCAGCCGAGGGGTGGCACCCCTATCAAGTCGAGCCGCTCCGCGTGGAAAACGGCGTGATGCGGGCACTTGCCACGGGCGACGATCCTCAGATTTTGGCGACAGGCCTGAACCTCGACATCGGCGCGATCGGCGCCATCGCCCTGCGGCTGAAAGCTCCGAAGGGAATTCGGACCGGCGAAGGTTTCTGGGCCACCGACAAAGAGCCCGCGCTCAGTTCGGCCAAGTCGTTCGGCATCGGCATCAGGCCTGACGGCGAGTGGCACACGTATCTGATCACCAAGCAGGTCGAGGGCAAGTGGAGCGGGACGCTGCGCGCCTTGCGCTTCGACTTCGGCACCGCCGGCGACACGGTCGAGATCGACTGGATCAGGATCTACGGGAAAGAAGCGCCGTGACGGCATCGCCCACAAACGGCGGTTTCGGAGAAACCGCCCTACCCGGTAGGGCGCGCTCTCCGAGCGCGCCGTCTTGTGAGCCCGACCATGGGTCGGGAGCGAAGCGTCAAACAGCCCTACCCGTCCGCAAATTCCTTCCACATGCCATCCCGCCTTGGGTTGACGTTGGTGCTGTATATTTCATCACGATCAACTGCACACCGCGTGGAGTCAACCAGCTGGCCGACTCCGAGATCGCCAATGCAGTTGAGACGAGCTTTCTTCATTATCAGGATGCCACAAAATGGTGGATCCATTTTCTGCTGTTGATGCCGGATCACCTACATGGGTTGATCTCGTTCGGCCGCGATGTTGCCATGCGCCGAGTCGTGGCAGACTGGAAGCGTTTTCTCGCAAGAGAAAGAGGCATCGAATGGCAACGCGATTTCTTCGACCACCGCATCCGCGACGACGAATCCTTGACTGAAAAGTGGCATTACATCCGTCACAATCCCGTTCGCAAGCAATTGGTGTCTGAGCCGGATGAGTGGCCCTACCAGTGGCATAATGGGCAGTCACGCACAACGCTGAACACCGGCGGTTTCGGAGAAACCGCCCTACCCGGTAGGGCGCGCTCTCCGAGCGCGCCGCGTCGCACACAAACCGATTAATCCAACAGAGAGGATAAAATGACACACAAGCATAGCATTCTCCTGACCGTATGGGCATTGACGGGATTCGCCATCTCCGGTCTCGCCGATGACGCGCCGCTCTGGGATCTGGCCAAACACGACATCCCGGGCGCGCTGCAGAAGGGCATAATCCAGAAGGTCGACGGCAAAATCACGCTGCGCGACGGCGCGGCCTTCGCCGTTCCCGCCGAGGCCTTCCCGGACCAGAAGAATTTCACAGTCCAGGTCACCGCCTCGCTCTGCGAGCTGGTGCAGGACGGCTTCTTCACCGCCATGAAGAAGCAGACCGAGAAGGACGACGGCTTCACCTTTGGCATGAACTACCGGAAAGAGCCGTGGTACGCGCGCCATGTCGCCGCGACCGTCAACAACATCTTCATGGCCGCCAACGCGATCGGCGGCCAGCGCGGGCCGCAGGCCGACACGCCCTACACCTTCACCGTGGCCGTGCGCGACGGCTATGCGTCGTTCTACATCGACGACGCACCGTATAAATCGTGCTACATGGAGATGGTCGCCAACCAAGAGCCGATGTGGATCGGCCACAACCTGAGTACGAGCGCAAAGCCCATGCCGGCGGTGATCAGCGGGGTCAAGGTGTACGGGCCCGGCTTCAAGTACGTTTCGGTGAAAGAGCCCAAGAACGTGTACCCGCGCGGCGCGGTAGCCGGTAAAGGCTGGGCGCTGGACATCCCCAAGATCGAGCACCCCGAGTGGCCCAAGGTGCTGATCTACGGCGACTCCATCTCCATGGGCTACAGAGGCTCGTTCATCCCCGAAATGCTGAAGCGGAACGTCTACGTGTTTCACTGCTGCCACTTCGTCGGCGGCGATGTGCCCGAGCAGGCGCTGACCGAAATGGCCGGGCGTTACCGGTTCGACGCCGTGGTCTTCAACAACGGCCTGCACTCCCTGCACTGGACCACCAACGCCGTCTCCGACAGCGTGGTTCAGGACCGGATGCGCAAACTGGCGCGCTGTTTCAAAAAAGGCGCGCCGCAGGCGAAAATCTTCTATCTCATGACCACGCCGCACACCGCACCCAAGCCCGCGCCCGATCAGCCGGTCGCGAGCCTAGGCGAGAAGAACGACGTGGTCGTCCGACTCAACACCCTCTCCGCGCCGGTCATGAAAGAGCAAGGCATCGAGGCCATCGACATCTACGCGGTTCTCGCCAAACGCCTCGAGCTGGCCTCCGGCGACGGCTACCACTGGCAGGGCTCCGCCTACCAGATCATCACCGACGAGATCGGCAAGCGCATCCTGCCGACGCTGGGAAAGAAATAAGAAGGGTGACGCGGCGTGCCATTTTCCGCACGAGTTAAAAGAGCAACTCGAAGTTCGTCTTTCCCGTCCCGTCCGGTTGGCAGTTGAAATCGGCGTAGGAGGAATCGCCGACCGTTGAAAGGGTGAATGCATGCTCCTTGCCGTCCACCAAAAGACGGGCGCAGCGTTTCCCCTCGGGAAGCAAAACATGCGCCTGAATTTCGCGGGCGGGAGAACGAAGGTGGTAACGCATCCCGGCGTCGGTCTGGATGTAGCGGATATCAACGACCGTGCCGCTTTTTTCGTATCCCGTGATGTAGCGCAGCTCCGTGTAGCCGGTTACCGGGAAACGGGGCGAGAAACGGATGGCATTGTAACCGCAGCCGATATCCTCGACTCCGGCGAGCCCTTCGTCGATGGCGGAAAGAAGGCTCGCAGCGCCCCACGCGCTAGGCCCGCGGCCCTGCGGCTGACAGTCCTTCGGCGAGTAGAGGAAATAAACTTTTCCGTCGTTCTGCCGCATCATGTCCTCGAATCGGAGAAGAATGTCCCAGCCGTATTTCTCGTAGCCGTTCTGGAAAGCCGCCTTGGCCAGCTCGCCCGCGGCAAAAGGCGAGATGGCTCCGTTGACGTACTCCCCCGGTTTGTAGTGGCCGAATTGCGCGTACGGCGGATCGATCGAAAACCACTCCGCAAAGGCTTGGGTTGTCTTTCTGCGGAGCATGTACTCCTCGATGATCGACCGCGACTGCGCAACCGTCGTCACGCCCCTGTTCATGTCGTAGGTGTTGGAAAGCGAGAGGCGCTCCTTTTCCAGATTGTCCAAGCCGGGATGGCCCAGATGAAGCTGGTGGATGAAAAACTTGCCGTTCCAAAGATGGGTGAACATGTTGGCCTTGAGCGTTTCCGCGCGATGCCGCCACTCGCCGGCCTTGTGCGCGTTTCCGAAATGGTCGTTCATCCAGGCCAACTGGCACATCGCCTGGTAAACGCCAGAATTGTCGCCGTGCATGATGGACATGGGCGTGTGGGCCTCCACCCGGCGGTTGGTTGACGAACTGGTGTCGAAGGTGAAGTCCCAGGTGTCGATGGTGAAGGGGCGTTTGACCAGGCCGCGCTCTTTGTCCCACCGCTTGGGATCGCCGGTGATGTAATCGATTCCCTTTTCGAGTTTCGGCAGGACGCCCTTGAGCCACGCCTCGTCGCTCGTCACGCGGTAGTACCGCAGGCTGCCCTCCACCACCAGGTATTCGATGTCCGCTTCCAACTCCAGGCGGACAAGGGAGAGGTTGTCTTCCGGGTAGAGCCGGTAGCAGTCGGGATCGACCATCTTCCAGTGGAAATCGTCCATCTGCTTGATCAGCTCGAAATAGCATCCGTCCGCGCGCTGCGTGTCGAGGATGAATTGCAGGAAAGATCCCAGGTCATATTCCCAGTGGCAATACCCTTTCATCTCATGCACGTGATCGCGGATCCAGTTGTTGCTGCACATGAGCTTCTTGCCGTCGATGAAGACGAGACGGCGGTCGGCCCAGATCACATTGCGCAACTGCTGCAGCATCTCCCCGAGCGCGGCGTCCTTTGTCGTCAGGATGCAGGGCAGGCCCATTTCTTTATTGTTGTAGGTGCCGTTTTGACGGCCATCGGCGCGCATCGAAGGCAGGGGGTGCCTGAACAGGATCTGCGCACCGCCGTTGATTGCGCCTCCGCCGTCCGGCTCCGCCGCGAAAGCGGCCAGCGTTAGGACAGAAAGGACACACACTGTTCCCCGCATTTTCATCATGGTCATCCCCCTGCATGTATGGTTGTGCCGCTGTCAAGCGGCTGATCTGTACCATAGGTCGCCACTTTACGCTTTTTGTGATCATCAGACAACAAGGACTCCGTAATCGGGTGATTACGACACGGACCAAGCCACGGCTGGCCAAAGACCGCTGAGTGGGCTACAATCGTCCATCAAAAAGTGGGGATGGGCAAACAGGATCGGCGCAAGCCGAAAAGGGGTATGCCGCGATGAGAACGACGCGACGCAGAGGGATTCAAAACGCGCTGGGGGTCGCCGC
The DNA here is from genome assembly GCA_035353175.1 of Kiritimatiellia bacterium. GTDB lineage: Bacteria > Verrucomicrobiota > Kiritimatiellia > RFP12 > UBA1067 > DAOPZC01. Next base: position 99,156 of record DAOPZC010000007.1, on the reverse strand, counting down.
GCTGGCCTGCGGCCTTCTGGTTTCCGGTTTTCTCGCCTGCGCCCAAGAACCGCCCTCCCCCTCCGCTGTTCTGGAAAACGAAGCGCTGCGGATTTCGTTCGCAGCCGATCCGCAAGCGGGGACCGGCGCGCGCTTCGACGTGTTTGACAAGCGCGCCAAACGCCTGTGGAAGCAGCTGGAGGCCGGCGTCAAAGCGACCGGTTTCCAGCTGTCGAAAGACGCCGCTTCGTTCAACCTGACGCTTCCCGGAAACACGAACGCCTACCGCGCGACCGTCCGGCTGGAACGGGATCAGCCCGAGTTCACCATCGAGCTCAGCGGGCCCACCGACGCGCAGATTAGATCGCCGGTCTTCTATCCTCCCGCCTTCGCGTCCGCGCCGGGCGACCGGGTCATCGTCCCGATCGGCGAGGGCATCTCTTACCCCGCCGAGACGACCGACGCGCCGCCCGGCAACCGCCCGTACTATAGCGGCCACGGCGTCACCATGGCTTTTTATGCCGCCCAAGAGGATCGGGTTTCGCCCTCCGGCGAGGCCACCGGCGGCGCGGCGTATCTGGCGATCAACGAAACGCCCGACAACGCGGGCATCGAGCTGCTGCGCGCCGACGGCGGCAAAGGGCTGCTGACGGTCCGGCCGACGTGGGGCGCGGACCGCGGGCGGTTCGGCGATGCGCGGCGCGTCCGTTTCGTCTTCTTCAATGGCGGCGGACACGTCGCGCTCTGCAAGCGCTACCGCCGCCACGCGCAGGAGCGGGGACTGGTCGTGCCCTTCACCGAGAAGATCCGGCAGAACCCGGCACGGCGCGGGCGCCTCGAGAAGCTCTTCGGCGCGGCCAACGTCTGGGTGCTCTCCGGCGAATTCCGCGGCGAGCACAAGAACCTCTATGACGAGATCACCGGCAGTTACCGGCCGTCGCCCGAGACGCAACGGTTCATGGACGCGCAGCTCGCGATCTACCGCGACATGCGCGCGAACGGCATGGACCGCCTCATGATCGGCGCGGGCGCGGACGCGGAGCACGTGCGGCAGATCAACGCCATCGACGGCGCGCTCGCCAGCCGCTACGACATCTACCAAGACGTCATGGATCCGGCGCAGTACGACAACCTGACCGCGGTCAAAAACGAGTGGCCCAAGGAGTCGTTCCCGCACGACCTGCGCCTCGAGCGCGACGGGAAACCTGCCCGCGGCTGGAAAGTGCCGCTGAAGAATCCGGTCGTTGAAAGCGGCAAGACGAACGCGTGGATCGGCTGCTGCCAGCTCTGCGACCGCCAGGCGCTGCCCTACGCGCGGAAGCGCATTGCCGAGGAACTGAAAGCGAAGCCATACACCTGCCGGTTCATCGACGTCACCGCGTGCTCGACGTGGACGGAGTGCTGGTCGCCTGCGCACCCGACGTCGCGTTCCGAGAGCCGCGCGTTCAAGGCGGACCTGCTGGCGCTGCCCGGCAAGGAGTTCGACCTGGTGCTCGGCTCCGAGACCGGCCATGAGGCGTTCGTGCCGACATGCGACTACTTCGAGGGCATGCTCAGCCTGATCGTCTGCCGCGTGCCCGACGCCGGGCGCAACATGGCGCAGATCTGGGACGAGGTGCCGACGGAGGTCGCCAAATACCAGACCGGCGAAGTCTACCGGCTGCCGCTCTTCGAGCTTGTTTTCCACGGCTGCGTCGTGTCGTATTGGTATTGGGGCGACTACAACAACAAACTGCCGGCGCTCTGGGGCAAGCGCGACCTCTTCAACGCGCTCTACGCCTCGCCGCCCATGTACGTCGTCACCCCGGACAACTGGCCGGCGTTCCGCGAGCGGATCTTCGCCAGCTACCGCGTGGCCGAACCGGTCTCGCGGCTGACAGCGCAGTCCGAGATGACCGGCCATCGCATCCTGACCGCCGACCGCACCGTGCAGCAAACGACGTTTGACAACGGCGTGCGCGTGACCGTCAACTTCGGCGCGGCGGATTTCGCCCTGCCCGACGGCTTCACATTGAAAGCCGGCGCGTCTCGGATCGAAGGCGCGAAATAGGCAGCGCAGCGCGACAGCAGCCCATACGCTTCGTCACAACCGTTCACGCCACTTCTTCAGGGCCGCGCCGTTTGCCCTTGCGGCGTCAATTACCCCATTTCACATTGCCTGCGGCCGCCAAGAGCACTTCCTGAGTCAAGCAGTCGTGCTCATAGGTATATGGATTTTTCATTTCCCCCCTGATGATTTTTGCCAGCTCAAGCAACTGACCGTCATAGCGGCCATCCTTTATCTCAAAATCAACCCTGTGGGTTCCGGCGGCATATTTCGCGTTGCCCTCAAGCAATGTTAACCGCAGCTGCAACGGCTTGCCGTCGAAGCGCTCCAGCGGCCTCAGTTCGATGGTTCCTTTGGAGCCGCATATCTTTAGACCCCGCTGGTTCGAGCCATCGGCAACGAGATCACACGCCGTCAAAGACACCATGGTGTGCGGGTACTCCAGCACGGCCAGGCAATTGTTTTTCGCCCCGGCAGCCGCACCCGGCGTGGACCTTAAGAACGGGGTCACCTTTTCCGGCCGGCCCAGGAGGGCCACGATCCAATCGATGTGGTGGCACCCCAAGTTGAACATGATGCCGCCCCTGAAATGACTCAGATACTGCTGATACGCTTGGCCCCCATAATGGTGGCTCATGTCCGCCTGGATTTCAAACAGGTCTCCCAGCCAGTTCTCGCGGACAGCTTTCAGACAGAACTGGATGGCCGGATTATTCCGAAACATGTATCCCATCTGAAAGGGCAAGCTCCGCTGCCTGCAACCGTCGAGCAGCTTGCCGAACAGCTGCAGGTCTTCGCCGCCCGGTTTATCCATGTGCATCGCGAGATTCCGCTCCATGCAGCGAAGGGCGGTGGGGACCAGATCGGCATTCGGGGTTTCAACGGTGACGGCTTGAAGACCCGGCGTATTAAACAGCTCTTCCTCCGTCAGCCATTTCAGCCCCTTGTACGGTTTCATGTCCGTTCCGGCGAATTTCGCCGCTGTCGAGTTGCGGTCATCGACGACTCCGACGATCTCAAAAACATCGGGCCATTTTTTCAGCGTATCGATCTTGCCCGCGGCATGCTCATGGCAAACGCCGATCTGCCCGATCTTGATCGGCTTCTTCTTGTCGGGAATCCCGCCCGGGACAGCAGCAGGGCTATCGCTCAGAGCTGCGCCCGCCACGGCGAGTCCTGAAACTGCGAGGAAGTCGCGCCGCGAAAAAAAGGCTCTTGAATTTAAGGCCACGTGTTCCAAAAAGTCGCTCTTCATTGTCACCGTCTCCTCCCCATTGTTCTTTTGATTATCAGTATAGCCCCTCCGTCAAGAAAGGCGAGACAATCTATGGCAGGGGAAATGCTCAAAAGGAGGCGCTGTTTTCGGGCGGACCCGCATGCGCGGCAGAACTACAGGATCCGCCAGCCGTCGCGATACGCGGTCTTCACATGCCGGTCCAGCTCCGGCCGATTCGTGCAGCGCATCGCGGCGCCGTCCCACTCGATGCGGCGGCCCTCGCCCGCGCGGACCGCGAGGTTGCCGAGCAGCACGAGCTCCGCCAGCGGCCCCGCGTGCTCGAAATTCGAACTGGCGGGCGCGCCGCCCCGGCACGCGCGGAAGAAATCCTCCTGGTGCGTGCCTTTGACGCGCGGCAGCGTCTTGGCGGGTTTCGGAAAGGCGCGGTGCGCCTCTTCCGGAATCATGCGGCAGCCGTCCGCGTGCCGGCCCATGACCATGATGCCTTTGTCGCCGATCAGCAGCGAGCCCTCTTCGGGCAGCTCGCGGTCGTAGCGCTTCTCCAGCTCGGCGCGGATCGGCGGCAGGTTCCACGCGTCGCGCGCCACGTGCTTGTAAGTCCCGTCCACCGTCTGCTTGTTGAACGGCTTGCCTCTCGCGAGGCCGTCGAACCAATAGAGCCTGACGGGAGCCATGTCCCCGCGGGCAGGGAAGTCCCAGCGGATGCGGGCGCCGACAGGCCAAAAGTCGCCGCTACCACCGTTGACCTCCTCCAGCTCGACCGCCGCGGGCTTTCCGAGCTTGAGCGCACGGTAAGCGTGGTTGATGATGTGGCACCCCATGTTGCCGATCGCGCCGTTGCCGAAATCGCACCACGCGTGCCAATCGTGCGGATGCAGGCCCTCGTAGTAGTCGCGGAAGGGCGCGGGGCCGAGCCACTGGTCCCAGTCGAACCCATCAGGCACCGGACGCGCCGGCGGTCGCACCGTGTCGGAGGGAAAACCGTTCGCCCGGTCGGTCCAGCAGTAGACCTCGCGCACCTGGCCGAGCGCGCCGGCCGCGACGTATTCGCCCAGGAGACAGCACCCCTCGGTGGACTGGCCCTGGTTGCCCATCTGCGTGACCACGCCGTGTCTCTTCGCTTCCTCCCGAAGCAGCCGGACCTCGGCGATCGTGTGCGCCAGCGGTTTCTCGACGTAGACGTGGATGCCGCGCCGGATCGCCAGCAGCGCCGGCAGCGCGTGCTGGTGGTTAGGCGTGGCGATGAGCACGGCGTCCAACTCCCGGCCCATCTCGTCGAACAGCTTGCGATAATCCTTGAATGTCCGGATCGCCGCGGCATCGGTCGCGGGCGACACCTCGCGCACCCGCTTCAAAGCCGCATCGGTCCGACGCTTGTCCGGGTCCACGACCGCCACGAGCCGCTCTTTGCAGAGCGCCGGGACGTGGACCCCGACCCCTTGCAGGCCGCACCCGATCAGCGCCACGCGCAACGGCTTAATGCCGCTTGCCGCACCCTGTCCGCACACCTTCAGGGCCGACAAACCGCCGACCCCGGCAAGCGCCGTCTTGATGAAACCCCGGCGGTTCATATTCTCCAACCCTCCCTGTACGTCGTTTCCACGTGGCGGTTGAGTTCGGGCAGGTTGGTGCAGCGCATCGCGGGGCCGTCCCACTCGATGCGCCGGCCCACGCCGGCGATGATCGCGAGGTTGCCGAGCAGGGCGATCTCCGCCAGCGGGCCCGCGTGGTCGAAGTTCGAGCAAGCCGGCGCGCCGCCGCGGCAGGCGCGGAAGAAATCCTCCTGGTGCGTGCCCTTGACGCGCGGCAGCGTTTTGGCGGGCCTCGGAAAGGCGCGGTGCGCCTCCTCGGGAATCATGCGGAAGCCCTCGCCGTGCTTGTCGATCGTCATCAGTCCTTTGTCGCCCACCAGCAGCGAACCCTCGTCGGGCAGCTCCCGGTCGTATTTCTTTTTCAGCACCTCGCGGATCGGCGGGAAATTGCGCGCGCTGTCAACCACGTGCCTCCACCGCTGATCCACAGTTTCTTGACTGTAGGGCGTTCCTTTCACAAGTCCGTCATACCAGTAAACCTTAACGGGGGCCATGCCCGCGCGCGCCGGGAACTCCCAGCGGATGCGGGTCCCGACCGGCCAGCATTCGGGGTGTTCGCAGTGCAACTCCTCCACTTCGACCGCCACGGGGCGGCCCAATTTCAACGCCCAGTAGGCGTGGTTCATGATGTGGCAGCCCATGTTGCCGAGCGAGCCGTTGCCGAAATCGCGCCACGAGTGCCACGTATGAAGATGCAGGTCTTTGTGATATTCACGGAACGGTGAGGGACCGATCCATGCGTCCCAATCCAACCCCTCCGGCACCGGCAGCGTCGGCGGGCGGACGTACTCGGACGGGAACCCGTTCGCCCGGTTGCTCCAGCAGTAGACTTCGCGCACCTGGCCGATCGCGCCGGCCGCGACGTATTCGCACAAGAGACGGCTTCCCTCGCTCGACTGGCCCTGGTTGCCCATCTGGGTGGCCACGCCAGAGCGGCGCGCCTCTTCCGTGAGCCGCCGCGCCTCGGCGATCGTGTGGGTCAGCGGCTTCTCGACGTACACGGGAATATTGCAGCGCATGGCCAGCAGCGCGGGCAAGGCGTGCTGGTGGTTCGGCGTGGCGATCATCACGGCGTCCAGTTCCTTGCCCATCGCATCGAACAGCTTGCGGTAATCGGCGAACGGCCGGATCGCGGCGACATCCGTCTCAGGCGAGACCTCACGGACCCGTTTCAAGGCGCCCTCGATCTGGCGTTTGTCCGGATCCACGAGCGCCACGAGCCGCTCCCTGCAGGCCGCCGGGATGTGGACGTGCGTGCCTTGTCCCCCGCAGCCGATGACCGCCACGCGCAGCGGCTTCTTTTCAGCCGGCACGCCCTGTCCGCACACGCGCAAGGCCGACACGGCGCCGACAGCCGCCGCCGCTTGCACAAACGCTCTCCGATTCATTTCCGCATGCATGTTCCGTTGCCCTCCTTACAGTTGCGCGTGGATTTCGAACCTCAGGTAATAGGCGAGATCCGGCTCGCCGTAATAATCGCCGGCCTCCAGCACCTCCAGTTTGACCGCTCCCCGCACCGCACCGCGCCGACCTTTCGACTCGCGCAACAGCGGGAAGAGATAGCGCACGACCCCCAGATAACCGCGGAGGGTGTCGCCGTTGCTGTTGTCCTCTTCACAGGCGTATTGCGGGCCGCCCTGTAGGCTGGCGGAGTGCCCTTCCGTGAAGTTCAACCCGGTCTCGATGTGCGGATAGATCAGATTCGAAAGGCGGTAGCACTCATAAGCCGCGGACATGATGTCGCTGGTCCAAACCGCACGGCCGAAGACGGGGTTCCAGCCCGTGTCCGTGCCGCGGGCGCTCGGGTCGTCGAAGCGCTCGTCGTCGCCCGACAGCACCAGCGTGGCGACGGTGAGGTAGGGTTTCCATTTCCATTCCGTGACCGTGTAGGTCGCGCCGCCATAGCCCATCCCGGCGAGGATGTCGCGCTCGCCGACCGCGCCGCTGCCGTCGATCGATCCGTACTGGCCGGCAAGTTCGGCCTCCGCGCTCCAGTGTTCGCCGAAGCGCGGGGTCAGCCGCATGCCCGCAGTATGATACCGCCTTTCCGGCAAACGGACATTACGACTGGACAGCCAGCGCGACTCGTCTTTGTAGACATAATAAATTTCGTAAGGGAACGCTATCCGTTCCCGGTTGCTGTAATACGCCACGGCGGCACGTTCGGTCAGCTCGTTGCCGCCCTCGCGGGCCTGGTACTTCGTCAGGTCCATTTCTTCGTTCCCCAGCGTCCAAGAGTCTTCCGGCCTCTGCCAGATGCCCGCCAAATCCAACGTGCTTTTCTCGGACACCCGGAACTCGGTTTTGACCGCATCGAAATAATAGGAGCGCGAAATGTCGCCCGGCGTGCCGTCGCGGATCACGCGTCCCGCGCCGTATTTCATGTCCTGACGCCCCGCACGCACACTGAGCCGGTCCTGCCACAAATCGAGGACGTCGACATACAGGTTGTCGATAAAAAGTTCGTGCGGAAACCGCTGGGTCTGCTTGTTGTTCTCGTACACGCGGAACTCGTTCGCCAACCGTCCGTAAGCGCCGTAGCAGTCATCGATATCCACACGCGCCCACGGCCGCGTGCGCAGCCGGTAGTAGCTATAGTACGTCCCCTTCTGGGGATCCGTCGCCGTCGCGGCCGACTGGTTGTTCTGATAGGCGACGAGGTTGTCGCAGTACACGTCGTAAAAGCGCCAGTCGATACCGGCGTCATACCGCTCGCCGGCCGCCCCCCACCCAACCTGCGCCACGGCCAGCAGGACAACGAGAGCCCAGGACCGCTTTCCCCGTTCTGGAGTGCGGTGACAAGCGAAGCGCGGCACCGCTTTTTCCGTGGCATCATCGCGAAAGCGGCGTCGCGCGGAATACCGCTTGCCGCCGCACTCCAAAACATCCGCCATCCCGGTTTCCCCCTCCGCGTTCTCCGCGCCTCCGCGTGTGCCTACTCCGATCCGTGCCGCCAGCCATTTCACCAAATCATTCCACCATTCCATCATTCCACCATTCCAGACGAAGCCTTTAATCAGTGCGGCTTGTTCTTGACTTTGAGTTCCGGAAGCGGCTGGCCGACGAAGGTCTGCCACTGCTGATCGACCGTCTGCCCGCCGGGCACGCCGTTATGCACCCAGAGGGCGTAACGCAGGCGCAGCGGCTTGCCGGGCTCGATCAAGCGCGTCGCGTCGGGCGTCAGGGTCACGCCCAGCCAGCCGTTGTCGCGCACGTGAAAGATCGCGGGATGGTTCGGGTTCTGCGGATGGTCCATCAGCGTGATGCCGCCGCACTCGTCGCGCGTGACCGGGCCGCTGTAGTCCACCCAGCGGGCGTGCTTGCGGAAAACCCCTTTCTCATTGAGATCTCCTTCGCTGTTGAGGATGCGGCCGCCGCCTTCGCTCACGCTGACGGTCTTCGACATCCGGACGCCGAGCGGGCCGAAGGTGGTCTTGCCCAAGGTGACGGGCTTGCCCGGCGGCGCCTCGAACTGCAGGTCGATGACCAGCCACCAGGAACCGTTCACGCCGGCGGAAACCGTGGCCCGGCGGCGATCAATCATCAGCGTGTTGCCTTGCGGATCATTCCAGGCGTTGCGCGTCAACAACGTCGCCGTCCCGTCCACCTCGTCGTACTCGAGCCCGTCGCGGTCGGTCTGGTGCAGGATCTGTCCGGCGATCGGCCCGCCGTCGCGCCAGAAGTCGAAGCCGTTGACGTCCTTGTGGCAGATCCACACGGACGTCTGGTGGCTGTGGCCGAGCGGATCCTCGGGCTTGGTCGGATCCTTGGGCTGCTTGTCGCGCGTCATGGACTTGCCGGGGTCGTAGGGCATGTTCATGCGGGTCAGCGAGCGGCCGCCCGGGCCGGTGATCGGATACCAGAAGGGGCGCCTGAGCTCCGGCCCGAAATGGTAGCGGGTCAGCTCGCGCCCCAGATACTCGAATGAGGCCTGCGCATAAGGCTGCGGCAGGACCTGCACGTCCGGCACGGGCTTGGCGTCGGGCAGCGCAGGTTCGGCCGCGAACGCGAAACAGGCGGATAACACCCAAGCGCCGGTTGTTTTTAACCAAAGAGAGCACAGAGATCGCAAAGAATCAGTTTCCATGAATAGCCCTCTTTATGCCCTCTGTGGTTTTTCCCGTCCGTTTCAGCAGACATCCTCGTGGTGCTCCAAGAACCGGTCCAGCGCGACTTTGTTCGCGGCCGATAGCCGGCCGGACAGGGCTTTCATTTCCGTGTCCGAAAGCGGCTTGAAGGCACGGGCCCACGCCGCGTTCTGCGGGATCATCGCGGGATCCTGCATGCCGACCACCGCCACCGCGATCGGCAGGCTCAGGGCATAGCGCAGGAGCTGCTCGGCGCTGACTTTGTCGTTGCCCGCGCCCACCAGATGGCCCTGCCCGAACACCTTCATCGCCAGCACGCCGAGATTCTTCTTGCGCGCGGCGGGCAGCGCGACCGTTTCGAAACTGCGCGGTGCCGAGGGATCGGGCTTGTAGCCGCCCTCATATTTAACCACACCGACCAGCGCCGCGTTGAGCGCCATCTGCACGCAGTCCAGATCGTGCCGCTCGATCGCGAGCTTGAGCGGGTGCGGATTGGCGTGTGCCGTCATGCCGAGCGCGCGGACCACCTTCTGCTCGCGCAGTTTATAGAACGCCTCGAGCACGCCGCCCTTGGCCTCGACCTTGGCGAGATCCTCTTCGCTGGCGAGGTTGTGGATGTGCAACAGATCCACGTGGTCGGTCTGCAGTCGCTTGAGGCTCTGCTCGAACACACGCAGCGCCTGGTCGGCGTCGCGCACCGCGTTCTTTGTGGCGAGGAACACCTCGGCTCGCCGCGTTTTCAGCACGCGTCCGTAAATCGTCTCGCTGCGGCCGTTGCCGTAGCCTGCGGCCGTGTCCAGATAGGTGATGCCGCAGTCGATCGCCTGACGAAGGGCCGCCTCGCCGGCGTCGTCGCTGTAGAAGTTCGTGAAGCGGCTGCCGCTGCCGAAGCCGAGGATCGGCACGGAGACGCCGGTGCGCCCCAGCACGCGCCGGGGCAGGGCGATCGACGGTTGTTTGGGCGGCTGCGCCTGGAGCGCGGCGGCGGCGAGCCCGGCGGCGGCGGTGCCGGCCAGATATTGGCGGCGGGTCATCACTCGTTTCATGATACTCCCCCCTGTGTTAACAAAAATCACTGTGATGGGCGAAAAACCGATCAAACACGACTTTGTTCGCCGGCGCCAGGCGGGCCGAAAGCTCCATCATCTCGTCCGGCGTCATGGGCTTGAACGAGCGGGCCCAGGCGGCGTCCTGCGCGATGATTTCGGGCGTGCTCATGCCGAGCACGGCGGCCGAGACCGGCAGGCTCAGCGAGTAGCGTAAAAGCTTCTCGGGATCGCCCTTCGACGGCCCCCGTCCGAGGAGTTTGCCTTGAACGAACACCTTCATGGCGAGAATGCCCATCTTTTTGCGCAACGCGACCGGCAGCACGACGGACTCGAAACAGTAGGTACGCTCGCCGGGATGCGGCGGTTTGAAGCCGGCCAGGCTGATGCCCGACAGCGCGGCGTTGAGCGGAAACTGCACGCAGTCGAAATCGTTTCGGTCGATCGCCTTGGCCAGCGGCGCGGGGTCGGCGTGCGCGGTGATGCCGATGCAGCGCACGGCCTTCTGGTCGCGCAGCTTGTACAGCGCCTCGAGCACGCCGCCCTTGGCCTCGATCTTCGCAAGGTCCTCGTCGGTATCCACGCGGTGGACATGGACGAGATCCACGCGGTCGGTCCGCAGGCGCTTGAGGCTCTGCTCGAACTGGCGCATCGCGCCGTCGGCGGTGCGGTCCTTGAGCTTGGTGATCAGAAAGATCTCCTTGCGCCGCTTCTCCACGACGGGCCCGCACATCGTCTCGCTCTTGCCGTCGCCGTAGCTGTTGGCGGTGTCCACGTAGTTGATGCCGAGGTCGATGGCCTGGTTGAGCGCGGCCGCGCCGGTCTCCGCGTTATAGGCGTTGAAAAAACTGGTGCCGCAGCCGAAGCCGATGATCGGCACGTCGATGCCGGTGCGGCCGAGCTTGCGCGTGGGGAAGGGCGCGGTTTTTTTCGTGTCCTGCGTCTGGGCCGCGAGCTGGGCTGCGGCTCCGGCCGCGGCGGCGGCGGTCAGGGCGAGCGCCCTGCGGCGCGTGATTTTCCGGTTCATGGGAGGTGTCCTTTCGAGTGTATCGCGGTCATCGAAGCCATCGAAGAAACCGATGATCCGCTGGCCGCAGAAAAAGAATGACTAGGCGTCCAGCGGCACGCCGGAAGCCAGCAGCACGCACTTCTGGACCAGCCGCTCGTGCTCGAGCGGATACGGGTTTGGAATTTCTCCGCGCACGATGCGGGCGAATTCGATCAGCTGACTGTCGTACCGTCCCCCCATCTTCGGGAAGTCGACGGTCTGCGTGCCTTTCTTGTATGGCTTGCACGCCTCTTTCAGCGTCAGCTTGAGCACCGTCGCCGGCTCCTCGAGCGGCCGGATCTCGATCGTCCCCTTGTCGCCGCTGATCACGAGGTGGCGGCGCTTCTCGCCCTCGACCTCCAGCGCGGCCGACCGGACCGTCACAAGCGTCCCCGGATACTCCAGCACCGCCACGCCGCTGTCGACCGCCTTCCGTTCGGGATAGGTCTGGCGCAGGAAGGGCGTGATGCGTGCGGGCTCGCCCAGCATCGCGACGATGAGGTCGATCAGGTGGCAGCTGAAGATGTAGAAGTTGCCGCCCCGGTACTGGCTCAGCCACTGGAGATACTCGAGCGACTGGTAGCGGCTCATCTCCGCGTCGATCGAGTAGACGCGTCCCAGCAGACCTTCGCGCACCGCTTTGAAACAGAACTGCATGGCCGGGTTGCCGCGGAACATGTAGGCCATCTGCACAGCCAGTTTGCGCCGGCCCGCCTCGTCCAGCAGCGCGCTGAAAGCCTTGTACGACTCGTCGCCCGGCTTGTCCACATGGACGTGGAACCCCGCCTTGACGCAGCGCAGGGCCGCGGCGGTCAGGCCGGGGACGTCGGTCTCCACGGTCACGGCTTTCAGCCCCGGCACCGCGAACAGCTGGTCCTCGGTCATCCACGGCAAATCCTTGTACGCCTTCTCTTTCTCCCGCTTCTTGCGCCACGTCGGATCCGGCTCAACCACGCCGACCACTTCGAAGTCGTCCTTCAGTTTGCGGAGTGTCTCCATTTTCGCCGCGCCGTGGTTGTGGCCGATGCCAAGCTGGCCAATCTTGACCCGCTCCTTGGGCTTGGCGGCGGCCGAATCGCCGAACGCCAAAGACGTAAGCGTGGTGAACGCCGTCGCCGCAGCAGCCTGGACCAGACAATCGCGACGCGTGATGTAATTTGCCATTGGGTCTCCTTGTCATATGCGTCAGAAAACTGTGATCAGGGTACCGTTCCGCTCCACGGCCATGACCGCGAACCAGCCGATATTGTAATCGCCGGACGGCACGGGTGCCAGCGGCATATCGGACGAGATCAGCGGATCGCCGCCGGGTGTGGCCGAGCCGACCTGAACCCACGCGCTGCCGGTGAAGCGGAAGAGCCGGAGCGAGCTGTCGGTCGGCTTGAGTTTGGTGTGGTCGTAGCGGAAGGTCAGCGAGACGCCGGAGAACGAAACCTTGGTCAGCAGCACTTTGCCGGAGAACGCCCCGATCTGCCAGACCCCGAGCGGGCGCATGCGCGCGGGCAGGCCAGCGGGAATGTCGCTCCGGCCGGGTGCATAGAGGGCGCCGCGGATGGCGGCGTTGACCGATGCCGTAAAGGCGAACCCGACGCTGTTGACCATTTCCGGGGCCGCCTTGGTGTAGAGGTCGCCCCAACAGTACGGGATCCCGGGGGAAAACGTCTGCCAGGTGCGCGGATACCGCAGGCGCCCCCTGTTGACCGCGTACCAGCCGTTGGTGCCGGACATGCCGTTGGGAATATCGTTGTTGACGACGGCGATCATGTTGAGGTCCAAGTCGCGTTCCGCCCCCTCGCCGTCGGCCACGATCGGGCCGTTGTTGATCATCCGCAGCGTAATGCTTTCGTTCGTGTACCCGACATAGCCCCAGCCGCGGAGCTGCCCGCGGCGGTCCTCGCCTGTGCGCACGTAAAGATTGGTGCGGGGCGGGGTTGTCGGGTTACCGACGTTCCGCAGGTGAACCTGGCCGCCGCGCATAAACAGGTCTCCGTTGTTGACGCGCAGAAATTCGTCGACCGTGCCCACGGCGTTCTCGGCCAGCGTCACCGTTCCCGTGCCGGGGACCGTCGGGGCAAGGCCGGTGCCGATGATCATCTGCGCGGCGCTGAACGGGGCGTCCGCCTCGAACTCGCCAACGCCGCCGTTCCTGCCGACCTGCAGATAGGTCCCCGCGCTGACGCTGCCGCCCGTGTGAACCAACCTGCCGAAGGTCCCGGCCTGATACCCCAGATGGACGTTGGCGGCCGTGATCGCCGTAGCGGTGTTGGTGACGGTCCCGCTGCCGCCCGCCACGTTGCCGATTCGGAAATCTCCGGTTACGCCGAAAACCCCGCCGTTGAACATGGCCACGCCTCGGCCGGCTTCACCGACAATCGCATAGGTCTTGCCCGTGACGCTGCCGCCGTTCAGCACGAGCGCGCCGCTGCTGCCCGCCACACGACCGACGAAGCAGGTTCGGCCGATGTAAAGGGCTCCTGCGTTGAATTCCGCCCAGGCTTTACCGCGGTATCCGACCGTGACATCGGTCCGTCCCGTCAGGCCGCCACCGTTCTGCACGAGCACGCAGGAAGACGTCGCCGTGTTATTCGCCAGAAGGACATTGTTGAAATTGATCGCCGCGCCGTTGTTGGTGACGGTGCCAAAGGCGCCGGTTTGGCTGCCGACAGAGAAGTCGCCTTCTCCGGACACGATGCCGCTCTCCAGCGTCGCCAGCCCGGGATAGTAGCGCCCGGTTACGAAATGGGTCGCGCAGGTCAGACTGCCGCCGTCCAGCCGGAACCAGGCGGTGCCCGGATAGTTCTGGTCGCCTGTCGCAAACATGGCGCATTCCGCAAAGACGCCGTTGGTGACGGTCAGCGCGTGGCCGTCCTCCGCTTTGGTTGATGTGGCGTTGATCCGCACGTTGTCGTTGGTCGTGGGCAGTTTGCCGTAGGGCGTGCCGCCGCTGTTGTAGATGATCCAGCCCGCGACATGGCCCCAAGGGTAATATCCCGAGCCGGTTGCCGAATAGTACAACTCCTCAGCCGACACGCTCGTTGCGACCACCCCGAGAACCGCGAATCCGACCCGCATTTTATTCTTACGCTTCATAGGTGTTATTGTTTGTCGTGTTTTGATCGAACTTCTTCTTCCTGTCAAAAAACCGTCGCGTCGGGCCAGCGATCTCCGCTAATTAATCGATAGGACCGTTCCTTTTCGCTCCGCCGCCAGAACCGCGAACCAGCCGATGTTATAGTCGCCGGAAGCGAGCTCCGGAAGCGGCGTTTCGGTTGAGATCAGGCGGCCGCTATCCGGCACGCTCTCGCCGACCTTAACCCAGTCGCGTCCGTCGTGGCGGAAGAGCAGGACTCCGCTGTCCGTCGGCTTGAGCTTCGCGTGGTCATAGCGGAAGGTCAGGGAAACGCCCGAGAAGGACGCCTTGCTCAAGGCCGCCTTGTCGCCGTAAACGCCCACGCACCAGAAGCCGATCGGGCGCAAATTGTCCGGCAGCCCGGCCGGGATGTCCCGCCGGTCGGACGCGCAGAAACCGCCACGGAGATAACAAATCGCCGGGGTGTCCACGGCGAGGGTCAAGCCGACGCTGTTGACGAGCTCAGGCACCGTCTTGGAAAAGAGGTCCCCCACGCAGCAAGGTACCGACCTGGCCGCCGGAAAAACCAGCCGAGTCCGGGGATAGAGGACGCGCCCTCTGTTCACCGCGTACCAGCCGTTGGTGCCGTCCGCGCCGTCGAGAAGGTCGTGGTTGACGACGGCGATCCGGGTGAAATCCAAGTCGCGCTCCTGGCCCTCGCCGTCGGCGGCGATCACGCCGTTGTTGATCATCCGAAGGGTTTTATCCGCACCGGAACATGCGAAACGGCCCCAGCCGCGTATGCGCGCCGCGCCGTCCGCATCCTGCCGCACGAACAGGTTGGTGGGCGTCGCGCTGGCGTTCTCAAGCCGGATCGTGCCCCCGCGCATGAAGAGGTTCCCGTTCCGGATCCGCAGCAAGTGGTTGACCACCCCGGTGGCGCCGGCGGCCACCGTCACGCTGCCCATGCCGAGCGGATCCGCAGATGTCGTGCGGTTGCCGATGCCCATGACATAGACGCCGAAATCGGCCGCGGCCTCGAACTCGCCGACGCCGCCGTTAAAGCCGACCTGGAGCGACGAGCGCTTGTCCGCCGGCCGGCAGTTCAGCTTTCCGCCGCGGTGCACCAGCCGTCCGAAGGTGCCCGCCTCGTGACCCACGTGCAGCCGCAAGGCCGAGACGGCCGCACCGGTGTTGGTGACCACGCCCCGGCCGCCGGGGCCATACCCGCCGATGAAGAGATCGGTGCCGCAGAACAGAGAACCGCTTTGCAGGACCGCCAGGCCGGGATAATTCAAGCCGATGACCGTCGCCGTCCGGCTCGTGAGGCTGCCGCCCTCCAGCCGCAGGCAGGCCGTCCCCGGATAATTCAGGTACCCGCTCGCGAAACTCAGGCACTCGGCCCGGACCCCGCCGCCGACCACCAGCGCGCCGCCGTTTTCGGCAGCCAGCGTGGCGGCGTTGATCGCCACCGTGTCGTTGCCGTTCGGCAAACGGCCGACCAGACCGCGCGCCCCATAGATGAACCAGTTCGTGGCGGCGTCCCACGCGAAACGGCCGCCGCTCGACGAGTAGAATAGGTCCTCCGCCGCCAGCCCCGCCGAAGCCATCCCTGTCGGGGCGACCAGGCTGACCGCACCGTTTGTGTTCGTGGCTGGCGCGCCCGCCGTCTGCCGGCTTGCCTGCGGCCCTTTTCCCTTCGGCTTTTCCTCCGCCACCAGTTTGGCGCGCAACCGATACCGCTCCTCCCAGAGGTCGCCGATCTCTTGGGCCGCCGCAAAAACCCGGCGGGGACAGAGGCGGGGCGAGTCCCCGCCGATCTCCGCAAAAAGCCGCCGGGCTCTCTCGCCGGACGTTTCAAACCTTTCGGGCACTTCGCCTTTGAGGGTCCGGACCCCCTCCCCTGCCACACACACGCCCACGCCCGCCCCAGACACCTCGTGATCCAGCCCCCAAGAGCCCGCCTCATTCACCTGTACGCTGCCCTTCAACACGAATACGTCGGACGCCCGCTCGTTCACCTGCACACAGAACACGGTCCCCAAATCGTAGACCTCCAGCTCGCGCGTCCGCACGGTGAACCCCGTGGCCCAGTGCGGGACGTTCGCCAGCAGCTGGCCTTCCCCTAAATAGACATGCATGCCATCCCGGACATCCACCTTGGCCGGGCCGACCAGGGTCAGCTCCACGCCTGTCTCGAGTCGGACGACAACCGACCCCGACTCCAGCCCCAGCACGCCGGGCAGCGCTTCCGGAACATCCAACCCCTTGACGTTCTTCTGGTCCACCAACCGGACAGCCGGGACAGCCCTTTCCTCCGCGCGGCCCGCCGCCGCACCCAGCCGCTCCCTCATCCGCGCGGCCGTGACCCCCAGGCTCGCCAGCACGAGCACAGAGGCGGCCAGCGCCAGCCAGCGGCCCGCCCTTCGGAAGCCCTGCCTTGGCCTCCAAGCCGCCCCTTCATTCAAAAGGCCTTTGCCCCGTGAGACCTCCAGGGCATGGGCCACCCGCTCAGCGGCATCGGGCGGCAACGCGGCATTCCGCGTGGCGAGGCTCAACAGGCGCGGCCACGCCCGCATCCGTTCCCCTTCAGCCTCCAGAAAGGCCCGGCAGCCGGGGCAGCCTTCAATATGCGCCAGCACCTCCCGCTCGTCCTTCGCGCAAAGGCGCCGGTCCAGCAGATCGTAACAGGCCAGTTGGCAATCTTGACACTTCATGGCGTTCTCTGTGAGGTAAGTTGTCCGTTTCGCGGAAAAAGTTCGCTCGCCGTTAAAGATATTTTTAGGGACGCATCTCGTCCGGCAACAGCTCCCGGAGCTTAAGCGTGGCGCTGAACAGCCTGGACTTGACCGTCCCCGAGCTGATTTTCAGCGTCTCGGCCACCTCGTCGATGCTCATCTCCCCGTAATACCGGAGCAGGACCACCGACTGCAGCGGCTCGGAGAGCTGCCGGACAGCGGCGGCCAGGCGGTCCGCCCGCGCCGTCGTATCCAAGTCGTCGCCGACGGCCGGCCCGTCGGCCGCCACCTCGGGCAGCTCGTCCGTGTAGGTCAGCGGCAGCTTGGAACGCTTGCGCCAAACGGCGCGGTTGAGATTGAAAAGGATGCCGTACAGCCACGAGAAGAACGACGCTCTTTCTTTGAACCCCCGAATCGAGCGGACCGCGTGCTGCAGCGTGTCGATCATCAGGTCCTGAGCATCCGTCGCATTGCCGCACAGAAGCGTGGCGGCGGACAGCAAGCGCGGCCCGTACCGTTCGACCAATAGCCGTACGGTCTCGTCATCCCCGCCCTCTTTCAGGCGGCGGACCAGCTCGTTCGTGGCGCCCGTTGACTTCATGTTGTCCGTTGTCTGGTAAGTAAGTTGTCAACTTCGCCGAAAAAGTTCGATGTTTTTTTCAATAACATTGGTTATTCAACCAATATGCTTGGTTGTTCGTCATCGAGGCCAGACCGGCCGAAAGGAATGCAGCTGGACAAGCTGGAGAACGGCGGCATGCTCGCGAGCAGAAAGGTCGGGCGTACGCGGCTCTACGCCCTAAATCCCCGCTACGCCTTTCTTCCCGAATTGAAGGCGCTTCTCGACAAGGCCCTCGCGTTCTATGCGCCGCAAGAGCAGGAGCCCCTCACCGCCGTGCGGCGTGCGATCCCGTGCGTTCAAAGATGACTGTGTCGCCTTCGAGTTTGTAAATGAGAAGCCCGTCTCCGGCGCGATGGCACTCGCGCCGTCCCTGATAGAGACCGCTCAACTTGGCGAACACTGACTCTGGCTCACCCCTTTCAGACCTTTAGATCAGGATGTTGACGAGTCAACCATGATTCCACCTCTTTGAGAAGGGCATTTGCAAAGTGGATCAGTTCGTCGGCATCGGCCGTTGTGGCAGCGCCTGCCATGTCATATTCGACAATGTTCCGCTTGACTCGGCAGGTGTCGAGATAGGCTGCATCGGCTTTCTTGTTCGAGTTCAAAATTAGCGGCAAAGCCTGTAACGTGCGATAGTGGGCCAGATTCTTGTCCGGACGGTATCCCTCTGAAACGAGCAAAATTGTGCACAGTTTAAGAGCGGCGTTATAGGCGATACCGAAACGCCAATCGGCTGACACCTGTTGTGCCTTGGCGTCCTCCAGATCACGCCGAACGATGGCGAACAGATTTGCGATCTCCTGCGGCGACGTGCGGTGCTCCTTGAGCCATCCATTGTTTTTCCATTCTTCCAAGCTCATGTTCATCTCCCACGATTATGCGCCTCTCCGAACCGACAACCGTACTGATAAAGTGCTCACCCTTTCTGCAGCGTTCGGTATATTCTTCCTCCGACATCACATGGGGATTGACCTCTCGACCTAGCTTCTCTCCTGCCGGAATGAGACGCGTCACAAGTTCCCGCAATCCCACAGAGCCGATCACCATCAGATCGATGTCACTGGAAGCTTTCGCCCGTCCAGAAGCGATGGAACCGAAAATGTAAGCGAACCGTATGCCGTCCGAGCCAAGACACTCGGCCAAAACCGCATAGAGGCCTGTGGTTCGCGCGACAATTTCGCGGAGGGCCGGATAGAGCGGATGCTTCGCATCCGCCGAATAATAGAGTCGGTTCCCGTCGCGCTCCGAGCGGACGAGCCTTAAGGCCAACATATTCCGCAAATCCTGTTGAACGGCTCCGAGTGAGCACCCCGACTCGCGTACCAAAGCACGCACATGCAGGCGTTGCGGCGTCGCTCCGAATAGACACGTCATAATTCCCGCCCGTGTCCGTGAGCAAAAAAGCTTTTCCAGAACATCCATGCGTATTGTTATACCATACGATTGTTTTGCGTAGCAATACGTTTTATCGGTCTTACTGCTGAACTCTGTCTGTATATTATCTGTCCCGTTATTTGCCCTGCGACGCGCTTTCCGGCGCGGCGGGCTTCGTTGTCAGGTCGATCAGCGGGTCGACCGGCGTCACGAAGAGCTCCATGGTGCCGCAGGCCGTGTTCGCCGTGGAGACCACATACCGCCCCTGGCAGACGAAATGCGGATGCGGATCGGGGTGGAGACGGCTCGGCCGGCTCTCCGGGCGGAGCGCGGGACGCGTGGAATAGACCTCCACCGTCCGCTTCGTCTCCCGGTTGTAGAACTTCACGTTCCACGGGCAGCCGCGCCACCACTTGCCCGGCGCCACGTCGTACACGACGTACTTCTTGTCCGGCGACAACATGTTGTGCCGCGCCTGCTCGTCCGGCACCCAGCACGCCTGCTTGTCCGTGGCGAGGTCGTGGTGGTAGACGCCGCCGCCGCACCAGCTGAAGCCCGCGCCGTCGTCGTCCCAGATCTCATGCGACGCCGAGTTCTTCTCGCGGGCGGGAACCAGGGTGCGCGTGCCGTCCGGACGGACGAGCCACATGCGGGGATAAAAGCCCGTCTTCTCGCGATAGGCCTTGCCGGCCGCCATCCAGCACTCTTCCCAGGCGCACATCGCCAGGTCGTCGCGCACGGGATTCAGCTGTCCGTGGTTGCAGTAGAACTCCGTCGCGCCCCAGCTCTCGTACTTGCCCGTGGCCAGCTCCACCAGGCCCTGCACGAAGTTCGTCGCGCCGGCGGGCGTAATCACGCTCGACTCGATGAACGCCTTCTTCCGGTCCGTGGTGAGCGTCAGATGCGTGCACCAGGAGCGGACGCGCCCGAGCTTGGCCACCTCGGCGGGCGGCTCGCAGAGCTTGATCTCGTTGAGCGGGTCGCGGAAATCGCGCTTGAAGAAACCGCGGTCGTTCACCGCGACCATGTAGTCGTCCTTCACGTCGACGAACGGGATGGCGCCGTCCGTGCCGGGCAGATCGATGAGCTCGTCCTTCAGGAAGTCGATGAGCGCCTTGTGCTTGGACGCCTTCGGGTTCAGGGTCTCGGCCTCCGAGCGGTCGAAGAGCAGAAAGCGGCCGTCGTCCGTCATGGACTTGCAGGTGAAGTAGATGGACTGGCGGTTCTCGTTCGTCCCGCCGGAGAGCGCGTAGGAGACGACGCCCGAGACGGGGTCGACGCGCTTCTCGAAGAGCTTCGAGGTCGCGGGCGTGCGGAGTCCCTCCACCTGTCCGGCGCCCGCCCCGAGGAGGACGGACGCGATCCAGAGCATCGGCGCCTGGCCGTGGGGATCGCCGTTCACGCGCGTGCGGTCGTAGTAGTACTGCAGGTCGTTCTTCTTGCCTGTCCCGACGCAGACGTCCGAGAGGTTCCCGTAGACGTCGAGCCGGCTGCAGAGCGCGAGGTAGGCCTTGCGCGCGGCGGGGCCGTACGTGTCGGCCGCGAGCCAGCCGCGCTCCACGCCCGTCACGAACGCGTACGTGAACATCGCGGTGCAGGAGGTCTCGCCCCAGTTCTGCGGCTCGTCCGGCTTGTCCACGACCTGGCACCAGAGGCCGTCCGGCCGCTGGTACTTGAGGAGCGCAGACATCATCTGGCGGTAGCCCTCGAGGATGCGGGCGCGGAATTCGCTGTCGGCGGGCAGCCGGTCGAGCACGAGCGCCATGCCGGCGGCCATCCAGCCGTCGCCGCGGCCCCACACGAACGGCACGTCGGGCGCGTGGTAGAAGAGGCCTGCGGCCGGACCGCTTTTGAGCTGGAGCTCGTCCAGGTAGAGGCACATCTCGCGCGCGGCGCGGTCGATGTATTTGCGGTCGCCCGTCGCGCGGAAGGCCTGGCTCTGGAGGACCGTGATCATGTACATGTCGTCGATCCAGAGGCGCGTCTGCGGCGTATAGCCCTTGGCCCAGAAGGCCTCCTGAACTTCCTTCGACGGCATGTGGCGCTCCTTCAGCGTGCCCTCGCACGGCGGCGTCCACTGCGTGTCGGCGTAGAAGTTACCCATCTCGAGACAGCGCTTGTCCCCGTTGCCGAGGTAGATTTCATACGGCAGCGCGCCGAAGATCGAATCGTCCACGTGGTACGGGCGCGAGCAGCACCGGTTCAGGGGCTGCCCCGGCAAAAAATCGTCGAAGAGGCGCACGAGCTTCTCCTCGCGGGCCTTGTCGCCCGCCAGGCGCGCGCATTCGATCGCATTCACCCACAGCGACACCACGGAATACTGCACGGAACGGTTCCAGCCGTAGCCTTCGTTCCCATAGTAGCCCTTCGGCTTGTAGTTCTCCGGCCGCGAAGAGAGGAACTGGTCCGTGATCCGGCGCGAGATGGTCCCGGGGTCCGTCCCCTCGGGCAGCTTCTCGAAGGATGCGGTCAAGGCACCCCCGTGGACCGAAGCACACGCGGCCGCAACAGCCACCCCGGCCAGGAACCTGCTTGTGTTCATGCGCACCTTCAAGCCACGCGCCAAACCGTCTCGGATCAACCGTTTCTGCATGTTACCCCCTCTACAGATTGAATTTGCCTGGATATCTTAAAACGTAATCCGCATCCCGTCGAGCGTTACGGTCGCACACACGATTTTTTGTCCTCGGGGATCTTTAACCGTGAGCGGCCGTCCCGTAGGTCCGGCCGTACTGGCAGCGTCTGTCTCGGTACGTCCGGCGCTACGAGCCGGACGCCTTCGTCATGGTGGATCAACGCGCCTGCTTTGCGGAAAAGCGGTAGACCGCCGTGCGCTTGTCGCCCGCGCGCACCAGAAGCCCTTCCTCGACGCCGGTCTTCAAATCGCGGCTGGCCGTCACCGGCGTGATGGTCCGCTGCAACTGGAGGTAGTCTTTCCGGGAGAAAGGCGCATCGCCGAACCGTTCGCGCACCCATTCGATCCGGCTGTCCCACCGGGAGGCCACAGGACCGCACGTCTGCCACAGCCGGGTCAGGGCCCGCAGAATCTGGTCGAGCATGAAGCACACGAAGCACCGCGCGTCACCGGCGTCCTGCGCCTCCCGAATGACGGTGTAATACGTGTCGCGCGCATCGAAGACCATCGACTCGACATCGAGGTATTCGAAGATGGGGTGAAGCTCCATGAGCAGCCGGGTTTGCCACAGACGAGCCGTCCGCCCGTTCCCGTCCGTGAACGGGTGAATGTTCACGAATTCAAAATGAAACCGGACAGACTTCAGCAGCAAGGGATCGTCACCGCTCTTCAGATATTCGAACAAGGCGCGCATCGACGGTTCGACGCTCTTCCACGGCGGCATCTCGCGGGTCTTGTCTTCGCTGACGTAGACTTCGACCGCCTCGCGCCGGAAATGCCCGGCGCCCAGCATCAGGCCCCCTCCCATCAGGCGCGCATGGGCGAGCAGCAGAGCGTCGATCGCGTAGGGATCGTAGTCGCGCAGCTCGCCGTAAGCGGCCAGCGCGTTGCGCACTTCAAGCACATCCTTCTTCGAAGCCGCCACCGGTTCGCCGCGCGCGATCGCCTCCACTTGGGCCAGCGTGCACCGGTTGCCTTCAATGCCCGTCGACCCGCGCACGCTCCCTGCCCGGTTCTTCTCGCGCAGCTTGGGCACGGGGCGCACGAGCTGAAGGCCCTCCAGGCGACCGAGCAGCTCGGAAACCTCCAGCATCTTCCGCAGCAGGTCGGTGGACAACGTCACGGGATAACGCGCATCTTTCATGCCCATATAATATCAAATGATACTATCATGTCAACGCACTTCGCATGCGGGGTCGACGGATTCACACCCGCCCCCACCCATTCTTCAATTTCGCAGAATAAGCCGTTAGCATTAACTAACGATACCCGTTTTTATATTGCTATTCGAATCGTTTTGACCCACTATCATCAAAAACGTGGAAATAGCCAGAAACCACCTAATCACGTGTTCGATGGACGCCTGCGGCGCGGCCAAGGAGAATAAAGTGAACGAAGGCAAACAAGATTCTGTTGATCCACAATCTACCGACAACCTTGCTTCGGACGTAATCCGGTTTTCCTCTAATCTCCCATATTGGGCCAAGTTTCTGTCAGAAAGGATTCTCAGAACCGGCGCAACCACCTCCGAAGACTTGGCCTCATCTTATAAATATCTCCTTGAAGAACTCGGGATAGCCACAGCGACAAATACGCCTACAAACGGCCAGAGCCAAAAGACCTAAACGACGAAATACTGAGGTACGAAAGCATAAAGAGTAAAATCAAAAGGGCAAAGAAATCAGCGTAGGTTCAAGAATCGTGGAAAAGGGGCATAGTTGTACATTAGACAAACAGAAGGAAGTAACATGTGGACCAATTGCACATCAATCTCAATGTCGAATGCCGTCGAACTACGCCCCTTCACGCGTCCCGTTGGTCGCTGACGTTGGATCGAGAAGATATGAGACAGCTCGCACATAAAACACTAAACATTGCCGCATGTGTTTTAGTGTCTTGGGGCACTTTATTGGCGCAAGACGCGCCAATAATAACCTCCTTTACGAGTGACGGCAGACTTACATGGAAAGATGCGCCAACCAATGGAATCTACCGTGTAGAGTGGACTTCATCGTTGTCCTCTCATTGGCGCAAAACATGGGATTCACTGGACCATATTTCAGCAACCGGCACGATGACATCAGTGGAGGTCCCCATGTTTTTCAGGGTCGTACGCCTTGATATACAAAAAGGGACTGACGGAAATAGAAAGATCGTTACTCTCGACCTGAATCAGCCGACAAGAAGTATATGTGCCAGTTCCGGCGAGCCACCTGCAATGTGCGCCACGCTCGACGGTGTCGTGTTCCAAGTGAAAGTCGAACGCGTGGACTCATCATCAGCCATTCAAGTGGGGTCAACAGTCAAATATAGAGCAACAGTGAAACCACCCGATTTGCCGGGCACCTTTATTTGGTATACTCCTTACGATACTCTGAGCCTCGACAATTCCATGGGCGACATGATTACAGCACGCGCTGTGAAGTTTGGCCGATTCAAAGTGTATGCAGAGTTCCTCCTACGTCCCACCATTGACGTTTCGGGTGTGGCGTCCAAGCAAACAAAAGTCGCACAAGATGCATTATGCGGAAACTGGCGCTCAACGCAGGCACCTGGGATCATAACAATAAACAGGGATGGCACATGGGTTGAGCAGGAGGGGCCAACGAAACTTCACTCGGGAACGTGGCGTGTTCGCGACAACGCAATGGTCTGGATTCGCGACTTAGATGCCCACAAACGCGAGGATGTGAACCCTGTGCTACAGCAGAACCATGACCGGTTTATCCTGCAAGAAATGGACGGTGCTGTCACGGTGTTCACGCGTGCGTCACCCAATCAGCAACCGACTAAATAGGGACCGTCCAACCTCCCCACCACCGTACGCCTTCGGCTCCGAGGGCAGGAGGTCGCTGACGTTGGCCAGAGAACGTTGGATAACCAAGAGAAGGAGGGACAAGAATGAGGACACGCAGAGCAATCATGATCGCAACTGCTGCAATATGGGCGGTGGTTGGCAGTGTTACGGGCGACGAGGCTGTCCGCGCGAGCATTCGCCCCCCCGAAGACGCCAGCCTCGATGACAACTATACGGTCAAACTGCACGGGAAATACGCTGAGTCGGCGCCGGTGGACCTGGTGCTGACCGGTTCAGGATCCAGGTTTTCGATCAACCTTGCTGAGCAGGATCTTAGCTTCTCGGGCACGTTGAAGCCTGACAACGGCCGGGTCCGCATCGACTACAAATTCAGCGTGGGCGCATTGATTCCGAGGGGGTCGAGGGGTTTCGGCATGTCCTCTAACGGGGTGGAGCGGGTGGTTCCTAGTTTTGAGTTACGCCAGACTGGCGTAACAGGCTCGGCCGTGCTCTCTCTCGGGAAACCATTGACCATCGTGAGCGTGAATCAGAACAAGCTGGAGCTGACGGTTACGAAATTCACTGAAGAAGCTTCACCGGGGAAGTAAAGCCGGCACACCAGCCTTTTTCACGTGACCCGGACGGGCCTTAGAACCTGCGGCGGCTAGTTGGGGCAAGAAGTTCTCCCCGCCAACACGCCAAAAGGTTCAACACTCCTTCGCGTCTTTGCGCCTTTGCGGGAGAATGCCCCCGTTGTGAGATTTCCTCCGTTCTCCCATGCCCAGTTCTGCTTGTCATTTTTGCTGTCAAAGCGCAAGGTTGAATCTAAATGGATGACAATGATAGAATACCGATGTCATGAGCACATTAGCCAAAGCGGACGTATTGAACCTGAGCGTTTCCGAGCGTATCCAACTCGTCGAAGACATCTGGGATACGATTGCGGAAGTCCCTGACGAAGTTGGCTTGACTGACGAGCAGAAAGCGGAGCTCGACCGGCGTCTGGACGCGTATCACCAGAATCCGGACGAGGGCTCCCCGTGGGCGCTGGTGCGGGAACGGATCAGGAGCAAACGATGAGCCGTCGGCTCATCGTCCGGCCTGAAGCTGAAGCCGAGATGACCGACGCATTCGACTGGTACGAAGACCGTGTGCCGGGGCTAGGCTCAGCGTTCCTTTTGTGCGTGGACGCCACCTTCAGCGCTATCTTGCGCGCACCACAACAATACCCCCGGATCCACAAGATCGTCCGTCGCGCACTTACACGTCGGTTCCCTTTCGAGATCTTCTTTGTAGAGGACGATGAACGCATCGTTATCTTGGCGGTCTTCCATTCAAAACGAGACCCGAAATGCTGGAAGGACAGAACCTGAAGGCTTTCGGAAAGCTGACCTTGGCGTTTGCGTCACTTCTCGCCCGCGACCAGACCATGCAGATCCGGTTGCGACCCCAGTTAACTTCGGCCGGCTAAAGCCGGTACACCAGCCCTTTTCACGTGAACCATCCGGAACTTAGGGCCCTCTGGCGGAAATCTGGGGCAAGATGTTCTCCCCGTCAACACACCAAAAGGTTCAGTACGCCTTGGCGACTTTGCGTCTTTGCGCCTTTGCGGGAGAATGCCCCCGTTGTGAGATCCCGGCGTTCAGAGCGTACTCAGGGAAAAACAAGCATGGCGCCAAGATAAGCGGCGGCTCGGCGCAGCTTCGCCCTCCATCCTGCGGCTTCCCTTTTAATCTGGAGGGCGAAGCTGTGCTGAGCCGTCTTCACCGCACATACCGGAGCACCACGGGACCGAGCAGGCCTGAGGGCAGGAGCGCGTCGTCCTTGGTCCAGTGGCCCCAGGTCGCGAACGTGTAGCGGCCCGACGGGCTGGGCTTGCCCTCCAGGATGAACCGCGGCCATTCGGTCAGATGGCGTTCCATGATGGAGCCCGGCGCGAACGTGCTGTCGGCCGGCTTGAAATCGTCGCCGATCATGCGGTTGGGCCAGAGGTTGGTGACCTTCACGGCCAACTGCAGCGACGGCTGGGAACCGCCGTCCCGACTGACAACGTCCGTGATGTCGATACGGAAGGGCGGCTTCCAGAGCGTGGGAACCTTCACGCCGTTCACGGTCACGTCGCCGAAGTTCTTCACGTCGCCGAGATCGAGGATCAGCCGCTCGCCCGCAAAGGGCATGCGCGTAAGCGGGATCGTTTTCACATACACGGCCGAGCCCGAGAAGTACTTCACGCCTTCTTCCGGCCGCGCCGTCCAGTCGGCGAGCGCGTCGAACACGACCGTTTCCGGCGCGCCGGCGGCGAGCGCGTTCGGCGCGAATGCTCGCGGAAACACGACCGTCCAAGCGCCCTCCACGGGCGCGACGGCGGCCTGTTCGCCCGGCAGATCGAGCAGGGAGGTGTCCGGCTTGGGCAATGAGATCTCGCCGTGTTCCTTCGCCGAGGCGGTCTTCAGCACGCCGTCCTCGCGGTAGGTGACGCGCAGCTCCTTCACGCGGTTCTCGGCCGGGTCCTTGATGCGGAAGGCGTTGTGCGAGATCGCATTGCAGGAGAGACGCCCGTCCTTCACGCAGGCGGCAAGCTGCTTCGTGACGTCGGCCGGCGCCTGGCCGGCCTTGTCGAAGCACCCGTACTCGGCCTTCACCAGCTCGAAGGCGCCGGCGCGAAACACCTGCGGCTGCTCGGGCGGCAGGGCCGTCGGCGGCGTGCCGGTCTCCTTCTCCCGGAAGACCACGAACCACGATCCGCAGGGGCCGAACGTGAGCGGCAGCGTCGTCACGCCGTCCTTCACCGCGTACGTCTTGACCGGCTCGACCGCGCCGGTCTCGGCGTTCCAGAGCTCGGGCTTGCGGCCGGCCACGCGGAACGAGCAGACGAGGCGGCGCGGGCTTTCGTCGGGCGAGGCCACAAAATACCAGTCCGTGTCGCCCGCGCGCCGGTGGATGTAGGTCACCTTCGCCCCGGGATTGGCGCAGGCGAAGTCCGGCGCGCGCGCCTTCAGGAACGCGGCGGCGTCTTCGAACGCGACAACCTGCGCGCCGGCGGCGCGCAGACGCGCGAGGTCCCGCGCGCCGGCTTCGGGAAGCTCGAAGGCCTTCTCGGGCAGGATCAGGAACGCGTAGCTCTGGCCGGAGGGCAGCACGAGCCGGCCGTCGGCCACCCGCATCTCGGCGAGCGACGTCGACGAGATGAAGTCGTACGTGAAGCCGTCGGGCACCGGCACCGGCATTTTGTGCGGGTGCCCGCCCCAGTTGATATAGAGGTAGCCGGCCGGACAGTACCACGCCGCGTCGGAGACGAACGTGCCTTCCTGCAGCAGGTACTGGCAGCGCTGCTGGTACGTGAGCCAGGGCTTCGCCTGCGCCCACCACGTCTGCGTGCGGTCGAAGTGGACGCCGAACGGCCCCATGGTCATGCCGGGCAGCCGCGCCGGCTTCACCCACGGCTGGTGCGCGAAGCGGTGGTAGATGATGCGGTTGAGGCCCTCGGTGTAGACCCAGTCGCACTTGGCCTTCATGCTCCAGGGCGTGTTCTGCCAGCGGCCTTCCTTCGCGTTCGTGGTGAAGGACTCCGCCGCGACGAAGCGCCGCCCCTTGGCGTGCGCGATGGACGCCGCCTGGCGCACCCAGTGCGGGCTGTCGAGCTTGGCCCAGAACTCCGCCGTCGGGATGTCGGCCTGCTCGCCGTAGAGCAGGTCGTCGGACGGGTGCTCGCCGTAGGGCTCGATCGCGAGCTGGAGTCCGCTCGCGTGCGCCAGGCGGCGCATCTCGCCCGCGTAGTTCTCGGCGAACAGCTCGGTGACCGTGAGGCGGAAATCGCGGTAGAAGGTTTCGGTCGCGGCGACGGAGTCCACCACGCGCCCGGCCAGAGCGGGCAGCCACAGCGTGATGTCGTAGCCGTTCCGTTTCTCGAACGCCTTCTCGAAGTCCTGCGTCCAGTTCTGCGTGCCCACCTCGTAGCTGTCGTTCAGGACCGTCTTGAGCACGGCGTTCGTGCCCGCGAGCGGCCCGAGCGCGGCGACCGTCTTGCCCACGTAGTTCGCCCAGTGGATGCGGAGCGCCTCCTTGGAGAGCTTGTCGCATTCGAGGCCCTTGCCGTTCTTCGTTCCCGTGCCGTTCGTGCGGTTGAGCGCCGTGTAGCCGATACGCAGCACGGTCCATTCGCCCGCGGGCGCGTCCCAGGCGAGTGCGCCGTCCGGGGCCTGTTTCGTCAGATCGACGACCGCGCCCTTCGGCACGGCCGCGCCGGCGGGCGCGTCGTTCGTGTCGGGATGCGTGTACTTGCGTCCGGGGTTGGAGAACGTTTTGAACGTCCAGTCCGAGACGGAATAATTCGTTGCCGGCTTCGGGAAAGCGAGCACGGCGATGTCGCGGTAGAACCCGAGCGGATCCTTCGGCTGCGGGAGCTTGACGGAGACCCGCGCGCCGCCTTTGACGTCCGTCTCCGTGAAGACGACGCCCTTCATCGCGTGTTCGGGCGTGTTCCACGGCCCGCCCGAGTTCGCCCAGCCGCTGCAGTTCGCCATGCCGAGTTCGAGTCCCAGCCGCTGGGCCTCCGTCGCGGCGAACTTCACCGTCTCGTACCACTCGGGCGTGTTGAAGGCGAGCGTGCCGTCGGGCACGCCCCAGCGCGCGCCGAGGCCGGCGTCGAAGAGGATCGCGCCGCCGATGCCGGCCGCCGCCATGGCCTCGAGGTCGGCGGTGATGCCTTCGCGCGTGACGTTGCCGGCCATCCAGTGCCACCACACCTGCGGCTTCGCGGACGCGGGGGGATTGGCGAACCCCCGCGCGAGATCCGCGCCGCCGGCCCCGGTCTCCTCCGCGAAAACCGAAGCGGCCAACAGCGCCGAACAAAGCCACATCGTTCCAACTAGAATGTTCTGTCTATGCTTCTTCATCGACTGCACCTCGTTTATTCTGCCTTCAGCTGGAACGCGTGCGGCTCCAGCATGATCTTCTCGCCGTCCACGGCCGCCTCGACCGCCTCGCCGGACACGTTCACCGTAAGCGTGAGCTTTTTGCCGTCCGGCAGCAGGCGCGAGAAGGCGTAGACCTTGTCCGCGGGAACGACGTCGTGCCACACCAGCGGCGCGTCAAAGAGCGCGGGGGTGTCGTGCCGGAGGCTGCAGAGCCGCTTCACCAGCGCCCGCCGCTCGACGGCCTTCGCGTCGCCGGCGCGCGATCCGTCCACGTGCCACCCGCCGTGGTCGCGGTTGGAGAAGATCGACTGAGGGGATGCGTCGGCAATCTCCTGCCCGTTGTAGAGCATCGGGATGCCGTCCAGAAGGAAGAGTGTGGCGAGCATGGACGCGTTCGCCGCCGCGCCGTACAGCTCCTCCTTACGCTTCTGGCCGGGGTTGACGTTCGCGAAGTCGTGGTTCTCGAAGCAGCGCATCCAGTGAAAGTCCCGCGGAAAATCCGCGCGCGCCTTCTCCCACGCCGTACGGAGCAGAGGGGCCGGGGCCTTTCCGGCGAGCAAGTCCACCAGCGCCCACTGCGTGTAAAAGCCGTACGAGAGGTCGAACGCCTCGATTTGGTCGTCGCCCTTGAGCCCCTCGCACATCATGAACACGTCCGGCTTGAGCGCGCGGCAACGGCGGTACCCCTCCTCCCAGAAGTCGACGGGCAGCATATCCGCGACGTCGCAGCGGAAGCCGTCCACGCCGTAGTCCTTGATGAACCCCGTCACATTCGCGTAAAGGTACTCGCGCACGGCGGCCTTGGAGACATCCATCTCCGGGAAAGCCCACTCGCCGAGCCTGGGCGTGCCGTCGGGGTTTCGCACAACGAAGTCCGGGTGGTCCTTCAAGAACACGGACGTCGGCCCGCAGTGGAAATAGACGAGGTCGAACATCACCTTCATGCCGAGCCTGTGCGCCTCGTCCACGAACGCCTTCAGGTCGGCCGCCGTGCCGTATTCGGGGTCGACGGCGAAAAAGTCCTTCTGCCGATAGGGGTTCTTCGGGTTCCCCAGCCGGCACTGCTTTTGGCGCGCGCTCCAGAACTTCGGGTCGGGGTCGTCGTCCGCGAGCTGGTGCGGGGTGAGGTAGATGATGTCCACGCCGAGCTCCCGGAGTTCCGGCAGCTTCGCGCGGGCGGCGGCGAAGGTGCCCTCGGGCGTGAACATGCGGGTGAAGAGCTGATACATCACGCTCCCCCGCAGAAACGCCGGCACGGGACGCGCCGCGCACGACGCCGCGCCGTGCGCGCTGCCGTACGTGGGCAGGAAACGCGCCTCGGGGAGCTGGGCCCCGCGCGGCAGGCGGACGAGCTCCGGCACGCCCTTCGCCCCGAGCATCCAGCTCTGCGGCGGCAGGCGGAGGCGGCCGGTGACGGCGTCGAGCGTCGCGCCGGGTCCGGCGAGGAAGGCGTGGAAGCCGGCAGGGACCGTGACGACGAGGTCTTTGCCGGAGATATTCACCGCGGTGAGCCACTCCGTGCCGTCCGCGAGCGGACGGCGGAACGCGTACAGCTCGTGCGGGTACGGCGTCGCGAGGAACTCCGTCGGGGCGTCGAAGAAGGACGGGCGGTCGTGGCGGAGCTGGCCGAGGGCGCGGACGAGCGCGAGGCGGTGGCCGCCCTCCGGCGTGAAAGCCCGTGACCAGTCGATGCCCCACTTGCCATGGAGTCGGTTCGACCAGATGCTGTGCGGCGCGGTGTCGGCGATCTCCTGCCCGTTGTACACCATCGGCACGCCGTCGAGCGTGAAGAGGGTCACGAGCAGCGCGTCGTTGAGGGACAGGCCGTACGTTTCCTCCCAGCGCTTCTGGCCGGGCGCGCAGTTCGCGTAGTCGTGGTTCTGGAAGCAGCGCATCCAGTGGAACCCCTTCGGGAAGCGCCCTTCGCGCTGGACGCAGTTGACGGACAGATTCGTGGCGGACCCTTTGCCGGCGAGGAAGCTGCCGATCGCGGTCTGCATCGGGAAGGCGTAGCAGAGGTCGAACGCCACCTGCTGCTCGCGCGGGTCGCTCCCCTCGCACAGCATCACCACATCGTCCTTCACCGCCTTGTTGCGGCGGTAGGCCTCCTCGCGGTACCAGAGCGGCAACATGCCGCCCACGTCGCAGCGAAAGCCGTCGCACTTGAATTCGCGCAGGTACCAGGCCATGTTTTCGAAGAAATACTCGCGCACGGCCGGGTTCTTCACGTCGAGCCTCGGGAAGGCCCATTCCCCGAGCAGGAAAGAGCCGTCCGCATTACGGAGCACCCAGTCGGTCTGATCCTTGAGGAAAACGGCGTTCGGCCCGCAGTGGTAGTAGACGAGGTCGAAGAGCACCTTCATGCCCAGCCCGTGGGCAGCGGCGACGAAGTCCTTCAGGTCCTGCTCCGTGCCGTATTCGGGATCGACGCCGAAGTAATCCGCGATGCGGTAGGGGTTGCAAGGATTCTCCAGGCGGCTCTGCTTCTGGCGGGCGCTCCAGTACTGAGGGTCTGTACCGCGGTCAGCCGTCGCCACCGGGCAGAGGTAGATGATGTCCGTGCCCAGCGACTTCACGAACGGCAGCCGGGCCTCGGCCGCCTTGAGCGTGCCCTCCGGCGTGAACGGGCGCAGGAAGAGCTGGTACATCACCGCCCCGCGCAGGTACGGCGGTACCGCGCGGGCCGTCAGGTTCGTCAGATCCTTGTAGACGGGGTCCTTCAGCTCGAGGTCCCGCGCACGCGGCGTCTCAGCCGCCGCGAGGGCCGCGGCGCGCGCGGCGTGCTCGACGGTCGGCCGGACGGCGCCGGCAACGGCGCGGATGTCGTACCCCTCGCCCGCGAAGACGTACGCGCCGTCCGCATACGCGCAGCGCTCCGCGAGCAGCGGCGCGTCCGCAAGCGCGGCGGATAGCTTCACCTTCACCGTCAGAGCCTCCCGGCGCAGATTGAACACGCAAACGATGCGCCGCCCGTCGGACGCGGTGCGCACGAACGCCGCCGCCTTCTCCGGCACGTCGGTCTCCAGCCACGCGAGGTCCCCTTCCGTGAACGCCGGCTCCGCGGCACGGAGGGCACAGAGCTTCGGCAGCACAGCGCGACAGCAGCTCTCCTGCCCGGCGGTCAGGTACGGCACGCCGTCCAGCGCGAATGCGAACGCCACCGGCACGGGGTCCCAATGCGGAGACCCGCGCAGGAAACGGCTCCCCTCCGGACGGTTTTCCCGCATCAGCCGCCACAGGCGTTCGAGTTCGGAAACGGGCTGACGCGCCTTCAGCACGTCGTTCAGCGCGGCGTTCCACGGCGGCGGGAAGTCGGCGTCGAAGGCGCTGCGCTGGTTGCCGAGACGCGACCCCTCTGCCACGAGCACGAGACCGTGTTTCGCGCCTTCGGCCGCCCGGCGCGCCAGCTCCCACGTGTCGAGCGGCAGGCGATCGGAACCCGACACCACCCAGCCGTCGGCCGGCAAGCCGACCAGGCGGGGGACGAGATTCGTGAGCACGAAAAGCCAGTCCGCGCCGTCCGCCCGGGGACTGCCGCAGTGGCCCAACACCTTCAACCCGGCGGCGTGCGCGGCGGCGATGAACGCCGCCGCCTGCTCCGGCGCCGCGGCCTCCTCCTGCATCCGCACGATCGTCACACCGCTCGCCGCGAGGGCGGGCATGTTCGCCGCGGCGGCCGCCGGCACCTGTGCGACAACGCCTTTTTCAAACCATTCCGGAACGTCTCTGGCCACCAGAGCCATCGCCAGCGCCGCACACGCGGCCGCAGGAAATATTTTTTTCACAAAGAACCCCTTTCAGGTCAGCGGATGCCGACAGGCCGGTCAGAAACGGAACGCCCGGTCGCAAGCCGGACCGCCGGCGCCGATGCGGAAGATTTTCATTTCGCGCTTGGCCGGCTTGATCGCCACCATGTCCACCAGCATCGTCTTCGCGCGGTCGACCGGCGTCACGTAGTCCACGCCGTCCGGCAGATCCTTGGCGGAGACGGTCCCGTACCCCTGCGTGATGACGAAGTTGACGCCGTTCGTGACGGCCTGATCATTGAAATGGCTATCCCCAAACAGGCACCCGGCGAACGTGGCCCCTTTGTTGCCAGTAAAATCCCAGCGGACGCGGCCTTCTGCGCCTTTGGAACCCTTCACGAAATCGGCCAGCATCGTCATGCAAAGGGTGCCGTTCTTGATCGTTCCGAACCGTCCCCCTTTCCACTTCCCGATCGTCGGATGGATGCACTTATGCGCCAACGTCACCGCGCAATAACCGGCCGGCACGTTCAGTCCTTCGGCCAGAAACGCCATCTGTTCAGCCGAGAACCCGACCTCGCCGGCGTCGCTGGTGTTAAGGAAGAACACGCGGCACTTTTTCCCGGGGACATCGTAATACCCGTAGTCCTCATTGGGGCCGGTGACCAGGGCTGTCCCCCGCTTCTTAACCATGCCGTTGAACATCCCGCCGTACTCCTGGGCCGAAAGCCGGACCTCGGAGAAGAACTCGCCGTAAGCCCGGCCGCAGTCGTGGTTCCCCATGCAGAACAGCACCGGCAGCGGAAAATCCTTGTAGAGGTTCCGCTGTGACTCCAGACGCGGCAGCGCATCCTCTTTCTTTGAGGGCTTCCATTTCAAATCGCGGTCAAACCCGATGTCGCCAAGTTCCGCAAAGAAATCGGCGCTGAATTTGAGCGCGGCCCGCTGGGCGAAGAGCACGTGATATTTCGTGTCCTTGAAATCGGGCGGGAGCGAGAACAGCGGGCGCGCCGCATGGATGTCGGTGACCAGGGGGAAGACCACGGCCGCGTCCGCGCCGCGCCAGTCCTCGAAGCGCGCGTGCGACTCGGCGATCTGCTGGTCCACCCACGCGGGCATTGCGAACGCCGGCACCGCCGTGGACGACGCCGGCGCGGCCGCCTCCGCCCAAGCGCCGCCGACCGCCAGCAAGGCCATTCCCGCAGCCGCGAGCCAAGTTCTTCGGCTCTTGACAGCCCCGACCGAAACATGCCTCATATTCCCCCCTCCATCATTTAAGTTGTCGGATGCCAAGCATGCGTGATCGACGGGCGAAAAACAAGCGATTTTCCTGCCTGGAATGCGACTGGTGCGCATCCTTTTCATTGGCTGAGATCAGGCGACGGAAGTCCGCGAGAAGGAGTCGATTAAGATTAGGATTACGATTATGAAAGTGGCCGTTCCGTCATAATCGTAATCGTAATCCTTCTCATCTTACCTGATCCCAACTTGAAGTTTTCGGTCCGTGGAACGGGAATGCATCCCAAAAGCGCGTGACACGGACCGCGCACTTGACCCCCTTGCCCCGTTGTGGCATTCTTCTCAGCATAGAAGTGCGTGTTCAGGCCGGGAGAGTTCAGACGGGTGCGTGCCCGTGCCGACCGGCAAACGATTTCTGATTTACATTACGGCTGGGAAACAGACATGTCATACCTCATCAAGAATGCCCATCTGGTTTCACCCGATATCGAGCTGTTCGGCGCGGCGGTGGAGCTGGAAGACGGACTTGTGAAAAAGATTTATGCCCAAGGCGAAAAGCTGCCGGAGGGCTGCGAAGAATATCAGGCCGCCGGCAAAATGGTCGTGCCCGGCTTCATCGATGCCCACTGCCACGGCGGGATGGGCTACGAAGTCACCAGCGACGACAGCCAAGCCATCCGGATCATCGCCGAAGCCAAGTTGCGGGAAGGCGTCACCTCGTTCTGCCCGACCACGCTGACGCTGCCCGAGGAGAAGCTGGCGGCGAGCCTGAGGAACATCGAGGCCTACCGCCAAGCTCCCACCGGCTGCAAAGTGATCGGCACGCATCTGGAAGGGCCCTATATCAACCCAGAGTGCGCCGGCGCCCAGAACCCCGCCTTTCTGCGCAAGGCGGACATCGGCGAGGTGCTGCGCCTCCATGCGATTTCGCCCGTCGCGCTGATCTCCTACGCGATCGAGATGGAGGGGAGCCTGGAGTTCACCCGGCAGCTGTGCGCGGCCGGCATCACCGCAAGCTGCGGACACACCAACGCCACCTGCGCCCAGTTCAAGGCGGGCATGCCGTTCGGCCTGCGCCGCCTGACGCACTTCTGCAATCAGATGACCAAGCTGCACCACCGCGAGATCGGCCTGGTGGGCGCCGGCCTGATGGAGGACAGCGTCGCCATCGAAATGATCTGCGACAAGATCCACCTCTGCCCCGACATGATCCGCCTGGCGTTCAAGTCCAAGCCGATCGGCAAGGTTCTGCTGATTTCCGACGCGATGGAGGCGACCGGGCTGCCTGACGGAAATTATCAGTTGGGCGGACTCGCCGTGGTCGTCGCAGAGGGCGCGGCCCGCCTCGCCAGCAACGGCGCGCTGGCGGGCAGCACCCTGCAGATGAACACCGCCTTCAAGAATGTCGCCGACGTGACGGGCTTGCCCCTCGCGCAACTGGTCAAAACCACCTCGTGGAACCAAGCCCAGGACCTCGGGCTGAAGAAGCTCGGCAAGCTCGAAGCCGGCTTCATCGCCGACATCGCGGTCCTTGACGACGCCTTCAACGTGGCCGCGGTCTTTCTGGAGGGCGTCAGAAAGCTCTGACGGCCGACGCCGCCTCCCCCGTCCGCCAATCGCCGCCCAGCGCATGCAGCAGGGCGGCGGAATCCGCATACCGGTCCGCCTGCGACTGAATCTGGTCGAGCTCCATCTGCATGAGCTGCCGCTGCGCGTCGAGCAGCACCAGATGGCTGATCGCGCCGTTCTTGAACTGGCCTTGCGCGATGTCGTAACCGGCGCGCGCATGGCGGACCGCATCGGTGCGTTCCCGGAGCGCGCGCGCGTCGCTCTCAAGCGCGTGCAGGGCATCGGCGACCTCCTGGAAACCTTGCAGCACGGCCTGCTGATACACGGCGGCGGCCTCGTCATACGCGGCGACGGCCTCGCGCCTCTTGGCCCTCAGTTCGCCGCCGCGGAAGACCGGCTGCATGAGGTTGGCGCCGACGCTCCAGACGTTGAGGCTGTTGAGAAGGTCAACGGCATGCGTGTCCTGAGCGCCCAGGCTTCCCGAGAGCGTGACCCGCGGATAAAGGTCCGCGGCGGCGACGCCCACCCGCGCGCAGGCCTGATGCCACAGCGCCTCGGCGGCGCGGATGTCGGGCCGCCGCCGCGCCAGCGCGGAGGGCAGGCTGAGCGGCAGCTCGTCCGGCAGGCGCAAGCCGCGGAGATCGAACGCCGCGAGGTCGGCTTCGGCGGGCGTCTGTCCGAGATAGACCGCGAGCTGGTGGCCGACGCGCGCCGCCTGGTGCTCCAGCGGCGGCAGCGAGGCCCGCGTCTGGGCCAGCAGGAGCTTCTGGTTCTCCAGGTCGAGGGCGGAAACCCCGCCCGCCTTGAATTGCGTCTCCATGATCGCCAGCTGCCGCTCCTGCACAGCCAGGAGATTGCTGACGCAATTGAGCCGCGTGTTCAACGAGGCTTTCCGGATGACCGCGCTCACGACGTTCGCGGCCAGCGTCTGTTGCGCCGCCTCCAGCTCGAACGCCTGATAGTCGACCTTCGCGGCCAGCGCTTCGAGCGTCCGCCGGTTCTTGCCGAAAACGTCGAACGTGTAAGCGACCGAGGCCGAGACGTTATACAGCGCAAAGGGCGGCGGATTCTTCACGCCCGACATGCCCATCGAGGCGAGGTCCACCTCTTGCCTTTTGGCGGAGATCCCGACGTCGACGGCGGGATACTTCGCGGCTCCGGTCTGGGCGTTCAGCGCCTCTTGCGCCTGCACCAGCCGCGCCTGCGCTTGCGCGCGGGTCGGGCTCTGCTCCAGCGCCCGCCGCACCAGCTTGTCGAGCGCGTCGCTGCGGAATAGCGACCACCAGCGCGCGGGAATATCGTCCCCGGCGACGAGCCGCTGCGCGGCTCCGCCCGCGCCCTCGGATGAGACCGTTTCGGCGGGAGGGTCGCCGGGCAGATAGGCCGGCGGCACAGGCGCAGGCGACGGATTGAAGTCCGGCCCCACGGCACAGCCCGGCACCAGGACGGCGAAGGCCGTCCAGACAAGCAACAGGCATACGGCGGCGATACCTCGCCGAGCCGTCTGCGGCGGGTTCGGAGAACCCGCCCTACCCGCAACCGCGGAGCGGCCGCGCGCCTGCACGAAATTTGCCGGCGAACTCTTCTTCATGCGCGCCTCCTCAGTCCAGCGTCCGACGGTAGAACACCGTCGCGATCATCATCACCGCCAGCGTGAACACCATCAGCGGCCAGATGCTCGGCCAAAGGTCCGGAAACGGATTACCCTTGAGGATGATGCCTCGGATCAGGCGCAGGAAATGCGTCAGGGGCAAGAAGTTGCCGATATTCTGCGCCCAGTGCGGCATGCCCTGGAACGGGAACATGAAGCCCGACAGGATCATGTTGGGCAGAAAGTAGAACAGGGTCATCTGCATGGCCTGCAGCTGATTCTGCGCCACGGAAGAGAGGGCGATGCCGACGGTGAGGTTGGCCACGACAAAGAGCAGCGCGGCCAGATAGATCATCGACAGGCTGCCGGCGCTCGGCACCTGGAACAGAAAGCGGGCGGCGAGCAGGATGATCGTGGTCTGGAGCAGGCCGATCGCAATATAGGGGACCAGCTTCCCGGTCATGACCTCGAAGGGCGAGACCGGCATGGCCAGCATGTTTTCCATCGTGCCGCGTTCGCGCTCGCGCGTGATCGCGAGGCCGGTCATCAGCACCATGGTCATGCAGAGGATCACGCCGATGAGGCCGGGGATGATGTTGTAGCGGGTGATGCCTTCCGGGTTGTAGAGCCGGTGGATCCGGACTTCGAAAGGGTCCGGGCCGCCGGCCAGGAACGACAGGCTGCCGGCCAGATCCTTGGCCGCCACGGCGCGGACGAGCTGTCCGGCCGCCGCGAGGGCCATGCCGGTCGTGCCCGGATCCGTGGCGTCGGCCTCGATCAACAGGGCCGGACGCTCGCCGCGCAAGAGCCGTTCGGTGAAACCGGCGGGGATGTTGAGCACGAACTGGACCGTCCCGCGCGCGAGGGCGGTGCGCCCCGCCGCCTCGTCCGGCAACTCGCCGACGATGTCGAAGTAGTCCGAGGATCTCATCGCCGCGATGAACGAGCGCGTGAACTCGCTGTGGTCGGCGCTGATGACCGCCGTCGGCAGATGCCGGGGATCGTTGTTGATGGCGAAGCCGAACAGGACCAGCTGGGCGATCGGGATGCCGACGATCATGGCGAACGTCAGGCGGTCGCGCCGCAGCTGGAGGAATTCCTTGAGCACCATGCTCCACCAGCGGGAGAAAGAAAAACCGTTGCTTGTTTTCATCCGGCACCTCCCGCTGAGCCGGCGGACTGTTTCATCAGGTAGATGAAGACGTCCTCCAGGCCGGTCTCGGCCTTTTCGACGCGGAACGCTCCGGAGGCGGCCTGCGCGAGTGTCCGTTCCAGCGCCGCGCCGTCCCGGCCGCTCACATGGAGCCGGGTGCCGAACAGCACGGTCTGCTCCACGCCGGGGCTGCGCTTCAGCGTTTCGGACAGCCCGGCCAGATTCTCGCCGTACACCAGCCAGGTGCTGAGCCCTTGGCTGGCGACCACCTCGGGGGCCGTCCCCTGCGCCAGCAGGTTGCCGTTGAAAATGTAGGCGAGCTTGTGGCACCGCTCCGCCTCGTCCATATAGTGCGTGCTCACCAGCACCGAGATGCCGCCGGCCGAAAGCCGGTGCAGCTCTTCCCAGAAGTCGCGCCGCGCCGCAGGGTCCACGCCCGCGGTCGGCTCGTCGAGCAGCAGCAGCTCGGGGCTGTGCAGCAGGCAGGCCGCCAGGGCCAGCCGCTGTTTCCAGCCGCCCGACAGCGTGCCCGCCAGCTGGTTGGCGCGCGCAGTCAGCCCGAGCTCCGCCAGCGCCCCGTCCACTTTATTCCGGCGGTCGCGCAGGCCATACATCCGCGCCACGAAACCCAGATTCTCGCGGATCGTCAGATCCTCCCAGAACGAGAAGCGCTGGGTCATGTAGCCGACATGGCGCTTGATCTGCGCGCTGCCCCGCAGGATGTCATAGCCCAGACACGTGCCGCTGCCCGAGTCGGGCGTCAGCAGGCCGCACATCATCCGGATGGTCGTGGTTTTACCGCTGCCGTTCGGTCCCAAAAAGCCGAAGATCTCGCCGCGCCGCACCTGCAGCGAAACGTTCTTCACCACGTGCTTGTCGCCGAAGTGCTTGTTCAGCGAACGCACGTCGATGGCATAGCCGTCGCTCATGGCAGGAACACCTCAACCGGCTGTCCCGGATGCAGCTTGGCCGCATCGCCGGCCGACGGGCGCGCCTCGATCATGTAGACCAGCTTGGAGCGCGTCTCGTTGCTGTAGATGATCGGCGGCGTGTATTCGGACTCCGCGGAAATATAGGAGACCGCCGCCCGGACCGCCGACGGGCACCCGTCGCAGCGGAGCGCGATCTCCCGGCCAACGGACAGCGCGCCGACGACCGGTTCGGGGACGAAGAAGCGGATCTTCACATTCTCGGGCGGCAACAGGCGCACCACGGGGCGGCCCGCCGGCACCCATTCG
Organism: Kiritimatiellia bacterium; assembly: GCA_035353175.1. Taxonomy (GTDB): domain Bacteria; phylum Verrucomicrobiota; class Kiritimatiellia; order RFP12; family UBA1067; genus DAOPZC01. Next base: position 59,428 of record DAOPZC010000007.1, on the reverse strand, counting down.
CCCACGCGGTACAGGGTGTCGTAGACCAGCCCCGCAACGGCGGCAGAAACCGTCTTCTGGCCCAGCCGCCACTCGGCCTGCTCGAGCGCGGCGCGGGCCGCCGCGACGGCCGCCCCCTGCGCGCGGACCTGGTCTTCCCGCGCAGGCAGCGCCGCGACATCGAGCTGGCGCTCCAGCTCGCGCACCCGCGCGGTCAGCGACTCCGCAGTCGCGCGGGACGCGTCCAGCTGCGCGACGGAGATGCCACCGGCCTGGAACTGCGCCTCGTCGCGGACGCGGTTGGCGGCGGCGCGCTTTTCCTCGGCGGACGCCTGCGCCAGCTGCTCACGGATCACCGCGAGCTCCAGGGGGCGCTTCCCGACCCGCAGGTCCTCGAGCTGCGCCTCGGCCACGCCGAGCTGATGCCCCGCCTGCCGGCGGGCCGCCGCCTCGTTTTCCGCTTCGAGCAGGAACAGCTGCTGGCCGGACGTCACCGCGTCACCGCGCGCGACCAGCAAGCGGTCCAGCCGCCCGGCTTCGGCCGACGCCACAGAGACGAACTCGCCCTCGACGTAGCCTTGGTAGGAAGTTTCGCGTTTTTCCGCGCACCCCGCCAGCGCCAGCAGGCCTGCGGCAACCGCCGCGCCATGGCACACGCTCAGTTGTGAACACATCGTTTGCATGACGAACTCCTCTGATTGGCGGTAACGACCGCTGCTCATACAATCACCAGGAGGCAAGGGACGGCCTTAGCCGCCATCCGTGCCGAGACGTCGCGGGCTACTTTGCCGCGTCATCGCGGCGCAGCCGCCCCTTTTTCGTGCCGTGGCCGACCATCCCGCACATCAGCAGCGAAACGGCGTGGTCGGCCACGCCCTGGCGGTCCAGCGCCTTGAGCGTCGGAAACTGTTTCCAAATTTTCGAGACGGCCAGCGGGAACATGGTCAGCCCCATGATCGACACGAACAGCAGCGAGGGATGAAGGCCGGGGTTCACCTCGCCGCGCGCCTGCCCCGCGGCTACGCACGCGCCGAAACGCTTGTGAACGTCCTGCGGCAGCCGCCGGATCAGCCGCTCCCGCAGCTGGCCGCCGTCGCTGGCGATCTCCTTGATCCACAGCGCTGGCAGCCAGGGCATCTCCGCAACCAACCCGATGATCCGGGTGACCAGATCCCGCACCATGGCCACGGGATCGCTGCCCGCGCCGTCGATTCCCTCGCTGACGGCCGCGATGAACCGGCCGAAGCGCTCCTCCACAATCACATCGAGCAACCGCTCGCGCGTCTTGAAATAGTAATGGATCATGGCCGACGTCACGCCCACCTGCGCCGCGATCTGCGCCATGGGCGTGGCGGCGACGCCCTGCTCCGCGAAAAGCGTCGTGGCGACATCGAGGAGCCGCTCGCGCAGGTCGCCGTCCGCCGTTGCGACGGGACGTCCGCGCCGCCTGACACCGGTTTTTCTTTCGTTCATGCGGCCCATGTTAATTAATCGGTTAATTAATTACAAGCGCAAAAAAAACGCCGTTGGGCCGACGCTGAAGAAGTCCGGATTCACGCGCGCGGCGTCCGCATGATGCCTGCGGCGCGCCGCAGAAACGAAACGAGGGGCGCCCGCACAGGCACCCCTCGTCCTGCCGCACCTTTTTTTACCGATCGACCATCAGGAGCGTGCCCAAGCCCTGCGCCCGGGTCCCGACCACGTACAGGCCATCGGCGCCGTCGTACGTGAAGAACGCGTTCTTGCCGTCGTTGGTCACCTCGAAACTGCGCATGGTTTTGAACGCCACGCCGCCGAGGAGCGTCTTGATCTCAGCGGCTGTGAAACGCTTCACGAGCTCGCCGACCGACAAACCGTCCGCATTGAGCCCGTAGATGTCGAGCGACCCGTCGGCGCACTGGACGTAGAGGTACATCCGCCCCCCCAGACCGACGCCGGACACCTTGACGTTCATGACGTTGCTGGGCATCGCGTTGGTGGTCGCGTTGATCAGGACGGCCTCCGTTCCCGTCGCGGGATCGAGGACGCAAACCCTGGTCGCGCCCGCCAGTCCGATCTGTCCCTCGCCGTAATAGACGAGATCTTTGCCGCCGATGTAGTACGCGTCCAAGCTGCGGAGCTGTTTCAAGCTTGTGGTGTACACGGCGTTCGAGGTGAGGCCGACGCTGCCGCTCGCGAGATTATTCGTAACGTTCCACTTGTAAATCTTCTGCTGATACCCCATCGCTGTGCCATTGTTTGTCCGGTTGAAATAATCCGAGTAAGAATACAGGCACTCGTTGGGGCCGGCATGGCCGAAGTCCAGGGCATCCATCGGCAACATGGCCGGATTGTCGGCCGAATCTTTGCTGATGCCGACCACCGTCGTGTTGGTCCACGAGCCCGACATCGGCAAGCTGGTGCTCACCGTGCCCGCGCCGGCCGTCAGGACGCGCATCTTGCTGTCCGAGATCGCACCGCCCTTCCATGCGGGATCCACGCCGCAACCGGTCCAAACCATGAGGTTGTCGATCTCGGCCTTCACCTTGTTGGAGGTCTTGAAGCAGATCGCATAGGCGTCGTTATTCGCCTTAAGGAGGTCCCAGTATTTCTGGTACTGATCCTGCTTTGAGACCAGCATGCCGTTCACGAAGACGCTCGGCCCATTTGACATCGACATTTCCACGCGGACGGTCAGCGTGACATTCGAATAACTGTAATAGGCTACGGTGTTATTGGCAGGCGTAATATACGGCACGCCGTAAAGCAGATACATCATCGAGTTCGTGCCGGTTGCATTGAGCGGCCAGCTTCCGGTGTTGTAGAGATTCCACTCATTGGGGATCTTGTAGCGGAACTGGTTGTAGCCCTCCCCGCGGATGCGGACGTCAACGGTATTATAGACGTTGGAGCCCGTGTAGTTGCAGAGCAGGGACACGTATCTGAAGTTGTTGGTGCTCGCCTGCTTGTAAGTCACATCGTACTGATACGAATAGTCGTTGGTGCAGAACGGCTTCATGAAGGCGCTGTCTCTGATGACGGCATACGAGTCATGCGACGCGGCGTGGATGGTTTCGTCCAGATTGTCGGTGACAAACTTCCCGTTGTGGATGGAGTACTGCGCCGTATGCGCGCCGACGGCCGTGTCCAGAGGTGCGCCGGGAAGTTCCACAAGATCCCAGCCGAGCGCCGCCATCGTCTCGGTGTTGCCGGCCGTCTCGATTCCATCAAAGTCTTCCGAATAGATGACCGTGCCGGGCTGGAAGGTCGCGGCGGGCTTGCCCGAGACGATCGGCGTCACATCGTTCGACGTCGCGGCCGCGGTCAACGCCGGGATGCTGTAAAGGTAACCGTCCGAGGAAGACGAGCGGCCGGACGGAAGGAACAGGAACTGGTCGCTTTCGTCCTTGTTCATGCAAAGCGGCACGGCGGCATTGAGATTTTCTTTGAACTTGAAGGCCGGAGCCTGCCACCACGTCGTGGCGGTCATTTCCGGCGGCGTCCAGAGAACGTGCAGCGGAGCAGGCGGAGACGAAGAATTATAAGGCTTATGGACGATAAAGCAGTACTCTTCGTCATCCGTGAACTCGATGTTCCGCATGCGGGGGAAATCCACGCCGAAAAGCGCGACCATGTCGGCGTGATGGAAGCTCTTGACCAATGCGCCCGCCGATTTTCCGTCGGCGTTGAGATTATAGATGAAAATGGCGCCGTCGTTGCACTGGACGTAGAGGTGCATCTTGCCAGACCGGACGCCGCCCACTTTGACGTTCATGATGTCCAGATCCGCACCGACTTTACCCGCCTCGCCCGTCCGGTCCAAGGTCACCAGCTCCGTCTCGTTGCTGAGGACGGCGTCATAGACCCACACCTTCCGGGGCACAACGCCCAGCAGGTCGTTGCCCTCGCCGTAGTAGACCAGATCCTTGCCGCCGATGTAATAGTCGTTCACGCAGCGGATGCGGCTGCAGCTGGTCCTGAAAACGCCGGCTTGCGTCAGCTTGATCCCCTGCCCGGGAACATAGCCGACGCTCCACGTGATGAGGTTGGTGTTCGGGCCGGAGCTGGTGTAAACGCTCGAGAAGAGAAACTCGCTGGTGTGGCTGAAATCGCAGCCGTCCATCGCCAGGTTGCTGGGCGAATTGGTGCTACAGAAGGCGGTGACGTTCGTCACCCAAGGAGCCGACAGCGGGAAAGTCGTGCGCACCGAGTATCCGGCGTTGCCGTTGCCCGTGATGGCGATCTTCAGGTCGTCGGAGACGGCCCCGCCCTTCCAGCTGCCCCACACCGCCGTGCTCGGGCAGACCATCGACGCGATCGGCGCCACGTCGTTCGACGAGGTGCCCGCGATCAGCGCCGGAATGCTGTACAGGAAGGCCGTGCCGCCGCCCGAGCCCATCCCCATGTAGAGGTACTGGTCGTTCTCGTCCTTGTTCATGTAATGCGGATCGGCGGCAGAATACGCGATGCCCGTGTTCTCGCTGTATTTGAGGACCGGATTACTCCACCACGGCTTGGCAGAAACATCTCCGCACAGGAATCCGAAGCATGCCGTCAAGACGATTCCTTGACCGAACAGTATCTGTTTCATTTCGCCCCTCTATTTCAGGCGCCCTTCTGCCTGCGGCCAGGCGCAACAATGTGCCAGCCCATCTCTGTTCCATCAAGAGCGCATGCCCCCACCGATTCCCCTATCCCCTTGGCGGAATCAGTTCCAAATCGGCATGTTTCGGCAGAACAAGGACACCTTCATCTATAACTGTCCCACTTTTTGTTAGCCAACGCAAGTAGGGATTTTCCCTATAGAAAACCTGCACGCATCCCGCATGATGCGGAATGCCTTGAGATCTCGGACAGATCCGCCGCTTTCCAGCGTTTTTTCTCATCGCGCCGGACAACGGAGCCCGATCCGGAGTCCGCGTCACGCGCGGGGATCCAGCGACCACTCGCCGCGCATCGGAGCCCACATCAGCTTGGCGGCCTCATCCGCGCCGGCACCGACATAACGCTCGGCTTTGGGGTCCCACTGCACCTTTTTAAGGCCGAGCCGCAGGCCGGCGTTCGCCAAGTGCGCGATCGTGATCGAACGGTGCCCGACCTCGCAGGGCGTGATGGTCTCCTGGCCGCTAAAGACACATTCGACAAAATTCTTCTCGTGCTGGCCGCTGACATACAGATGGCGCTCATCCGGCCGGATCTTCTCGCGGATCAGCCCGTCGGGCTTCATCACCAGCTTGCCGCGCGTCACGAAGATCTCTTTACCGTCCTCGCCGATGAAACGCACGCCGTTGTCGAAACGGTCGGAGACGAAGGCGCGCGTGCCGTCGGCATAGACGATCTCGAAGCTATAGTGCGCGGCCGTGTTCCAGATCTTGTCCGGTGCCGGCATGTCGCTCTGCAGGTTCTCGACCGCGACGGGCCCCGAGCCGTCCCGGCCGAGCGCCCACTGCATGATGTCGAAGTGGTGCGCGCCCCAGTCGGTGATCTGACCGCCGGAGTAGTCGAGGTTCCAGCGCCAAGAGAGCGGACGGTGGATCGCGGGCGTGAAGGGGCGCTTGCGCGCCGGGCCGAGCCAGAGGTCAAAGCCCGCCTCGCCGAAGGACTCGGGCGGCCGCGCAAGCGGCGTCTCCGAAAGGTCTTCCGGAGTCTTGCCCCATGGCGTGTAGCCGCCGGGCATGCCGATCTCGATGCGCTGCAGCTTGCCGAGGCGGCCGTTGCGCACGAATTCGCAGGCCATGCGGAAATAGGTGTCCGAACGCTGCTGGGAACCCACCTGGAAGGTCACGCCGGCTTTCGCGACTTCGCGCACCATCGCCTGGCCTTGGCCGATCGAGAGCGACATCGGCTTCTGGCAGTAGATGTGCTTGCCCTTGCGCGCGGCCAAGATCGCCTGTACGGCGTGCCAGTGGTCCGGCGTGGCGATCACCACCGCGTCGAGGTCGGGCATGGCCAGCAGCTCGCGGAAGTCGGCGAAGATCTGGCAGCCGCGATACGACGTCTTGCCCGCCTGTTGCGCGTAAAACTCGTTCACGCGGCGCTGGCCGGGCTCACGCCCGCCGAGGCGTTCGGCCTTGTAGCCGTAAAGCGGCGCCTCGCGGTTGGGGTCGCAGATGCCCACGACCTGCACGCGGTCGTTGTTCAAGAAATTCCCCATGTTATCGTGGCCCATCGTACCGTAGCCGATGAACCCGAGCGTGAGCCGCTCCGACGGCAGAGGGCGCTTCGCATATTTCGCGCCGACGCAGCCGGAGTTGATGAGGGCGGGCAGCGCCGCAAGCGAGCCCACACCGGCAAGGAACCTGCGACGGGATACAACCGATTTGATCATGGCCTTTTCCTTTACGTTCACAACCTGCACCCGAATAAAATCCAACCCATTATTGGCATTACAATATCATACAACTGCGGCAGGTGTCAGAAAGAAAAAGCAGCATCCGGAATCAGCGCGCCGCGAGGTAGCGCTCCAGCCGCGCGAGACCTTCGCGGATGCGGTCCAGGCTGTTGGCGTAGGAGAAGCGGACAAAGCCCTCGCCCGCCGTCCCGAAATCCACGCCCGGCGTGATGCCCACGTGCGCGTGCTCCAGCACGTCGAACGCGAAGGCATAGGCGTCCCTCGTGAACTTCCGCGCATCCGCAAAAATGTAGAAGGCGCCTTTCGGCTCGGTGTGGATCACGAAACCCATCTCGCGCAGGCGGCCCAGCATGTAGCGCCGCCGCTCGTCGTAGACGGCCTTCATGCGCTCCACGTCCTCGGCCGCCCCGTTCAGCGCCGCGAGGCCCGCGCGCTGCGCCGTGCTCGACGCGCAGATGAAAAGATTCTGCTGCAGGATCTGCAGCGCACGCATGCAGCGCTGCGGCGCAATCAGATAACCCAGTCGCAGACCCGTCATCGCGAAGCGCTTGGAGAAGCCGTTGAGCACAAAGGCATTGTCCGTGAACTCCAGCGCCGAGCGGGCTCGTCCTTCGTAGACCAGCCCGTGGTAGATCTCGTCGGAGAGGATCGGCACGCCCAGCGAAGCGAGCCCCTCGTAGACGGCGTCCTCGACGAGCACGCCGGCCGGATTCATCGGGCTGTTCACGAAGATCGCGCGCGTATGCGGCGTCACCGCGCGGCGCACCGCCTCCACGTCGTACTGAAAACCGTTCTCGGCAAAGACCCGCACCTCTTTGGGGACGGCGCGGCACGCCAGCGCGAAGTTGCGGTAGCAGGGATAGCCGGGGTTGGAGAGGATCACCTCGTCGCCCGCATCGCAGAGCACCTGCAGCGCCATCAGGATGGCGGGCGAGCTTCCGGAGGTGACGAGGATGCAATTGGGATCGACCGTCACGCCGTATTCGCGGCGGTACAGGGCGGCGATCGCCTCGCGCAGCTCCGGGTCGCCGAGCGAGTGCGTATAGTGTGTCCGGTTCTGGTCGTACGCCGCCTGCGCGGCGGCGGCCGCACACGGCGGCATGTTGAAATCGGGTTCGCCCACCTCGAGGTGCACCACGTCGATGCCGCGCTTCGCCATCTCCTGCGCCTTCTCGAGGACTTCCATCACGATGAACGGGGTCATGCCTTTTAGTGTCGGATTCATGGGGATTCAGTTTATCGCTTCCGGCACGACGAAACAAACAGATTGCCACACGGCTCCAGGGCGTTTCTTCTTGGCGTTTCGAAGCCTATCAACGGTCGGCTCGGAGAGCCGACCCTACCGCAGGGGATCCGAAAACGTCGTGCCTTGCATGTTCAGGTAGGGCCCGACCTCCGGGCGGGCCGCAAATCGGGTCAAATAGAAACGCCCTGCACACGGCGCTCGCCGGCCCGCGCGATCACCGCGTGGGCGCGGCGGATGAGGCAACCGGGAAGACCTCGATTTCGTCGAGCATGAGCCAGCCGCGTTTCTTGAAGCGGATGCGCACATAACGCGATTCCCGCGGCGCATACGTTACGCCCATGAAGGCGGAAGCCGCGGTCTTCTTTTCTTCAAGCGGATGTTCAGCGGTCTCGCCTGCCGGTGACCACGTCTTGCCATCGGCAGACGTGTCGACCGCAAGCCGTTCGGGGAAACAGACGCCGCCCGGACCGCCGCCTTGGAGATGCACGCGCGCGGCACGGGTCCGGCAGATGCTGCCCAAGTCCACCACCACCGCCGGATCGGCCTTATCGAAACCGGCGCACGTTTTCCAGCCGCTTCCGGCCTTCGTGTAATACCCGTCCGTCAGCAACCCGGAATTGTCGGCGTATGGCGCGTCGCCCGTCGGCTGCGGCTGGATCGAATAGGGTTGCTTCAATGCCACGTTCACGCCGCCCGAGAAAACGCGGACCTCGCCGAGCATCAGCCACGCGTCCGGCACGATCTTCAGCCGGACGTACCGGCCCTGAGCCTCCGGCGTCGCGAGCTTCAGCCAGCCCAGCGCAGCCGTACGTCCGCCGGACTCGCGGCTCTCCTTTTCCGCCGGCTCCGCGCCCGATGCCGCGACTTGCGTCCAGCGCCGGCCGTCTTCCGACACCGACACCGCGACGCGCTCCGGAAACTCCACGCTCGCAGAGCCCCCGCCCTGCACATGCGCCTCCACCCGCTCGATCGCCCGCGACGCGCCGAGGTCGACGACGACAGTCACATCCCTAGACATCGACCATTTGGCCCAGCCGACACTCTTGCCGTCGCCGAAGCCGCGCGAGACTTCGCCGTCGGTCAATTCGCGCCCGCCGGTGTCGGGATACTTTGCGTTGAACGGCGGATCATACGTGTAGGAACAGCCGGCCGCGAGATTCTTCGCCGGCAACAAAGCCACCTCGTCGGTTGCGACCGCGCCCGCGTCTTCGAAGGCCAGCGACATTTTTCTGACGGGACGGTTGAGCGGAACCAGCGCCATGCCATCCGCCCCCGCCGCGCAGGCTTCCCCGCCATCCACGCGGACCTGAGGCGCGAAGCGCGATTTGTCCACCTGCCGGAAATGCACGAGGAGCGCTTCCGCATACCACTCCTCCGGCAGCTCGAAACGCATATCCCCGCGGCCTTTCCGCCAAACCGCCATCGCCTCGCCGCCCGTCACGCCGTCGGCAAGACACGACTCCGCGTCGGCGCCCGCCGCATCGAGCGTGTATCGGTAACCGCACAGCAGATGGTCAGCCGGCATGAGCACGACCTCATCGACCGCGACCTCCTCGCCGGCCTTCATCTCGAAAGCCAGGCGCAGCGACCGCGCCAGCTGAACTGGAAAGGTCAGCACCGCAAAGCCGCCGCCGTCTTCCGGACGCAGGACGACATTGTCCTCGACGGCGACCTCGGCCGCGTCGCCGCCCGCCGCAGACTCCAGCGACAGGCTGACCCGCTGGGGCGCGATCGCCCCGGCGAAGTGGACCCGCACGTCCCCCACCAGGCGCGGTCCGTCCAGCGGCACCGTCAGCGCGGCCAGCGGGCCGCCGAGGCGGACCGCTTTCGCCTTGGCCTCCGGCCGCGTCTTCCAGAGCCCGTCGGCGAGGCACTTGTCAGCCGCCTGCCACAGCTGACACGGCCGGCGCCGCGCATACGTGCCTTTGTGGAACCGGTACAGGTCGTCGTACAGCTGCCGCAGCGCCGGATCGCGGGAATAGCAGAGCCCGGCGATGGCGTTATAGCCCTGGTAGTAGGCGCGCACCGCGCCGGACTGATAGCCGTCCAGCGCATCATCGCCGTGATCGAGGTACAGCTGCAGATTGATGCGGTCCCGGGATTCCACCAGCGCCGCCTGGTTGGCCTCCATATCGATCCCCATGTTCAGTTCCATCTCGACGCCCAAGCCCAGCCGCCGGCAGATGTTCGCGGCGGTCGTCAGCCGGTTCTCATCGGGAACCCGCACCTGTCCGGCCGGCGGAATGAACGCGTAATTCGGCTGCATGATCGCGAGGTCGAAGCCCAGCTCGCGCCACTTCTCGACGCCCGGCGCCTTGAACCACGGGATCCAGTGGAATTTGTAGCCGAGTGCATGGATGTCGCGTGCCGTCGTCCTGACGATCGCCTCGTCCGGCGGCGCGATGCCCTCATTCATCCAGTAGAAGCCCCACAGCTTCAGGTGCCGGAAACCGGCCTTGTCCCAGCGCTCGAGAAACGAACGGAGGAACCACGCGACGGCCTTGGCGCGGTTCGCATCCGCGCTGAAGTCCTCCGTCATGCCGTCGCCGTCCACATCGCCGAAAGCCTTCTGCTTGCCCGACGGATACGGGATCATGGCGATAACCGGCACCACCGGCGCCGTGCCTCCCAGCTGCCGCGCCGCATCCGCGACCGTCTGATCCAGCGCCGCGAACTCCCGACCCGCCGCGAACTCCTCATCCAGATAAAACTCCCAGTCCCGGCGGTTGGTCGCGCCGTCGATGTACGCCTGGCCGGACGGCGCGCCGCCATACATCAGGAACAGGAAAGCGTCGTAGAACCAGTCGCACGGCTTGCCCGCGCGGTCCACATAGGCGACATACGGCAGAAAATTCTGCGGACGCCAGTTGCCCGGCGTCGCATAGACAAGCATGATGTCCCTCATCCCGTCCGACTGGCGCGACTGCGGCGGACAATAATCCCCCCGCGCCGCAGACACCACCGAAGACACGATCAGAAGAGCCCCTGCCAAGACTTTCACATCGCTCATGCCGTCCCCCGTTTTTAGAAAACCTTTACCACTTGATCATCTAGTCTAGCGTGTCCGGCACAGCGGGACAAACAGATTGTCGGGTGCGAGCCAAGGCTAAAACGCATGGCCAAACGGAAAACAGGGCGGCTTGACCGTTGGCCACCACACGTGTATCTTTCTATATTATTGTAGTGACGCTCACGAACACCTCAAGGGGCCTGATGATTTCAACCAGACTGACTGCCGCGCCTGCGTTCGCCGCGAGCCGAACCGCTTGCCTCCTCGCCCTCGCGGCGCTTCTCGCCCGGGCGGAGACGGAAGGCGAGTTCACCTACACGCTTTCCGGCGGCGAGGCCACCGTCACGGGTTTCAACCCGTTTTATTCAGGCGCTTTGACCATCCCCGACACGATCGGCGGCCACCCCGTGACCGCGATCGGCGAAGGGGCCTTTTACGACTGTGCCGGCATCACCGCCCTCGCGCTCCCCGAAAGCGTCACCACGATCGGGCAGGGCGCCTTCTTCCGCTGTTCCGGGGCGACGCAGATCCTGCTCCCCTCCGGCATCACCAACATCGCCGACAGCGCCTTTTCGGTCTGCTCCAGCTTGGCCGCCATCTCGATCCCCACCAACGTCACCACCATCGGCGACGACGCGTTCTCCTACTGCGACAGCCTGTCCTCCGTCACCATTCCCGGAACCGTCAGAACACTTGGTGCGAGCGCGTTCGAAGCTTGTACCGGCCTGACCTCTGTCACCTTTCAAGGCAGCGACACCGCCATCGGAGATCGGGCGTTCCGCTCCTGCGCCAGTCTGACCTCCGTCCTGTTCGAAGGCGACGCCCCGACAACCGTCGGCGATCAGGTCTTCTACGGAACACTCCCCACGATTTACTATCTGCCCGAGACCTCCGGCTGGACGGACAACCTCTCGGGCTGTCCGACCGTGCTGCTGCCTTTCGCGTACACAGTCAGCGAGGGCCAGGCTACGATCACGGCCTTCGACGCCGCCTTCGCAGGCCCGCTGCCCATCCCTTCGAAGCTCGGCGGACACCCCGTCACCGCGATCGGCGACTACGCGTTTCGCGAGTGCGACCGCCTCACCGCCGTCACCCTCCCGGCCGGCATCACCTCCATCGGCGAGCAGGCGTTCAGCTCCTGCAGCAACCTGCGCACCGTTTCTCTCCCAGACACGCTCACCCAGATCGGCGGACACGCCTTCTTCTCTTGCGGCGATCTGGCCGCGATCCGCATACCGGGCAGCGTCACCTCGTTGGATTACCAGGCGTTCACAGGTTGCCACCTCCTGACCAACGCGGTTATCGAAGAGGGTGTCGGCGAGATCGGAGAGTTGGCATTTCAAGGCTGCGGCCTCACGACCGTCGCCATCCCCGCTTCTGTCACCGCCATCGGCAGCAGCGCCTTCGGCGGCTGCCCCGCGCTGACCGGACTCACGCTGAACAACGATCTATCCCATTTCCAAGCACAGCAGATCTTCGGCTACCCGAGCCGTCTGACCAACATCGTCATCGGTGCCAGTGTCGGAGCGATTGGTGCCTCCGCTTTCAATTACTTTACGGGAATCACCTCCGTCACCATCTCGGACGGCGTCACCAACATCGGAGACGGCGCGTTCGCGGGCTGCTCGGGAATCACCGCCGTCGTCATCCCGGACAGCGTCACTGCCATCGGCCAAGAAGCGTTCGCCGACTGCTCTGAGTTGGAAACTCTGGTCATCGGTTCAGGCGTCCGATCGATCGGCAGCGATGCGTTCATGCAGTATAACTCCAGCCTGACCTCCGTCACGCTGCGCAACGACCTTTCCACGTTCCGCGCTTACGAGGTCTTCACAGGCTCAAACGACAGGCTGCGGACGCTGACCATCGGTGACGCGGTCGTCGCCATCGGCGACGAAGCCTTTTTAGGGTGCTCCTTCCTAACAAACCTGACACTCGGGACAGGCGTCACGTCGATCGGCGACCGCGCCTTCTATTACTGTTCGGGTCTGGCCGCGCTCGCCATTCCTACCAACGTCACCCATATCGGCGAGCGCGCCTTCTGCTGTTGTGACCTGACTTCCGCCATTTTGCCCGACACCGTCACGGCCATTGCGACAGAGACTTTCGCGGGCTGCTCCAGCCTGACGAATCTGCACATCGGCTCCGGTGTCGCTTCCATCGGTGGCGGCGCTTTCAACGGCTGCTCCGGTTTGACGTCCGTCTCAATCCCCGACAATGTCACCTCGATCGGCAGCCAGGCTTTCAACTGGTGCACCGGACTTACCTCCCTGAGTCTTGGAACGGGAGTCTCTTTCATCGGCGAGGGTGCATTCGATAACTGCCCCGCGCTGACGGGCATCACGCTGCAGTGCGATCTCGCTTCCTTTAGCGCCGCCTCCCTTTTCGGTTTGGCTCGCCAACAGCTGACGAATATCGTCATCGGCAACCGCGTCGCCACGATAGGCGACGGGGCTTTCGAAGGCTGTTCCGCGCTGGGAACCCTCATCATCCCGGCAGGCGTCACCCAGATTGGCGACCGGGCGTTCGCCGGGTGCGGCGCTCTCACACAGCTCCTGTTTCAGGGCGACGCCCCGGCGCTTGGCGGCCCGGATGTATTCGATAAATATTCCCCGACAGCCTATTACTTGCCGGGCACGTCGGGCTGGGAGGCTACATTCGCAAATTGCCCAACCCGCTGCTGGAACCCGACGGTCCAATCTGGAGAGGGATTCGGCTTCGCTGCCGGCCGTTTCGGCTTCACCGTCGGGGGCACGCCCGACATCCCCCTCAAAGTTGAAGCCTCTGCCGATCTCGCCTCCGACGTCTGGACGTCCGTGACCAACGCCTCGCTGAGTGCTGAAGGTTCCTTGACCGTCTCCGATCCGGACTCGGCCAGCGCCCCTTCACGCTTCTACCGGATCGTCTTTCCATAGCTGGACCAAACGCGCTTTGAGTCGCCGCAGGCCGACGCGATCCCTCGATTTGCGCCCGATAGCGCCGGATGATATACTGCCGACCATCATGAGGAGTACGGGGGGAGACCGCACTCCTTTTATTTGGGGAGATTAATCATGTCGCTCGCTCTATTAACCCTTGTTGCGACCAGCCTCGTCACGCCCTATGCTCGCCAACAACCGCTGGAGATCCGAGAGGTTCGGCTCTCATCCGAAAAGGTCGCCTGCTACGAGCGGGTCGAGATGACCGTCGACCTCTCGGCCACTTACGCCAACCCCTTCGATCCCGACGACGTCGCGGTCGACGCGCGCGTCACGCTGCCCGACGGCAAGACGGCCTCGGTGCCGGGCTTCTTGGACCGCCCCTACCAGCGCGTGCTCACCAACGGGCAGGAGAAGGTCACGCCCAGCGGCGACCCCGCCTGGCGCGTGCGTTTCACGCCGGCGCTGCCCGGCAAGTACTCCGCCGTCATCGCGGTCCGCGACCGCACGGGCCGCTGTGAATCCAAGCCCGTGCGCTTCACGGCGACCCCCAGCCGCGATCCCGGCTTCGTGCGCCTCAGCGACCGCGACCGCCGCTATTTCGCTTTCGACAACGGCCAGGCCTATTTCCCGATCGGCGAGAACATCTGCTGGGGCCACAAGCGCGGCACGTTCGACTACGACGACTGGCTGCCGGCCCTCGGCCGCGTCGGCGGAAATTACACGCGCTTCTGGCTCTCGCCCTGCTGGTTCACCTTCGCGCTCGAGCGCCCCGGAAAGCCCGAGCAGGGCCTCGGCATGGGCCAATTCGACCTCGCCAACGCGTGGCGTCTGGACTACGCGCTCGACCTGGCCCGCACAAACGGCATCCGCGTCATGGTCTGCATCGATTCGTTCAACATCCTGCGCGACCAGCCGATGTACGACTGCTGGAAAGACTCGCCCCACAACGCCGCCAAGGGCGGCCCCCTCCTGCAGCCGGCCGACTTCTGGCAGAACGCCGAGATGGACCGCTTCTACCGCAACAAGCTCCGTTACCTCGTCGCCCGCTACGGCGCCGACACCGCCGTGCTCTCTTGGGAGTTCTGGAACGAGGTGGACTGCATCGGCAAGTCCTACGCGACCGAGCCCGTCAAGCAGTGGCACGCGCGCATGGCGCGCTACCTGCGCGAGATCGACCCCTACCGTCACCTGATCACCACGAGCTACGGCCGGAGCGACGGCGATCCCGCCATCGATACGCTGCCGGAGCTGGATTACGTGCAGACGCACCACTACAGCAGCCCCGACATCGTCACCACGCTGGCCCGCAAGCAGGCCGAAAAGATCGGCTACAACAAACCGCACTACGTGGGCGAGATCGGCGCGGACAGCGGCGGCGCGCGCTTCAACGACGACCCCGAGGGCGTGCAGGTCCACGACCCGCTCTGGGTCACGCTGGCGACCGGCGGCTCGGGACTCGCCGCGCCATGGTACTGGGAGCTGATCCACACCTCGAACCTGTACGGCCTGTTCGGCGCGGCCGTGAAGTTCACGGCGGACATCGACTGGCCCGCCGAAGCCGTCCGGCCCGCCGCGCCGCAGCTGGAATGGCAAAAGCGTCCCGATCCCTTGCCGCGCAAGGACCTTGAGCTGGAAATCGGCTCGATCTCGTGGGAGCGGGACGACTACAACCGGCCCCACACGGTGCGGATCACGCGCGACGGCGCCGCGGGCGAGCTGCCGGTCGCGGGCATCCAGCACGGCCTCGGCGGCCACCGCGACAAGCACAATCCTGTCACCTTCGAAACCGACCTGCCCTGGCCCACGCGCCTGCTGGTCGAAGTCGGCGGCGTCTCCGGCTGGGGCGGCGCGGCGCTGCGCCTCGAGGTCGACGGCCAGCCGGTCCTCGCACAGGAGTTTCCCAACACCAATCCGCCCGACAAGCACGACACACTCAACCAATGCAACCGCGTCTACGCGGCCGATCTGCCGGCAGGCCGCCACACCGCGCGCGTGGAGAACACCGGCAAGGACTGGTTCTACAGCAGCTTCCGGTTCGAGAAAGCGGTCGAAAGCCTGCATCCGCCGCTGGTCGCGTGGGCCATCACCGGCAAAAGCACGGCCATCGCCTGGGTCCGCGTCGAAGGCCGGAGCTGGCGCCGCGTCTGCGCGCTGAAAGAGCAGATCCCGGCCGCGCCGCCCTCCGTGCTCGTGCTGCCCGGACTCGCGAAGGGCAAGTGGGATGTGGAGCTTTGGGACACCTGGGGCGGCAAGCCGATCCAGACTTTCCGCGTGAAAGTGCCCTCCTCCGGCGAAGCGCGCGTCGCGTTGCCCGCCATCGAGAAAGACCTCGCCGTCAAACTCCGCCGGCACAATTGAAACAAAAGCGTATCCGAACGCACGGCTTACCGGATGATGTTCTTCAGCAGGGGCGCGAGATCGGAGGCGTCGCGTTCGGAGAGGAGCGTGAGCGGCTTTCGGTTCCAGTCGAGGAGTTCGTCGCGGACGCGGGCGTCGGGCTGCCTCTCCAGAAACGCCCGGAGCGACATGAGCGCGTACGAGAGCGCCTCGAAGCGGTAGCGGTCCGGCGTACGGTAAAGCCCCGTCCCGAGGAGATCCTTCGTGAAAGCGACGGCGCCGTCGAGCACGAGATCCCGGAGCAGCGGCAGCGACGCCCTGTCGCCGAGACGGCCGAGCAGACAGACCGCCTTGATGCGGTTCGGGTAGGCGCGGGCGACCACGGGATCGGCGCCGGCCGGATGGGACGCGCCCGGCGTCGCGACGAGCGAACGGAGAACGCCGCAGGCGCGCACGTCGCCGAGCAGCCCCAAGGCCACGGCGAAATTGCCCGCCCAACGGCCGCCCTTCTCCATTTCGGCGTTCAGCAGATCACCGAACCGCTTGCGCTCGGCGACGGCTCCCGAAAGCGCGCATTTCCAGACGGTCCAGTACGCGTACGCGGCCTGTTCGCGCGGGCCGCCGTCCGCCGTGGAGTTCCACCACTCGCCGGGCAGAGCGACATCCTGTTTGAGCGCGGCGACGGCCTGCTCGGGCGTAAAGGGGCCCAGCGGCGCGCCGTTCACGGTGGTCACAAACCGCTTCGCAGGGCGCGTCAGAAGGCCGCCCTTTTCCAGCAGGGGCCGCAGTTCCGCATACGGGACGTCCTTTAGCGCGAGGTCCCCGCGGACGGCGAGAAGCGCCGCGCAGGCGGCGGCGTACCCCGTCTTGCGCATCTCACCCTGCATGCGGATGCCTCCGCCGGCGTCGTGCGAAACGCCGAAATGTTTCGAGGGGACCAGCAGCGCATCCACGTCCCTCGCGACGATCGTCCCGTACGGCAGCACGGACAGGTAACCGAAGCAGGGCATCGAGCAGAGGCCTTTCCAGTTCTGGATCTCCTCGCTTTCGAAGGCGTAGTCCTGGTCGACGCGCACCAGGTCTTCCGGACCGAACGCGTAGAAGATCGGATCCGCGTATTCCTTCTCCTGAAGGCAGTCGCGCAGCGTGACGGTTGCCAGCGTCTCCACGCGGTCCTCTTCGCGCGCGCCCAGGATCAGGGCGGGCTTGAGCATGCGGCGCCGCGACGCGTTCCACACCTGCCGACGCGTCCCGGCAAGGAACGCGACGACCGCGCTGTAATCGGCGGCGCTGCCGCAGAGGTCGCGCCGGTAATTGGCGTAGAGCGGACGCACTCCGCCTTCCGGCGTCGTCCAGAGTTCGGCGCGCGCGCACCCCCCTTTCTCGCCGTCCCAGGCGCGACCGGACCGGAGGCCGCAACCGGCCATCCGCGCGACCGTGGCGTTGCCCGTCGCGTCGATCACGATCCGCGCGGCGACGTCGCGGGAGACGCCGTTGCGGAAGAGCCGGAGGCCGACGATCCTCTTCCCGTCGAGCCAGACGCCCGTCGGCACCGTTTCGTAGGCGAGCTTGAGTCCGGCCGCATCCGCCGCGCGCTCGGAACGGATCATGCGGTCGACGATGCTGCCGCCGAAGTTCACGCACCCGATCGTGGACTGTCCGCCCATCGCGTTTTGCTTTTCGACGCCGAGGACGCTCAGCCCGAGTTTCGCCGCGGCGAGCGCGGCCTCCTCGCCGGCCGTGCCGAGGCCGGCGACGACCACGTCGTATGTCTCCGCGAACGCCGGTGCGGCCGCACGCTGGACGTGTTTGCCGTTCAAGGTCAGTCCAAGTTCCATGCGAGCCCCTCCTCCAGCGCCTTCATCAGATCTCCGAATTGCGCGCCCGGCACCCACGCGATCCCGTCCGCACCCGGCCGGCGGATCCGTTCGCCGCCGTACGTGCGGGCGAACGCGCCCGCCTCCGCCGCGAGTTTCAGTCCCGGGCAGCGCGGTTTCAGCGCCTCCCACGCCGCATGGAGCTTGAGCCTCGCGCCGTGCCAGTCCGCCGCCGCCGGCAGTTCCACCCTGAGCAGCCATTCGTCCGGGAACACGCCTTTGCGGATGACCGCGCCCGGCGCGCGGAGCTCCGCTTCGCCGGCCGGAAGCTTTCCCTGAAGCGTCGCCGTGAGCGCCTTCGCGCGGACTGCGGACCGCCCCGTGCCGCGCCAGCCCTCCGGCGTCGTGTCGATCACCTTCTCCGCCGTGAAAGAACTCAAGCCGTCCGTAGCGCACACGGTCACGCGGAAGCCGTCCGGCACGCGTTCGATCTCCGTCGTCTCAGCGTTGAGAAACAGATGGCCGCCGCGACGCGTCATCAGATCGGTGAAATAGTCCGCGAGCGGCGGATGATGGAGCTTGCCGCCGGAAAGAATGCCGTAGCCCTCGAGCTCGCCGCAGAGGCTCCGGCCGAGATCCGTCTTCGGCTTCCCCGGCTCGATCGGATCGTACGCGAGCGCGAACTCCGGCACGAGATGGAGGCCGCGTTCGAGAACGAGCACCTCCTCCGGATGCGCGAGCGCGAGCCCGCAGGCGAACGCGCTTCCGCCCAAGACAAGCGTCTTCGGCTTCCCCTTTTCTGCACCGAGCGCCGCCGCGAGCGCGTCCGCGCGGAACAGCGTCACGCCCGCGCCCGCCGCCGACAACTTCAGGAACGTTCTTCTTTTCATTTTCTTCTCTGATTTTCGTTTTCCCGTCAGGGGCGACGCCATGCGCTGAACGCCGGGACACGCGGAAAGCGCTGACGGGTCACACGTCGCAGAGCCGGAAGGCGCTGCGCAGGGAATCGACGCCGTGCTTGGGGCCGAACTCGTGCGCGACGTAACCGTCGAACTTGCCGGCTTCCGTCAGCGTGGCGATGGTCCGCATGATGGCGGGATAAAAGAGCTCCTGATCTTCGTCGAGGTCGCGGCGTCCGGGATTGCCCGCCGTGTGGAAGTGGCCGATGTAGGCGATGTTGTCGGTGATCGTGCGGATGACGTCGCCCTCCATGATCTGCATGTGGTAGATGTCGTAGAGCAGCTTGAAGCGCGGCGACTCCACGCGCTTGCAGAGCTCGACGCCCCAGGCGGTGTGGTCGCACATGTAGCCCGGGTGGTTGACCTTGCTGTTGAGCAGCTCCATGCAGATGGTCACGTCGTGGTCGGCGGCGATTTTGACCGCCTCCTTCAGCACGGGCACGCAGTTGGCCATGCCGTCCGCGTCGCTAAGACCCGCGCGGTCGCCCGCGAGGGTGATCACGCGCTTCCAGCCGAACTCGGCCGCCGCGGCGATGTTCTCGCGGAACTGCTTCAGGAAGTCGTCGCGGCGCGCGGCGTTGTTGATGCCGTCCTTGATGCCGCCGGCGCCGGGCACCATGGTGGCGACGAGGCCGTGCTCCTTGAGGGCGGGCCAGTCGCCGCGGCCCACAAGGTCCACGCCGACGAAGCCGAGCGCTTTCACAGTGCGGCAAAACTCGTCGGCCGACATTTTTCCGAAGGTGCCGCGCGTGACGGATTGGCGGATGCGGCGTTTGGGCGCGGCGTCCTGGACCTGAGCGTGTGCCAGCGGCGCGAGCGCGGCGGTCGCAGCGCCCAGCAGACGAAGCGCGTTTCGGCGGGTAAGTGTGTTCATGGCGATACCTTTCATTGAATATCCCGCATAGTATCAGATCAAATGATGGGCTTCAATTGACTCCGCAGAGAGAAAAGGATACATAGTAAGCGGATTTCGCTACAAACAGTATGCGCATTTAAGAATTAGGGGGAATTGAGCAATGAGGTCTGCAACCGCTCTCGCCGCATGCGGCACGCTTCTTCTCGGGTCGGCCGCCTGTGTCACCGAAACGCACTTTAAACACACCGCGCCGCTGCGGACCGACGCCTGGTACCGCGATTCGGTGGTGAACATCCACTTCGACAATCACTCCGGCCTGCTCGCCAAAGCGGTGCCACCCGAAGAGCTGGCGGCGATGTTCGCGGATGTGCCCGCGACGATGCTCCAAGTCTCGGGCCAGAGCAACGGCCACGCGACCTACCCGACGCAGGTCGGCACCAACAATCCCGCCGCGAACGGCTATGACACGCTTGCGGCGTTTAAGCGGGTCACGCGCCAGCAGGGCAAAAAGCTCTGCGTCTACATGTCGGTGGACCGACGTCCGCTGGATATTAAGGACCATCCGCAGTGGGCCGCGATCGGCGCGGACGGCAAGTCCGAGATCAACGGCGAGCCGATCGTCTGCCAGCGGCCGCACCGCGACGGCACCGGCTACCTCACCGAGCGTTTCATCCCGCAGATCCGCGAGATCGTGCGCCTCTACGATCCCGCGGGCTTCTGGTTCGACGGCGACTACATCCTGCCCCGCCCCTGCTGGTGCCCGCGCTGCCTGGCGGAATGGAAAGCCGACACGGGATTGGAAGCGCCGCGCAAAGCCGACGACCCCAACTGGAAACGCTGGATCGCTTGGCATCAGTCCGGATATCGCGCCTATCTCCGCGCGGTGGCGGAGGCGATTCATGCGGCCAGCCCCAAGGCGCTCTACACCAGCAACTGGTCGTGGGCGTGGACACCCGAGCCCGCGCCCGACTTCGCCGACACGCTGAGCGGCGACGTGTGGAACATCCGTCAAGTGCATTCCGTGCTCCAGCGCTGGGGCGCGCAGAAAAAGCCCTTCGACATCATGAGCTTCTGCACGCCCGAAGCGCGGTCGCTGGCTTCTCCCGAGACGAAGCACCGCTACTCGTTCCAGCGCACGCTTCAGGAAGGCGCGCTGACCATGGCCGCGGGCGGCGTCTGGTTTCTCTGGAGCTTCAACGGCGAACAGGTGCCGCCCAGCGGCCTTGACCTGACCCGCTTCTGCGCCCAATACGCCCGCGCCCGAGAGCCGGCCCTCGGCCCGTCGGAATCGCTTTCGCAGATCGCGGTGCTCGACAGCGAAACGGCATGGCAGGCCGGCGGCGAAAGCGGCACCGGCGGCCGCGTACACAGCGTTGCGCGGAATCTGGCCGAAGCCCACTATCTGACCGACATCGTCAACGAGCAGACTTTCGGCGAAACGCTCGGCCGTTACGCGGCGGTTATCGTGCCAGAACACCGGACCGTGTCGCCCGAAACGTTCGCGCGGCTCCAAACCTTTGTCGGGCAGGGCGGCACGCTGGTGCTCAGCGGCGCGGCTCTGCGCGGAACGAGCGAAGAGCCCGCGGCCGTCGCCGCATTGCTCGGCCTGCGACGCACACCGCCCGCGACGGAGCGGCCGACGCGGCTGTTTCTCGGCAAGCGGAACTGGGCGCTCGCCGAAGCCTGGCAAGTGCAACCCGAAAGCGCCAAGGTGATCGCCGCCGAGGCCGACGGCCGTCCGCTGATCTGCGCGCACGCCGTCGGAAAGGGCACGGTGGTTTATCTGGCCAGCAGCGTTCTGCGCTATCCCGACGACGGCCTGATGGCGGCCGTGTTCGGCGCGACCGGACGCGGCCCCTCCTATCGCGTGGAGGGCGGCGGACGCGAGGCGGCCGTGCTCTGCTCCGTGCGTCGCAAACCGGGGCAGACGGTTCTGCACATCATGGACCTGAGCGCGCGCGTGAACGGCACGCTGTCGGACGTCGACACCTCGGACTACACCGATCTGAATCCGCCGCTGAAGGCCCTTCGCGTGACGCTTCCCCTGTCGACCGCGCCCAAAAGTGTCCGCGCCGTTCCCGTCGGCACCGCCGTGACGACGGAGTATCGCGACGGCCTCTTCACCGCCCAGATCGAATCGCTGCAGACGCATGCGGCGCTGATTCTCGACGGCGCCGTCACGGCGCCGCAGGCCGCGCTCGCCCCCGAAGCGCCGGCGGCGGCCGAGGCCTTCCATCCGGCCGACACCCGCGTGGGCGTCATGTTCTCGGACACGTTCGAGAACATGAAACCGGATGCCGTACCGGCAGAGCACTGGAAGGCCGAGAGCCGGGGGGACGCCAAGATCGCCGTCACGCGCGAGACCGCCGCCGCGGGACGGCAGGCATTGAAATTCACCGATGCGGCTGGATCGAGCTTCTTCCCGTTCCTGCACCGCTCAATCTCTCCGATGCGGACCGGTTCGGCGCGGCTGACATTCGACCTGAACATGCCCCGCAGCGTTGACTGCGTCATCGAAGCCCGCAACGAAGGCAAAGGCGCGGGCCCCAGCCTGCACGTGAGCGAGACCGGCGCGCTCAGCGCCTCGGGCAAACCGCTGACCACGCTTGCGCCGGACGTTTGGCATCACCTGTCGATCGAGTTCTCGCTCGATCCCGCCAAACCTGCGTACACGGTCACGGTCACCGCGCCCAACGCCGCCCCGCAAACCTTCGCCGCGCTGCCGTTTGCCAGCCCCTGGTTCTTCGTTTGCGACAGCGTTTACTTCATCGGCTCGGGGCAGAAGCCCGGCCGTTTCTTTTTGGATAACGTCACCTTCGAACGTCTGCCTTCGCCGTAATCCGGTACGTAAGCGACCATGAAAAAGTCATGCCTTCTTTTTGTCGCGGCGGGCCTGTGCGCCGCCGCGGCCGCCGCGCCGCTGTCGGTCCAAGAATGGCCCGCGCAAAAACTCCGCGGCTACGGCGAGGTTTCGGCGCGCGCCGAGACCGCCGAGCGCTTCTCCCGTCTGGAGATCCGCTGCGAGAGTGCGGAAAAGGCCGGAATCGTCCACGCCAAGTTCGTAAGCGACCTGCACGTGTTGGGCGGCGTCCGTGACGAGACGCGGACGGTCGGCAGTCTGGCGGTGCCGGTCATCGTCGTACCGGAACAGGGACAGGTGTCCGCGTTCCGCAGCGGCAGGGCCGTTGTCATCGTTGCGGCCACCAGCGAAGCGGGTTGGCAGGAAAGCCTTGCGCCGCTGAAAAAGACCCTGACCCATGCGGAGTTGGCGACGCAGCGCCCGGTGCCGATGTTCCTCGACGCCTGGGACCGGTACGGGTTCCGCTTCTACTACCGCCCATGGGAAACGCCCAAGGGTCAGAAGTGGAGCGGTTATCCGGTGCTGGGCGAGTTCGATTTCGCGAAGCGGGAAAACCATAGCGGCTTCGTGTTCTGGGCAGAGACCGCGAACGTCGACAACGCGGTGGGGCTCGACAACGACCTCTGGTGGGACTGGGGCGCGCGAGCGGCGGCGCGGCGCGATCTCCCCGTCGTCATCAACACCATGAATGTGGAACCGACTTGGCTGCTCAACGGCCGCCGGGACGAGGGCATGGGGCTTATGCCTCAGTTCTGCGGCTCCTATCACGGCGTGGCGAGCACGGGAAGCGCGGGCATGCGCAGCGTCTCGTGGTGTTCGGGCGCGGCCAAGGACGCGCAGCTCGCCTCGATCCGCCGCATCGCCGAACGCTATGCCGACAAACCCAACACGCTGGAATACCTTGAGCCGCACGGCGAACTGCGCCACGGCGACTTCGACCTCTTCCTCGAATACGGGCCGGTGGCCGATACCAGCTTCCGCGCTTTCTTGAAAGCGAAATACGGTCGCGTCGCACAGGTGGCACAGCGCTGGGGACAGGCTTCAGCGCTGAAACGCTGGGACGACGTACGCGTGCCGGATCTCGCGAGCTTCCTCGGCTACGGCGCGGACGCGCTGGATCTGACCGGCCTGTGGCGGTTAGGTTACGAGCCGTTGCCGGGCACGGCGGCGGAATGGTCCGCGGCCGCATTCGACGATGCAACGTGGCCACTGCTCCGAGCACCCGGCAACGATGCGATGATGTTTCTCGAAAAGAAACCGGCGGTCTTCCGCCGGGCGTTCGAAGTGCCCGCCGCGTGGTTGCGCGGCGAAAAAGTGTGGCTCTACGTGTGGGACCTCAATTCGGGGGCGCACCTCAAAGAGCGGATTGTCGCGTCGCTGAACGGAACGGTGATCGGCGAGGAGTTGACGCGTCACGCCGTGCCGCACTGGGGCGCGTTCGAGGCCACCGGCGCCCTGCGCGCGGGAACCAACACGGTCGCGCTCCGCGTGCCGCAGGGTTTTTTGGGTTATCGCGTTTACCTCTCACGGCAGGCGCCGCGGCAGTACCCCGACCTGCCGGACGGCGAGAAGGCCCGCTGGGTTGACTTCGCCGACTGGCGGCAAGCCACGCGGATCGAGGCCGCGCGGCGCGGGATCGAGGCCATCCGCAGCGTTGACCCGGACCGATCGATCATCTGCATGGCGCCGGACTCGACCATCGCGGGCGTCAAGAAGCTCTGCGAACAATACGGCGCGCACTTCCACAACACCGGCCACATGGGCGCGTTCTGGAACGAGTTCCTGCCGATGCTGATGCGTGGTGCCGACCTGCCCTTCTCGCTGGAGCCGGGCGGTCCCGCCGAGAATCTGACGGGCTTCAAGCGCATGCTGGGCTACTACTTCACCGAGGGCGTTCAAGCGATCCACTACTTCATCCACGTCGGCAACATCTACTGGCCGGAAGACCTCCGCGCCCACTTCGAAAAGATCAAGCCGCTGATCGACACGGTAGGCAAGACGCATCCGCCCAAGGCCCAGATCGCCATGCTCTTCAGCGACCGCATCGACAACCTCACCGGTTTCCCGTGGGGGCAGGATCCCGACGCGAACCTCCCGTCCGGGTATTTCGCTTGGCCGCTGAACGCGCAGTTCACGGGCGAATACGATTTCGACGGCGTCACCGATCTCGACTTTGCCGACGGCAAGGCCGACCCCTATCGCATCATCGTCGGGGCGAACACCTCAGTGATGGACGACAAGCTCATCGGCGAAATCGAAGCGTGGGTGCGCAAAGGCGGCATCTTCGTGGCCTTCGTCCAGACGGGACGCCACACGCCTGAAAAGAAAGACGCCTGGCCGATTTCGCGCCTTTCCGGATACGACGTCACCGGCACCAGCCGCAGCCGATCGACGGCAAGCGAGCCCTACGAGATCGCCGACTGGTGGAACTTCTCCTTCGCGCCGAGCCAAACGGTCTTCAGGGCCGAGGACTGGGATCTCAAAAACGTGAAGGCCAACGGCTTGAAGCTCAAAGCGCGGGCGGCGGATTGCCAGGACCTCGCGCGCTGGGAGGACGGTTCAACCGCTATCGGGCTGCGGCCCCTCGGCAAGGGCTACGTGATCCACATGGGGCTCAAGTTCTGCCGCACGCCGCTCTGGCACGGCTGGCCGGACCGCACGCATAAACTTTTCCGGCAACTTTTCGTGTGGGCCGGCACGAAACGCGTCCCGGCTGCCGCGGAAGGCGTGAAGTTCCGCCACGCTGTCAGCAACAACGGACTCTTCGACACCTGGACGCTCTGGAACGAGAAAGCCGACCGGGCCGTCGAGACGAGCCTTGTTTTCCGCGACGGACTCAAGCCCGCCTTCTGCCGCGAGGTCGGCGCGGATGCCGACGCGCCGTTGACGACCGGCGCGGACGGTCAGCCCGCCGTAAGCAGCCTCCGGCTGGAGCCGCTGGAGACCCGAATCTTCGTGACGCCGACGGGCCGGATCGCGTCCGCGCCGTCCGCGTGGTTCGCGCTTCAGCGCAACTGGTGGCGCGGGACCGAAGCGGTGACGCCGGCGAAGGCGCCTGTCGCAAGCGGCCATGCGGCCACCGCCGAAACCGGCGAACAGGCCACCGTGGATCTCACCGACGGCTGGCGCTACAGGGTCTTGGACGAGCAAGGCACCGACGATCCCGCGCCGCTCGCGGCCCCCGGTTTTGACGACGCCACATGGCCGATGCGGAGGCTAGACTGTTGGGCCGTGCCGGAAGAGCTGCCCTCGCGCCGCGTGCTGTTCCGCACGACGTTTCAGATTCCGAAGGCCTGGCGCCAAGGCAACATCGAGCTCTGGCTCAAGTCGTGGTTCTCCTGGACGGCCTCCGGCAAGACGCGCTATTGGCTCGATGGCCGCGAGGTGTCGCAGGGCGACGGCCGGGACGGCCTGATCGTGTCTGCCGGACTTGAAGCCGGATCAACGCATACGCTGGCCGTCGAAATCCGAGGCGAAGGGCAGGTGTGCGGCGTACGCGGCAACACGTGGCTTTCATTCACGCGCCGGCCCGGGCGCATGCTCGACCTCGCGGGCGACTGGGCCCCTTCGAACGATTATCTGCGTCCAGGGACTCCCGTGAGACTGCCCGGCGCATTCAATGCCAACCTGCTATCCCGCACGTTCGAACTCCCGGCCGATCTCAGCGGGAAGCAGGTTTATCTGCGGCTGAAAACCAGCCACGGCATCACCGGGTGTCTCGTCAACGGCCGCTACGTGCGGCGCCACCATCATGCCCTCGGCGACACGGTTTTCCTCAACATCACGCCGTGGCTTGCGGCGGGAACCTCCAACCGCCTCGAACTCCTTGCCGGCGGCCGTGGCGAAATCAAGGAAATGGCGCTCTGGGTCTACTGAAGCGTCGCGGCCTCTTTCTCCGTTACGTGAGCGGGCGGACAAGCGTTCCGGCCGTGCCGGATATGGCCTCCGCGTTCCATCCCGAAAGATTCACGGAGATCCGCTGGCGCGATTTCATCACCACCGCACCGCCGACATGGATCTTCCGGATGCCGCCATCAATTCAATGTCCGGGAGGTTGGATCTGGCTTCCATCAGCGAGTCGTTCTCCCGCAAGTACCTCACGACAACGGGAAGCGGCTCAGGCCAGATCTCGGGCAAATCGATTTCCCCGGGCAGGCCAACGGGAAAAGCCAGCCGCTCGACAGGTGGCGTGAACTGGGCGTCTACCCCGGTCTTGTTTCCCCGGGCGTCCGCCCGATACCATCCGATTCCCGGGAGATAGACGGCGTTCAAGCCGTGCAGCGTGAATCCGTTGCCGTCATCGCGCCGGACCCGTTGGTAGCACAGTCCAGCCGGGATGCCATTTGCGCGCAGCATCGCTGCGAGCAAATGGCTCTTTGCAAAACACCAGCCCGTTTTCTCCTTCAGGACTTGCGACGCCGAACAAGTGACAACCTCAGCGCCAATATCGCCGCTGTGCCCAATCCGGTCGCGCACCCACTCGAAACAGACACGCGCCACATCGACAGCCGTTTTGTGAGGGGCCGCGATCGCCCTCGACAGGTCGGCTACCGCTGGCGTCTGCCAGTCAATCACTTCGGTCGATTCAAGATATGCCCGAGTATTCATGTTGTTTCAGAAGGAACCTCTTGGCCTAGTCGTATGCGCCGGCCATGGCGATTTCCGTATCACTTGACCGTTCCGATCCAGAAGCCCCAAGGGTCGAGGACAATGCGGTCCGGCGCAGCGAAGCGCGCGCCCTGCGCAAAAAGAGGTTCCGCCGCGACCGCGCCCTTCACGTCGCGGTCGACCTTCTCGGCCGCGAGATAGGACGGCAAAGCATCCACTGGCGCCTTGAACGAGATCGTGCACGCGGACTCCTTGTCGGACCAGTTCTGCACCACGAGGACCGTCTCCCCGCCCCCTCGGCGCGCGAACGCGGCCACACGGTCTGGCGCGGTCGTGTCGAGCCAGGTGAGCCCGTCCTTTCCGTTCTGGGAGGTCAACGCCGGATGCTCCCTGCGGAGCGCGGCGAGGCGCTTCACGAAGGCATGGCGGGAACGGCCCGGCTCGCGGTCGAGCAGCGTCCAGTCCAGCGGCGTCTTCCCGAACATCGAATGCCGCTCGTCCGCGTCGGCCATCTCGTTGCCGCAGAAGAGCATCGGCACGCCGTCCAGCGTGAACATCCACACGAGCACTTGATCGACTGCGGCGTGTCCCCACTGCTTTTCCCAGCGCGGACGGCAATCCGTCGCGATATCGTGGTTCTCGTAGTGGTTCACGAATTTCGAGCCCGCCGGACACTGCTTCTCACGTTCGATCCACGAATTTCGCACACCCTTCGCGTTCAGTCCCGGAAACCAGCCGTAGTCGGCGTCAAACCCCTTGTACTGGTCGCAGACCGTGAAGCCCTCGCACAGCAGCACCGCGTGCGACTTGGTCGCCGCGTCCATCGCGTCATGCGCGTCGCACCAGAAGTCGAGCGGGATGCCGTCTCCCACGTCGCAGCGGAAACCGTCCGCGCCGTATTCCTTCAGGAGATACTTGATGTTTCCGATGAAGTACTCGCGCAGCGCCGGCACGGCGAAGTTGAGCTTCGGGAAGCGCCACGGCCCCTTCTTGACCGTGCCGTCCGCGTTCCACCACGTGAACTCGGGATGCTCCTTCAGGAACGGCGCGGTCGGTCCGCAGTGCAGGTAGACGAGGTCGAAAACGACCTGCATGCCGAGCGCGTGCGCGGCGGCGCAGAAGTCCTTCAGGTCTTGGTCCGTGCCGTATTCCTCGTCCACGTGGAAGTAGTCGGCGATGCGGTACTGGTTCTTCGGATTCCCGAAGCCGCTCCGGATCTGCCGGGGACTCCAGAACCCCTTGTCCGTGTCGGCGTCCATCTTCATCACCGGCACGAGGTACGCGATCGTCACGCCGAGGTCCTTCAGGTACGGCAGCTTCCGCTCCGCCGCCTTCAGGGTACCCTCCGGCGTGAACGCCCGCGGCTGGATCTGGTACATCACGCTCTTCGTGAACCACTCCGGACTCTTCCGCGCGTTCTGCATCCATGCGTTCGCGCCGAACACGGGAAACGAACAGCAAGCCGACAGCCCCGCCAGCACAATCACCTTGAACTTCATGTGGCGAATTTAACACTTTGTCGACAGGACGTACAAGCCGAGTCTTCGCGGCATTTTCGATCGTGTTCCAAACAGCCGTCCCTCTGTTCGCGTAATCCAATCGTGCTCCTGATCGCAATCCTGATCCCGTCTTGAAGTGATCGGTCAAGGTGGATTTACACGAACCGAAAGCGGATGCTATACTGCCTCCCGATAAGTGGGGCCGCACGCGACCGCGAACCTGACCGTTTTTTCTGGGGGGCCCTTGTGGCCGGTCAAGGACATCGACGCGCGAGGGACGCGCGGAGCACAAAAAGGGGGAAGCATGCATCTGTCGTTGAAGTCGTCGCTGGCCGTGTTTTGCGCGGGGCTGTCTGTGGCCATCGCGCCCGCCGGGGCAGCGGCCGCCACCTTCCATGTCGCGCCGCAGGGCAGCGACGCGAATCCGGGCACGCAGGCGCAGCCGCTGGCCACATTTGAGGCCGCGCGCGACGCGGCGCGCAAAGCCGGACAGGGGCCGCACACGATCAGGGCCCTGCCGGGGGATTATTACATGGCCAAACCGCTCGCGCTGGACGCGCAGGACAACGGCCTCACGATCGAAGCTGCGACCACCAACGGCACCGTCACGCTCTACGGCGGAAAGCAGATCACCAACTGGAAGCGGGAAGGCGAAAAATTATGGTCTGCGGAATTGGCAGGCGTGAAAGAAGGCACCTGGGATTTCCGGGCGCTGGTCGTCAACCACCGCTTGGGCGAGCGCGCCGTTTATCCGGGCACCAACACGTTCGACAACCTCGGCACCTGGAACCAGCCGCTGCTGCCCTGCGTGGCAGGTTTCTGGGAGCGCAAACCCACCCACGAAGAACTCACCACGATGCCCTATAAGCCGGAGGACATCCCGGCCTCGCTCGACGTGCGCAACGCCGAAGTGCGCATGTACCACATGTGGGCCGAATCGCTCGTGGGCGTGGCCAGCAACGACCTTCAGCGCCACGCGCTCATTCTGACGTCAGAACCCTCTTGGCCGCCGGGCGCCTGCAATCGCCGCAAATACGTGATCTACAACACACGCGAGGGCATGACCCGTCCGGGACAATGGTATCTCGACCGCACCGCCGGCAAACTGGTCTATTGGCCTCTGCCCGACGAGGACATGGCAAAAATCAAGATCATCGCGCCGACCGCCGAACGGATTATCGGTCTCCTCGGCAACGCCAAGAAGCCGGTCGAGGCCATCACGCTGCGCGGCCTGACGCTGCAGGCCACCACGCCGCCGCTCAAATCCGCCAGCTTCGGCGCGGGCGCCTTCGACGGCGCCGTCCAGATGGTCTATGCCAACGCATGCGCGCTCGAGAAGCTTGAGATCTGCAACGTGGGCGGCGTCGGCATCAACGCGAGCCGGCTGAACGGATGCCGAATCACGGATTGTCAGGTGCGCCACACCGGCGCCTGCGGCGCGACGATCAATGGTTCGGACACGCTGGTCGCGCGGAACCACATCCACCACCTCGGCATCTACTATCCGAGCGCCGCCGCCTCCATGCTGAGCGGCAACAAGATGCACATCTTCCGCAACGAAATCCACGATGCCCCCTACTCCGGCATCATCGGCGGCGGCAAGGAGTCCCTTTACGAGGAGAACCTGATCTACCGCGTGATGCGCGAACTGCACGACGGCGCGGCGATCTACGGCAACATGGACACCTGCACCATCCGCGGCAACGTCGTGCGCGACGTGGTTCAGGTCGGTTCCGGTTTCGGGGCCTCCGCCTACTATCTCGACGAAGGCGCAAAAAACTGCATCGTCGAGCGCAACGTCGCGATCGGCGTGCCGATGCCGACCCACAACCACATCACCCGCAACATCACGGTGCGGAACAACGTGTTCATCTCCGACACCGACATGACCGTCTCGTTCCAGCGTTCCGTCGGCTGCTCCTTCGAGGGCAACACGCTGTTTATTCCCGGCAAACTCAACGTGCGCCAGGCGAACGGCATCACGTCTTGGAAGGGCAACGCGATCTACCGCGAAGGACTCGCCAAGGACGGGAAACCGCAGGCCTTCACCATCAGCGACACGGTGCCGGCCGAGCCTGTCCCCGGCCGCAAACCCTATCCGATCGACGCCGAGCGCGTAGCCGCCGCGCCGACGCTCGACGGCGAGATCAAGAACGGCGAGTGGCCCGGCAAGCTGCTGACGCTGGACCGCGAGCCCGCGCGCTACTCTGTCGGCGGCTCGCCGACGCTGGTCAAATTCGGCTACGACGACCAGTGCCTGTATGTTTCGGCCAACGTCACGATGTTCAGCCCCGCAAAAGTCAGCACAAATTCGGTCTGGGGCAAAGACGACGGCGTGGAGATCTGCATCGCCGGCAAGACACCCGAAGGCCAGCCGGCGACCTTCGTGATCCGCGGCTTCGCGGGCGGCGCGCTCCTGAGCGCAGCCGATGCGGGCGCGCCGGCGGACGCCGCCGCACGGCTGGGCAAGGAGACGCGCTTTGCCGTCAAAGCCGTCGGCTCGGGCGCGGCGCTCTTCGGCCGCGGCTGGCGCGGCGAGTGGGCCATTCCCTTCGCGGCGCTGGGCCTGAAACCGGAACCGGGCCTGAAGGTCGGCTTCAACGTGGCCGCCTTCTACAGCGAGTTCGGCGAGTGGCACTGCTGGGAAGGCACGCAGGCGGAGAACTGGAAGCTGGAACAGGCGGGAACGCTGCAACTCAAATGACCGTTAGATCGTATGCCATGAAAAACAACACGTCCGGAATCCTCCTGACCGTCACGCTGGCGACCTTATCCCTCGCCGCCTGCCGACACCTTCTGCCGAAAGGCGGCACCCGCAACACGGCCGGCGACACCGCGGCGCTCATCTTCTGCGTCGCGCCCGACGGAAACGACACGGCGGACGGTTCGCGCCGTGCACCGCTCGCCACGCTCACGGCCGCCCGCCAAAAGATCCGGGAGCTGAAACGGGCAGGCGTGCTGCCCAAGGGGGGCGTCACCGTTGAACTTGCCGCCGGACACTACGCACTGACCCGGCCGGTGGAGCTGACGGCCGAGGATTCGGGCACGGCGGAGTCGCCGGTCACCTATCGCGCCCGTCCGGGAAAACACGTCGTGATCAGCGGCAGCCGGACCCTCTCCGACTGGAAGCCCGTCACGGACGCGGCCGTGTTGGAACGGCTCGACCCGGCGGCGCGGGGCAAGATTTTCCAAGCGGACCTCAACGCGCTGGGCATCACCGAATACGGCGACTTGGATCTGGATGCGGCATGGGAACTGCAACACGCGCTGTCTGTGGCCGACAATCAGAATGAGGATGAGATCGGGAACGCGATGGCCAGCCACGAGGCGGTCAAGAGCGGGCGCACCGTCTCGCCGCGCCTGGAGCTGTTTTTCAACGGCGCGCCGATGGAGCTTTCGCGCTGGCCCAACGAGGGCTTCACAAAGATCGGGACGGTGCTGGGAAAAACCGAGATCAATGTCCGCGGCGTGATCGGCTGCAAAGAAGGCCTTTTCACCTATACGGACAACCGCCCCGAGCGTTGGCTCAAGGAAAAGGATGCGTTTGTCCGGGGCTACTGGTTCCGCGACTGGGCCCTGCAAACCCACCGGATCGCCGCCATCGACACGGCGCAGCGGACCCTCGCCGTCGCGCCGCCCTACCACTTCTACGGGTATCGGGCGGGACAGTGGTTCCAAGGGCTCAACCTGCTGTGTGAAATCGACATGCCCGGCGAGTGGATGATCGACCGCGAGGCCGGAAAGCTCTACTTCTGGCCGCCAGCCCCCTTGGACAACAGCCGCGCAGAGGTTTCGATGGCCGCCGGCCTGTTTACGCTGACGGATACCGCCTACGTGACGCTCAGCGGGTTCACGATGGAGAACGCCCGCGGCACCGCCGTCTCCGTCCAGAACGGCCGGCAGTGCCGCGTGGTCGGCTGCACGGTCCGGAACATGGGCAACCACGCCGTGACCGTCGTCGGCGGCCAGGCGTGCCGCGTCGAGGGCTGCGACCTCTCCGGCATGGGCGGCGGCGGCATCTACCTGCTGGGGGGTGACCGCTCCACGCTCACACACGCCGACCACACGGCGGAGAACAACCACATCCATCATTTCGGGCGCTGGGACCGCATGTACCGGCCCGGCATTTTCATGAGCGGCGTCGGCTTGCGCGCCGCACATAACCTGATTCACCACGCGCCGCATTCGGCGATCCTGTTCGGCGGCATGGAGCACCTCTTCGAATACAACGAAATCCACAACGTCTGCCAGGAGTCGCACGACTGCGGAGCCATCTACGCCGGGCGCAGCTGGTGTCTGCGGGGAAACGTGTTCCAGTAC
This sequence comes from Kiritimatiellia bacterium, assembly GCA_035353175.1. Lineage (GTDB taxonomy): Bacteria > Verrucomicrobiota > Kiritimatiellia > RFP12 > UBA1067 > DAOPZC01. The sequence continues at coordinate 26,688 of DAOPZC010000007.1, read as the reverse complement.
AACTACCTTCACCACCTCTGCGGCAAAGACGGCGGCGCGTGCAACGGCATTTACCTCGACGACGAATTCTCGGGCGCCACCGTGCGCAACAACCTTTTCTATCAGGTCTGGAAGCCGGTCTTCATCGGCGGCGGCCGCGACAACGTGATCGAGAACAACGTGTTCGTCGATTGCCCGCACGCCTTCCACCTGGATGCCCGCGCGCTCGGCTGGGCCGCACCGTATGCTGAAGCGCGACTCAAGACCTGTCGCGAAACCGGCGTGCTGTGCGGCGTGAAGATCAAAGAGCCGCCTTTCGTCACGCGCTACCCGCAAGTGGCGGCGATGCTCGACGACGAGCCGGCGAAACCGAAGGGCAATGTTGTTCGGCGCAACATCTTTTGGCAAGGCCAAGGCGAGAACCTGCGGCGCGTGTCAAAAGGCCAGCCGATCGGCCAAACGTGGTGGAAGCACATCGAGGACCGCGCCGAACCGCTCGTGACGTTCGAAAACAACCTGATCAACGAGGATCCGAAAATCGCCGATGAAAAGAAGGAGGACTTCCGCCTGCGGGAGGATTCCCCGGCCTGGAAACTCGGTTTCCAGCGGATTCCCTTTGAAAAAATCGGGCTCTGCCCGGATGACGGACGCGCGACCTGGCCGGTGACCCATGCGGTCACTCCCCTGCCCCCGCTGCCGAAACCGTAAAACATGCGTAAACCGGTGATCCTCTTTAGCCTGCTGTTCTGCGGCGTGATTGGCGCCGCACGTGCGATCTTTGCGGCGGTCGACGCACCGCCTAAAATGTGCTGGGCGCATTATGTCGGCTGGGGGTTCGACCAGATCAACGGCTATGACCGGGCGGCGCTCGATCCCGTCTGGAACGCGCAGCGCTTCAACGACCGCTCTCTGCTCGGACGCCACGCCCAGACAGACGAAGGCGTCGGGGAAGCGACCAAGCTCCAGGTCCGCACTGCGATCCAATACGGCGTCGACGGCTTCTGCGTAGACTTGCCCATCCGCGAGGACTGCCGGGAGACGTTCTACGCCGACGCCATGGCCAGGTTCCATCGCGCCGCCGAAGGCACGCCCTTCAAAGTGGCGCCCTGCGTCGACGGCACTGCGCCTTCGCCCGACGTCATGGCCCGCGCTTTCGCGTCCTATCTGGAGCGCTGGGGACGGCACCCCAATACCTGCCTCGTCGACGGCAAACCCGTCATCTTCATCTACAACAGCCGGCCGCGCACGCTGACCGAATGGCGGCAGATCATCGGGTCGTTGAAAGACCGCGGGCTCGCCGCCTACTGGCTCGTTCAGCCGATGGGCGAAGGCACGCTGTGGGAAGATCCGCAGACACTGGCCGGCAATCTGGCCGTGTTCAACGGCTTCTACGATTTCGGCATCAACGGCTTCTCGTCCGCGCAGATGCTGGAGCGCCTCGGCAACGGCAAGCGGGCGCTGAGCCGGCACCGGCCCGGCGGCCTGCTGGTGGCCGGCATCACGCAGGGGTATCTCGGCAACGCGAACAGCTTCTACCGTCCTTACCTGAACAGCGGCACGTTGCGCGACACGTGGGAGGCCGCGTTGGCTTCAGGGGCACCATGGGTCTGCCTCACGACCTGGAACGACTACGTCGAGCACACCCATTTCGAGCCTTCGGCCGTGAATCGCGACACGCTGCTCCGCATCAACCGGGATTACGTCGCGCGCTGGCGGCACGAGCAGGTTCCGCCGCGCCCCCCGCAAGTCTTCGTCAGCTACCACGAGGAGTCCTGCCTCGGCGACGACTGGACTTTAGAGGTGGTGAGCCTCGCCTACACCACCGAGCCTGCTTCCGTGCGCGTCCGCCTGCTCGACGAGGCCGGCCTGCCGTGCTTTGAGCCTGCGCCCATCGAACTGCCCCGCACAAATCTGACCGCCGTGACGCTGCGCGTGCCGCAGATCGGCCTCGACGGCAAGCGGCTGTTTCGCGTGCAGGCGCAGCTCGCAACATCCGCGCAAACGAATGACTGGCGCGACCTCTACCCCGTGACCTTGCGCTGCGGCCACCTCGAAAGCCTGCGCACGATCCGCATCCCCTTAGACAGCATCGTCGCCGCACAGCCGACGCTCACCCTGCGACGGGACGGAACCAACCGCACGGCGCTCGTCCGCTTTGACCGCTGGAACATGGCGGGACACCTCGACCTGTTGCGCAACGGCTGGCCCGTCGCGGAGACCGAACTCGCCCATAAAGGCGCGCCGTCGGTCGCGGTGCGGCTGCCGCTCCCCGCGACCGACGCCACCCCCTCGGACGTCTACGTGGCCCGCTACAGCACGCTCTCGGGCGACGTGTGCTGGAGCGCTCCAGCGCACGCAAAAAGCGACCGGCCCACCGCAACCCACGCGTGCCCCGTCATCGTAACCGGCGCGGATTTCGACGAGGTCTGGTGGGCTGATCGCGTCTCGCGCTTCGCGCACCCTCGCGTAGAGTCCCTTACGCTCGACGCGGACGAAACCTACGCGCTCACATACCCGATGACCGAAGGCGCGGGAACAGAACTGCCATCCGTCTCCGGCTGGCAAACGCCGCTGCTGCTCGGCCGGCGGCACACGCACATGCAGACAAGCGGCACATGGCTCCCGCAGTGGACGAGCGACGCCGCGCGCGCGGCCCTGCGTTTCGGCGGCGGTGACGACTGCGCCATCCTGCCCAGCCGCTCCATGCCTTACGGTTCCTTCACGCTGGAAATCGTCGCGCGCCCGGATGTCATCGGAAAGGCCATGTCGCTCTTCTCCGACGCCTGCGGCGTTTCGCTCACACTGCAAGCGGATGGCCACCTGCGCGTGGCGCGTCGCAAAGCGGCCCTCACGTCGCGCGAGGCGTTGAGCGCCGGGCGGTGGGTTCACCTTGCGGCCGTGTACGACGGCGAACGGTTGCGGCTCTATATCGATGCAAAGCCTGACGCCGAGGTTTCCTCCCAAACGCAGGTCATGCGCATCAATTCGTTGCCGGTTCTTGGCAACAGCACCGCGTTCGATGCGGGTTTCCAGGGCTTGCTCGGCGGTTTTCACCTTCAGTGCGGCGTGCTCACGCCAGAGCGATTTGTGCTGAGCCGTCGCCAGGCGCAACCCTTTCAAACCTCGACAAAGCCATAAAGTTAAGGACACCTATGAGAACCACGCCCGTTGCCCTGACCCTGATCGCGGCCGCGACCCTTGCGGCCACCGAACCGCAGCAAGCGCCGAAAGCGACGCCCTCTCAACCTGTCCCCTCCGCCCGTGTCCTGCTCTGGCCGGACACCGCCCCGGCGGGCGACGGCACGCGGGAGAAGACGGACGCGTCCATCAGCGTCTACCTTCCGCCCAAGGCGCAGGCCACCGGAGCCGCGGTCGTGATCTGTCCGGGCGGCGGTTACGGCGGGAAGGTGCTCACGCATGAGGGCTCCTATATCGCCCAGTGGCTGAACGGGCACGGCATCGCCGGCATCGTGCTCGACTACCGCCTGCCGCGCCGCCGCCACAGCGTTCCGCTCTCGGATGCCCAGCGCGCCATCCGCCTGGCGCGGGCGAACGCGGGAGCGTGGAGCCTCCAGCCGGACCGCATCGGCATCATGGGCTTCTCGGCGGGCGGGCACCTCGCCTCCACGGCGGGCACGCACTTCACCGCGGGCACCCCCGGTGCCGCCGACGCCGTCGAACGGCTGAGCTGCCGACCCGATTTCATGATCCTCATTTACCCCGTGATCCGGCTCGACGGACAAGGCCATAAAGGAACGCGGGCCAACCTGCTCGGCCCGGACCCCAAACCGGAACTGCTCGCGCTCTACTCGAACGAGCGGCAAGTCACCGACCAGACCCCGCCCGCCTATCTGGTGCACGCGCAGGACGACAAGGTGGTGCCGCCGCTGAACAGCGCCTCCTTCCGCGACGCGCTGAAGGCGCACAACATTCCCGTCGAGTACCTCGAGTTGCCCTCAGGCGGCCACGGCCTCAACGGCTATAAGGGCCCGATGTGGGACGCGTGGCAGAAAGGTTCGCTCGAGTGGCTGGCCAAGACGGGGTTCCTCGCACCCAAGAAATAAAGCCCGCCGCACGCGGGGGAATGGCGCGAACGTCGCACGCTGACATCGCGTGACGAAGCAACAGGGAAGTTAACCATGACCAAGTACTGTATCGTCGTTCTGACGGCGCTGTCTGCCGGGCTCGCGGCCACGGCGGGACAAACCGTTTCACTCCAGAACCAGACGCTCCGCGCGGAATGGGACGCCGCGAGCGGCGCGCTCATATCGCTGAAAGATCGGGGCAGCGGCCGCGAATGGCTCGACCCGGCCGTCGCCGCGCCCCTCTACACCATCACGTTGGCGAATGCCGAACGGACGATATCGTCGGCGCAGGCCGCATCCGTGCGCATAAAACCGGGCACCGGCACACTGGCCATCGAGTGCGTCCACACTGGCCTCACCGTAACCTGCGAATACCGGCTCGATCCTGCGTCGTCCTGCGTGCTCGGCCGCATCGCGGTCCGCGCCGACACACCGGTCCGTCTCGCGGAGGTGCGTTTCCCACTGGTCGCGTTGAAACTCCCCTTCTCCGGCGACGGGGGAAATGACCGTCTCCTCTTCCCGGAGTGTGACGGCACACTGCTGATGAATCCCGAAAAAAACAGCCCCAACCGGGCCCTCCACTATCCCGGTGCCGCGTCGCTGCAACTGATGGCGGCCTTCGATCCAGGGGCGGGGCTTTTTCTCGCTGCGCGCGATTCCGCGGGACACACCAAGATCTTCGGTTCCAAACGCAGCGGCAAGGGGGTTGAACTCAGCATCGCCCACGTGCTGCCGCAGACGCCCGTCGCCGAGTGGCGTCTGCCCTACGACGTGGCCGTGGCCGGACTCGCGCCTGCGGACGGCCTCAAGACAATCACATGGGAAGCCGCGGCCGATCTCTACCGCACATGGGCCGTCCAACAGACATGGTGCCGACAGACCATGGCGCAACGGGTCGCCTCCGGCGACATCCCGAAGTGGATCACAGAGCCCGCCCTGCTCTTCACCTATTCGCTGCGCGGCGAACGCAGCGACGGCACGTTCGGCGACCGCCGGTCCTCTCTGGCGAATCAGGTTCAGCGCTGGAGCCAAGCCGTCGGCGCGCCGATCACCACGCTGCTGATTTCGTGGGAAAAACTCGACACGTGGACCACGCCCGACTACTTCCCGCCGCTCGGCGGCGAACCGGCCTTTACGGAGATGATGAAGGCACTTCACGCGCAGGGCGGACACACGATGGTCTTCCTTTCCGGCCTGCACTGGACGCTCCACAAAACGCTGAAGGGCCAGGCCATCGACCAGGAGGAGGCGTTCAACCGCACCGGCCGCCCGTGGGCGATCAGCGACGCGCAGGGGGTCGCCTTCACGAACGGGACGCCGGATAAAGGTGTCGGCCAAACCGCCACGATCTGCGCCGGCACGCCACTGGCCCGCGAGATTCTGACGGGCACGTCGCAGCGCTGCCAGCAGCTGGGCATCGACTGCGTACAGGTCGACCAGATCGTGGGTGGCGGCATGAAGGCGTGTTTCCATCCGGACCACCGTCATCCGCAGGGCGGCGGCGCGTGGTGCAGCCAGGCGCTGTACGGCATCTTCGGGGAAATCCGCAAAACAGGCCGGAGCCGCGACCCGAACTTCGCGTTCTCGATCGAGGAGCCGGGCGAATATTACCTGCCGTTGCTCGACACCTACCACGCGCGCGACCTGCATCAGGGCCGCTGGCCGCGTTCCGGCGCGGGCGTGCTCGGTGTTCCGCTCTTCACGCACGTTTATCACGACTATCTCGCGGGCTACGGCAGCGAGGGCTGCTACGTTTCCGAAAAGCCCAGCCGCCTCGCGCTCTATCAGATCGGCATGAACTTCGTCTGCGGCAAAATCCCGGCGGTGGCGCTCTGGACCCGCCGGTGCGAGCCGGAGAAAGCGGACGCGGCGCAACTCCGGCTGCTCAAGGCGCATCTCGATCTCTGGCGCGGAGCCGCCGGGCCCTATCTCAATTTCGGGCAGCGCGTGGCGTCTCCCGACCTGAACGTGCCGATGCTCGAGATGACCTTCTCCGAAAAAGACGGCAAGACCAAGCGCGCGCTTGCCGTGCCGTCGGTGCTGCACGGCACATGGCGTCTCGCCGACGGCCGCACCGCCACGCTCTTCGCCTGCATCGCCGACCAGCCGGCCAAGTTCGGATTCGGCCAAGAGCAGATGACCTTGCAGCCGGGTGAAGCGGCGATCCGGGAACTCAAGCCGGACAAGCGCTAGAAGTTTTGCATGGCGGGCGGCGGAAGCTGCCGCCCGTTTTTATATGCGCTGGCTGGCCTGTCGCTTTTGCGCCTGACCCCATTGACGCCCACACGGCAGGCGTGTAAGCTTCACCCATTACTCCACCATGAATGAGATCCCTCAGATTCGTTTTCCCGCCGAATGGGAGCCGCAGAGCGGCGTCCAGCTCACCTGGCCGCACGCCGACACCGACTGGCGCGACCTCCTCGACGAGGTGATCCCTTGTTTCGTCGCGATCGCGGCCGAAATCGCGCAGCGCGAAAAGCTGCTGATCGTCTGCCATGACATCGACGCCGTGCGCCGCTCGCTCGGAGACGCCGTCCGCCCCGACAACGTCCGCTTCCGCGCCATTCCGTCGAACGACACCTGGGCGCGCGACCACGGCGCGATCAGCGTCTTCGCCGACGGCCAGCCCACGCTTTTGGATTTCACCTTCAACGGTTGGGGCATGAAGTTCGCCGCGCATCTCGACAACCAGATCACGCGGCACCTGGTCGGGCAAAACGTCTTCGGCCCAAACGTCCGCTGCCGCGACATGCAGCATCTCGTGTTCGAGGGCGGCAGCATCGAGTCCGACGGCCAAGGCACGCTCCTGACCACGGAGGAGTGCCTGCTTTCGCCGAACCGCAACGACCACTTTTCAAAAGAGGAGTTAGAGGCGTTTTACAAAGCAGCTTTCGGCGCGAAACGTCTGCTGTGGCTGCGCCACGGCTATCTCGCGGGCGACGACACCGACAGCCACGTCGACACCCTCGCGCGTCTCTGCAACGCCGACACGATCGCGTATGTCGCGAGCGACGACAGCACCGACGAGCACGACGACGCACTGAAGCAGATGGAAGCGGAGCTGCGGACCTTCCGCACGCTGGACGGCAAGCCCTACACGCTGATCCCTCTCCCCATGGCGGACTGCGTGATCGACGGCGGACAGCGCCTGCCCGCCACCTACGCCAACTTCCTGATCGTCAACGGCGCGGTGCTGATGCCGACCTACGGCTCGCCGAAGGACGAGGCCGCCCGCGCCCAGTTGCAGAAGGCGTTCCCGGGCCGCGAGATCGTGGGCCTCGGCTGCCTGCCGCTGATCAAGCAGCACGGCTCGCTGCACTGCGTCACCATGCAATTTCCGGAAGGATTCCTGAAATGAAAATCGGAATGGTCCAACAGGCGAACACGGCCGACCGCCGCGTCAACATCGACAAGCTGAAAGCCGGCATCCGGTCCTGCGCGGCGCAGGGCGCGCAGTTGGTCGTATTGCAGGAGCTGCACAACGGCCTTTACTTCTGCCAGACGGAAGATCCGGCGAACTTCGATCTGGCCGAACCGATTCCCGGTCCCAGCACCGACGAGTTTGGCGCCTTAGCCAAAGAGCTGGGCATCGTGCTCGCGCTCTCCCTCTTCGAGCGCCGCATGCCGGGGCTCTACCACAACACCGCCGTCGTCATCGAAAAAGACGGCGGCATCGCCGGCAAGTACCGCAAGATGCACATTCCGGACGATCCGGCCTACTACGAGAAGTTCTACTTCACGCCGGGAGATCTCGGCTTCACCCCTATTCAGACCTCCGTCGGGAAGCTGGGCGTGCTCGTCTGCTGGGACCAGTGGTACCCGGAAGCCGCGCGCCTCATGGCGCTCGCCGGGGCGGACCTGTTGATCTACCCGACGGCCATCGGCTGGGAGAACACGGACGGCGAGGACGAAAAAGCCCGCCAGCGCGAGGCGTGGATCATCGCGCAGCGCGCGCACGCAATCGCCAACGGCATCCCCGTCGTCAGCGTCAACCGCACGGGCTCCGAGAGCGATCCGTCGGGCGAGACCAACGGCATCCGCTTCTGGGGCAGCAGTTTTGCCGCCGGACCGCAGGGCGAGTTCTTGGCGCAAGCCTCTGCGGACAAAGAGGAGTCGCGGGTCGTCGACCTCGACCTCGGCCGCACCGAAACGGTGCGCCGCATGTGGCCTTTTTTCCGAGACCGGCGCATCGACGCCTTCGGCGACCTGACGAGACGCGCGCGGACTGACTAGAACGCCGCCACGTTTTTCCTGGGACTCGAGACGCGGCCTGTCGGCGGCGAACGCCAATCTTTTTTCTTTTGCATCGACATGTTTCTGCCGAAGTGCTTCAATCAAACCATCCTTTTCAGTGTGCCGTTTTGCCGAGCGCCGGGGGCTCCGTAAAGAGATTCTTTTTCTGTCACGCAACAATCAAGACAAGAGAGGAGCGGAGAGATGAAAGGAAACATCAAAGTGCTCACCGTGTTGAACGACCTGTTGGCGGACGAGCTGACGGCCATCAACCAATACGTGGTCCATGGCGAAATGGATGAGAACTGGGGATACGGCAAGCTCCAGAAGCTGGTGAAAGGGCGGGCCATCACCGAAATGAAACATGCGGAAAAGCTGATCGAACGCATCCTGTTTCTGGAAGGCACGCCGATCGTCAGCAACCTCAACAAAATCCGCATCGGCGCCGACATTCCCAGGCAGCTCGCGAACGACCTCGCATCGGAGATGGACGCGGTCAAGAAGTACAACGCCGCGGTAAAGGTCGCCACCGATGCCAGCGACAACGTCACGAAAGAACTTCTGGAGTCGATCCTCAAAGACGAGGACGGCCACGTCGACGAGCTCGAAGAGAAGCTGGACCAGATCGGCCAGATGGGCATCCAGAACTTCCTGGCGTTGCAGGCGGGCGAATAGCCGCGCCCCGGCCCGTCCGCGGCGCGTGAATGGACGCGGGGGAAGTGAGGGGCGCAACGAAAAAGCGCCGGAATCAGGGCTCAGGCCTTCGGCGGTTCCGTTTGAACGACCTTGCTTTCGTACTTCCTGATCCGCTCCTGCAAATCCAGCATTAGGGAGGTTTGCCCCGTTTTTTCCGCCAACGTCAAGGCGCTGCGGGCCGTTTCCAGCGCCTGAAGATACTGTCCCGCTTCGGCATACACGAGCGCCAATGTATCCAAGATCGCGGGATTCGGCGATTTCATGAGGAAATACGCTTTTTTCGCCAGCTGCATCGCCTCCTCGACATTCCGCAATTGAGGCTCCGTCGTGGTGGCGAGGACCCTCGCGATATCGCTCATCAGGTCCACATCGCCGGGCGTCGCGCGCAGATCTTCGCGCCAACGCGCGATCCGTTCGGCCATGGAGGTCGCCCAAACGGGCTTTTGGACCGTGACCGACGGGGGTGCCTCGACCGGCGCGACCTCCTTCTTCAGCGTGGTGCCCGTGCTCAAAATCTCACGGATGACCGACAGCAAGGCCTCATTGTCGGCGGGTTTCTGGAAGAACGCTTTGGCGCCCATGCGCAAAACCCGGTCGCGCGCCAGACACGGGTCGCGGCCGGAAAGCACAATCACGGGAATCGTCACGGTGGTGGCCATGCCACCCAGCCATTCGAGAACCTTGAAGCCGTCGCCGGCGGGAAGGCCGATGTCGAGGATGATCAGATCCGGAACCGTCTTGGACGCCTGCGTGAAAGCGGTCGTGCCGTCTGCGGCGCAAACGACTTGGTACCCGTTCGCCCTCAGCCGCACGGCCAGTCCCAACATCTGATCCCGGTCATCCTCCACAATCATGATCGTTTCAGCGCTCATTCTTCATCCCTTCTTTTTCAAAGCAAATGCTGCACCCAACGCTGCACCTCTGCCATATTCATTTTGCTGAGCACGGGAATGGCCGTTCCGGGGGTCTCTCCCTCAATCCCCTCGCGCTCGCCGACCATCCCCGTCACGACCACGATCGGGATCGCCGCGGTTGCCGCGGTCTCTTTGAGCCGGCCGATGATCTCATGCCCGTTCATTCCCGGCATCTGGATGTCGAGGACGATCAGATCCGGCAGCTCTTCCCGGAGCGCGGCGAACAGCTCAGCCCCGTTTTCGGCCGTCCGGATGCTGGCGACTCCCAGCGCCGTCAAGAATCTGCGGAACAGTCTCAGACATTGCTCGTCGTCATCGACGACCATCAACCGCTTCTGCGCCAACAGGGACCGCTCGGACACGGCGGCGGCCGCCGCGCGGGCCAACACGCCGTCCGCCGTGTCCGCGTCCGGACGGGCCACAGACACGCCATAGGACAACGTGCGGCACAGATCCGGCGCCACCCGGAAACACGCGTCCTTGGCCAAACGCCGCAGGTGATCCCTCACGCATGCGGCCAGCGGTTCTCCCGCGTCGGCCAACACGACGAACCGCGATCCCGCATAGGCTGCCGCCGTAAACCCCTTCTCCCGGGCCGCGGGCAGCAACGCTTCCCACACCGGCCGGACCGCGTCGAAGGCGGCATCCGCATCCACCACGACGGCCGAAAAAACCTCGCCGTCCTCCTTCGCCTGCGTCAGGCGCGCGCGGAGGAAGGACAACACCGCCTGCTCGGGGATATACGCCGGCACCGTGAAACGGAACGTGCTCCCCTCGCCGACGCGGCTCTCGACCCAAATCCGGCCGCCCATGCGCGAAACGAGATCGCGGCAAATGTACAGCCCCAGCCCGAGGCCCATGCGTTTCTGGTCGATGTGCCGGCCCACCTGATAGAGGCGCTGGAAGACGCGCTCGCAATCCTCGGCAGCAATGCCGCAGCCGGAATCGGCGACCGTGATTTCGAGCCAAGAGGTGCCCATGCCCAACGGCGCCAGGCCCTCCGTCCCGCCCGTCGCCGACAGCGGCCCCTCGCCTTGAGGCAACTGCTCAGAACGCCTCGCGCTCACGCGGATCGTTGACCCCGCCGGAGAGAACTTGATGGCATTGCTGATCAGATTGACGATGATCTGCTGAACGCGCTGGGGGTCTGCATAGGCGGCGGGAAGCCCCTCCTCCACTAGGCTCGACAGAGTCAGGCCTTTCGCGTGCGCCTCGGGCCGTTCCGTATCCAGCGCGGTCGCGATGCTTTCGGCAAGGCTCATTTCCTGGGGAGCCATGACCATCTTGCCTGACTTGGAGCGGGTCACATCCAGCAGGTCGCCGATCATGGCCTGAAGCTGTTTCACATTTCTGAGGGCGATGCCAAGATATTCGCGCTGCTCCTCGTTGATCTCGCCCGCGAGGCCGTCGAGCAGGATGGTGACGTACTGGTAAACGGCATTGAGCGGCGAACGCAACTCGTGCGAAACGCGCGAAAGAAACTCGTCTTTCATTCGCAACTGCGCCTCGCTCGCGCTTTCCAATTCGCGCTGCGAATTCTCCAGATCCGTGTCATCGCCGCCCGGCATGAAAAAGCCCCCTTTCTGCGGATGCAAGAATACCGCTCACTTTGACAACAAAAGAATACCTGCCTTTCCCGGGCTAAACAAGAAAAACTGACGCCAAGACGCCGCGCGGCACCAGAAGCGCAGAAACCAAGCGCGCCGGAATCTAGACGAAAAAGCCGGGTTTCGCGTCGCCGACATCGGGCGCGCCATACAGCTTCTTGGCGCAGTCGGGGCAGAGGCTATGGCTGAACTCCACGCCGGCGTGCTCGCGGATGTACGATTCGATCTGTTGCCAATATCCATGGTCGTTCCGGATCTTCTTGCAGGAGCAGCAGATGGGCAGAAGGTCCTGCAGCGTCTTGATCTGCGACAGCGCCTGGCTGAGCTCGGCGATCACCCGTTCGCGTTCGCGCTCGGCCGCGGCCCGCGCCGAGAGATCGCCCAGCACGCAGAGGTGGCCCCGCAACTTGCCGTGCCGCCCGTACAGCGGCACCCTGCGGATGCTCACGTCGAGCTGGCCGCACGAGGTCTGAAGCGTGGCTTCCGTTTGAACTCCGCTTCCGTCGTCGGCATCCCTGGCCAATGCGGGAAAACGCGCCTGAAGGTTCTGGAGCGTGACGGGGCTCTCCTCCAAGTCTAACATGCGCCGGGCCGCGGGATTGATATCCACCTGCCGCCCGCTTTCATCGAAAACGATCATCCCGTCCGGCATCCGCTCGACCAGCACTTCCCGGCCGATCGGCACGAGATCCAGCAGCTGGAAACGGGAGAAATCCCAGGCGATCATCAGCCCCGCGAAACTGAAGCCCATGGCCGAGACGTCCATGCCGCCGACCCACTCCTGCCCCGCCAGGTACACCACCCCGCTCGCCAGCGGAAAGACGCCGCTCAGCATGAAGACCACATACTGCCGCCGGATCGACCGATCTGCGGAACGGCAGGCGTTCGCAAAGACGCCGTAGCCGAACAGGGTCAACGTATACGTGTACGCGCTAATGAACCAGAACACGGGGCCCCGGTGATAGACCAACACGTTCATGCCCTGCGGCCCCGGCGAAAAACCGGTCCACTGCGCGTGGTGCCATTCGTTGGTCCAGACCAGCAAAAGCGCCATGGCCGGCATCAGGAGCAAAAACGCATACATGCCGCGCCGGATCAGGCGCGTCTGATGCGTATAGGAAAGCGCAAAGAAAAACAGGAAGCTCCCGATGAACACCAACCCGACATACTCCATCTTGGACCAGAAAATCTTGGCCGCCACGCCGACGACCGCGGATTCAACCGCCGCCGCCGTCGTCCAGACCGCACAGGCGGTCATCAGTCCGATAAAGGCCCTTCCCCCCGGTTTATCGCGGCGTTGCCACCCCAGGAAGGAGGTGCAGATACACAGAATAGCGCCCCAAGAAAGAATCACCGTTTGCGGATAAAAACTATACATTTGGGTGTCATCCAGAAGAAAAACGCGCCTTGTGACAGAAATGTCAGAATTTGATAGCCTACAGGAGCGCCGCTCGAACCTGCAACCGTTTTCTGTCACGCATGGCGCGAGGATGGCAAATCTGGTATCGTAAGCGCATGGCTCTCGACTTCACACGCGGCAGCGCCCGGCTCCGTTTCAGGATCAGCCTCACGCCCGTCCGACTCGGCGGGGCCTGCGTCTTTTTTATGGCCGCGCCGTTGCTTCCGGCTGCGCCTCCGCCGTCCGCCGTCCGCGACGTGACGTTCACCCACATGGCCGACGCCTCGGCCGGCGAATGGCTGGGCGACGGCCTGTTCGTCGCCGCGAACGACGAGGACAACCTGCTGCGTGCCTACCGGTTTCCGGAAGGCGGAGCGCCGGTCGCCGCGTGGGACGCGGGGCCGCACATGGCGCTCCAGAAGAAATCGCCCGAAATGGACATTGAGGGCTCGGCGCGGATCGTCGACACACTCTATTGGATCACCTCGCACGCGCCGAACAAAGCGGGCAAGCCGCGCCCCAACCGTAAACGCTTTTTCGCGACGCGCGTCGCCGTCACGAATGGCGTCCCCTCGTTTCAACGCGTCGGAAGCCCCATCACCACGCTCTTATCGGATCTCGACCGCGACCCGCGCTACGCGTCTTTCGGCCTGTCGGAGGCCGCCCTGCGACCGCCCAAGACGCCCGGCAGTCTCAACGTCGAGGCGCTCTGCGACACGCCCGCGGGCGGTCTGTTGATCGGCTTCCGCTCGCCCACGCCGGACGGCAAGGCCCTGCTCGCGCCGCTGCTCAATCCGGCCGAAACCGTGGAGGGACAGCCGCCGCGCTTCGGCGACCCGCTTCTGCTCGACCTCGGCGGGAACGGCGTCCGGTCCATGATCCGCACCGACGGCCATCGATACCTCATCATGTCCGGTTCGCCGCTCAGCGGCGGCGCCCCCCGTCTCTACCGATGGGACTGGTCCGCCAGGCCGCAAGCCGACGAAACGCTGGCGAAGATGCCGCCCGATGCGACACCCGAAGGAATGGTCGCGGTCCGATCCGACGGCGCGCCCGCCCTGCTGGTTCTCTGCGATGACGGCACGCGGCTTGTGGACGGAGTGCCCGCCAAAACGCACCCCGTCCCCGCGCGCCGCACCTTCCGCGGATTCATCTTCCGCACCCGCTGAACCGTGCTTACCTCAGGAAGCCGCGCACACGGAAAAAGCCGCTCGTGCCGACGCCGTCGGGCGCAAACCAGCAGCGGTTGGTCGGCTCGTTCGGGTGGTCGATCGCATGCAGGCCGTTTGTGGTCCACGCGGGACTGTCCAGCACAGGCGTCAGGTCGATCGCGATGCCCACGTAGGGAACCGTCGAAACCAGCTGCTTCGGGATATCCACGACGGGCGCGTTCGTGAGGCAGAAGATGTTCAGCAGCGGCGCGTTGGTCTCCAGGTTCGGCCCGAAGGCGTAATCGAAGCCGTTCTGCACGCCGTCCGCATTGTAGTCGTTGGTGAGCGCAGTCGGCAGATCCATGCCCGGACAGTAGTTCTGAACCCATTCCTCAAAGCTGCCGGGCGGAGGGTCGTCGTCCGCGATGGTTGCCGTCACCTGCTGCACGCCGAACTCCTCGCCGTTCAAGACCGAGCCGATGTCCACGATCACCGTCTCGTTCGTTTCATCGATGAGGTCCTGCACCGCCGTGAGGGCGAGCGTGCCGCTCAACGTATTGGCCGGGATCACGATCGCGTGCGAAACGGCGGAGGCCGTATAGTCGTTCGTCTCGGTCGCCGTGCCGGACAGCGCGAGGTTCACCACCACCGGCATCGGCGAGAGCTGCGACAGCGTGGCGGTCACGATCGCAACCGCGCCGGCCTCCGCCATCAGCGGGCCGGTCAGGCTCAGCGAGACCCACGGCAAGACCACCGTCGTCTCGCCCACGGTCCCGTATTCCTGCCACGCGGCATTCGCATAGCCCCGGACGCGGTAGGCGTACACCCCGTTGGTCCGCGCGGGCACCGCATAGGAGGTCCCGACGACGTTGTTGGCCAGCGTGGTCCACGCGCCATAGCCGCCGAGCGTCACGCCCGCGACCGCGATGTCGTCGACCGCGACGCCCACTTCGGGAAAGTTATACCAGCCCGAACCGAATTCGACATTCAGCACGAAGCGGATGATGCAGGCGTCGCCGATGTTGATCCCCTGGGCGTTCAAGGCGCTGAAGTTGTACGCGTATTGGGTCCATGAGTTGATGTACCCGCCATACGTGCCGAGGGTCAGCCACGTGTTTCCGCCGTCATTCGAGATCTCGCATTTGAGCGACCCTGCTGCGGAGTCCAGATGCGACACGAGGTGGAAGGAGAGGGTTGTTCCGGACGTCACGGTGAACGGTTTCTGCAGGGTCAGGGACTGCACCGGCGGGTAGAAGCTGCCGGCGGACCAGCTGAAATATTGGAACAGGTAACTGAAGGACCCCGTGCGGCTGCCTGCCGAGCTCCGGCGCGCGCCCCCGGAAAGGTGCCAGGCGTCATACATTGCCTCTTCGTCTTCCGCACCGTCGGAGAGGCCGGTCAAGACTGCCGGCAACGCCTCTTGGATCTCATACTGCGAGGCCTGAGAAGCAGCCGGCCACGCGACGGTGTGCCCGGTGGTGTAGACGGTCTGGTTCGTCACGGTCGTGCGCAGCGTCTGGACATCGAAGGTCATGGACGATGCGGCCGCCGAGAAATTGGTGACGCGCAGATACGAATAGGAGGATACGCCGTTCGTGCGGGAGTAGAGGGTGGTTGACTGGTAGCGCATCGCGTTGGCGGTGGTGTTGCCCGTCTGGTCGCGGAAGCCGCCGGCGAGCCCGCTCGTGCTGGTCCAGACGTCGCCGGACTCGGACATGATGTCGGTCGGAGACTCGACCAAGCCGAGCGTGTCGTCGCCGTCCGCCTCCTCGATCTTGACCAGCGGATGCGGCCACGTGCCCAGGTCATTGTTGACGCTTTTGCTGTCCACGTGGGAGATCAGCACGCCGGGGAAGATCGAGGCCGTATCGTTGTCGAACCCGGTGTTCGCCCGGTTTTCCAGCAGGAAGTACTCGCCGTCCGTCATCCCGTCGCGGAGAAGCAGGACAGAGGGATTGTCCTCCACGCGGGCCAAGGTCGTGCGCGGCAGGGAGTGCGCGACGGCCGGTCTCACGAAGCCCAGCATGTATTTGGAGTGCGCGCAGAAGTGCGCCGGCCGGTTGCCCAGGGAACCGTTCCAAGAGCCGTACGCCATGAGGCCCCAGTCGCCGACGCCGTCGGTGGTCGCGCTGTAGTCGTAGAGGTCGGTGAGTCCGAAGAAATGGCCCATTTCGTGGCAGATGACACCGATGCGGATGATGCTGGTGCTGCTGGTCGCGCCCCGCAGCGCGGGTTCCGTGTGGCACCGCCGCATTTTCACGCCGTCCTTCGTCGCCGTGGAGACCATCTCGCCCTGCTTGGACCAGATACAGGTCGCCGGATTGCCCGTGATCTCCTGGCCGTGCCCGGAGTGGATCACGGTCAGACAGTCGACCCAGCCGTCGCCGTCAGAATCGCCCTGCGCGAAATCGAAGCCCGCGGTATCCGCCGCGTTGACGGCATCGACGATCATTTGTTTCCAGTTGGTATCTTGCGTGCCTCCGTCCGTCCCGTAATAGCTTTCTCCCTGCGGCAGCTTGACCCACGCGGAGACGACCGACTGCACCGTGAGTTTGCCGTAGGAGACTTCCGAATAATAATCGCGCACCGAGCCGACGGCGCCGTCCGAGGTGTGGCTGACCTGGTTGAAGAGGTTTGAATACTCGCTCACGGCCACGCGGCCGTACGACGCGTTCACGGTGCTGCCCGACGTGTTCCAGTGATTCGAAAAACAGGCGAGCAAGACCACATTGCGGATCGTCTTGGTTCCCGCGACCGGAATTGGCTGCGGCGGCGGCACCGGCGTTTCCACGGGGTCGGGCGTTTGGAGCACGCCGGGGACGACCGCGGGAACCGGCAACACCTCCGGCACCGCCTTCAGCGACTGCCGACGCGTCTGCAGTGCGGCGCCGAGCGCCGACACCTCAAGCCTGCGGCTTCCCGACAAACCCAAGCCCAGCGGATCGGACGTGCCGACGCGGGCCTCGGGGACAATGACGTATGAGGCCCTTCCAGCATCCGGCCGCGCATATTTCCAGAAACCGTCAGAGGCATCATGGAGGACCGGATATCCGGCCGCGGTTTCCGTCCAAGAAAAGAATTCGTCGCCGCGCAACTGCAGCCGGAAGGCCGACCCGTCCGGTTGCCGCACGTCTTTCCCGTCCGGGCAAGCCGGCACGGCCGCGGCCGGCGGCGGCATCAACAACGCGAGCGCCGCCATTCCCGTCAACAGGCCGCGCACGGCCTTTTCAAAGGAGCCTGTTCCCGCCCCCCGCCTCAAGCGCAAACTTATGAGGATTGTCATGTCGCCCTCCTTGTGCCCCGCGCACCTTCGCCGTTTCAGATGCGGAATTCCCTCGCACCACACGTTTTTGCCGTCATTATTTTCCTTCTCCCGCACCCCTTGTGTCAATGCTGAATCACGACGTCGGGACCCTTGACGCGCCCGCTCTTTGTTTGATATAAACCGGTATACAGCTATAAGGGATTGGTATTTATTCGCGCGCGGGGCGATGGCGGAGAGGGGCTGAGGCCGGAACGGCTTCCGCCTCCGGGAGACGACCGGCCGACGAGGCCCTTTCACATTCAACCGCTCAAAACAGGAAGGACGGGGATCCCATGCGAAACCTCTTTTTGGCTTTCACCCTGTTGGCTTTGACCGGCCTATGGGCAGCGCCGCTTCCGCCGGCGCATCTCGGGCCGCCGCTGCAGCCGCTCCACGCGGTGACGAACCGAGGACACGTCGGGATTTCGAGTCTGGCGGTCTCGCCCGGCGGACGGCTCTGGGCGACATGGTATGCGGGCATCACGCCGAACGAGGATGAGAACAACTACGTGGTGCTCTCCACCAGCGGCGACAACGGCAAGACGTGGAAAGAAGTGCTGGTGGCGGATCCCGACGCGGGCGGGCCGCGCCGCACCTTCGACCCGGAGTTGTGGATGGCGCCGGACGGCACGCTGCGCTGGTCGTGGACCGACCGGGTGATGCCATACAACAACGTGGCGTCCGACGCGCTGTGGATGGTGACGCTCAGCGATCCCGAATCCGAGCCCCCGGCCAACCCGACGCCGGAGTGGATCGCCAAGGGCGTCATGATGTGCAAACCGCTCGTGCTCTCGACGGGCGAATGGGTGCTGCCCGTCGCGGCGTGGTACGCGGACCCGAGTTCCGGGATGGTGGTTTCGGAGGACCGGGGCAAGACGTGGCGGGTGCGCGGAGGAGCGACCATGCCGAAGGAAGACCGCCTCTTCGACGAACACATGTTCATCGAGCGCAAGGACGGTTCCCTCTGGTGCCTCTCGCGCTGCAAATCCGGCATCCGCGAAGCGGTCTCTCGGGACCGCGGCAAAACGTGGTCGCCGCTGGCGCCTTCGAAGATCAAGCACACCTCGTCGCGGTTTTTCATCCGCCGCCTGGCCTCCGGCAATCTCCTGCTGGTCAAGCACGGGGCGGTCGGGACACAGACCGGACGCTCGCATCTGACCGCGTTCCTCTCGAAGGACGACGGGGCGACGTGGGAAGGCGGGCTGTTGCTGGATGAGCGCAACGGCGTGTCGTATCCCGACGGGCAGCAGGCGGCGAACGGCCTGATCTACCTGACCTACGATTTCGACCGCGTCAACTCGAAAGAAATCCTTTTCGCGACCTTCCGCGAAGAGGACGTCCTGTCCGGGAAGGCCGTTTCCCCGGACACACGTCTGCGCCAGCTCATCAGCAAGGGCAGCGGAGGATCGCGTGCGGCCGTCAAGCCGCATGCGGATGGCAAGGCCCTCGCCGCCGGCGGCTCCGGAGCGCTGGACGCCGCGCCGTGGGAGACGCTGCCCCTGAAATCCGGCGCGAAACTCTTCACCGACCGCAGCTACGTGTGCGCGGACGGCGAGGTGCCCCCGGCATTCGAAAAGGCCGCTTTCGTGCGCGTGCCGCTGACCGGCAAAAAGACGCTGCGTTGCGCGCGCGCGGGCGTGGTGGGATTTCTGACGCCGACCGCCGACCGCAACAAGGACTCCATGGCCGAGGCGCTGGGCGCGCAGGGGTTCAGCAAGGTCGCCCTGCCCGAAATCAGGCTCTTCAATCCGCAGGCCACGCAGAACTTCTGCACCTTCTATCAAAAGGTCTGCAAGAAAGGTGAAACGATCGCGTTCGGTCAATGGGCCGTGCCGGTTCTTTTGCCATAACCCGAAAGAACGCGTTGTTGGGAGAATGACGGGATCGAAGGAAATGAGGTCGATGTGGCGGAAGCGTTGAGCGATATTGCGTACAGGCTCATCACAAAAAAGCTCGTTGCGTCCGAGCTGGTGGCGGGCCAAAAGATTTCGGAGCAGACCATCGCCTCGGAATGCGGCATCAGCCGCACGCCCGTGCGGGAGGCGATCCGGCGCCTGACCGAGGAGGGCCTGCTCTACCAGATTCCCTCCAGCGGCACCTATGTGGCAAGCCTCGACCGGTACCAGCTGAGCGACGCCTACGAGGTGCGCATGGCCATCGAGTGCTTTGCCATCGACCGCGCCACCCGGAACCTCACGAAGGACAACCGGCAAGAGCTGCGCCGCCTGTGCGACGAAATGCACGCGATCATCGTGAAGCTCCGCTCCCAGAAACAGCAGGTTCTCGACGGTCCGCCGCTGGTGGCGTTTCTGACGGCCGATCTGACGTTCCACCTGCTCCTGCTGAAAGCCGCCGGCAACCGTCTCGCCCTTAAGATCGTAACCAACGCCTACCAGCGCAACCACTTCTTCGGCCACCACAGCCACCGCCGCGACCTCCACCATCTCGCCTGGGTGTGGCGGCACCACGCGAAGATCGAACGCGCCCTCCGCCGCAGCGATGCCGAAAGCGCCCGCGGGTGGATGCGCGCCCACATCACCCGCAGTCTCGCCGACGCCCTCGCCGCGTTCGACAAGGCCGCGGCACACGTGGCCGATGCCGGCCGCGACCCCGTGGACGACGCCCTCGCCCAACTCACCACCCGGTTAGCCTAAGTCCCGCCCCGTTTTCCAACCTGGCTCGCCTCGGGCTTTCTTTATGAGAAATGCGGACAACTTGCCAAATTGGCTCAGTTTCTGCTAGTATTACCGATATCTGAACTCGGTCTTTTGATGAAGGCACGTTCCATATTATTAGCCTTGCGCAGCATCCGCACGCAATTCGGTTTGGTCTCGGCGTTAACGCTTCTGGGGTTACTCAGCGCGTTCTATCTGGGTGGTCGCTACATTCTGGTCCAATTGATCCGCGATACGGAGCAGGAGATCCGGGCGATCGGCACCGACATTAAGACGATCGTCTATGCGGAACTCGAGAAGATCCAGCAGACCGCGGCCCAGTCAGCCGAGGTCGTGTCGCGGTCCGACGGCGAAATCACGCATGAGTTTCTGATGACGCAACTCGGTTCCTTTTCCAAGGCCCCCCCCATCCATCTGGCCATCGCCATCGGCGCGGACGGTGCTTTCATCAAAGGCTGCGCGCTCTTTCCCGGCGAACCGCCCCACGTGGTCGACACGCGCGAAATCCAGCCTTATTTCGCGTCATCTTCGCCCCTGCGGCCAGCCCTCCGCACCGGGAAAAGCGCGCCTTCGGGCATCATTGTTTTCCGCGGCCAGCCCGCCTTCTTTGCTCTCGCGCCGATCAAAGCGGCGGATGGCCAGACCAAAGGATTTATCGCCCTCGGCTCGCTTCTCCACAACAACGCCAGCCTGCTCAGCCGGATTCACGCCGCCACAGCCGGCATGCAAGTCGCCCTGACCGCCCCGTCGGCCACCCCGGCCACAGCGACAGCCGCGTCCCTGCCGGCCGGACCGACACCGGTTTTCCACGATGTCCTGACCTATCCTGCCGGCGGACGCTGGCATCTGGGCGAGAACACCTTCGAGGCGGTGATGCCCGTCAGCGACCTTCTCGGGCACGAAGTGTCCGCCATTTCCATCCGTCTTCCCGGCTCTTTCTCCTCGCTCGCCAGCATCGCGCTGGGGTGGCTGACGACGTTCATCGCGTGCGTGGGCATCGTGTTCGTGTTGCCCATTTTCTGGTTCCAGACGCGCATTGTGCTGAACCCCCTCACCACGCTCATCGCACAGATCCGGGCCATCGGCGAACACCATCTGGATGGAGACTGCGAAGCCCTGAGTTGGCCGAAGGACGACGAGTTCGGCGTATTGGCGAGAAGCGTAAACGAAATGTTGGCGGCCTTAGCCCGCAAAACCAGGCAAAACACCCTGGCCGAGGAGCACCGGCACGCTCTGATCGCGGGCATGCCCGACTGCCTGTGCGTCTTCGACTCGCTGGCAAACCTGGTCACCATCCACAAGCAGCCCGATTACGCGCATCCGATCCCCGGCCTGATCGCCGGGCGGCCCCTCTCGCCGCCGCTCTTCCCCGACTCCGACTGCGAAGCGTTCCGCGAAGCCGTCACGGAGGTTTTCCGCACGAAACGCATTCAGATGGTGATCCTCTCCTGCCGCGAAACCGACGGCTCCTACCGCCATTTCGAGACGCGGATCAGCCGCATGGACGAGTATTTCACGCTGGTCGTGCTGCGCGATGTCACCAAGGAATGGCACGACCGCGAGACGAGGGAACAGGTGGAGGAGCGTCTCGCCAAAATCCAGAAAATGGAGAGCCTCGGGACGTTGGCGGCCGGCATCGCGCACGACTTCAACAACATCCTTGCCATCATCCAGAATACCGTGGAGGTCACCTGGACCCAGCCGACGGAAGGCGAGAGCGAAGCGGTCGGGACGATTCGCCAGGCCACCGGCAAGGGGGCGGCGCTGACGCGCGAGCTCATGACCTATGCGGGCCACACCCGCATCGCGTTCAAGCGGGAGGACCCCAACAACGTCATCCTTGACCTGGAAAAACTGATGAACGGCGTCATCGCGTCGAACGTCATTCTCGAATTGAAGCTGACCCCCAGCCTCCCCTTCGTCGATGTCGACCCCCACCAGTTCTGGAAAGTCATCATCAACCTGCTCAAAAACGCCTCGGAGGCCATGAACGGCTCCAGCGGCCACATTCGCATCAGCACCTATCCGTTCACTCTGACCGCGCAGAGCGCCGGCGACTTTTTCAGCACGCACGCGCTTTCGCAGGGAGACGGCGTGGTGTTCCAGATCGACGACACCGGTTCGGGCATCCCGAAAGAAGTGATCGACCGGATGTTCGAGCCCTTCTTCTCGACCAAGGCCGTCGGCCGCGGCCTCGGCCTGGCCACCGTGTTCGGCATTGTCGACGTTCATAACGGCGGCATCGCGATCGCCTCCGAACCGGGCAAGGGCACCAGTTTCCGCGTCTGGCTCCCGGTTGCAAAAGCCTCGGACAAGTCCTTCTCCTCGGCGGCGGCCGTTCCGGCGGCCGCCGGAACGGGGGCGGTCCGGCCACCGCCGGCACAGCAGACCTCGGCCCGCCCCTGTGTCCTGCTGGTCGAAGACGACCGCGCCATCCTGCAGTCCACCATGGTCGTGTTGCGTTCCCTCGGCGTGGACGCTCTGGCGGCGGCCAGCAAGCGCGAGGCCCTGGCGCTTTTCAGAAAGCATGCGGAGTCGGTCAACCTGGTCCTGCTGGACGCGCAGATCGGCACGTTCGACAACGTCCGGCTGCTCGCCACGCTCCGGTTGCGCAAGCCCGGCGTCCCCGCCGTGATCATTTCCGGACACAGCGAAGAGCGAATCCGGACGATGTTCGAATCGGAGGCGTACAACGGCTTCCTCAGCAAGCCTTACACCCGCAGCGAACTCAAAGAGATCCTGATGCGGTTCGTCGGCCTCAAATGATCTTCTCGGCCGCCTTGAGCCACGCCCGCGGATGCACGAGAAAGAAATGGCAAGGCCGCCCGACCCGCACCGCCGTCTCTTCCTGCAAGGCCGGATTCAACGGATTCAACACCGCCACCAGCACCTCGTTGCCCAGCATCGCGAACGGCAGGACGCCCCGGATGTGCACGAACGCCGATGCGAGCAGCGAAACGCAGGCCGGCGGCACCTCGAACAGCTCCAGCGGGATCGCCGGCAGCTCGCTCGCCCGCTGCATCGCCTCCATCAGCTTGTCCGTCAACTCCGGGTGCTGCTCATCCACCAGCGCCAGCGCCGAAATCAGCATCGGCGTGTCTGCCACGGGCCGATCGGTCAGGATGTGCAGCACGTCCATGCACAGCTCTTTCGGCAGGAACTCGCGCTCTTTCCACAGCCAGACCAGATCCATCTCCGCCGTGGACGCGGCGCGGGACAAGGCGTGGACTTCCAATCCCAGATCGGAGGCCGTGGGGGTCTCGGTCTGCCCCGGAGCCACCGGCACGCCGGCCCCCAGCCCTTGGACTTCTCGGTGGTACTGGCTCTGGAGGATCTGGCCCTGGATCACCTCGGCCACCCGCTCCACGGCCGCCCGCGCCGGCGGATAATCCGAGTGGGCGCTCAAATAGCCCGCGATGACCTGCGCGTTATCGTAATCCTTCTCGCTGAGCAACGTGTCCGCCAGCCGGATCAGGCAGTCCCGACGCTTCTCGTGCTGACCGGTCTGCTCATACGCGACCGACAAAAATTCCAGACTCGTCCGGTCGCCCGGCATCGTCTGCAACATCTTTTCAAAAAAGTCGATCGCCTCAATCATTTTCGGGTCTGGCTCGGCCATAAAAAATTCTCCCGATTTAAATGAAAGCAATATCCGTGCCGCCCTTCGCGCGGGCGGCGCCGTGCGACGCGAATTGCACGGCCGTCCAGGTTGGCACCCTTTCTGCTTTAAATTAGTCACGGAGATTATGTCATGCCTCAGCCGGTCCACTATCCGAGTTTTCAAAGCGCGCTCGTCAAACGCGGTGTTCTGACGGAAGAACAGCTTCAGAACGCCCTGACGGAAGCGGGCAAGGTTCCCCTTGAGCGTTACCTGACGCAAAGCAAGCTGGTGACGTCCGATGCCTTGACGCTCACGATCGCGGCGTATTTCAACATGGCGCCGATCAGCCTCCCGACGACGCTCATCGCCCCCGCCGAACTTTTGGAACTGGCTCCGCCGCAGCTCTGGACGCGACTGAAGGCCCTGCCGCTCATGAAACTGGGGCGCCGGCTCACCGTCGCCTTCGGCGACCCGTTCGACCTTTTGGCGCAGGAAGAGGTGGCCCGCAACACGCATTTGGAGATCGTTCCCCTTGTCGCAGCCGAAAAAGAGGTCGTCGACGCGCTCGGCCGCATGCAGGCCCGCAAGGATGCGGAAAACCCCGGTCTGGCCATGGAAAACATCATGAAGGCGCAGGACGCCGACATCGAGTTCTCCAGCGAGCCGCAAAAGCAGGAAGAGAGCATCGACCGGACGCTCGAGACCGCCGAAGAGGCCCCCGTCATCCGCATGGTGAACATGATGCTCGTCGAAGCGCTCCGCACCGGCGCGAGCGACATCCACTTCGAGGCCATGGAAAAGAGCTCGCGCCTGCGCTACCGCATCGACGGGGCCCTCATTGAACGCCCCAGCCCCCCGAAGTCGCTCCACAACGCCATCGTTTCGCGCATCAAGATCATGTCCGATCTCGACATCGCGGAACGCCGCAACCCGCAGGACGGGCGCTTCAAGATCAAAGCGCTCAAAAAAGAGGTCGATATCCGCGTCAGCATCCTGCCGACGATCCACGGCGAAAAAGTCGTGATGCGGACCTTGGACAAGACCAACCTGGCCCCCAGCCTGGCCGCCCTGGGACTGGACGATTTCGCGTATGCGGCCATGCGCCACGCGATCGAGCAGCCGCACGGCATCATCCTGGTGACCGGCCCGACCGGCTCCGGCAAGACCACCACGCTTTACTCCTGTCTGCAAGACCTGAACCAGCCGGACGTCAACATCGTCACCGCGGAAGACCCGGTGGAATACCAGCTCCCCGGCGTCAACCAAGTGCACGTGAACCAGCAGACCGGGCTGACCTTCGCCTCGGTCCTGCGTTCCGTGTTGCGCCAAGACCCCGACATCGTGCTCGTGGGCGAAATCCGCGACGGCGAAACCGCCGACATCGCGGTCAAGGCCGCCCTCACCGGACATCTCGTGCTGAGCACGCTCCACACCAACGACGCCTCCGGCGTGATCGCCCGCCTGATCGACATGGGCGTGCCGCCGTTCCTGATCGCCTCCTCGCTGATCCTCGCCCAGGCCCAGCGCCTCTTCCGCAAACTTTGTCCCGTCTGCAAGAAACCGGCCGACGTCAATCCGGAAGTGCTGGTCGCCAACCAGATCGATCCCGCCTTCTTCGCGGGCGCGACCATCTTCGAGCCCGGCGGCTGCGGCAAGTGCAACGGCACCGGCTACAAGGGCCGCGGCGCCATGATGGAAGTGCTCCCCGTGAGCGAGGCCATCCGCAACGCGACCGTCAAGGGCGCGACCTCCGCCGTCCTGCGCGAGATCGCCGTCAAAGAGGGCATGAAGACCCTGAAAGAAGTCGGCTTGTTGAAAGTCAGGAACGGCGCCACCTCGCTCAACGCCGCGCTCGAAGTCACCGGCAGCGAATAATCCGCACGAAAGGGTTTTCTCATGTCAGAACCGAAACTCAAAGTCGCCCAAGTCCGCGTCAGCGGCGTCAATCAGATCCTAAAACGCGAGCTGATCCCCTTCACGCGGCAGACCGCCAGCATGCTGAACGCGGGCATGTCGATCCTTTCGTCGGTGTCGACGCTGGAGGACCAGTGCGCGCACGCCGGCTTCAAGACCGTGCTCAAGCTCTTGCGGGAGAACATCGAAAGCGGCATGCCGTTCTCCGACGGCCTGCGACATTTTCCGCAAATCTTCGACGACATGTACGTCAACATGGTCGCGGCCGGCGAGAAAAGCGGCCAGTTCGCGCCCGTGCTCAAGCGGTTGGCCGTCATGCTCGACTCCTCCGCCCGGCTGATGCGCAAGGTCAAGTCCGCCATGACCTACCCCACGGTGGTCCTCTCGATGGCCATGATCATCGCCGGCGCCCTGATCACCTTCGTGGTGCCGGTCTTCGCGGCCATGTTCGCGGACTTTGGCTCGGCGCTTCCGGGCCCCACCCAGTTCCTGGTGAACATCAGCGACTTCATCCGGAGTTACTGGTATCTCCTGCTGGCCGGCGTCATCGCCGGCGTCATCAGTTTCAAGAAATGGCGCGCCACCCCGGCGGGGCGCTACAAATACGACCAGCTCATGCTCAAACTGCCCATTTTCGGCGAACTGACCCAGAAGGTCTCCGTCGCCCGCTTCTGCCGCCTGTTCGCGCAGATGCTGTCCAGCGGTGTGCCGATCCTGGACGCCATGATGGTCGTCGCCCAGTCCATGGGCAACAAGGTCATCGAAGGCGCCATTCTCTCGGCGCGCAGCGGCATCGAGCAGGGCAACACGCTCAGCTCTTCGCTGGAAGGGAAGCCCTGCCTGCCGATCCTCATGATCCGCATGATTGCGGCCGGCGAAAAGAGCGGCCGCATCGACGAAATGCTCGAAAGCGTGGCGGACACGTACGACGACGAGGTGGAAACCACGCTGTCCTCGCTGACGTCCCTGATGGAGCCGCTGCTCATGGTGTTCCTCGGCGTCATCATCGGCGGCATCGTGGTCGCGATGTATTTGCCCATCTTCAAGCTCGGCACGGTCGTCAACAATTGACCATCCTGACTTGCAAGAGCAAATGCACGCAAGCGATAGAGCGGTGAGATGATTTTCAT